>CAYYIV010000006.1:0-160273 GCA_964472095.1 uncultured Pelagibius sp.
CAAGCTCAGTGTGGGGCAGGATACGCATTTTGTCCGGACAAAACGCCAGGCCGGCCGCCCCGCAGGGACAGCCGGCCAGACCGCCCAGATCGCCGCAGGAAGCGGCGCCAGGCGGGTAGCTTACCGACCCCTCTGGGGCCGGTGCTGAGGCCAACCAGGTAAGGGAGCGGCCATGCCAAGAACCAGAATCGGAGTCCGGTTATCGCCCGAGCAGAAGGCGCGATTGAAGGAGGCCGCCGACCGGGAGCGGCTGACCATTTCCGGCTACATCGTGGCGATGACAAACGCTGCCGTGAACCGGCACAAGAGCCGCCTGGATCGCGACTTCTCCGGCAGCTTCGGAGATCAGGCCTATGCAGCCGAGGAGCTGGTCGCCGAGCTGACCTGCGCCTTTGTCTGCGCCGCCCTTGGCATTCAGGGCGAGCTTCGCCACGCTGGCTATATCCAGTCCTGGCTTAAGCTGCTGAAGTCCGACAAGCGGGCCATCTTCACCGCCGCCAGCAAGGCGACCGCCGCCGCCGATTTCCTGCTGTCCTTCTCTGCCGCGGCCAAGGCCGAGACCGCCGAATAGCTCTCCGGCCAGACTCGCGAATGCGGGCCTTACCTATTCCTGTTTAGGAATATTTCATCTTGCCAGTCTATATCTCTTTGAGTATAAGATATCCATGACGATACGGCGCAAACAGATTGAGTTTCTAGGGTCCTCGTTGAAGGACTTTCAGAACTTGCCGCAGAGCGCACAGGATGCATTTCAGTATGCTCTAGAGCAGGCTCAATGGGGCCGAAAGGCCGAGACCGCAAAGGTCCTAACGGGCTTTGGCGGGGCCGGGGTTTTGTAGGTGGTTTCCCGTGGACGAGGAGCCACCTATAGAGCCGTCTACACTGTCAGAATTGCAAACATGGTCTACGTCCTACACGTCTTCCAGAAGAAGTCAAAGCGTGGCATCAGCACGCCAAAGCAGGATATGGACCTTATCAAGAAACGCCTCAAAGAGGCTCTTCGACTGGCGGGACACAAAGCTGATGAAAAAATGCGGCCCGTCACTAGCAAGGGAACGCGCGGGAGTTTTAGCAATGCCAACATCGCCCAACAAGAGAAAGGTAGCGCCTAAGGAACGAGTTCGCAGCGTATACGAGATTGTCGGCGGCCCTGACGCCGAAGAGATGCAGATAAAGGCACAACTCGTCATGCGCATTGGAGATTGCATCAAGGCACGTGGTCTCACGCAGCAGCAAGCCGCCAAGATTATGGGTCTAACCCAGGCAAAGGTTTCGCAAATGCTTCGTGGTCAGTTCCGGGGGATCAGCCAGGCTAAGCTGCTAGAAGGCTTGGCGGCCCTGGGAAACAATGTCGAAATCAGGGTGAAATCGACGGGCCGGCAGAGCGCAGCGGGTAAGGTTGCGGTGGTTTTCGCAGCGTAACTTTGCACACTCCAAGAAGAAGACGGCCCGCTCTATCGCGGGCCGTTCAGACTGCTGACAAAGGCCTCGCGGGAGCGGGGCCTTTGTGATTCATTGGGTTATGTTGAGGAAACCGACGCCGCAGCAAACCGTGCTCGAGATGGTGACCCTCGAGAGCCTGGTTCCGCCGGATCACCTGCTTCGCAAGATCGATGCGGTGGTCGACTTTTCGTTCATTCATGACCGGGTTGCGGGGTTGTACTGCGCCGATAACGGGCGCCCTGCACTCGATCCGGTGGTCATGTTCAAGGCGCTGTTCATCGGCTACCTGTTCGGCGTCCGCTCGGAGCGCCAGCTGGTGCGCGAGATCACGGTGAACGTTGCCTATCGCTGGTTTTTGGGGCTGCGGCTGACGGAGCCGGTGTTCGATGCTTCGACCCTGAGCCAGAACCGGCGGCGGCGCTACACCGACACCAGCGTGGCGCAGGACATCTTCGACGCCATTGTCGAGCAGGCGATCGGGCATGGCCTGGTCGACGGCACGGTGCTCTACACCGACTCCACCCATTTGAAAGCCAACGCCAACAAGAACCGCTACGACAAGGCCGTGGCGGCCAAGTCGCGCGCCGACTATTGGGAGGCGCTGGATCGGGCTGTGGAGAAAGACCGCGCCGCCCACGGTAAGAAGCCGCTGAAGGCCAAGGAGCGCGAGCCGGCGAGCAAAGAGACCAAGATCTCGCGCAGCGACCCGGACAGCGGCTACATGGTGCGCGACGGCAAGCCGAAGGGTTTCTTCTACCTGGATCACCGCACGGTGGACGGCCGCTGCGGCATCATTACCGACAGCTTTGCGACGCCGGCCAACGTGCATGACTCGATTGTCTACCTGACGCGCCTCGATCGGCAGCGCCGCCGCTTCGACCTCGATGTGCGCGCCGTCGGGCTTGATGCCGGCTATGCCACGGCGGGCATCGCCCAAGGGCTGGAGGAGCGCGCCATCCTGGGCGTCACCGGCTACAGCCGGCCAACACCGCCCAAGCCCGGCATGATGAGCAGGAACGACTTCGTTTACGAGCGCGATCAGGACGGCTACCGCTGCCCGCAGGGCCAGCTGCTCGCCTATGCCACCACCGACCGCTCAGGCTATCGCCATTACCACAGCGATCCGGCGATCTGTCGCAGCTGTCCGCTGCTCGCCTCCTGCACCACCAATGCCAAGGCAAAGCGCACCATCACGCGCCACGTCTGGGCCGACGCGCGCGAGCGCGCCGACAGCTATCGCCTGACCGACTGGGGCAAAAGCCTCTACAAACGGCGCAAGGAGACGGTGGAGCGGTCCTTTGCCGATGCCAAGCAGCTCTTCGGCCATCGCTATGCCCGCTTCCGCGGCCTCGTCGCCGTCTCCAGCCAGTGCCTGCTTGCCGCCGCCGCCCAGAACATCAAGAAAATCGCCATCGCCCTAACACCCAAAGCCACCAAACCCGCCTGAGCGGGCTCAAAACCCCGTTCTCAAGGCACAAACAATCCACCAAAAAAGAAAACCCCGTCGAAAATCGACGGGGTTTGTCAGCAGTCTGGACGGCCCGCTCTATCGCGGGCCGTTTTCCTTTTGTTGGTTTCGGGAATTTTGCGACGAAAGATGACGTGAGACCATGACTAGAAACGCCCATGCCTCCTTGGATGAGGTGCGCAGCTTCCATGCGAAGATGATGGCGACGGCCAGCAATTCAACCGAAGAACGCTTTGAGCGCATTTTTGATCTGGTCCCGCGTGAGGCGTTCTTGGGGCCGGGACCGTGGCAGATCATGGTGAACCGCCGCTATCTCGAAACGCCGAGCGCCGATCCGATCTACGTCTATCAGAATGTTCTTGTGGCCCTCGACGCCGGAAAGGGCATCAACAACGGTGAGCCTTTCCTGCATGCGAGTTGGCTCGGCGCTGCCGCCCCGAAGGCGGGCGACACGACTTGCCATGTTGGTGCGGGGACAGGCTACTATACGGCGCTCCTGTCGATGCTGGCATTGCCGCGCGGGAGCGTCCATGCTTTCGAGATTGAGGAGAATCTCGCCCGACGAGCGCGAGAAAACCTCGAACCTTTTGAGGGCGTTTCACTGACGCACGGCGATGCGACCGCCTTGCCGCCGCCGGCGTCGGATCTGATTTACGTCAATGCCGGCGTTGTCGTGCCGCCGGTCACGTGGCTGAAGGCGCTGAAGCCGGGCGGGCGTATGATCTTCCCTTGGCAACCTGTCGAGGGGATCGGCATTGCCGTTCTGGTCACGCGCGCAGAATCCGCCTTTGCAGTCCGGCCTTTGATGCCGGCGTGGTTCATTCCCTGCGTCGGTGCATCGGACACCAATCAATACACAAGAGCGCCGAGCATTCCCGAAGCGCGGGCTGTTCGGTCGCTATGGCTGACAGGCGATCGAAGGCCCGACGAAACGGCGGTAGCGATATTCCCAGAAGTGTGGTTTTCGACAGCCGACCTGTCGCACAAATCCTGAATTGCACGACATATCGGCCGCCCCTTCCCTCTTCGGCTTCTTTGCAGCCTAGCGTTTCTTCGGGATGGCGACCTTCTGGGTTGTCGCCTTTCGCTTTGCGGCGGCCTTCGCCGCGCGCTTGCGCATAGTCGGAGCCGCCTTCTTGGCGGCTACATTCACGACCGCGCGTCCCGACAGAATGGCTTCCAAGGGAGCATTGCCACCGTGGAAGGTCCGACTAACAACCGGGTTCCGTCCGGACTTCCGCGGCCGCCCGCCGAGCTTGCCATTCTCCCGGCTCGACTTGGCCTTTGCTGAGCTCTTCGCCTGGCCGCCGACCTGGCCGAGCCTCGCCGCCATCCACCGCCGCGACCCGAAGACCCCTTCGACCAAGGCCGGCACCAACAAGTCCACGTCCAACGTCGGGAAGTGAAGGCCTCGGCCGCCCATGCACAGCTCGACTAGCTCGAGGTCCTTGGGCGTCGCCTTCTCGAGGCCTTGCGCGTCCTTGGGCGAGAACATGAGGCCGGTCCGGTTCGCCAGCTCCAGCACCATGCGCCCGCTCTTGCGGTCATAGTAGGCCTCTACCGCGCGGGGCTCCGTCTCCTGCGCAAGCTTACCGCGAGCGGTCGCCAGCTCGTATTCCTCACGGCTCACCATGTATCTTCCTCCATTCCTCGCAGAGCAGCGCCAAGTTCTCGTTGAGCACCCGCGCGATGCTCTTTAGCTCCCCCTGCCGGAACCCCTGCTGTTCATGCAGCTCAACCGGACCTGCCCAACAGTTCAGGAAGAACTTGGCCCACCGGCGACCGCCTACAATGTGGACGTGAGGCGGGCTGTGATCGTTCGGGTATATGACGACCCGCAGCCCCTTAAACCGCAAGACAGCAGGCATCAGAAACCTAAGCGCTTTGAATGCACCTATCAAGGAGATAGTTTATCCCAACCGAAGCGGTTAGGAAAGCACCATCCTACTATACATCGCGCCGGATGGCCGCCGGAACCCTAGATCTTGTACCTGATAAACCTTCTGTTAATGGGCCGACTCTATTCTTCGCAGATGCGATGCGGAACTGATCACACTTTCTTGGTTAGAACCCACCCTTCTGCAATTGAGGTAACATCAGTCAGCGCGCGTGCCTGACAAGGACATGGAAAGCCCAGATGGTAGTTCTCCGCCAAGATTATTGGCCTGGAGGTATTAGTGCAGGATGCACGAAGAACACGATTTTCCGCCGAGGCGTGAGCGTTTCATACTTAGCTGGCCATTACTCGTAACGGCCAGGACATCAGCCGGTCACCTCGACTGTGCTCATACCGGTGGCCACTCTGCCCGCGCCGCCGGGCCCGCCGCGGGACGGCGTGGGTTATGAACCGCCGCGCCACCTTTCGCGAAGCTGACGTAAGCCGCGCTCTCAAGGGTGCGCGCAAGGCCGGCCTAAATGTGGCTCGCATTGAAATCCACTGCGATGGCAAGATAGCGGTCATTGCCGGCGCGCCAGCACCAAGCATGGGGCATGGGGAGAGCCAAAACGAATGGGACGAGGTTCTAGCCAATGAAGCGGCGCCGGTTACCTAAATTCGTCTCGGCTTTCCGGGACCGCCACGGCAAGACACGGTATCGCTTCCGGCGCAAGGGGCAGGCCGGCTACTACTTCAAGACTGAGCTGTGGTCTGACGCCTTCATGGCGGAGTACCAGGCCTGCATGGCAGGCAAGGCCGCGCCCAAGCTCCAACCGGGTCAAGGTAGAGCGGCCCCGGGCAGCCTATCGGCGCTGATCGCCGCCTACTACGGCTCTACCGAATACCAGCAGCTCGCCGACAGCACGAAGCAAACCTATCGCAATATCCTGGAGCGCTTCCGGGCGGAGCATGGTGACAAGAGCGTCAAGAACCTGCAGCGCCCACACGTGAAGGCGATCCTGGCGAAGAAGGCCAACACGCCGAGTGCAGCCAACAATCTGCTGAAGCTCATCTCGATCCTGATGAAGTTTGCTCTCGCGATGGACTGGCGGAAGGACGATCCGACTGCGGGCATCAAGCCAATGAAGGCCCCGAAGGGCGGGTTCTATGTGTGGTCCGAGGCCGACGTCCAGAAGTACGAGGCCACGCACCCAGTAGGCTCCATGGCGCGCCTGGCAATGGCGCTGATGCTGTTCACGGGGCAGCGGCGCTCCGACGCCCACAGGATGGGCTGGCAGCACGTCAGCGACGGCTGGATCTCGGTCACTCAACAAAAAAGCCGGGGCAAGACGCGGCTGGAGATTCCGCTGCATCCCGAGCTGGCAGCGCTCTTGGCCGACACGCCGCGCACCAACCTGACCTTCATCCTCAACGCCCACAACAGGCCGTTTAAGTCGGCGGCGTCGTTCGGCAATCGCGTGCGCGACTGGTGCGATATGGCGGGCCTGCCCGAATGTACGAGCCACGGCTTGCGCCATCTGGCAGCGGGACGTCTGGCGGAGGCCGGCGCCACCGGGCACCAGATCATGGCGATCACCGGCCACAAGAGCCTGAAAGAGGTTGAGCGCTACACCCGAAAGGCCAGCCAGAAGCGTATGGCACAAGACGCCCTGGCGAAGCTACAGGGGAACGGCGCACGAACAGAAAATGTCTAACCTACAAAATAGGTTAGACAATCAAACCTCTAACCTCTTGAAAAATAAAGGCCCTAAGATAGAAATGGCGGACAGGGAGGGATTCGAACCCTCGAGACGAGTTACCCCGTCTAACGGCTTAGCAAGCCGCCGCCTTCAGCCACTCGGCCACCTGTCCTCACCCGGAAACGGGCTGATTTCCTAGCGTCTTGCATGGGGCGGGTGCAAGCTGAAAGTTCACCTCGCCGGTCTTTTCGCTGGTGAAGGCTGGAAATCAGGGGCTGGCCGGGCACTTAGCTGCAGAGCCCCTTGGTCACGTAGAGGCAGAGGGCATCGACCAGGCCGGCCTTGAACTCCGGGGTGATCGTCTTCCAGAGGTCCCCGAGCTGGCTTGCCAGGGCGCGTTCGACCTCGGCCCGGGCCAACTGGCCCTCGAAGGCTCTCAGACCATCGGCGCTGTAGGTGATGAGGTTTCCATCCGGTGTCGCGAAGGTGATGGTCGCGCTCTCCGCCTCCTTGCCGGAGATCCATTCGGCCACCACCGGCGGGCGGCCCTCGGCCCCCGGGTAGATGATGCGTCCAGCAGTCATGCCCGCATAGTTCGGGGGTGACCAGTTGAAGGGGCTGTAGCTGGCCTCGGTCCCCTCCGCGCGGTCGTTCATGTCGAGGGATTGCTGACCGGTCGGCCCGAAGGTGCTGCAGCCGGCGAGCAGCAGAGCGCAGGCGCAGGCTCCGAGTGCGCCATGAAGTCTGCGCGCCAAAATCCTCATTGCCCCGCCCTCTTCTTGTTCGGGATGAGCCAGACGAGGCCCGTGGTCACCAAGGTGCCGATGGCGCCGACCACTTCGGGATCGAGCGTCGTGAGGGCGGCAACAACCGTCGTGAGGGCGGTGCCAATTGCGGCCGCCGCCGCTTTGTCATAAGCGGTAAACATGGTCACTCCGTTTCCTTGAGTTCTGGTAGGGGATGCAGCCGGCCGCCGAATCGACCTGCCAGCGCGTCTCGGGACGCTAGAGAGACTGAGTCAGCAGAATGCCGGCGAGCAGTAGGATCACGCTGCCCTGGCCGCAGATAATCCAGCCGGTCAGCCGGCGGTGTCCCTGCTCCATCGCGACACGGGTCTCGAAGATGCGCTGGCGCAGCTCCTTCATTTCGTCGCGCGCCTCCCGCCAACGCTCGCTGCAGCGGTCTTCGTGATAGTCGATCTTTTGATTTGCAATCGCCGCCTGCTCGCGGGCGACAAGATCCTCCGGCATCTCAGGCCGCCGGATCGACAGAGGTCTCGGGATGGTGCCGCCACCCCTCGCCCATCGCGATAGGACAGGTGAGCCCGTCTGGAAAGGTGACAAGGGCCGTGAAAGAACCGTCAGGGCTCACCAGCACCTCGAAGAGAGACCCGGCACTAGTGACGCCGGCAAAGGCAGGCGTCTCGCCATGACTGGCCTCCAGGCTCTCGACCATGGCCCCCCGCGGATAGCAGAGGAGATCCAGCGCAGAGGCCGGGCCAGGCAACAAAAAAGCCGCCCCGAAGGCGGCAGCGAAAAGGTCACGCATGGAAAGCTCCTATGCTTGATCGATGAGGCTCTTTCTAAAGGTACAAACTCAGGTGCAATTTCTACTTGCGGTTAACCAAGCCCTGCGGGCAGGATTCCAACCGACGAGGAGGTCGCTATGCCTGTCGAGATTGCGAGCGTGACGGTTAAGCTTCGGAGAGGCACCTTCCCGTTTCTCTACGAGGCCCGTACCCGCACCGAGATCGAGGAAATATTAACCGGGCGGGTCTATCCGAAGATTCCGTTTCTGGAAAATGTCCGTGTCGTCGTTGACGCGGGTGGTAGTTTCGGCGCGGCCGCAGTGTTCTTCGCCGATGTCTATCCGAAGGCTACCGTATTCTCTTTCGAGCCCCACCTGCAGAGCTTTGAGATTGCAGTCGCGAATACGGCCGGCATTGACACCGTACGTCTGTTCAACGTCGGGCTGCATGAGGCCGACCAGACTGCCGAGTTGTTCATCGGCGCTCAAACACATTCCACCAACTCTGTATTCGCTGGCGCACCCTACAACACTGACCAGACCGCCACCGTACAGATCCGCAAAGCTACTGACCAACTTGCAGAAATTGGGATCAAGGACATTGATGTCTTGAAGATCGACACAGAGGGCTGCGAAGTACCGATCCTGCGCGACTTGCTCGCGGTCTATGCACCGAAGGCCGTACACTTCGAATACCACAGCGAGCCCGATCGTCGGCAACTGGACGCGATGCTGACGCCCGACTACATCGTCTTCTCCGGCACCGCAGCAATGCCACACCTAGGTACTATGACTTACGTTAGGAACGATGCCTTCCCTTCAGCCGCGGTGCGCGACCGCTGGGCGGTCAGTCTGCAGCGGGCGAAAGACTAGGACCAAGCGATGTAGACATAGCCATCCTGCCCGGCGTTGCCACTGCCCGTCGTACCAGCCCCACCATTGCCAATACCACCTGGATAGTCGCTGTCCCCAGAGTTGGCGATGGCCGCCCGGTTACCGGTTGTGTTCAAGGTGCCGCTGCCAGTTACATAGCCGGAGCCGCCACCAGCACCTTTTGTCCGGCTTCCGCCGCCACCACCGTAGTAACCTCCTCCACCGCCACCCCCGCCTGTTCCCCCGGGGACAAATCCAACTCCCCCACCGTTGCCGCCGCCCGGCGCGCCGCCGCTAGGACCGCCCCCGGTGCCAGAACCAGTCTCGCTTCCGTCGGACCCGCTACCGCCCTGCAATGCACCTCCCGTACCGCCGTTGCCGCCGGATGTGGTGACCGGAATGCCACCCGCACCTCCGCTGTCCTGCGCCCCTCCGACGCCTTCTCCAAAATTTTCCTCAGGCAAAGGCTCACCGTTTTGACCACTGTTGCCGCCACCTGCTCCTCCATCGTTGCTATCCGTATCGCCGCCGCCACCACCACCACCAGCAACTATGAGCGCATTGCCCAGTGTCACTGAACTTCGAAACGCGCCGCTGAATCCACCGCCGGCACCGCCCTCACCCAGGTTTGAACCTCCAGCAAACCACGTACCACCGACACCACCTCGACCCACCCGGACAATCAGAGTCTCTTCTGGCGCAACAATGATTGTCGCTTGCGCAAACCCTCCTCCTCCGCCAGCACCACCAGCGGAGCCGAAACCAACTGCCAGCGCACCCGCGCCGCCGCCCGCCCCCCAGGCTTTGACGGTGATTGAGGTTACCCCTTCCGGTACAATGAAATTGCCATCCTCTGTAAAGGCTTGCGAGCCGGACAACCCGAACGGGCCGGCGCCCGCCACAATCCCGGGAATGAACATCACGCAGCCTCCAGATCGCCCATGAGGTCCCACTCGTTGGTCGCCACCTTCACCAAGGTCACCGTCGAGTGCTGCGCCCGCAGCGCCAGCGTCTGCGGCGTGTTCACTGTAACGCCGGAGCCTTCGGCAAGAGTGACCTTGCCGGCGCCGGCCTGGTGGACGTGGATCTTGGTGCCGACCGCGTAGGCCACCGACGCATTGGGCGGCACTGTGGCAGTCACCGCGCTACCGCTGGTGTAGCGCACATAGCGGTCGGCATCGGCTGCGACGAAGGTGTCCGCGGTGCCGGCCGAGCTGCGAAGACCGCTGACCGAGTTGATGATGGCGCGGCCGCCCATATCGAGCGTCCCGCCGGCCAGGATGGTTACAGCGCCGCCGCCCTCGCTCCAGCGCATGGCTTCGACGCCACCGGCACTCGCCGCGAAGATGTCAGCACCGATGCGGTAGAAGCCGCAGTTGCTGTCCACCGAAAAGGCGAAGGCCGGCGCACTCACGCTGCCGGCCGGCGCCAGCAGCGGCACGCTCGACGCAAGACTTCCGCTGTTGAAGGTGACCCGTAGCGTGCCGCCGGCGCTCAGACCCAGGCTGTTGGTCCCGACTCGATAGAATCCCGTGTCCAGGTCTGCAACAAAAGCAATGGAGGGCTCCGCAGCTGTCCCGTCCGCTGCGGCGCTGAGGTCGCCGGCCGGCCCCTGGCTGCCCCTGGCAACCATCTCTTCCCAGAAGCTCGGTGAACTGCCGGGCGTGTTGCCCTGGTTGCCGTCCTGCAACGAGCGCCAGAAGCTGCCTTCATAGGTGACGCCATCATTGGTGCTGTAGTTAGTGCCGGTCCCGTAGGCTCCCTGCGGCAGCACGTTGACGCCATCGGCGCCGTCAGCGCCGTCCACTCCGGGCAAGACAAGCGGATCCCAGTCGTCGGCGTCCTCGCCGGGCTGCTCCGTCGTGGCCGCGGTGGCGATCCAGGACCCGCCGAGGTGAGCGACGGCGTCACTCACCTGGTAGGGGCCTGCCGACCAGTCGCCCCGCCACACGATCTTCGCGACGTCGGCCGCCGCAGCGCTCACGGCCGCCGCCGTGGCCGAGGCAGCCGCCGCAGAGGCAGCTGTCGCCGCATTGGTCGCAGCCGACGTCGCCGCAGAGGCCGATGAGGCAGCATTGGTCGCAGCCGCTTCGGCGTTCGTCTCTGCCGTCTCGGCCGCCACCTGTGCGGCTACCGCCTCGTTCCTGGCGGCTTCCACGGCCGTGAGGTCGCCGTACAGCGCCTCGCTGGCATTCTTCGCGGCGACGGCACCGGTCTCGGCCGCCTCTGCAAGCGACTGAGCGCTTTCCGCCGCCGACTGCGCTGCCTCGGCAGCGGCTTGCGCTGTCTCGGCAATGGTTCCGGCAGCCTGCGCTGCAGAAGCTGCTGCCGAGGCGGTCGTCGCATTCCCCAAGGCGCCGGCCGCCGAGGCGGCCGCATTGCCTTCCGAGGCTGCCGCTGAAGAGGCCGAAGAAGCTGCATTGCCCGCCGCGGCCTCTACCGCCGACTGCACCGCCTCGGCTGCCACCTGGGCCGCTTGCGCCGCTGCCTGAGCCGCCGCCGCTTCGCTAACCGCCTGATCCACATCCGCCACGTCGATGGCCAATGACCAGTTGTTCAACGCCAGATCACTCGAGAAGCTGGTGGAGATGTGCGCGACCTCGCACACGTAGATATTGTTGCCCGGCACCACGCGCACGATGTCCAAAGCCTCGTAAGCCTTGGCCGTGGTCCAGTCGCCCTGCCAGCTGCCAATGCGCGCCCGGTTCTCCAGTCCGTCGCCGGTCGCGTTCCACGCGATGGGCTTGCCGGCACTCGGTTCCGGGAACGAGACGTCCGCCAGCGCGGTCGTCTCCTTGAACTTCACCGCGCGGCTGAGCGCCTCCCCGATCTGCTGGTCGCGCAATGCCGCCAGGTCCGCCATACCCTCGACCGCCGTGGAGGGAAAGGCGCCGCCCAGCGGCAGAGAGGTTTCCTGCCGGGGCGGCACCGCCAGTTTTACCACCAGGATCTCGCCCGTGGCGGGCGTGTGGTCGATCGGGCTGGTATGGACCGTGACGGTTCCACCACCCGGCTCCCCGGCCCCGCTCAGCTCGTACTCGCTGCCCTCAATCCAGAGGGTCTCGCTGCCATCGCCCCCCCTCAGGAGCACCCTCACATGGTCGCTATCGACAAACTTGAACCCCGTCGGAAAGTTCGTCGTCGTGCCGTCGCCGGCATAGCGGCTCTTGGCCGTGGTCGTAGAAATGGTCATGGGCTGCTCCTGGCAGAAGAACTCACGGAGGGGAATGACGGAAACGGAGGGCGGCAGGGCTTGGCCAGGCCCGCGACCCTTCGGTTCGCGGTTCGGCGCCTTGAGGATCAAATATTGAGTACGCCGGCAATCAGCAGTGGAGTAACGCGGCCTTCAGGAGATCACCGCTGGCCGCCAACGGGAGAGCGCCCATGCTGACTGAGTGCCGCATTCGCCTGCTGCCGGACCTGCAGCGGCAGCTTCCGAATCGACGGAGTGCGCGCTTCAAGATGGCGTCGGCGCAACGACCCGTCCGGGACTGCAGAATTTGGCTGATCAAAGGGTCGAGGCTGACAGCGAGTGTCAGCTTCGGGATATGTCTTCGGGCGGTACCGAACCGTCGGCAGGGCTGCTGCCTCGGGTCTGTCTGCCTTCCTGGAGGAGACGTTCCGCCGCCTCGGCAATTATGTCGGCATCGGGCGATTGGCTCCGCTGTTCTTCTTGCTGGCCGTCCACCAACCGGGCGATCTTCTGCCAGCTGACGGTATCACTGCCGGGATCGAGCAGCAGTGTCTCTAGGGGCGACAACCCCGCTTCGGCCAGGTCGATGGCGACCTGCCCGACCTGATCGCCATACAGCCGGCCCAGTGCCTGCAGTGCCGCGCAGCGGTCCTTCGGCGCCAATTGCTGCAGTCCGGCCAGGATCTGCCCACGCTCCTCCTTGGTGAGGGCGCTCCGCACCTCCGGCGCCAGGCCCATAGCCGCCTGCGCTGCCAGACGGGCGGCCACCGCGTCCGGCAGCAATGCAGGATCCCTCTCTGCGGCAGCAAAGGCCTCCGCCACCGCCGGCTGGTCCATCACGTAGGCAGCGGGATTGCCGTGCCGTTCGCGCAGCATGGCCTGGCTCTGAACCCAGACTTCCTCCCGGATCTTCAGACGCTCATCGGCGTCCAGCCCGTCCGCTGTCGACGCCAGAACGGTAAGGCCCTCCTCGACTGCCGCCTCGGGGGCGTACCGCAGGCTCTGCAGTTCGGAACGAACCCGCTGCGCACGCTCGACCAACAGCTCGGCATCAGCCATCGCGCCGGCCTCGAGTACGCGCTGCGCGCGCGCACGGAGCGCGGCCGGCACCACCTCCCCGCGTCGGGCGCGTGCCAACTGCCCCTCCACGTCGACGGCGCCTTGCGCGGCTTCGCCCTGCAGGCGCCAGGCGGTCTCCGTCATCAGGAGCCGCTTCAGCGTGGGATCCGCCAGGGCCTCGTCGTAGGCGCCGTCTTCCAGGTCCGCCAACGCCGCGACGGCCGGCTGCCCCCGCACCACCGCCGCGTAGAGACTGCGGCGGAAGGACTCGCTCTGCGCGGCAAATTGACCCTCCGACAGGGCGCCGACCTTGAAAAGGGACGCGAGCAGCGCCGTGCCTTCGGCGGCATAGCGCTCCGCCGCCTGCGGCTCGCGTACGGCCTGCCTCTCCAGAAGCCGGAGCGTCTCGCCTGTCTTCTGGTTCAGCGCTTCGACATTGCGGTTCTGCGCGCGCTGCGCCGTCCGCAGACCATGACCCTGCCGGATCGAAGCCGTCGCCTCTTTGGCCGCCGCCCGCCGTTCCGGCGGCAGGTCCTTCAGCCTGCCCTCCTCGAAGGCCGAGAGAACCTGCGAAGCCTTCCTGGCCGCTTCTTGGGGTGGGCTGCCGTCGTATTCCCAGCTGTCCACCATCTGGATGGCTGCTTCGCGCAGGTTCACCCAGTGCGCCACGATATCGGACATCGCGTCTGCAGTGGCGAGCTGGCTTTCCTTTGCCTCGGTCTTCTCCGCCTCCCAATTCTTATCTCCGGCGGCAGCGCGGGCGTCCATGCTCAACCTGTCCCCCATGTCGCCGAGCACCTCGCCGACATCGGCCAGGCCTTGCGCTGTCGCGAGGCCGAAGTCGGCGGCTCCGGCACGGACGTTGGGCAAGCGGGTTGCAGAGGCGCCGACAGGATTCACGTCGGCCGCGGAGGGTATGCGGGGCATTGGAGACCTCGAAATCATTGGGGAATCCGCAGTCGGCAATCGCCGTCAGAACTCCAGGAAGTTGTCGTAGTCGGTCCGGCCGGCCCCGGTCAGCAGGGTCGAGCCGGCAGACAGGAAGGCACCGGTCCTTGCGCTCCTCGCCTGGGCACGTGACAGCGCGGCCTGTTGCCGGTAGCCATAGGCATTGGCTGCACCGCCGGCGAGGATGTCCTGGGCGCCCAGCTCGATCTCAGCGGCGGTCGCTTCGTCGACCAGAAGCGGCGACCCTTGCGACGTGACGCCGCTGCCGGCACGGCGTGCCCGGGACGTAGCGAGCAGGCGGCTGTTGCGGCGCCTGTAATCCTTGGCCTCGCGACCGGCGATCTGCCGTTCCCGCTCCGCCTGTTGCTGCGCCATCTCCGCATTGAATTCTGCGGCATTGGCCTGTGCCTGTCCGGCGGAAATGGCCGCTGCCGCGCTCAACGCCGCGCCGACCAATGTCAATGCGCCCATAGACGATACCTCGCATAGTTTTCCGTTGTGCCAGCAAACTGGAAAATGAGCTCTTCGTAGCGAAAACCGAGCCGATCCAACCACCTGTGCGCCGCAGCGAAGTCGGCATGCGCCTCCGCGCTCACCTCCTGCAGTTCATAGTGCTTGATCAGCGCGGGCAGCGCCCGCTTCACCGTGCGGTGCAGCAGCACCGGCCGCTGCCGCAGACTGTCGGATAGGAAGGCCCACGCCCGCCCCTCACCGCCCTCGACAAGCAGGCCGCCGCTCCCGATCGCACGGCCCTTTTCCACAAGGGAGAAAGCCGGGCCTGCGGGCCGATAGGCGGCGGCGAATCGTTGCATCTGCTCCTGACCGAAGACTGGCGGGTCGAGATCGGCCAGGTGTGTGGGCTCGAAGGCCACGATACGGGGCGCACCCATCAGATCAGCTCGTTGGTCTTCAGCTCCGGTGCAGCGGCGAGCAGCGTGAAGGGCAAAGGTGCATTGCCGCTGATGACGATGCGGGCGTCGCGGTCGAAATCGCCATCGAAACTGACGAAGCGCTCCCCGGTGAAGAGCGGCACCGCCGTGTCCATGGCGTCACGCACATCGCGCAGGGGCACGTCCTCCAGCTGCGCGATGGACGGGCCGATGCGCAGGCCGAGCGAATGCAACAGGACCAGGGCAATGCCGTGTACCCGCTTCACCTTGCCGACGGCTGTCCCCGCGGCAGCGCCTGCCTCCAGCTTCAGGGATGTGAAGACGTGTCGGTATGGCAGGCCGGCGTGGACCGTGCTTGCTGGCACCTGCAGGGTGATGGCGCCGCCCGCGACAACGCGGTCGGGATGCAGCGCGCCGTCAGCCAGGATCGACACCGTCTCCCCTTCCAGATGGTCGAGACCGGCGAAGGACTGTGTCGGCGGCCCCTGGTAGGTGAGCCCGCAATCGACATAGAACGCGTCCTTCTGGCGCGCCAGTACTTCTGCGTCAAAACCGGCTTCGCCGTCGAAGGCCTCCGGATTCGGGCCCTCGAAAGAGGCCTCGAAGACCTCGATGCTGCGAAAGGTGGCGCCGTTGATCGTTCGCTTTACGGCAACCCAGGCTTCATCGCGGTTCTCGCTGCCGGATACCGGGCTGCCGGGAATGCTCGCGATGCTTTCGACAACCGCTGTGCCATTGCCGAAGCGGCCACCCAGGATGTGCCGCGACCAGCCCGCCACATCCTGCTCGCGCTGATAGGTCAGGGTGGCAAGTATACCGTCCTCCCGCACGCAGTGGACCTGGCTGTCCGGCTCCTGCTGATAGACGATCTCGCGCAGGCCGCTCTCGGTGACGTGATCCGCCAGGATGGTCAGATCCGGCGTGCGGAACCCGTCCGTCTCCAGGCTGAATACGAACTCCCGCAGTTTGCGTCTGGCCCGCTGCACGAAGAGCACGATGGAGCTGATGCGCAGCGGCATGATATCGGCGCTGCCGTTGGTCGATTCCCGCTTCACCTCGATGTCGTTCGGGGTCACGACCGGCCCGTCCGACGTCACCGACCATTCGCCGCCGGAGGTTCCGAGGATGAGCTGGCGTCCCGGCGATAGCCAACGGATCGCGTTCACCTCATCGGCCGCAATGGTGAAGTCCAGGCCATCGTCGTCCTGCACCTCGATGGCACCGCCCTCGAAGCTGTCGGGCCGCAGATTCTCTAGATCGCTTGACTGCGACATCCAGAAGCTCTGCGGCTGCGACCTGGTGTTGGCCCAGGCGGTGCGCTGCTCGAAGAAGGTCACAACCGAAGGGTAGCCGCGCTCGGCGGACCAGGCACCGAGGTGCCAGTTGGCCGTCGCGTTGGCGTTGGCGAAGGCACGTTTCACGTCCGCCTTCACCTGCTCGGGACTGACGAATTCTGTCACCACCGCCCAGCCGGCCTCGCCGGAGGGCCTGAGGCGGATCGGCCGGCCCACGTCACCTTCCCTGAAGGGCGCATGTCCCGTCGCCGTGATGGTGATGCCGATGCCGCTGGCCGCCGATGGCTTCAGGGTCTTGGTCGCGTCGACGTTCTCGTCGAGGTAGGGGCCATCCTCGAAGGCCACCTCGGTGAGCGACCAGGTGGCGTTGCCGAAGCGCCCAAGCTTGTGGGGGGCGTAATCGGGGTGCGCGAAGTACATCACGTCCGCGGACTGCGCCCATTTGAGCAAGGGGATGTCGTTCTCCCGGTACGGCGTGGCCAAGGCCAGCGGCGTGAGATCGCTCGCGCCGGAGCCGATCAGCGCCACATCGTCGACATAGAGAGTCTTTGCGACCTCGTTGCGGAATTGCAGGTAGAAGGGGCTGGCGTCCGGCGTAAATGCGATCACATGTCGGCCCACCGCCACCTCGGTATCGGCCAGGAACTGATCACCGCCGCTCGTCCGCCCGATCCTGACCTTGATCCTGTCACCTGGCGCGCCGATGACCCGAAAGGCCAGCACGTGCTCCTGGTCCAGGTCGGTCACCGCAACATCCTGCTCTGCTGCGGCCACTGCCGAGGCCGCACCGATCAAGGCCAGCGCGCCGTTGCTCTCCGCCGTCTCGACCTTCACCTCCGCGCGCAAATCACGCGTCGACGTGAAGCCGCCCGATTGATCGGCAATGGAGGTGATGGTGTCGTGGAAGCCGGAAGCAAAGGCCGCGCCTTGATCGGCGCAGAGGCTGACCGTCGCAAGACCGGTGCCGTCCAACGTGGCATCACTGAAAACGACCCAGTAGGTCGACCCGTTTGAAACGCCGGGCTTGCTCGACCAGGTAAAGGTGTGGACGCCCGCCTGCTCGATCACCAGCGGATCGCTGTCGAGGCCCACCTGCGTGCCCGGGTTGGTGCCGCTGTTGGAGAATACGCGCGCCACCGCGGTGAAGGGGGTGGTCACCACGGCGACCTGAAGCGAGGCCTGTGGAACCGCGCCGTCGACCGCCACGGTGAACCTGAGGCCCACATGGGCCCGGTTGGCCGTGAAGTCGCCCCAGCTCAGGGTAGCCAGCTGCGCGAAGCGCAGGAGATCAGCCTCGTCGCCGGTCACCAGCACGTGGTCGATTACGGCACTGCCGGACGACAGGCTGTCCCAGTCGTTGATGTTGTCGTCGAAACCGCCATTGCTGATGGTCGCGTCAGTCGGCGAAACCACGATCTGGCCTTTGTTGTGGAAGAACCGAAAACGGCCGTCGCTCGCTTCCAGGACATAGGCCTGCTCCGTCGAAAACTCGAAGGGCAACAGCCGCGAGCGCATGTCCTGATCGGCGGCCGGCGCGACGAAGCGCGTGCCTGGCCGCCGGGTCACCCCGCCCTGTGCCAGGGGAATCAGGTTCTCGACCCTTGCCCCGGCGTTGCGATACTTGGCGAAGTCGACCCGGGCCGCCAGGCGCGGGCCGAGCTCACCGGCATTGAAGGCGGATTGAAGTAGGTTGGCTCGTGGCATGGCTCACCTCACCGCCGCCCAGGCACCGGCCGGCATCGGTTCCGGCTGATCCTCCAGCCCGTCGGTCGTGCGGGCGCGCCGCAACCGTGTGCGAAAGCGCGCCTCCAGCTTCTCTTCCAGAGTGTTGGACTGCGCGATGGGCACCGCCAGTTCGCGCGCCAGCAGGCAGGCCAGCGCTTCGCGGAAGTCGGCCGGCATCGAATTGGCACCGACGACTCGGCGGATGTAGCGCAGGTAGACAATCTCCGCGTCACAGAGGAGGCTGCCTGCTTCAATTCTATAGATGAGCGCCGACTTGCCGCCTTCGTCGCCATGAGCGGCGACGCTGCGAATCCAGTCCGCCGGCAGAGCATAAGCGTAGGCAAAACCGAAGACCGGCGCCTCTGCCTGCCGTGCCAGCTTGGCACGCGCCGTCGCGAAGTTCCATGTATGCGCGCGAAGCAGGTCGTCGCGGCAGCGCTCGTAGAGTTCGGCGCAGAGGCTGGCGTTCTTGCTGCCCTCGTCCAGCGCCGTGATACGCGCGGCCCCGATCTTCGCCAGCGCGGAGTTGCAGATTCCCGTAACGTCGCTCATGGCATCGCTCCTCAGGCGGCTTCGCCGCGCGGGCGCGGAGATCTCGCGGCCTTGGCCTGCCGCAGCGCCGTTCCGACAGGCAGGCTCGCCAGAGGGCTGCGCAGGAAAGTCAGGCCGTTGATAGTGTCGGGGATCAGTCCGGCGACGTTCTTGAGACCGACTCCGTCGGGCCCGACGCGATTGACGAGAAACAGCCCCCAGGCAGGGCTATGCCCGGCCTCGGCGCAGACCAGGATCAGGTCGTTGACCATGAGCCGTGAGGCGCAGCTGACGAAATAGCCCTCGGCGGCCACGGCAGCGAGGAGATCCTCCGTCTGGTAGCCGAAGATGCAGAAGCTCTGCAGCGCGGCGATGGTCTCGAGATTCTGCGACAGGGCCTTGGCCATGGAGTACTCCCTACGGATGCATGAGAAAGGAAGCGGACGGCCCCGGAGGGCCGCCCGCGAAAGAAAGCCGAACTGAGCTGCCTCAGTCGGTATCGGAGGTGGCGATGACGGTCGCATTGGAGACGTCGACCGTGGTGCCGTTGTTGGACAGCACCAGATGCCAGCCTGCGGCCGTGACGCTGGCCGGTGCCGCCGGGTTGTCGACCTGCTGGACGAAGACCAGGTCGCCGACTTTCAGCATGCCGACGGCCTCCCCGGTGAAGTAGCCGGTTGTATCCACCGTGGCCGGCGTGTCGGCAGTGCGGTAGGACCACCACTGCTGCCCGGCACCGTGAGCCATGAGCGTCAGGTACTTTGCGTTGTATGCCATGGATCAGCTCTCCTCAGGCCGGGATGGTGGCGGTGTCGTCGACGCGGATCTCGATCACGCCTTCCGGGTCGATCAGGCAGGCCCCCTGGCTCATCATGTTGTTGACGAAGTGGGCTGCCCGATCGCCGTGCCAGGTGATGTCGCTGGTCACGTCGGCCCCGGAGCCGTGGCCGAGCGCGTTCTTGTGATAGGTGAAGCACACCGCGTTGGCCGTGCCCTTGCCGGGCAGGCCGGTGTGCCGCATCCAGTTGACACCGAGCCATGCGCGCGTGCGGTTACGCTGCATGTAAGGCAGATCGTCGCCGACGAAGTCGGCACTGGCGAACTCCGGGATGGTGAGAGCGATTGACCACTGACGCGGCGTCAGCAGGCCCCAGCGCATGCCGTCGTCCGGCACGTCGTTGTCGTCCAGCGCCTCCACCGCCTGCAGCAGCAGGGTCCGGTTGAGACCGCTGGCATAGCTGCCGACGAAGGAACTGGTCTGATCGGCCTGGGCGATGATCAGCTCGTCAGTCTTGCGGCCGAGGCCCCAGGCACCGGCATTGGCGATGACCATGCGCTCGTCGTGATTGATCTTTGCTTCGTCCAGCTTGTCGACGTAGTCGCCGGCGTAGAAGTCCTGTAGGGTGCACTCGATCGGCGTATGGTCGACGTTCATCGGCGTGACTTTGCCGTGGCGGGCCTTGGTCGAGGCGACACCCTTGCCGACCTTCTGGAAGGTCGTCGAAGCGCCCTTCACGTTGTTCTTGGAACGCACCGTGGCACGCAGCAGCGAGCCCTGGCGCTGATAGGCTTCGTGAACCTCGCGTTCGAACTGCTTCACGAAGGAAAGATCGATGGAAGTGCTCAACGCACATCTCCTTTGATAGAGGGAGTTGGGATGAGCAGTCCGGCCGGTTGTCCGGGCAGACGGCGGGTGCAGGGGTCCCCGCCCTCACCGGGATCCGGCGAGGTGCGGGCCATGTCCGGCCGCTTGGAGGGCCTTACGGAATGCGGGAAAGGGATGGCGGGACCCTTCGGTTGTCCCGCCGGAAAGAAGTGCTGCCGCGTCTGTTTAGGGAGGTCTTGCCCCGGACCGCGGGCCAGTGGTCTATTGGTCTCGTAAATCAGCTTCTTCGAACTAGGAAGGACAATGGCCACCACCCGGAAGGCACAAGTCCAGGCGCTCGTTCAGGAGGAACTGGCATCCTTCGAAGCCACCGCTCCGACACCCGGCTCGACGATAGGTATGCCATGGTCCACGGATCGACTTTGCGCGCAGGTTGCTGAGCTCAAGGCCGCTCTCGTAATCCCTTACCTCCAGCGTTTTGAGTTGAGGGATACTGCGGCGGAGATGGCGGCCTCTCCTCCCATCCTCGCAGGCTATTGGGTTGTCGCCTCGGCTGACGGCTTCCTCCTCTTCTACGATCCAGAAGCCGCGCAGTTCGGCCTCGCCTGCGCCCTCGCGAATGGGGCTCTGCCGCAGACTATTGGCGTGCGCGGCGATCTTGTCGGGACTTTCTGCGCACGCTAGCGCACGGCACTCGCTACAGCCGCCGCCCCTCGCTGCCCACCACCGGCTGGCCGCCGTAGAGGCGACCGTAGAGCGATTGCAGCTCGCCCTGCACGGCGCGGGAGGCGTACTTCTGCGGATCGCTGTCCTGCAGGGCGTGCAGGGAGTCGATGCGGGCCTGCAGGCTGCCGCCGCCGGCTTCGCCTTCGCCGACCAGCGGGACGTCTTCGCCCATGCTGCGCCCGATGGCGGCGAAGGCCCGCACGAAGGCCGGATGATCGCCCAGCTTCACGCCGTCGACCGACTGGCCTTCCAGGAACTCGACGAAGGCGTCGTCACCGAAGGTCTGCACCGCGCGCTGCGCGAAGGTCAGGTTGCGCTGATGGTCGCCGCCCCATTCCCGGCGCAGGCCGGCCTCAGCCTCGGCGCGGCGTTCGGCGGCGCCCTTTTCCTGCTGCGCCAGGCCTTGGGTGACGTTGCCGTAATACCAGTCGAGTGCTTTCTGGACGACCGCGTTGCTGGCGCCGACCTCGTGCATCGCCTTCAGGAAGTCCTGTTGCAGGGGCTCCGCCGCCGGGTCGCGGCGCAGCGGCTCGGGCAGGTTCTTCGGCAGGCTGACCTCATAACCCTCGGGCCGCTCCGGCACACCGAGCTGCCGGCGATAGGCGGCCAGCTCCTCCGGGCCGGCATCGGGCCCCGGCTTCACCACCGAGCGGCCGAGGCGGCTCTGCAGCGCGGCGTAGGACTTCACCACCTCGGCCGGCGAGGTGAACTTCTCCGCCACCCGCCGCAGGCCGGGTTCGCTGATCGCGGCGCGCCAGTCCGGCGCTTGCGCCGTCGAGCCGCTGTCGTTGTCGGAAGTCGGCGCGGCGGCATCGCCTGCCGTTGCCGGATTGTCGCTCATGGTCTGTCCTCGCTGTGATTCAACCTTTGGATCGGCCTTGGCTCCACGATTCCGCGGCGCCCATAATTCCGCCGCATTCGCTTCCCAACCTTCGGTAGAGAGGCGAGAGGGGCACGAATCTGCCCGACGAGGATTGAGAGATGCAGACGATGGCAAGTGAGGTCGAGAAACCTGCCCACCTTCGCCGCAGACCCCAACGAAGGCCGGCAGTCGCCGACCCGGGCACCACCCTGCTCCCTTTCTCCCCGGGTCACCTCGCCGAGTTGGACCTGCCGCCGCTGCTCCGCCCGTCCCTGCGTCTCTTCGCCATGGGCTACTACCGCGGCGGTCCGGCTCTCACCGTCGTCGACAACGGCAAGGTGGCGACCTGTGCGGGTCTGATGATCGACGGCAGCGACGCCACAGCCTGGGCTTTCCTGTCGCTCACCCTGCGCCGCCAGGCGCAGCAGCGGCTCTACCGCTCCTTCAGGCGCACGCTACCGAAACTGAAGCGCTGCTATGGCCTCGAGCGCATCCTTGCCGAGGCGCATGCCGACCACCTGCCCAGCCGCCTTTGGCTGGAGCACCTCGGCTTCCGCTTCGACGGCCTCGCACCGCGCTGCCCCATCCGCGGCGAACGGATGTTGCGCTACCTCTACCCCTGATCGCGAAAAATCATCGCGTCGCCGCGGCCGCGCCCAATCTCCGCCGCAATCACGCAGCACGCTTCGGTTGAACAGGGGGAGAAATCGAGATGAAAGCTCTGCACCTTGCCAGCGTTGTCTGGCTGTTCCTCACATCACCCGCCATAGCCGGCGGCGACGACGGCACCGGCCCCTTCGAGCCTTTCGACGCGGAGCCGATCATCGCCGACTGCTGGCAGCGCTCCGCGGAACTAAGAAGCTCGGGGTACATCGACTATGGCGATGGCCTGAATATCACCTACGCATGCATGGAGGCGGCCGTCCTGGAGCAGATCGATGCCTGGCTGCTGCCTGAATTCACCGAGCATGCGAAGACCCATCTTGACGCCCTCGAAGAGCTTCACGGCCAGCTCTACTACCGCATCTACGCCGAGAATCTGTATTGCTCTGGCTTTTGCGGCCTCCTGCCGTCAATGCGCTATATCGAAAGCTACATCACCTTTCTGGAGACCGTCTTGCGCGACATAGCGGAGGAAAAGAACTTCCGCTATCGCTCGAGATACGGCTCGTCCCCACACAATGCCCTCTCTGGCGGCCAGAAAGAACCTAACGAGCCCATCGACGCCCAGGCGTTGATCGACGCTTGCTGGAGCGAGACAAACCGGCAGCGAACCAGTGGCGAGGCTGGTGAGAAAGAGTCGGTGGCGTACCTTCTGGAGTGCCACAAGTCGCACATTCTACGCCTGACCGATCACATGTTCGATCCGGAGCTGCTGTCTCGGCGCGACGTCCACCGCATCCTCGTAAAGCTCCACCACAACATCGGCAAGTTCTATACCTACCTTTTCCATGAGCATAAGAGATGTGGTTGCGATGGCGATATCGACGTCACCTATGACCTCGCGATGGCCAAAGCCTATCAGCGGATCCTCCATCACGTCGTCTATCAATACAATCGCTATCGCTTCTAGCCCAGTTCAGCCGTTAGCGGCCAGCATATGAGGGATAAAAATGCAGCACCATTGGAAGCATCTACTGCCAGTTCTGATTGGCACCATCTGCCTCTTGCTCGCCGGTCCTGCCGACGCTCAGCACAAAGATGCCTCTGAAACCGTGCCTGCGTTGTATGACGCACAGGAGATTATGGACGGCTGCGATAGCCGCGCCACCGAGTCTCTTGCCGGCGATGTTTCAGATATTGTCAGGGGACACATCGAGACGGCCGCCTGTCTGAAAGCGTCAATCGTCAGCCACATGCAGGCAATGTTCGAGCCAGAAGTTCTGACTCCGGCCTACGCTGAGTGGATGTTGCTCGGCATGGCGCATCCGACGGCCGAACTCTATTGGTTCTTGTGGACTGGACACAGGGGTTGTGACTGCGGCGAGGAGGCGGAAACAGCCGACGTTGAAGCCGTGGTGACACTGTATAAGAGTCTGCTCCGCGATGTCATCCATCAGCGCAATACCTATGGCCTGTAGTTCCAGGAGCCATCGGCGATCAGGGTTCCAGAGTTGTGGCCATGGCCCGCTGGCAGCATCTTACCTTTCACGGCGTGCCGGGCTGCCCCGGCGATACCGCTGGAGCGATTCGAAATGACTCGGACCGCGGGAACCAGCCCGGATTGTCGACTTTATGGCCCTTCGTAGTCAGCTCCGCTATGCGCTTGTCGACGATGAGGTTGTTGACCTCCACGATCTTGCCGGCAGCGACGGCCTGCGCTACGGCGTTCCGGGTAGCGGGCCCGATGACACCGTCATAGTCGAGCTTGCCGTTCTTCATGACGCGCAGGTCGATACCCATGACCTCAAAAAGGGCCTCCTGGACGATGTGACCAGCAAAGCCGACGCCGTGCAGCACGCCGATGTCGAAGATTTGTTCGACCAGCTCCGGTGCCAGAGTCAGCAGATCCGGGATCTGCGCCACCTTCCATGTATGCAAGGGATCAAAGATTTCTTTCCGCAAGATGGTTTCGATCTGGTCGTCGCTGAGGTGCCTGGTCTCAATAGGATAGTGACCGTATTTGCCTGCCTTGTTCTTGTGCAGCGCGTCCAGCAGTACCTGCGACACCCCCTGGTTCGTTTCACCACCCGGATCCTCGTGGGGCGGGCGATTGGCGAGACCGCCTTCGAAGAACTCCAAGCGCTGCCTGTAGAGGAGGAAGAGACCGTAGGCGTCCGCGGGCAGCTTGCTTACCCTTGGCGGGATGGTGGCCGTTTGAGAGGGCTGCGTCGGCGACGCTGGGGCCCGCGATGGTTGCGGTGGAGCGGCAGGCTTCGGTGGCGGCGGCGACAAAGGCGTGCTGGCCTGGCCGATGACAATGTCGTCGCCTTCCCCACCGAAGATGAGCTCCCCCTCGGCATCCGCCGGGTCCGGATTGGGCACCACATAGATGAGGCCGGTGTTCCTGCGGTCGCGCACCCAGAAGCCACCTCTGGCCTTGGGGTCTTCGGCCTGCAGCCGGCGCGCCTCTTCCTCCGCCACCGCGGCGATGCGCCCGGTCTCCAGGAGGTCGAGTCCGTAGCGCCGGGGCACGGTGAACGTGTCGTAGACATGCTCGCGACTCCAGATGGCGTCGTGGAGGCCGCGCACCGCCGCGCCCCCGATGTCGCTGCCTTCCCGGTAGTGCAGTGCGCCCAGGCGCTTGGCGATCTCGATCATGTCGCCCGGCTGGCCGACCAGCTGGCCGGCTGCCTTCCTCACCTCCTGCGTCCGGCGGTAGCCACGCTTGGCGCGCGGGTCGCGCCGCCAGGCCTCGACCGGCGCGTTGTTGGCATCCTTGAAGAAGACGTAGCGCGGCTGTCCCTCGGCATCCCGGTAGGGCGCCGCGCCGCGCTTCAGGGCCCGCGCCATGCTCTCCTCCCGCATCCGCCGCTCCGCCGCCGTCGCCGGCGCCACGCGACGCAGGCCGATGCCCGGAGTCTGTGCCTTCTCCTTGCCCGCGGCGCGCGCGCCCCTGGCCCTTGTCGAGGCGTCCTCTGACATGCCTGAAATCCTCATTGAGAATGGAAGCGTCTGCCACGGTCTACCTACGGCGGTTCGTCAGCGCGGCGCCCCTATCTGGTATACGTCCATCATGTTGTCGTTCCGCCAGCGCCGCAGTCACCTGCGCCCAAAGAGATCACTGGCGCAAAACCGCTTTCAGTCGAAAGCATCGGTGGCCGCGGCTTCTGACTCTGGCGATAGGGCCAATGCGACACGGCCAGGGCCGCAAGCGAGCCAAGACTGGCCAGCCGCACGTTCAGTCGAACGCATCAAGTGGCACTCTAGGTTTTCGGTTCTGACGGTAGCGCCAATGCGATGCGGCAAGTGCCAGAATGGCGCTCAGGCTAACAAGAACATAGTAAGGCGCGCAGGCCAGCTCGTGCCAACCTCCTCCTGACGGTCCGTATCCTTCGCCAAACATGAGATCGCAGGCGCTGCGCCCGCTGATATTGACGACGAAGAAGAGCTTTACTCCCCATATCGCCTGCCAGGTCATGAGCGGCACCAACGGCAAGGACAGAAACACGCCAGCCACATTAAGGCGCAGCAGAGGAAGTGCGAAAATAGATCCCAAGTAAAAGACGGAGGAAGCAATCATTGCGCCAGAAAGCGATTCGGCGTCCCCCATGGCGCATGTCGTGGCAAAGGTCCCACTCCAGGTTATCAGCCAGGCGAAGTAGAGAACCACAACCAGCATGATTGCCATCCGCTTCTCCCCATCTCAGCGAACACAAGCGTCGTTCCGCGATCCCAATCTTGTCGACTTCTTTGTCGGCATTTAGGCGAAGATCTGCAAAGGTTATGGCGCTGCCGTCCAGACCCCAGACTGCCACTATTCGAAAGAGAGGCGCCGCTTCAGTGTCTCACGCCTCCGATCCATCGCGCTCTGAGTTCGCGGGGCTATTCCCTTCGGCTTCTGCTCACAAGCGCGTGTTTCATAGACTACAGCCGTACGGGCGCCAAAGATCGGGCTTTATGTTCATCGGTAGGAGGCTGCCTGCCACACGGGCTGCCTGGACCGCCGGGCCATATAGCGCCCCGTTAGCGTCCTCCGTGTACATCATTGCTCTCACGAGATCCGGGTCGACACCTTGCCGATCGGCTTCGAATTCGATCACGTGATCGTAGACGTAAACGGCGCTATATCCCGTGAAGTGTATTGCATATCCCGCTTCTAAACCTGATGCCATCCACCCCTCACTCGCTGAGCAATAGCCCTGGTCGAGGATTCCGCACGGCCCTCAAGCGCGCTGCGCTTCGACCGCACGGCATCGGCGATGGCGCCGATGCGACAGCACTGTTGCGGCGACTGACCACGCGCTGGCAATAAAATAGTAGATTGGATAGACATACTCCCAGCCGCCATGCGTCTCGCCGAACTCTTCATTCATCATGAGACTGCAAGCGCTACGCCCGTTGATGTGCACCACCACGAACAGCTCCGCCGCCCAAGCGGCCTGGCGCAGCAGGAGCAGAACGAGCGGCAAAGCAATGACGAAGCCAACAGTCCCGAGATCGCTCCGGTGCAGACAGAAGATGCCTGCCGCATAGAACACGACTGAGAGAATCATGCCCGTGCCGAGCGTCTTGGGATCGCTTCCTGTGCAAGTAGTCGCAAATGTGCCGAACCAGCTGAGAAACCACGCCAGATACAGCATCGGCATGACTGCCAACGCGGCGGCAACACCCTCTTGGTCCCTAGCCATGATCACCCCCAGCGAAACGACCTCTCTGTTCTTGGCTGCAGATCGTGTCGATATTACGGCTCGTTGAGGGTCGAAGCTTGGCATTTGTGCCGTCAGGGCGACGCGCCGCTCCAGTAAGGATCCTCGACAGGATGACCTGGCGTCCCCTCATCCATTAGTCGCCTCTTCAACTCCTCTCGCCGCAGTTTGTAGCCTTCATTTTCCGGTTGCCAATCGGCCGGTTTGTCCGACTCTGGATAGCTTGGAGGGACCGGCCTCCGTTCCCACGCGCGTGCTGCATAGACTTCCGCGACGCGGGCTCCGTAGTCGCTGACGAGCTCTCTGCCGGTGAACTTGAAGGGCGAGGCAACTTTGGCGACGGTCGGATTCTCTATGCGCTCCTGAAGGCGGCGAATGAGTGTTACTCCCGCTCGGATATTTACGATTGGATCGTAAAAGTCGGCACCATCGCCCACCAGGCCGCCCCACGTTTTGGGATTTATGTTCATTGGAAAAATCGTTTTCGCCAATCCCACCTTCTCGAGCGGGTACCCATACCACCCCTGTGCGTTCTCCACGTAAACGATCGCCTTCACGAAATCCGGATCTACGCCCTGCCGCCCGGCTTCATACTCGATAGCGTCCTCATGGATCCAGACAGCCCAGTACCCGTAACTGTGGTCTGCATGGTATGGCTCCTCGCCATTTGCCGCCCGAGAATCCGCAATTTCGAATTCTGCGCCCTCGCCGGCGAGAATAGTCCTGATTCTGTCCTGTTCCATGTTGAAAACCGGCAGCTCAGGGCTTTCCACCGAAGTACCTTCCGGCATCTCCCACACCGGCTCCAGGTGCGGCAGCGGAATATCCGGATAGGTCAACGTTGGTGCGGCGGCGCCCTCCGCGGCCGAGTCGGCATGCAACTGCGGCACTTTTACGGGCGCGGTCTCATCCTCCTCCGCCTCCGGGTCCGGATTGGGCACCACGTAGATGAGGCCGGTGTTCCTGCGGTCGCGCACCCAGAAGCCACCTCTGGCCTTGGGGTCTTCGGCCTGCAGCCGGCGCGCCTCTTCCTCCGCCACCGCGGCGATGCGCCCGGTCTCCAGGAGGTCGAGTCCGTAGCGCCGGGGCACGGTGAACGTGTCGTAGACATGCTCGCGACTCCAGATGGCGTCGTGGAGGCCGCGCACCGCCGCGCCCCCGATGTCGCTGCCTTCCCGGTAGTGCAGTGCGCCCAGGCGCTTGGCGATCTCGATCATGTCGCCCGGCTGGCCGACCAGCTGGCCGGCTGCCTTCCTCACCTCCTGCGTCCGGCGGTAGCCACGCTTGGCGCGCGGGTCGCGCCGCCAGGCCTCGACCGGCGCGTTGTTGGCATCCTTGAAGAAGACGTAGCGCGGCTGTCCCTCGGCATCCCGGTAGGGCGCCGCGCCGCGCTTCAGGGCCCGCGCCATGCCCTCCTCCCGCATCCGCCGCTCCGCCGCCGTCGCCGGCGCCACGCGACGCAGCGCGAAGGGATTGCGCACCCTGCCGGCCAACTCCTTCACATCGTCACTCATCTGCTACGCCTCCGGCGCCGCCGGCTCGTCCGGTTCGGCGTTCAGGGTCATGAAGATCCTGAGGCCGATGTTGCGTTCGCCGTCGCGCCGGTAGGTCTCGTGCGGGTCACCCGGCGCGCTCACCGGACGGAACAGACGGCACCACTCCAGGATCTGCCACAGCACGCGCTTGCCCTGCTGAGGCGTCGACTCCCCGAAGAACACGGCGCGGAAATCGCGGTAGCGGTCGGCCGCCGTGTAGCGCTCGCCCAGCGAGGCCCGATGCAACGCCGCGAAGAAAGCCTCCGGATCAGGCTCCCCGACGCCGCCTTTGCGGAACAACCCCCTCATCGCAGCGACCCGCCGCTTTGCAACAGCGACTGCAGTGTGCCGGCGGCCGCCTGCCCCGGCTGCTGGACTTCCTGGCGGTCTTCGCGGCGGCTCTCCACCTCCTCCTTGGGCCGCAGCCAACGTTGCGGCAGCCCAAAGATCTCGGGCGTGTCGCGGGCGATGGCGTCGCCGTCGAAGTTGTCGAGGATGCTGGGGTCGGCCTGCACGAAGGGCGCCAGCAGCTCCACCGAGCGCGCCGCGCCGGCCGCCTCGATCTGGCGGCGCGCCTGCTCGACGGGGGAGGCATAGTCGAAGACCACCTCCTGGCCGCGCAGGATCTCCGGCGGCTCGGGGAAGGCGCCGGCGCGCAGCAGGATGTTGAAGCTGCGCTCCACCACCTGGCCGATGTAATCGCTCTCCAGCCGTCCGAAGACCGGGCCGATGGTGCGGATGAACTCCTCCTTGCGCTCCAGCACTTCGGTCGCTGTCATGCGCGGCGCATCGACCGGCAGCTGCAGCACGTTACGGAAGAAGGCCGCCCAGATCTGGTCGCGGGCATCTTTCTGCATCTCGCGGCCCAGCGGCAGGTTAAAGCCGGTCTGCAGCGGCTCGATCGGGATGCGCCCGAGGTCGCGCGCCGCCTGCATGTCGAAAGTGGTGATGCCGCCGGGAAAGGTCTTGGGCGTCCCCAGTACGGAATCGTCGCCGACCAGCAGCGGCGGGTCCACCGCCTTGTGCCCGGCCACCAGCAGTGTCTTGCCCATCTGCTGCAGGGTGTTGGCGTCCGGCAGGGCGATCATGCCCGGCGAGCGGCCGTAGACCTCTCCGCTGCTCGTATCCCAGCGCGGCACCGCAAAGGGAAACTCGTGATAGCCGCTTTCGCTCACCAGGTGTTCTGACTGCACGTCGACGATGAGCGAGGCATAGGGCAGGCTCTTGCTGTCGCGCCGCCGACGGTCGCGCTCGGCCCTCGGCATCACCGCCTGCAGGAAAGTGAATTCTTTGTCCGACTCTCCGGCCTTCAGCGCCTCGCGGGTGGTCTTGCCCAGCGCCGCCTCGCCGAAGCGCGCGGCGGCCTGACGCGCCGTCAGGCGCAGGGTGATGAAGAGACTGTCGATCTCGCCGTCGCCATTCTCGCTCAGCACCACATCCTTCAGGTGAAAGGAGCGGAACAGCAGGCGGTTCAGCGCCCGCCCCTCGCCGATGAACAGGACGCCGGTGCCGAAGGTCACCAGGTCCTCGTCCACCTCGCCGGAGCGCTGGATGAAGCGGGCACGGCGGTTGTAGATCGCGCGGTAGAGCCGCTCCTCGGCGGTCTCCAGCCAGCGCTTCACGCCCTCGTCCTCACCCAGGCTGTCGTCCAGGGCCTTGACGCGGAACCAGCGCGCGGTCTTGGGCTTCAGCAGGCCGTCGATGGCCGCCGACAGCCCGCGCCGCGCCAGCATCGGCGTACCGTCGAACAGGTGGTCGCTGCGCCGCTCCCCGGCGATCCGTTCGCTGGTGAAGTCGGCGCGCCGCGGCAGCATGACCTCGGCCAGCTCCTGCCAGTGGCCCTCCCAGACGCGACGCTGGTCCTTCAGGCGCTTGTGGCGCGACAGCAGGTCCTCGACCTGGTTGGGGATTTCGCGGGACATGAAGGCATCCTGTCTTGTTGGATGGGAGTGCTAGCCGAGAAGCGTCGGCTGCTGGACCTGCGGTGTGCCGGTATCGCCGAGCCCGCTGGTGAGGATCGTCGCCTGGCGGCCGCGGCGGCGACGCGCCGCCTCGCGCTCGCGCTTGCGGGTGTCCTCAATGGCCGGATCGTCCGGCTCCGGCGGGGGTGGTGGCGGCGGGGGGGCTTTGGGCTTCGGCGGATTGAAGATGCTTCCCATCTCGTCTTTCTCCAGCTGTCGATAGAGTTGGTACGGCGTCCAGATCAGCCAGCCGTGGACGCCAAGAACGCGCTTGACCGCCTCGACGCAGGTGAAGGCCCAGGCTACCCGGTAGCGCCGCCGGCGACGTCGCAGCGCCGTTTCGATGACGGCATAGCCGAGGGCGCGGTAGTGCGACGCGAGGTCGACGGCGGCCGGCACCTCGGCGGCCACCCCTATCCCGTCGCCGCGCGGATCGACCTCGATCCACGCGCGGCCGTCGTCGAGCGCCACGAAGCAATGCCGGAAGCCAGGCCGGCCGCAGAGCCACGGCCAGAAGCCGCAGCTCTCGCCATGAAACACCACGATCGCGCGACGCGGCGCGTCCGAAGCGTCGTCGTTCATGGCAGGGCTCCGTCGGGAGGAAAGGTCCGTTGCCGGCCGGGTGCCCGGCGTGGCTCGGCACGAAGCTCCGGCGTACAAGCGCCGATTGAAGACCCATCCCCCGTCGCTTATGTTGCGCAGGTGCCTCGCTCCTGCGGTGGGCTGTGCGCAAGCTCGACTACTGACGATGGCGCCTATACGACAACAGTATTGCGACAAGGGAGCTGACGCTGACCAGGGTGTAATAGGGCGCGTACAGCGCCTCGATCCACCCACCCCTCGCCTCGCCATACCCTTCGCCCATCATCAGGTTGCAGGCACTGAGCCCGTCCACGTTGACGATAACGAACAACTTCATTCCCCAGGCAGTCTGCCAGATCAGTGCGAGACAGAGAGGCAGCGACGCTATAAGACCTGCCTTGCCGAGAGGATGCGAAGGCAATGACAAGATGGGGCCCAGGTAAAAGAGGCAGGAATAGATCATGGCACCACCAAGGGACTTGGCGTCCGCCATCGTGCATGACGCCATCACGGATCCGCCCCAGGTGATGAACCAAGCGACGTGGAGGAGCATCACCGAAAAAATCGTCATGTCGCCTGCCACCCCTTCGAGAACCCGCAGATCAGGCTAACCAACTTCTCCGACCACTATGGCGACAGTGAGCCGTATCTGAGCAGATGAGAAGGCAGAGGCTGGCGGAACTGTGATATCGCACTGCAGATAGCTCTAACTGTCCGCCAACCTTGCGCCTCTTGTTTGCTCTACAAGAATACGTCTGCGCAGCTCCTCGCGACGCTGCTGCATCTTCTCCCAAAACGGTCGAACTTGGGGTGGGATCACCAGGTTCGGCTCATCAGGAGCTTCCAGCGCTTTCCCCCACGGCTTTTCTGCGTAGAACTGACTTACGCGTGCACCGTTGTGATGGACCTTTTTCCTGCCCGCTATGTGATATATCGAGGAAACCTTGGCAACAGTGGGCGTGACGATGCGTTCTTGTATGCGGCGCAGGCGCTGCGGCCGGCGCGCCCGAGGCGTCGTCGCTCATGGGCAGAACTCCGTCAGAAGGAGGAAGCTGTCAGATGGACGCGGCGGGGTGGCCCGGCGCGGTTCGGCAGGGAGGGCAGGACCGAACCTGGGGGATGCGCCGGGCCGTTGCCGCCGCGGCAAGGGGTTTACCAGTCGTGGATGTCGTAGCTCGTTTCGCTGCGCTCGGCCGCGCTGCGGCGCTTGCGTCGCACCGGCTCGGCGAAGGTCAGCGCCAGGGCGTCGCCGGCATCGGGCGAGAGGCCGAGGCGCGCCCGAATGCGGTCCTTGGCCTCCAGCACGATCTGCTGGTTGCTGTTGATCTGGAAGCCCGGCGCGCAGAGGTGGCTGTGCAGCAGCGGATCGTCCGGCAGCTCCGCCCCGCCGGGGTCCGCCAGCCAGTCGCGCAGGGCACCCCAGATCTCCGCCCGCTTGTTGGCGTACTGGCGCGCGTCCTGGGCGCGGCCGCCGAAGTTCACCCCGGTGATGTACCGGCGGTAGCCCAGCTCGGCCAGGCGGTCGTAAACGGCGGCACCGAAGGAGCCCATGTCGATGAAGGCCTGGTCCGGCTGCAGGCGTTCGATCTCCCGCGCGATGAGGCCGGCCAGCTCCATGGTATCGGCGCAGTCGAGCGAGCGGTTGAGATGCCGTCCCGCCGCGCGGCCCTGGCGGTCGATGAGATGCGAGCGGTCGCCGCCGCCGCGGGCCACGTCGATGCCCAGCACCAGCGGCGCGTGGTCCTGCTCGTCCGTTCTGAAATGCTGCGCCCGCACCACCAGCTCGGGGCGGATGAGAGAGGTCTGGCCGCTCACCTGGAAGGCCTCCTGTGCGGTTGCGGGATACTCCTGGCGGAAGCGCCAGGCGAAAGCGTCGCCGGCCTCACCGCCGGCCGCCGCCAGCTCGGCGTTCTTGGCCCAGGCCCAGTGGGCCTGCTCAACCGTGAGGCGGTGCAGCGCCGCGTACTCTTCGAAGTCCGGCGGCGGGCGCCAGCCCGCTGGCGGCGTGCTTGCGTAGTCGCCGTGCAGAAACCAGGGAATGAAGATGGCCTGGTAGTCCCCCTTCCCGTGCGTGGCCGCCTGCCAGAGATTGTAGAACAGGCCGCCGACGCCGTTGGCGGTGCTCTCCAGGACGATCTCCGTCCCCGGCGTCCGGGGCACGGCCTGCAGGGCGCCGGCCGCGTGCTCTTCGGCGTTGGCCCAGTGGGCGACCTCGGAGCCGTGGAAGAATTGGATGGTGTCGGAGCGCCCGACCCCCGCCGCCTTGGCGGTGCCGACCTGGTAGCCCGAGTCCAGCCGTCCGAAGGTCAGCTCCTTGGCATTGCTCGACTTGGTCCCGGGCTTTACCAGGCCCGGGCAGCTGTCGTGGAATCGCTTGGCCATGGCAAAGAGATTCGCGGTCGCCTGGTCGCGGTGGGTCAGGATGAAGGCCCTGAGCCCGTGTCCATGCGTTACCCGCCAGTAGAAGCGCGCGCCGACATAGGTAGAGACGCCCGGCTGACGCGCCTTCAGGATCAGCGCGCGCACGCGGCCCGTCATCGCCTTTTGGCGTTCGAGGCGCTCGTGAATGTGCCGCTGCACGTCGTTCAGCACCAGGGGTTCGATTTTGCCGGCCTTGCTGCGGATCTTCAGGCAGCGTTCGGCGTAGTGCACCAGGTCGTCCTTCAGGCGTTGCCGGATCACCCACTCGTCGTCGCTCTGCGCCGCCGCCGTCACCTCAAAGCCTCGAGCGCGTCCTCGTGGCGCAGCGTCACCTCGCCGGCATGCTCCACCGTCTGCAGACGCGGATGCAGATAGGGGGCGGCCTTCTCCGCTGCCCACTTGCGCTCGGCCGGGCTCGCTTCGGGATCGCGCAGCACCTTCAGCATGTAGTCGAGGGGTGAAAGCTCAGTGGCGCTGGACCGCCTGGCTCTGACCTTGGCCGTGCGGTCCTTGGCCGTGGTCCGGGGCAACGGCGCAGCCGCGGGCGCCGCGCTGCTTCGCTTCGGCATCGCGTCGGATCCTGGATGAAATCGTCGGGAAGGGAGACATCCGGCTGGCGGGGTGCAGCGGTGCTCTGCGCCGCAACGCCATCTCTCGGACGTTATGCCGCTAGGATGCCCAAACTGTGCGGGCTGTGCAAGCAGAAAATTGCGCTAATCGCAATTTTTATCCCTGAGGCGGCTACATGGAGATTCTGAGGTTCGAGACCTGCACCGCGATGTCGCGGAAAGCCTGCTTCAGCTCGGTGCCGGTGGACGGCAGGTAGACGTGCCCGGCGTCGGTCGCGCAGTTCGTCACAAACGTCGCGGCCGCCCCGGTGGAGGCGTTTGCGAAGCCCACAGTGTAGACGATAACGCCCTCGGCCTTCATGTTGGTGCACAGCGTCGCCGCCTGGCTGAAAGAGCTGCCGTTCGTTGCGTTCTGATTGATCTTCTCCGCAGAGCTGCCGCTAGCGCCACCGCCAGTCGAGTTCTTGGCGATCACACCGCTGTGGTAGATGGTGTTGAATTCCCCGTCGGTCATGATGATGACGACCTTCATGACCTTCTGGCCGAGGTGAATTTCCCCGTACTGCTTCGGCTGGCTCTCGGCCGGCCAGAGATAGCCGAAGTTCGGTGAAATCATATACCAGCCCCAGGCGACACCGATGTGACCCGCCGTAGAGCCTCCGTGGGTGAGAGCGTTGATACGGTTGTGCAGCTCAGTCTTGTTGCTCGAGAGCGGCAGAATCTGATGAGCCAGACAACGATTGCCCGTGCCCAAATGGGCGCGACCCAACGGTGCCAGGTTCGGAGCAGCATCCGTCGAAAGGTCCGGACCCGGACGTTCGGTCACACAAGTGCTGATTTCGTGCGTTGCCCAGGTGCCGTTGTACGCAAAGAACCTGAAGTAGCGGCAGGTGGGCTCCGTGCAGGTGTTGTTGGTGTAAGTGCCACGCAGGCTCTCCGCGTAGTCCCCGACATTGACGGCTGCGGAATAAGGAATCAGCGCGACCTTCGAATAGAACGGCTCTTGCTGGTCTTGCACCACAATATCGACCAGCTCGTTGGCGGCGTCCCTCAAGGCGTCCATATCGTATTGCATCGACCCGGTGACGTCGAGCACCAGCGCCACCTCGACGTCGCGCGACGACAGCGTCGCCTGTGCGGTGGCGGAGATGTCGGTGGAATCCGTGCCCAGCACGCTCATGAAGAAGGTCGGAATGGTCGCCCTTGCCGTCACCGTAATGGTTCGATTCTCGTTGTCCTCAACGATCTCCAGCGGCTGAAGGACCGAGCGCATGTAGTCGTCCGGAAAGTTGGCGTCGAAGAAGTTCGCAATGTCCGCATCGCGGTTTGGATTGGCAAAGGCCCGGGCACCGGCCAGCGCCGCGGCGTCGACTGCTGCACCCAGCCTCGACTTCACATTGTACGCAACCGAGGTATCGATCGCGATGCCCACGCCACCCACCAGTCCGATTGCACAGAACCCGAACATAAGAGCGACATTGCCACGAGCATCGCCCGGGAGACGCGCCCAGCTCCGCTGAGCCTGCCTGAGCGATTTGGCCAGCGCTTCCCCAATGTGGCCGATGGCCGCACGGGCAGGTCTTGCTAATTTTCGCATCGCCAATCTCTCCATCCCTCGTCAGGACAATTCCGCTAAGACGCCGGGCCTTCCACATAGGAACTGCGCCTGGGGCGCAGGACGGCCGTCTCCTCGATCTGCATCGGACTCAAAATGAAATCGAAGAAGACCGGCGAGTAGCTGTAAGTCACGCGAACCACGACGACCCCGTCTCCCGGCTGGCCCAGACCCTGTGACACGGTCAACGCATTCGGTGCGCTGCCGCCATTCTGGCTCCTGGACCAGTCCACTGTCGGAGCGCCCGTATTCGGGTGAAAGCGCACGCCGACAACGCCGACACTGACGGCCGCGGCGGGGTAGGGCGCGAAGATCAGCTCGGCGGCCAGCAGAATGTCGTTCAGCTGCGCATTGCTCACTTCGCGCCGCTGGGTGATCAGATCGGCGGTGGTCTGCGCCGAGCTCACGACCTTGCGCTCCAGGCGCAGCAGGTTGGTCACCTCGACCACGCCGACAAAGAGCATCAGCATGATCGGCAGCAGGAACGCGAACTCCACTACCGCGATGCCGCGCTCGTCGCGTAGTATCTGTCGAACGGATTCCATCGTCAGTTCACGTTATATGGTTCGTTCTGGAAAGCGACCGTCGAGATAAGAAGGTGGCCGCCCGGACCGGACGGCATCGCCTTGTCAATCAAGGGCGTTGAAAACTTCCAGCGATACATGGCGCGAACCACGGTGACGGCGCTGCTGCCGCCGGGCGCGAAGCCGGTGTTGATGATCTCGCCGTCTTCGTCGAACTCGATCGGCATCGAGACGTCCGAGAAGCTGGAGAACGTCTGCACATTGAAGACCACTTTCGTGCAATCAATGATGCCCATCAAGGAACTGCAGAGTTCTTCCTGAAAGGCAACCAGCGGGTCGGCAGATCCCTGGATCTGCCCGGTGCGAATCTGCCGCGCGGACTCCTTGGTCGCGCCCTCGATGACAGCGCCGGTAAAGAACATCACCGAGACTTCCAGTGTGCCGACCAGCAGCAGGATGAAGGGCGGCGCCACCAGCGCAAACTCCAACATCGCGTTGCCACGCTCATCGCGCAGGAACGGACGAAAGATCGAGCGAAAATGGGCCCATGCCGACGACATGCAGGCGTGCAGACCGCACGCGGCACGCGTCAGGCAGGCACCGCCTACCCGGTCATCGGCTTCTCTGGTGAACATCGCATCCCTCTCACTGGAGGCTCGCCGCGCCGCATCGACGCTGCGAGTCCTGATCCTCCTGGATGACGATTCGACTGCGTTCCGTTTAACAAAGCCTTAAGTGAGGCGGCTGCCCTGTGCTTCCCTTGCCCGGGACGCCCCAAGGTCGCTGGAGAACACAAGATTTCGAAATTGCCGTAAATTACATTATTATTAAATATCAATATGTTACCTGCGCTATATGAGGTCGGATGACACATCAGCTTTGGGCTTCAATCGATTCAATTTCGAAGCGATTTATTTCCCCGTGCTCCCCTTTCTCGTCGTCAGCCGGGGCTTGTTTCCCCTGACCCGGAACGCATATGAATCATTAGTAACAATTCCTCTCCAGCCGCCGAACGCGAGGCTGCCGCCAGATGAGAATGGCAAAGTTCCAGATCGGTCAGATCGTTCGCCACCGCTTCTTTCCTTTCCGCGGTGTGATCTTCGACGTCGACCCCACCTTCTCGAACACCGAGGAGTGGTGGGAGGCGATTCCCGAGGCGATCCGGCCGCGCAAGGACCAGCCGTTCTATCACCTGCTGGCGGAGAACGACGAAGCAGCCTACGTCGCCTACGTTTCCGAGCAGAATCTTGTGGTGGACGAAAGCGGCGCTGCCGTGCGCCATCCGCAGGTCGAGGATCTCTTCAACGGCCTCGAGAACGGACGCTACCTTCCGCGGCAGTTGCAGCCGAACTGAACCGTCCTCAGCCCAGCGATCGGCAGAGGGTACTGCGGCTTCGCAGCCAGCCGCAGATTCGCGCGATGCCCCGGTCGCGGACGTCGTAGACAGTGCGGCGGCCGCATCCGAGGTTGCGCCGCAAGGTCGCCACCCGAATGCCGCAAGCGAGACCGAAGAGCACCGCAACGTCGCGTTTCGGCTGCGCGCCCGCGGCCTGCGGTAGCCAGACGAGGACGGTGTCGAGGCGATCGACCGCGTCACCACTGGCCGGGCTGAGCCGCGGCCTTTGCCGTGCCGCGCCTGCGAGTGCGCCATCAAGCTCGGCAGCGGAATTCCGGGCGTAGTCGGGCCAGTGCGCGCGGGACGCCGCCGTCAGCCAGCCGTGCTCCTTGTTCGGCAATCTCCTGAGGGTGTCGCCGGCCTCCAGCAGCAGCTCCCAGACGGCGTCCCGCAGGGTGGGATCCTGGCTCCCCGCCTGCCTGGCCAGACGCAATCCCTCCATGATTGCCGCATCGATGCGTGGCTGGTCGCCCGGCTCCCGTCCCGAGCTGATCTGCGCACTGTCACGCATCGGCCTGCCTCACCGCTGGGTTCAGCCGCAAGACCCTCCGTGCCGGTCTTGCCGCGGGTGGCCGCGGCTTCAGCAACGGCGGCGCCCCGAGCCGCACCGAACGGCGGAGCGGGCAACCCCAGGCCTCGAGAGCGCGGGCCAGGTCCTTGGCCCCCCAGATGGCGCGCGCTTTATGGCCGGCAGCGCGCAGTTTGCGGGCGAGACAGACCCCGGCCACCGGAAAGCGTTCCGCAGGCACGCTGCGCGGCCCGCCGTCCCACCAGCGATCGGCCGGCGCCTGCACAAAGAGGAAGTGGCAGCGGCCGCGCGGCGAGATGATCAGGATATCGGCAGCGGCCTCCCGGTCCTCCGACGCCAGCGGCTGACTGATCCAACCCTCCGGCAGGGCCGTGGCCAGGAAAGTCAGGACGTCCTGCTTCAGCGACGCTGCGGTGGTCCGGCGCTGAATCTGGCAATGCTTTGCTGACTGCATGGAACTCCTCTCTGCGTGACGGCCGTTGCTCGGCGATGCGTTGAAGGCCGGAAACGGGAAACCCGTGATCTGGCTTCTACTTTTCAGTCCCAGTAATTGCATATTTCGCAATGGACATCAAATGGCAAATTTCGCAACATAGGGTCATGGAAAAACATTGGATCCAGGATCGGCTTCGCCATCTCGGCAAGACCCAGCGCGGCCTTGCCAAGCACATGGGGCTCGATCCTTCGCGCATCACCGAGATCCTCAACAAGAGCCGTGGGATCAAGATCGAGGAGGCTGTCGAGATGGCGGACTACCTCGAAACCTCGCTGGACGGCTTGGTGACGAAGCTGGGCGCCGCCGTCGCCGCTTCGGCGAAGGCCTCCAGCCTGGTCGTCGGCTATGTCGGTGCCGGCGAAACCGTGTTCTCGATCGACGATCATGAAAAGGGCTCTGGCCTCTACAAAATCGAGGCGCCGCAAGGCGAAGGCGGCGGTGTCTGTGTGGTTGTCCGTGGCAGTTCAATGGCGCCGCGCTTCAAGGACGGCGAGCATCTGGGCTATTCGCGCGACGATGGGCTCGACCCCGCCAAGTGCTACGGCCGCGAATGCGTGGTGCAGACGAAGGACGGCCGGCAGCTGGTAAAGATCGTCGAGCCTGGCAACAGACCGGGCGAAGTGACGCTGGTCTCGGTCAACGCGGCAACCCCGATCGAGCAGAACGTTGCCATTGAGTGGGTGGCTCCGGTTACCTGGGTAAGGCTTCGGCCGCACGGCTGAGGCCGGCTTTCCATTGCGATTTTGCCAAAATGAGGGCCCGTCTGCCCTCACCCCGACCCGAATCAATTGAACTGAATGGTGGAGTAGCTGGTGACATTCTGATTCTTTGATTGCATTTAGTTGCGTTTTTCGTAATGTATCGCCCTGCTGGTTGCCAACCTCGGGAGACTGCCTCCTTGCCCCCACACACACCCGCGAATGTCGTCTCGTCCCCTGCCCCGGCCGCCCGGCCGGTGTCACCAGCCAAAAGCTCCTCGATTGAGGTGGACTTTCTCAAAGCCGTCTTCGCCGAAATCGTCGGCGTGCAGGCGGCCGAGCCGCGCCGTGACGACACGACGGAGAACGAGCGCTGAAAGTTCTGTCCTTCGCGCGGCCTCGCACTGATCGCATTTGACCCTGCTTCGTTCGCCTGCGTGCAGAACGAATACCTTGCCTTCCCTAGGTTCGGCGGCTACTTGAAAGTGGGCAGCGGATGGAACGGGCTCAGTCGCAACGCCGCTGTCCGAAGCTTGCAAGTGGGGTACTGGTATCATTGATCTCGGACGCCGACAGCAACGCCGCATCGTCTCCGGTCAACCATCCCTCCATGCCCGGCGCTGATCGGCCCCGCCCGTCCGGGAGCGAGAAAGCCCCCGTCACCGCCGCGCCGCAGGGCGACGCCCTGTTCCTCGATGTCGACGGCACGCTATTGCGCATCGCGCCTCACCCGGACGCAGTCCAGGTATCCCCCGATCTGCTGGCGCTGCTCGAACGCCTCGCGGCCCGCGCCGACGGTGCGCTCGCATTGATCAGCGGACGTTCCATCGACAATCTCGATGCGCTCTTCGCGCCCCTCGTCCTACCCTGCGCCGGCGTTCACGGGCTCGAGCGCCGCGGCGCCGATGCCGTCATCCACCGCTGCGATACTGCATCGCACCTGGCGCCTCTGCGCGCGCCGCTCGATGCTTTTGTCCGCAGCCATGACGGACTGCTGTTGGAGGACAAGGGCCAATCCTTGGCATTGCATTTCCGCAAAGCACCGGCCTGCGAGGCCTTGGCGGAGAAACTCCTGCGCGGACTGATCGCAGCCAGCTCACCAGTATTGGAACTCAAACGGGGCAAGATGGTTCTGGAAGTGATGCCGGCCATCGCCGACAAAGGCACCGCCATCGTGTCCTTCATGGAGGAGCCGCCGTTTGCCGGCCGCCGGCCGGTCTTCATCGGGGACGACGTGACAGACGAAGACGGCTTTGCGGCAGTCAACGCACTGGGCGGCCTGTCGATCCGTGTCGGGCCGGAGACGGAGAGCGCCGCCCGTCATCGCCTGGCGAACGAAGAAGCCGTCGAGGCCTGGCTGCGCGCTTGGTTGGATCATCCCCAGGACAGGAAAACACGATGAAATCGCTCGATCTTGCCATCATCGGCAACTGCACCTTCGGGGCGCTCATCGATGCAAGGGCAAGTATCGTGTGGTCCTGCATGCCGCGCTTCGACAGCGACCCGGTGTTCTGCAGTTTGCTCGATGGCGAGGACACGCCTGAGCGCGGCATCTACGATATCGAGCTTCAGGACTTCACGCGCTCGGAGCAGTATTACCGCCGCAACTCGGCCGTGCTCGTGACACGGCTCTATGATTCCGGCGACGGCGTCGTCGAGGTGACCGACTTCGCACCGCGCTTCAGTCACTTTGGCCGCAGCTTCCGTCCGCCCACCATCGTGCGCCACCTGCGTCCTTTGTCGGGAAGTCCGCGCATCCGCCTGCGCATCCGGCCGGCGTACGACTATGGCCGCGCCGACCCCGAGGTCACCCGAGGCAGCAACCACGTGCGTTACGTCATGCCGCGCCTCACCCTGCGGCTGACCACCGACGCACCGATCACCTATCTCGCTGAAGAGGTGCCTTTCATCCTCGACCGGCCGCTCTCGCTGATTCTCGGTCCGGACGAGAGCCTGGTCGCGCCGGTCGACGAGACTAGCCGCGAATTCTTCCGCAAGACCGACGAGTACTGGCGGGAATGGGTCCGCTACCTCGCCCTTCCCTTCGAGTGGCAGGAGGCGGTGATCCGCGCCTCGATCACCCTCAAGCTCTGCAACTTCGAGGAAACCGGCGCCATCATCGCGGCGATGACGACTTCCATTCCGGAAGCGCCGGATTCCGGCCGCAACTGGGACTATCGCTACTGCTGGCTGCGCGACGCCTACTTCGTGGTGCATGCCCTCAACCGTCTCGGTGCGACCAAGACCATGGAAGGGTATCTCAGCTACATCTCCAACATCGTGGCCTCCAATGTGAACGCGACGAAGGATGGCGGCCACCTCCAACCGGTCTTCGGCATTTCGCTGGAGACCCAACTCGACGAGTCCGTCTGCGATTCGCTCTCGGGCTACCGGAACATGGGACCGGTTCGCCTCGGCAACAGCGCCTACACACAGATCCAGAACGACGGCTACGGCAGCGTGGTTCTCGCTTCGACCCAGAGCTTCTTCGACTGCCGGCTCGAGAATCCCGGCGATGTGAGTTTCTTCGAGAAGCTGGAGCGCCTGGGGCATCAGGCCATCCGCCTCTGGGATCAGCCCGACGCCGGCCTCTGGGAGCTGCGCACCCGACAACTGGTGCACACCTACTCCGCCGTCATGTGCTGGGCCGCCTGCGACCGTCTGGCGAAGATCGCCGCCCGCCTCGAGATGGAAGAGCGCAGCGCGTTCTGGGCGGCGGCGGCCGCTGGTATTCGGTTGGGAATCCTGGATCGCGCATGGAACAGCGAGCTGAACAGCCTGGTCTCCACCTTCGAGGGCGAAGACTTGGACGCCAGCCTGCTCTGCCTGCTGGAGATCGGCTTCCTCGATGCCGATGATCCGCGCTTCATCGGAACCCTGGAGCAGGTCGAGCGGCATCTCATGCACGGTGGCTTCCTGCATCGCTATGCAACGCCGGACGACTTCGGCGCGCCCGAGGTCGCCTTCAACGTCTGCACCTTCTGGTACATCGATGCGTTGGCCGCCGTCGGCCGCAAGACGGAGGCCCGTGCACTCTTCGAGACCATGCTGGCGGCCCGGAATCCGCTCGGTCTGCTGTCGGAGGATATGGCCACTGATACCCGCGAGCTATGGGGCAACTTTCCCCAAACCTACTCCATGGTCGGCCTCATCAGCTCGGCGATGAAGCTCTCCAAGACCTGGGAGGATGCCTATTGAGCCGCCTGGTCGTCGTCTCCAATCGGGTTGCCGCCGTCAAGCAGACGCGGCCGGGGGCCGAAGGCGGTCTTGCTGTGGCCGTGCGGGCGTCCCTGCGAGAGCGCGGAGGGATCTGGTTCGGCTGGAGCGGCAAGGTTCTCGAGAGCGACTACGGACAGCCGACCGTCACTGATGTCGGCAAGATCACCTACGCGACGGTGGACCTCACGCAGCGCGACTACGACGAATACTACATCGGCTTTTCCAACTCGACCCTCTGGCCGCTCTTTCACTACCGGCTCGACCTCGCGGAATTCGCCCAGCGCACCTGGGCCGGCTATCAGCGGGTGAACGCGCTCTTCGCGCATCGCCTGCAGCCGCTGCTGCGGGACTCCGACACTGTCTGGGTCCACGACTATCATTTCACTCTGCTGGCCGAAAATCTGCGCAGCGCCGGCTGCCGGCACAAGTTGGGTTTCTTTCTGCACATCCCCTGGCCTGCCCTCGAGGTCATGCTGGCCCTGCCGATGCATCGCCAGATCGTCAAGGCGCTGTGCGCCTATGACCTGCTGGGCTTTCAGACGCAAGACCACCTGCTGTGCTTCCAGGACTACATCCGCCGCGAGGCCGGTGGCGAAGTCGGCAAGGACGGCGTCATCAAGGCCTTCGGCCGAACCCTGCAGGCGCAGGCCTTTCCCATCGGCATCGACACCGAGATGTTCGCCAAGATGGCGGCCGAGAGCGAAGGCAGCAAGCAGGTCGCGCGCCTCGAAGAGAGCCTCGGCAATCGCGAGCTCATCATCGGCGTCGACCGGCTCGACTATTCCAAGGGACTGATCAAGCGTATCGAGGCCATCGAGCATCTGCTGACGGCCTATCCCGACAATCGCGGCAAGGTGGTGTTCCTGCAGATCAATCCGCCGTCGCGCTCCGACGTCGCCGACTACGTCGACATCCGGCACGAGCTGGAGGCCATGGCCGGCCATGTCAACGGTGCCTTCGCCGAGTACGACTGGGCGCCGATCCGCTACCTCAACAAGAGCTTCAGCCGGCGGGTGCTGGCCGGCTTCTTCCGCGCCAGCCGCGTCGGTCTGGTGACGCCGCTGCGCGACGGCATGAATCTGGTCGCCAAGGAATTCGTCGCCGCGCAGTCGGCGAAGGATCCGGGCGCGCTGGTGCTGTCGCGCTTCGCCGGTGCCGCGCGAGAGCTGGACGGCGCCCTGATCGTCAACCCCTACGATGTCGAGGGCGTCGCCGAGCGCATCCAGGAAGCGCTCAACCTCCCCCTGAAGGCACGCCAGGAGCGCTGGCGTTCCATGTACAAGGCCATCGCCGGGAACGATGTGACGGCCTGGCGCGAATCCTTCCTGCAGGCCCTGCTCGGCACCGGCACCCGCGAGCCAACGCGGCGCAGGGCCAGATGAGTGCCCTGCTGGCGGACATCGGCGGCACCAACGCGCGATTCGCGCTGTTGCTGGAGAGCGGCGCTCCAGGGCAGGTTCTCCACCTGCCTGTAGCCGACTACCCAACGGCCTACGATGCTGCCGCGGCGGCGTTGGAACAGCTTGGCTGCGCGCAGCCGCCCGCGAACGCCGTTCTCGCCTTCGCCGGACCGGTCGAGGGCGGGCGTGCCGTGATGACCAACGCCGGCTGGGACACAGCTGCCGGCGCATTGCGCCAGCGTTTCGGCTTCAGCCGGGTACGCCTGCTCAACGACTATGCGGCGCTGGCGCTCGCCCTGGAACACCTGACGGAGGGCGACCGGCTGCGCATCGGGCCGGCGCGCGCCTCTGCGCGGGGCGCCCTGGCGGTGCTGGGGCCCGGCTCCGGTTTGGGGGTTGCCGCCTTGCTGCCGGCGGAGCCATACGGCCTGCCGCTGGTGAGCGAGGGCGGCCATGCGACCATGCCGGCGGTCGACCGCCAGGAGGCCGACCTGCTCGCCGCACTGCGCGAAGATCTCGGCCACGTCTCCGCCGAGCGGGTCCTCTCCGGACCGGGGCTGGCCAACATTCATCGCGGCCTCGCCCACATCCAGGGCCGGACGGTCGCAGCCTTGTCCCCGGCCGAGATCACCCGCCTCGGCCTCGAGGGCGACGACGACCTCTGCCGCCTTGCCCTGGACCGTTTTTGTCTCTTCCTCGGAAGCTTCGCCGGTAACGTGGCGCTGAGCTATGGCGCCCAGGGCGGCGTCTATCTGGCCGGCGGCATCCTGCCGCGCTTTCCGGATTTCCTCGCGGCCTCCGGCTTCCGGGCCCGCTTCGAGGAAAAGGGCCGCTTCCGCGACTACCTCTCGGCCATTCCGACCTGGCTCATCACCCGGGACGATGCAGCCTTTGTCGGCCTGGCCGCCGCCGCCCGCCAACTCGGGTAAGACCGCCGCGGCGGCAGCAAAAATCGGATATCGCCGGAGCACCGGGGAGCTATGCTGGCCCAGCCATCTTCAAGCCCGGGCACCCGATGCAATCTCCGCAGATGAAAGGCAGCGACTGGATCCAGTTGCTGCTGCTGGCCCTGGTCTGGGGTCTCTCCTTCTTCTTCACCGAAATCTGCCTGCGCGACATCGGACCGCTGACCCTGGCCGCCGGCCGCGTCGGCACCGCTGCCCTGGCGCTGCTCGCCATCGCCCTCCTGGCGGGGCTCCGGGTGCCGCAGCGTCCGGCCGACTGGCTGGCCCTGCTGATTATGGGGATCATCAACAATGCGGTGCCCTTCTCGCTCATCATGTGGGGGCAGACCAGCATCGACAGCGGGCTCGCCTCCATCCTCAATGCAACGACACCGCTCTTCACCTTTCTGCTGGCGCACTTCCTGACCGCCGACGAGAAGTTCAGCCGCCGCGGCCTCGCCGGCGTCGTCATCGGCTTTCTCGGTGCTGTAGTGTTGATCGGCCCCGGCGCCCTCACCGGTCTCGGGCAGCAGTCCTGGGGGCAACTGGCGGTCCTGGGCGCCGCGGTCTGCTATGCCTGTGCGGGCATCTACGGACGCCGGCTGCGCCATCTCTCCCCCATCGTCGCCGCCGCCGGCATGACCTTGGCGGCATCCCTGGTCTTGCTGCCGCTGGCCGCGGCGCTGGAGCGGCCCTGGACCGCCACGCCCGATGCGGCGACCTGGGCATCGCTGCTGAGCCTCGGCCTGATCAGCACCGCAGTCGCCTACATTCTCTACTTCCGCATCCTGGCCAGCGCCGGGGCCACCAACCTTCTGCTGGTAACCTTCCTGATCCCGATCGCCGCCCTGCTCCTGGGGACCCTGGTTCTCGGCGAGCGGATCCCGTTCACCGCTTACGCCGGCATGGCGTTGATCTTCGCTGGTCTCGCGGTCATCGACGGCCGCCTGCTGCGCCGTTCTTCGCGGCCCGGTAGCACAGCCAAGCCGCCCGTTGCCGGTTCGCAACCGGGCAGCCGAAACTAATTTGCGAGATGATGAATTATTCGCAGGACTCCGGTCCGGGCTTTACGTCCCCTTAACTGCTTAACCCCAAAGATGCCTTTCAAGGTTAATCAATTCATCAGGGGAAGCACATGAGCCTGTCACGTTCATCCGTCGAAACACTCATCGATTTGGTCGAAATCAAGCTGAGCTGCGTCGAGGTCTACGACCGCGACGATTCTCGCGAGCTGCTCAACCTGCAGCGCTGCAAAGAAGAGCTCATGGACCTCATCGGCCTCGTCCAGAAGGCACCGGCAGGTCTCATCGCCATGCAGAAGGGCCGCCGCGGCCGCCGCCCCAACGCCTGAATCAACTTGACCTGAGGTTGCGGTTCCCGCGTGGTCAGCCGGGGACCGCCATGCCTTTCTGGACCGCTGGTCGCGCGGCGATGGCGTCGTACCAGCGCTTGAGGGCCGGAAACTCTTCCAGGTCGATTCCCTGCCACTCGTGGCGGGCCGCCCAGGGAAAGATCGCGATATCCGCGATGCTGTAGTCGCCGGCGACGTAGTCGGCCTGCTTCAGGCGCTTGTCCAGCACCCCGTAGAGCCGCCGCGTCTCGTTGGTATAGCGGTCGATGGCATAGGGGATCTGCTCCTTCGCGAAGCGGCGGAAGTGGTGGGCCTGGCCGAGCATCGGCCCGAAGCCGCCCATCTGCCACATCAGCCATTGCAGCGCCTCGTGGCGCGCCCGGGTGCTTTGCGGCATCAGCTTGCCGGTCTTTTCCGCGAGATAGAGCAGGATGGCACCGCTCTCGAAGAGCGCCAGCGACTGGCCGTCGGGCCCGTCCGGATCGACGATGGCCGGAATCTTGTTGTTCGGACTGATCTTCAGGAAGTCGGGGGCGTACTGCTCGTCTTTCGTGATGTTGATCGGATGCACCGAATAGGCCAGGCCCAGTTCCTCGAGCGCGATGGAAATCTTGCGGCCGTTCGGCGTGCTCCAGGTGTACAGTTCGATGGTCACGCGCCCCGTCTCCTTGTTGTTGATCTACCCAAAAAAGAGGCCCCAAATGGGACCTTCCTGTTCGTCAAAGCCCGCCGTATAACCCCTTCCGGCGGCTCGGCTCCGGCAATATTGGTTCACGAGCCCGCTAGCACCAACCCTTTCCTGCCGCACGCCCCTCGACAGCGGCAGGCACCCGCGCAACATCGTCACCGGGGTGGCGCCGGCGGGGCCTTTCTGGAAAGCCGAGGACGATCACCAGCAGTACCTGGAAAAGCGCGGCCTCGCCGTCTGCCATATCCCCTGAGGCTGTCAATTTCACGCCACCTTGCGGCGATAGGCCGCCCAGTAGGCCAGGGCCACGCCGCCGGCGCCGCCAGGATCTTGCCGGCCACGCTCTGCGTTGCGAAAGTCAGCCAGACCGCGAGACAGACCAGGGCGTTGCAGAGGATCCCCCGCACCAGCGCCTCCAGCGGCGGCAGCGCCATCTTGGTCTCCGCAATCCGCAAGGCCAACTCGCCCACCGGCCCGTTCAGGGTGCCGGAGAAGGAGACCAAGACCGCCATGCCGAGGGCGCCCACCAAGTTGCCCAGGTAGACGATGAGCCAGACCCGCAGCATCGCCGAGGTGGCAATGCGGCGGTCGACCCAGGCCATCACCATCAAGGCGTTGCCGGTGAAAAGCTCCGCGCCGCCCACCACCACCAGGATGAGCCCGAGCGAGAAGGCGCTGCCGCCCAGCAGCCGGGCCGGGCCGTAGCCGCCGTCCACACCGGTCATCACCACGGTATAGAAAGCCGCCCCGAAGGCGATGAAGGCACCAGCCAGCAGGCTGAGCGCGGTTATCTGGGTGAGGCCGAGCTCGGTCTTGCCGACCCCGGCTTGCTCGATGCGCTGGGCGATCTCGGCCGGCTTGTAGGCGTCGATGCCAGTGGGGTTGGCACCGATGGGAATGGCTTGCTTCGGCATGGTGGGGCCGGTCCTCGCTCGTTGCCGGAAGACCGCCCCGCTGTGGAATGGCGGCGATCAGCCTGTTTGTGCCGAGTCGACCGCCCTCCCGTCAATCTTTTGGCTAAAGCAGATCACGGTCGCATGGAATCGACCGCGATCGGGTCTAGCGCTTGGCGTACTGCTTGGCGCCGAACAGGACCTCCCGCGCCTTGTCGTCGAAGCCTTCGCTGCGCAGATCTTCCAGCACCTTTACGCCGCGCTGCACCGCCGGGCGTTCGGCGATGGCGTCGAACCAGCGCTTGAAGTTGGGCAGCTCGTCCCGCTCGACGCCCTGGCGGTCGGGATAGCGCGTCCACGGCCAGGCCGCGATGTCGGCGATGGAATATTCGTCGCCGGCCAGGAACGGCGCTTCGCCGAGGCGCTTGTCCAGCACCCGGTAGAGGCGCCTGGCCTCGTTGGTGTAGCGGTCGTAGGCGTAGTCGATGCGCTCGGGTGCGTAGTTGCGGAAGTGGTGGGCCTGGCCGAGCATGGGCCCGAGACCGCCCATCTGCCACATCAGCCACTGCAGCGCCGTGTAGCGACCGCGTGGCTCGCTGGGCAGCAGCTTGCCGTGTTTCTCCGCCAGGTAGATCAGAATCGCGCCGCTCTCGAAGAGGGAGATCGGCTTGCCGTCAGGGCCCTCGGGGTCGACAATGGCGGGCATCTTGTTGTTGGGGCTGATCTTCAGGAAATCCGGCTCGAACTGGTCGCCGGCGCCGATGTTGACCGGGTGAACGATGTAGGCAAGGTCCAGCTCCTCCAGCATGATGTGAACCTTGTGGCCGTTCGGTGTCGCCCAGGAATAGAGTTCGATGGTCATGCAGAATCTCCCTACCCAAGAAAAGGATACACGCGAGGATTGGACGCGGCACCGCCGGTCAGCGTGAATGCCGCGCGAACCTTGAAGACATGCGGGCGTCGTTTCCGGATTACAAGGTTGTGAGCGGCCCTTGCGGCTCATTCTGACGTTACCGAAATGAAACTTGGTGACCGCAGCGCGAAGGAGAGCTTCCCTCCCATGGGCGACAGTCTGAATGCGGATTTCAGCCGGCCGGCGGCTGCGGACACCGCGGCTATGGACTGGCAGGCGAGCCCCAGTCCCTCGGTCTGGCGCAAGCGGCTCGATCTCGTCGACGGCGAGTTCAGCCGGGTCACCTCGGTGGTACGCTACGATGCCAAGTCCTCTTTTCCTGCACACGGCCATCCGCAGGGCGAGGAGATCCTGGTGCTCGAAGGAGTCTTCTCCGACGAGCACGGCGACTATCCGGCCGGCACCTTCCTCCTGAACCCCTCGGGCTTCCGCCACGCGCCCTTCTCCAAGCCAGGCTGCGTCATTCTCGTGAAACTCTGCCAGTTCGCCGGGGAAGCACGCGATCATGTCGTGATCGACACCACCTCGGCCGACTGGCGGGCCGCCGCGCCCGGCGTGGAAGTCTTGCCGCTCTACCGCGACGCGGACTATCCCGAGGAGATCAAGATGCTGCGGCTGGCCGCCGGCACTGCCTTGCCGTCCGACGACGTCGATGCGGAGGCCGCACCCAAGGGCCTGGAGATCTTCATCGTATCAGGAGCCCTGCGGGAGGGCTCCACGCGGCTCGGCGCCGGCGCCTGGCTGCGCGAGCCGCGGGGCGTCGACCGCCGCTTCGTCGCCGAGGCCGACACCACGCTCTACCTGAAACGCAACCACCTCGGCGGCTGACGGCGTCACCCCAGCTTCTTGCGCAGCACCTGGTTCACCAGGCCGGGGTTGGCCTTGCCCTGGGTCGCCTTCATGACCTGGCCGACGAACCAGCCGAGGATCTTCTCGTTGCCACCCTTGAACTGCTCGACCTGGCCGGGATTGCCGGCGATGATCTCGTCGACCAGCCCCTCGATCTCCGAACTGTCGCTGATCTGCTTCAGGCCCTTGGACTCGACGATCGCTGCCGCCGCCTGGCCGCTCTCCCACATTTCCTCGAAGACCTCCTTGGCGATGCGCCCGGAGATCGTGCCGTCGGCGATGAGGTCCAGCAGGCCGCCCAGCTTCGCGGCGTCGACCGGCGCCGTCTGCAGCTCGGCACCGCTCTTGTTGAGTGCGCCGAAGTAGTCGCCGATCACCCAGTTGGCCGCCAGCTTCGCATCGCGTCCCTTGGCCACCGTCTCGAAGAAAGCCGCCGTGTCGCGGTCGGCGACCAGCACTCCGGCATCATAGATCGGCAACCCGAAGTCCTTGACGAACCGCGCCTTCTTCTCGTCGGGCAGCTCCGGCAGCCTGGCTTTGATATCCTCGACCCAGGTCGGATCGAGCTCCAGCGGCAGCAGATCGGGATCTGGGAAGTAGCGATAGTCGTGCGCCTCCTCCTTGGAGCGCATGGAGCGCGAAGTCCCCTTCATGCCGTCGAAGAGCCGCGTCTCCTGCACGATCTTACCGCCCTCCTCCAGAACCTGGATCTGGCGCCGCGCCTCCTGCTCGATGGCCTGCTGCACGAAGCGGATCGAATTCACGTTCTTCGTCTCGGTGCGCGTGCCCATCGGCTCGCCCGGCCGGCGCATCGAAAGGTTCACGTCGGCGCGCATCGAGCCTTCGTCCATGTTGCCGTCGCAGGTGCCGAGATAGCGCAGGATGGTGCGCAGCTTGCGCAGGTAGGCTCCCGCCTCCTCCGCCGAGCGCATGTCGGGCTTGGAGACGATCTCCATCAGCGCCACGCCCGACCGGTTGAGGTCGATGTAGGACTGCGTCGGATGCTGGTCGTGGATCGACTTGCCGGCATCCTGCTCGAGGTGCAGGCGCTCGATGCCGACCTCGCGCGTCTCGCCGTCTTCCAGGTCGAGGATGATGCTGCCCTCGCCGACGATGGGCTGCAGGTACTGCGAGATCTGATAGCCCTGCGGCAGGTCGGCGTAGAAGTAGTTCTTGCGCTCGAATACCGACGTCAGGTTGATCTGCGCCTTGAGGCCGAGGCCGGTGCGCACCGCCTGCTCCACCACGTATTCGTTCAGCACCGGCAGCATGCCCGGCATGGCCGCGTCGACCAGTGAGACCTGGCTGTTGGGCGCAGCCCCGAATTCAGTCGAGGCGCCGGAGAACAGCTTCGACTTGGAGATCACCTGGGCATGGACCTCCAGCCCGATGACCATCTCCCACTCGCCCGTCTTGCCTTTGATCAGTGACATTCCTTCGCTCCGAACCACGAACTGCACTGCGCGCAGCGTCGCAACCACATTACAACTGTCATTGCCGGGCTTGACCCGGCAATCCATTGCACCGCCCGCAAGGTCCCAGCGCGCTGCGCAATGGACCCTCGGGTCAAGCCCGAGGGTGACAGGGAGAATGGACGCCCCTACAGCGCCCGCTCGTAAATCACGCGTCCCGTATTCACAAAACCCCGCGCCTGGTACCAGGCTCCCAGGCCGTCCTTGGCCAGGGCATGAGGCGTCAGCGTGATCTCCACGTCGCGGCAGCCGCGCTGTCTCGCCCAGGCCGCCCCTGCCTCGACCAAAGCCGAGGCGATACCGCGTCCGCGCCAGGCCGGACCGACGAAGATGTCCTCCAACTCCGCATAGGCACCGGCCTCCAGCCCGAACGCAGAGCTCATTGCCGCAACGCCGGCCACCGTCCCCCCGCATTGCGCCACGAAGGCGGCGGTATCCTCCCGCGCGAGCAGCTGCCGCAGGTTACCGGCCACGCCGGCCACCGCCGCGTCGAAGCCCTCCTCGCGATAGAAACGCTCGAACAGCGGCAGCAGGTTGTCGAAGTCCTCCGGCCCGGCCTGCCGGACGGTCAGATCCTCGGCCATCGCGCCCGTCGCCATCGCCGTCACGCCGCCAGGAAGGCGGGCGTGGCCTCAAAGCCCGCCGCCGCTTCCAGCACGCCCGCCACCTTGAACACCGTCTGCTCGTCGAAGGCCTTGCCGAGGAGCTGCAGGCCGAGCGGCAGGCCGTCCGCCGACAGCCCCGCCGGGATCGAGATGCCGGGCAGCCCGGCCAGCGAGGCCGGCACGGTGAAGACGTCGTTCAGGTACATGGCGATGGGGTCGTCCATCTTGTCGCCCATGCCGAAGGCTGGCGACGGCGCCGTCGGCGTCAGGATGGCATCGACGTTCTCGTAGGCCTTGGCGAAGTCGCCGGCGATCAGGCTGCGCACCTTGCGCGCCTTGTTGTAGTAGGCGTCGTAGTAGCCGGCCGACAGCACGTAGGTGCCCATCAGCACGCGGCGCTGCACCTCGGCGCCGAAGCCCTTGCCGCGGGTCGCCTCGTACATCTCGTCCAGCGTCTTGCCTTCCTCGCGCAGGCCGTAGCGCACGCCGTCGTAGCGCGCCAGGTTGGAGGACGCCTCCGCCGGCGAGATGATGTAGTAGGTCGGCAAGGCATAGCGCGTGTGCGGCAGCGAAATCTCCACCGCCTCGGCGCCGGCCTCCTCCAGCCACTTGATGCCCTGCAGCCATAGCTGGTCGATCTCGGCCGGCATGCCGTCGACGCGGTATTCCTTCGGGATGCCGATCTTCATGCCCTTGATGCCGCCGCTCATCGCCGCTTCGTAGTCGGGCACCGGCAGGTTCACCGAGGTGGAGTCCTTGGGGTCGTAGCCGGCCATGGCGTGCAGCAGGATCGCGGTGTCCTGCACGCTGCGCGCCATCGGCCCCGCCTGGTCCAGCGAGGAGGCGAAGGCGACGATGCCCCAGCGCGAGCAGCGCCCGTAGGTCGGCTTCATGCCGACGATGCCGCAGAAGGCGGCCGGCTGGCGGATCGAGCCGCCGGTGTCGGTGCCCGTCGCCCCCAGCGCGCAGCGCGCCGCTACCGCCGCCGCCGAGCCGCCGGAGGAGCCGCCGGGCACCAGCGGCCGGTTGTCGCCGGAGCGGCGCCAGGGGTTCTCCACGCCGCCGTAGAAGCTGGTCATGTTCGAGGAGCCCATGGCGAACTCGTCCAGGTTGGTCTTGCCGAGCAGCACCGCGCCGGCGTCCCACATGTTGCGGCTGACGGTCGACTCGTAGGTCGGGTGAAAGCCGTCGAGGATGTGGGAGGCCGCGGTGGTCAGCACGCCTTCGGTACAGAAGAGATCCTTCATGCCGATAGGCAGGCCCTCGAGGATGCCGGCTTCGCCTGACTTCCGCCGGCTGTCGGAGGCGGTCGCCATCTCCAGCGCCTTTTCCGGTGTCTCGGTGATGAAGGCGTTCAGCGGCCGCGCCGCTTCGACGGCGGCGATATGCGCCTCGGTCAGTTCCTTCGACGAGATCTCGCCCCTGGCTAACAGGTCGCGCGCGCCGGCGATGGTCAGTTTCGTGAGCTCGCTCATCACTCGACCACCTTCGGCACCGCGTAGAATCCATGGGCGGCTTCCGGCGCGTTTGCCGTCACCCGCTCGGGATAGCCGCCGTCGGTCACCACATCGTCGCGCAGCGGCAGCTTCATGGAGACCACGGAGGTCATCGGCTCGACGCCCTCGGTGTCCAGCTCGGAAAGCTGCTCGATCCAGTCCAGGATGTTGGACAGTTCCTTGGCCATCGCCTCGCCGCGGCTCTCGTCGACGCGAACGCGCGCCAGTCTCGCGATCTTCGCGACAGTTTCCTTGTCGACCGACATCGGCCCCAACCCTCATTTCCGGAAAAAGCTCCGCCCGCCGGCGCGCCCGCGGGAAGCTTCCCGGGGAAACGCCCGGCACGGGCGCCGGAGCAATCAAAAACCGCCGGAACCTAGCACCCGCCCTGCCCAGCCGCAAGATTGGGCCAGGAGATTGGGTCGCCTTGCCGGGTGCCCGGGGGCTGCCTATAAGGGGCTGCTTTCCTTTCCACCTCCAGGGGCTCCGCAGGCGATGGACCTCGCCGTCACAGAACTGGCCGCCCGGCTGCAACGGGGCGAGCGCCTGCTCGGGCTCGACCCCGGCAACAAGACCATCGGCGTCGCCATCTCCGACTCGGCCTTGAAGGTTGCCTCGCCGCTGGAGACCATCAAGCGCGGCAAGTTCGCCGATGACGCCGCGCGCCTCGCCGTCCTCTGCAAGGACTACCGCGTCGGCGGCCTGGTCATCGGCCTGCCGGTGAACATGGACGGCAGCGAAGGGCCGCGCTGCCAGTCGGTGCGCCAGCTCGCCCGCAACCTCACGGAAAAGGCCGGCTTCACCCAGCCGATCGCGTTCTGGGACGAGCGCCTCTCCACCGCCGCAGTCGAGCGTTTCCTGGTTTCCGAGGCCGACATGACCCGCAAGCGCCGGGCCGCGGTGGTCGACAAGATGGCGGCCGCCTACATCCTGCAGGGTGCGCTCGACGCCGTCTCGCGCCAGCGCCGGGCCTGATCCGCTACCATGCAGGCCCTCGCCACCGCCGTGCTTCCCGTCTTCCTGCTGATCCTCCTCGGCCTGCTGATCCGCCGTCGCGGCTGGATCACGCAAGGCTTCTGGGACCCCGCCGAGCGCCTCTGCTACTTCTTCCTGCTGCCTGCCCTGCTGGTGACCTCCCTGGCGCAGGCGGATTTCGCCAGCCTGCCGGCGGCCGCCATGGCCGGCGCCGTGGTGTTGGCGATCCTCGCCATGTCCGCCCTGCTGCTGCTCTGGCACTTGGTCGGCGGCGGCGATGGTCCGTCCTTCACGGCGCTGCTGCAGACCTCGATCCGGCCCAACACCTACATCGGGCTTTCGATCCCCTTCGCCCTCTTCGGCCAGGCCGGGCTCACCATCGCCGCGCTCATAGTCGCGGTGGTGGTGCCGACCGTGAACGTCATCTCGGTAGCGGCGCTGGTGCGCTTCGGCGGCCACCACACGGGCCGCAGTCCCAGCCTCCTCAAGGCGGTGCTGCTCAACCCCCTCATTCTCGCCTGCCTCGCCGGCCTGGCCCTGAATGTCACCGGCCTCGGCCTGCCGCCCGTGGTCCGCGAGACCCTGACCATCCTGGCCCGGGCCGCCCTGCCGCTGGCCCTGCTCGCCGTGGGCGCCGGCCTCGACCTCGGTGCTGCCAAGGCGAGCGGCGGCCGGGTCGCCGTCGCCGTGGCGCTGAAGCTCGCCGGCCTGCCGCTCCTCACCGCCGGCTTCTGCTGGCTGCTCGGGGTGGACGGCCTTGCCTGGACCGTCGCCATGATCTTCAGCGCCCTGCCTACGGCCACCAGCGCCTACATCCTGGCCCGTCAGATGGGCGGCGCCCCCGGCCTGGTCGCCAACATCCTGACCGTTCAGACCCTGGCCGCCGCCATCACCCTGCCGCTGCTGGTGCTCCTCCTCGCCTGACCTGCAGTGCTGCCCTGCGGCCACGGCACTTGACCGCCTCGCGGCAGGGCGTCAAAACCGGGTGCAGCACTGTCGCCGCTTTAGGACTCTCCCCTGATGACCGCTCCGCTCACCGGACTGAGGGTCTTCGACCTGACCCGCATCCTGGCAGGCCCGACCTGCACCCAACTGCTGGGCGACCTCGGCGCCGAAGTGATCAAGATCGAACGCCCGGGCCAGGGCGACGACACCCGCAAGTGGGGGCCGCCCTTCGTTCCAGGTCCAGACGGCGAAGACACCACGGAGAGCGCCTACTATCTCTCCGCCAACCGCAACAAGCGTTCCGTCAGCATCGACATCTCCAAGCCGGAGGGCCAGGAACTGGCCCGCGAACTCATCGGCTTCTGCGACATCCTGGTGGAGAACTACAAGGTCGGAAACCTCGCCCGCTACGGCCTCGGCTACGACGACCTGAAGCCGCGCTTTCCCGGTCTCATCTACTGCTCGATCACCGGCTTTGGCCAGACGGGCCCCTATGCTCCGCGCGCCGGCTACGACTACCTGGCCCAGGGCATGGGCGGCATCATGAGCCTGACCGGGGAACCGGAGGGCGAGCCGGTGAAGGTCGGCGTCGGCATCGCCGACATCATGTGCGGCATGTACGCCGTGACGGCGATCCTGGCGGCGCTGCACTACCGCGGCATGACCGGCCTCGGCCAGCACATCGACCTCGGCCTGCTCGACACCCAGGTCTCCTGGCTGACTTACGAGGGCTTGAACTACCTGACCTCCGGCGCGGTGCCGAAACGCCAGGGCAGCGAGCATCCCAATATCGTTCCCTACAAGGTGATGCCCTGCGCCGACGGCTACTTCATCCTGGCGGTCGGCAACGACGGCCAGTTCGCCCGCTTCTGCAACTTCGCCGGCTGCCCGGAGCTGGCCGAGGACGAGCGCTTCCGCACCAACGCCTCGCGCGTGCGCAACCGCGAGGCGCTCTACGGGCTGCTGCCGGAGATCACCCGCCAGCGCACCCAGAAGGCCTGGGTCGACGGCCTCGCAAAGCTGGCCGTGCCGGCCGGCCCGGTAAACACCCTCGACCAGGTCTTCGCCGATCCGCAGGTGCTGGCCCGCGACATGAAGATCTCCATGCCCTATCGCGGCGGCCGCAATGGCACGGTCGACCTCATCGGCAATCCCATCAAGTTCTCCGAGACGCCGGTCGAATACCGATTCGCGCCGCCGCGCGCCGGCCAGGACAGCGATGCGGTGCTCGAGGAACTGCTCGACATCGGGCCGCAGGAACGCGCCCGTTTGCGCGGAAAAGGTATCATCTAGCAGCTTTTCCGCGGGCATTCCTTCCGCTGCGCAACGACTGCCGCTTGCCCCCCGGCAGGCGCGGTGTCATAAGACGGCTTTAATGACTTCTTCGCACGGCACCTCGGCCTCTTTCGAAGGTTATCGGCATCGTCACCTGCTCGGGATCGAGGGGCTGACGGCAAGCGAAATTCTCTTTCTGCTCGACCGCTCCGACGGCTACGTCGCCCTGAACCGCAGCGCGGACAAGAAGAAAGACCTTCTGATCGGCCGCACGGTCATCAATCTTTTCTTCGAAAATTCAACGCGTACCAGGACGTCCTTCGAGCTCGCTGCGAAGCGTCTCAGCGCCGACGTGATCAATATGTCGGTGGCCTGGTCGTCGATCAAGAAGGGCGAGACCCTGATCGACACGGCAATGACGCTGAACGCCATGCACCCGGACGTGCTGGTGGTGCGCCACCCGGATTCCGGCGCGGTCCAGCTGCTCGCCGAGAAGATGAACTGCGCCGTCATCAACGGCGGCGACGGAAGCCACGAGCACCCCACCCAGGCGCTGCTCGATGCCCTCACCATCCGCCGCCGCCTCGGCGTCATCGAGGGGCTGCGGGTTGCCATCTGCGGCGACATCACCCATAGCCGCGTCGCCCGCTCCAACATCCACCTGCTGACCGCGCTGGGCGCAAGAGTGCGGCTCATCGCACCACCGACACTGATGCCGAGCAGCATCGAGCGCATGGGCGTCGAGACCTTCACCGACATGCGCAAGGGCCTGCAGGACTGCGACATCGTCATGATGCTGCGCCTGCAGACCGAGCGCATGCAGGGCAGCTACGTCCCCTCGATCCGCGAGTACTTCCATTTCTTCGGGCTCGACCGGGAGAAGCTGCAGGCGGCCAAGCCCAATGCCCTCATCATGCATCCGGGGCCGATGAACCGGGGCGTCGAGATCGACAGCGAGCTGGCCGACGACATCCACCGCTCGGTGATCCGCGAACAGGTCGAGATGGGCGTCGCCGTGCGCATGGCCTGCCTCGAGACCCTCAATCACAATCTGCACCTGGCGCGCTGCCAGCAGGAACAGGCCGCCCAATGAGAGAAGGCCCGTGACCGTCCTCCCCCCGCCGCCGAAACACCGCACCGCCTATGTGAACGCCCGTCTGCTCGACCCGGCCAGTGGCCTCGACGCGCACGGCGCCCTGCTGGCCGAGGACGGCAGGATCACCGACGTCGGCCCGGACCTCTTCAAGGAAGGCGTGCCGGAGGGCATGCAGCGCGTCGACTGCGCCGGCGCCTGCCTGGCACCCGGCTTGGTCGACATGCGCGTGCAGATCCGCGAGCCCGGCGAGGAGCACAAGGAGACCATGGACAGCGCAGGCCGCGCCGCGGCGGCCGGCGGCGTGACGTCGATGGTTGGGCTGCCCAACACCGACCCGGTGATTGACGACGTCGCCGGGGTGGAGTTTGTCGCCCGCCGCGCCCGCGAGGTGAAGCGCGTGAAGGTCTACACCTACGCCGCCGTGACCCGGAACCTGGAGGGCCGCGAGATCACCGAGATGGGCCTGCTGGCCGAGAGCGGCGCCGTCGCCTTCACCGACGGCCTCAAGGCGGTGGAAAACGCCCAGGTCATGCGCCGCGCCCTCGCCTACGCCAAGACCTTCGGCCATCTCATCGTGCAGCACCCGGAAGAACCCAGCCTTTCTTCCGGCGTCATGAACGGCGGCGAGCTGGCCACCCGGCTCGGCCTGCCCGGCATCCCGAAGCTGGCCGAGGTGATGATGATCGAGCGCGACCTGCGCCTCGTCGAGATGACCGGCGGGCGCTACCACGTCGCGCACATCTCCACCGCCGAGAGCGTCGAGGCGATCCGCCGCGCCAAGGCACGCGGGCTCGCGGTGACCTGCGATACCGCCCCGCACTACTTTGCACTGAACGAACTCGCCGTTGCCGACTATCGCACCTTTGCCAAGGTCTCGCCGCCGCTGCGCGGCGAGAACGACCGCCAGGCGATCCTGGAAGGCGTCGCCGACGGCACCATCGACGCCATCGCCAGCGACCACAGCCCGCACGACCAGGAATCCAAGCGCCTGCCCTTCGCCATCGCCGAGCCGGGCATCATCGGCCTGGAAACGCTGCTGCCGCTGTCCCTGCAGGCCTACCACGGCGGCAGGGTCGGCCTCCTCGACCTGCTCGCCCGCCTGACCGTCAAGCCGGCCGAAATCCTCGGCTTGAAGGCTGGCCGCCTGGCCAGGGGCGCTCCCGCCGACCTGCTCGTCTTCCACCCCGATCGCGCCTGGAAGATCGAGACCGGCAACTTTGCCAGCAAATCCAAGAACAGCCCTTTCGACGGCCTGCCGGTGCAGGGCCGCGTGTGCCGCACCGTGGTCGACGGCCGCACGCTCTTCGAAGCGGCCTGACACGGCACGCCAGCCATGCCCGATCCGATATCCTGGGAATTCGCCTGGCCCTACCTCCTCGCCGCCCTGGCCGGCGGCTACCTGCTGGGCGCCATTCCCTTCGGCCTGCTGCTGACCCGCATGGCGGGCCTCGGCGACGTGCGCAAGATCGGCTCCGGCAACATCGGCGCCACCAACGTGCTGCGCACCGGCCGCAAAGGCCTCGCCGCCGCCACCCTGCTGCTCGACGGCGGCAAGGGCGCCTCAGCGGTGTTGATCGCCCAGAACTGGGGGCCCGACATGGCCCTGGTCGCCGGCTTCGGGGCGGTTGTCGGCCACCTGTTTCCGATCTGGCTCGGCTTCAAGGGCGGCAAGGGCGTGGCGACCACCCTCGGCGTGCTGCTCGGCCTCTCGCCGCTCCTGGGCGCGGCCTGCTGCGCCCTCTGGCTCGCCGCCGCCTTCCTGTTCCGCTATTCCTCCCTGGCCGCGCTGCTCTCCGTCGGTGCCGCCCCCATCCTCAGCTGGTACCTGCATGGCGATTGGCAGCTGGTGCAGCTGACCGGCGCCCTGGCGGCCCTGGTCTGGCTCCGCCACCACGAGAACATCCGCCGCCTGGTCACCGGCCAGGAGCCCAAAATCGGTCAAAAAAAGGACTGATTTCCGCCCTCTGCCCGGTCGACGATTGCGAGGCAGGCAGCTTGGCGCTTGACCTCGACGATCGGTCACGACGATTTTAAGGCGATGATGGAGGCAATAAATAAACCTCTGAGCGATGACGAGCGGCTCGATTGGCTGCGGCTCATCCGCTCGGAAAACGTCGGGCCGGTGGTGTTCCGGCAGCTGCTGGAGCGCTATGGCCATCCCGCTGCGGCGCTGGAGGCCCTGCCGGAGCTCGCCCGCCGCGCCGGCGGCAAGCGCCGGATCCGTCTTTGCAGCCCCCCGGAAGCGGAAGCCGAGATGGCGGCCGCCCGCAAGGCCGGGGTCCGGCTGATCGCCCTCTGCGAGCCCGCCTATCCTGATCTGCTGCGCAGCCTCGACGACGCGCCGCCGGTGCTGGCGCTGCTCGGCAGCGTCGAGGCGCTCGAGCCGCCCTGCGTCGGCATCGTCGGCGCCCGCAACGCCTCGGCCAACGGCCGTCGCCTGGCCGGGCGGCTGGCGGCCGAGCTGGCGGAGGCCGGCTTCGCGGTCGCCTCCGGCATGGCCCGCGGCATCGACACCGCCGCCCACCTCGGCGCCCTGCCCCGGCCGACCGTCGCCGTGCTGGCCGGCGGCGTCGATGTGGTCTACCCGCCGGAAAACGCAACCCTGCACGCCGATATCGCTCGGCAGGGCGCCGTGATCTCCGAGATGCCGCTCGGCACCGTGCCTCAGGCACGCCACTTCCCGCGCCGCAACCGGCTGATCTCCGGCCTCTCCCTCGGCATTGTGGTGGTCGAGGCCGCCAAGCGCTCCGGCTCGCTGATCACCGCCCGCTTCGCCGGCGATCAGGGGCGCGAGGTCTTCGCGGTACCCGGCTCGCCCCTCGACCCGCGCGCCGGCGGCTGCAATCAGCTGATCCGCGAGGGTGCCACCCTCATCGAGTCCGCCGCCGATGTGATCGAGGCCCTGGGCGGCCTGCGCCGTCTCGATAGGGCGGCGCCCGACGCTCCCCGCAACCTCGCCCAGACGGTTTCGCCGCCGCCGGAACCGGGCGATGCAGAACGCGCCAGCATTGAAGAACTGCTCGGGGCGGAACCAATCCAGGTTGATGACGTCGTGCGCCAAAGCAGCCTTCCGATCGCCATCGTGCATGGCGTCCTGCTGGAGCTGGAACTGGCTGGAAAGGTCGAGCGTCATCCGGGCAACCGCTTTGCGCGGCTTTACAAAGCCCCTGCGGACCCTTTATGACGACGGGCCTTGCTCTCCGGCAGCATTGACCGAAAGCGGCTGCATCCTGTTTGCGGGGATCGGGCCGGGACTCGTCGCGAAGCGGCGTAATCCCATTAGGAAGTTGGTAAGGAACTGAGCGAAGTATTCGCGCCTCATGAACGTCGTCGTCGTTGAATCGCCCGCCAAGGCGAAAACCATCAACAAATACCTGGGCAAGGACTTTCACGTGCTGGCCAGCTACGGCCATGTGCGCGATCTGCCTGCCAAGGACGGCTCGGTGCGTCCGGACGATGACTTCTCCATGAGCTGGCTGGTCGACGAGCGCGGCGAGAAGCGCCTGCGCGAGATCGCCGAAGCGGTGAAGAACAGCAAGCACCTCTACCTGGCCACCGACCCGGACCGCGAAGGCGAGGCGATCTCCTGGCATATCGTCGACGAGCTGAAGCGCCGCAAGGTGCTGGACGGCGTCGAGGTCGAGCGGGTCGTCTTCAACGAGATCACCAAGAAGGCGATCCTCGAGGCCTTCCAGCATCCGCGCAGCCTCAATCAGGAACTGATCGACGCCTACATGGCGCGCCGCGCGCTCGACTACCTCGTCGGATTCACCCTCTCGCCGGTGCTCTGGCGCAAGCTGCCGGGCAGCCGCTCCGCCGGGCGCGTGCAGTCGGTCGCGCTGCGCCTGATCTGTGAGCGCGAAGCGGAGATCGAGGTCTTCAGGCCGCGCGAGTACTGGTCGATCGACGTCAATCTGGAGAACCCGGAAGGCGCCGCCTTCACCGCCCGGCTGAGCCATCTCGACGGGGCCAAACTCGACAAGTTCGACCTCCTCGACGAGGCTTCGGCGCGGGCCGCGGCCGGCAAGCTGGAAAGTGCCGCGCGACTGGCGGTATCCCAGGTCGAGCGCAAGCAGACCAAGCGCAACCCCTATCCGCCGTTCACCACCTCGACGCTGCAGCAGGAAGCCTCGCGCAAGCTCGGCTTCGGCACGACGCGGACCATGCGGGTGGCGCAGAAGCTCTACGAGGGCATCGACATTGGCGGCGAGACCGTCGGCCTTATCACCTACATGCGCACCGACGGCGTCACCCTGGCTCAGGAAGCGCTCGACGGCACCCGCGCCCTCATCGCCTCCGACTACGGCGACAGCTATCTGCCGGAGGCGCCGCGTCAGTACAAGTCGAAGCAGAAGAACGCGCAGGAAGCCCACGAGGCGATCCGCCCGACCGATCTCTTCCGCCGTCCGAAAGAGCTGCGCAGCTACCTCGACGACGAGGCGCGCAAGCTCTACGAGCTGATCTGGAACCGCACGGTAGCCTGTCAGATGGCCAGCGCCGAGCTCGACCAGGTGGCGGTCGACATCGATGTCGACGGCAGCGTGGCCCGGCTGCGTGCCACCGGCTCCATCGTCACTTTCGACGGTTTCCTGAGGCTCTACCAGGAAGACAAGGACGACAAGGCCGCCGACGGTGATGACGAAGCCGCCGGCGACCGGCGCCTGCCGAAGCTCAGCGAGGGCGACGCGGTGACCCGCCGCGCCGTGCTGCCGGAGCAGCACTTCACCCAGCCGCCGCCGCGCTACAGCGAAGCCAGCCTGGTGAAGAAGATGGAGGAGCTCGGCATCGGCCGCCCTTCCACCTACGCCTCCATCGTCCAGGTGCTGCAGGACCGCGACTACGTGCGCCTCGACCGCCGCCGCTTCATCCCGGAGGACCGTGGCCGCCTGGTCGTCGCCTTCCTCGCCAGCTTCTTCGAGCGCTACGTGCAGTACAACTTTACCGCCGAGATGGAAGAGCGGCTCGACGATATCTCCGGCGGTCGCGTCGAATGGCGCCGCGTGCTGCGCGACTTCTGGGAAGCCTTCCGGACCTCCGTCGACGGCGCCAGCGATCTCTCGATCACCGAAGTCATCGACGCTCTCGACCACGATCTGGGACCCCACTTCTTTCCAGCCGATCCGGAGAACCCGGACAAGAGTCCGCGCGCCTGCCCGGCCTGCGGCGAGGGACGCCTCGGCCTGCGCCTGGGACGCAACGGCGGCTTCGTCGGCTGCTCGAACTATCCCGACTGCCGCTTTACCCGCCCGCTGGCGGTGCCCGGCGGCGAAGAGGACCACGGCATCGACCTGTCAAATCCGAAGGTGCTGGGCAGCGACCCGGAGACCGGCAAGCCGGTCACGCTGCGCAAAGGCCCCTTCGGCGTCTACCTGCAGCTCGGCGACGCAGAGGGCGACGAGAAGCCGAAGCGCGCCTCGCTGCCGAAAGGCCTGGCACCGGCGGACGTCGACCTGCAGAAAGGCCTCGCCCTCATCGCCTTGCCGCGCGAGATCGGTCCGCACCCCGACGACGGCAAGCCGATCAGCGCCGGCATCGGCCGCTACGGCCCCTATGTGAAGCACGGCTCGACCTATCGTTCGCTGAGCGAGGGCGATGACGTCCTGACCATCGGCCTCAACCGTGCCGTCATCCTGATCGCCGAGGCGCCGGCACGCGGGCAGTCGGCCGGCCGCCAGATCGGCGAGCACCCGCAAGACGGCAAGGTCGTGAGCCAGGGCAAGGGCCGCTTCGGCCCCTACGTGAAGCACGGCAAGCTCTACGCCACCATTCCCGCCGACATCGACCCGGAGAGCGTGACGCTGGAGCAGGCCCTCGAGCTCCTGAAGGTGCAGGCCGAGAAAAAGGCCGCCAAGGGTGGGAGCAAGAAGTCCGCCGCCAAGAAGGCGACGACGAGGAAAGCCACCAGTAAGAAGGCGACTTCGAAGAAGAAGGCCCCGGCAGTGAAGTCCGCTGCGAAAAAGGCGACCGCGAAAAAGGCGACCGCGAAGAAGAAGTCCGCCAAGAAGGCTCCCGCCGGCGAAACGGCGGCTGACTGACCTTGGCCGGCAAGAAGGACCCGGCCGGCAAGGCCCGCTCCACCACCTTCCCCAGCAAGGAACAGGTCCTCGCTTTCATCAATGAGAGTGGCGGGCCCGTCGGCAAGCGCGAGATTGCGCGCGCCTTCCGCATCAAAGGAAACGAAGACCGCATCCGCCTGAAAGCGCTGCTGAAAGAGCTGAAGCAGGAAGGGCTGCTGGAGAAGCAGCCGTCGCGCCGCCTCTCCGCACCCGGCCGCCTGCCGAACGTGCTGGTGGTCGAAGTCTGCGAGCTGGATGAGGACGGCGAGCTGCTGGCCCGCCCGACAGTGTGGGACGACGAAAAAGGGACGCCGCCGCGCATCTACATCGCGCCCGACAATCGCAGCCGGGCCGCCCTGGCAATGGGCGAGCGCGCCCTGGTGCGGCTCAACCGGGGTGAAGACGACACCTACGAAGCCCACGTCATCCGCAAGCTCGATCGCCAGCCGCAGCGGGTGCTCGGCGTTTACGAGATCGGCAAGGAAGGCGGCCGCCTGCGCCCCACCGACCGCCGCGCCAAGAAGGACTTCGTCCTGCGTGCCGCCGATGCCGGCGGGGCAGCAGCCGGCGAACTGGTGCTGGCGGAGATCCTGCCGGCGCGCCGCCAGCGCGACAGCCTCGGCCTGCGCAGCGTGCGCGTGCTGGAGCGTCTCGGCCAGGGCAACGATCCGCGCGCGCTGAGCCTCATTACCCTGCACGAGCACGGTCTCATCAGCGAGTTCCCGGCGAAGGCCGTCGCCGAGGCCGAAGCCGCCACCGCGGCCCCGCTCGGCCGCCGCCAGGATCTGCGCGACATCCCGCTGGTGACTATCGACGGCGCCGATGCGCGCGACTTCGATGATGCGGTCTTCGCCGAGCCCGACGACGACCCGAAGAACCCGGGCGGCTGGCACCTGCTGGTCGCCATCGCCGATGTCGCCCACTATGTGCGGCCCGACAGCGCGCTCGATCGCTCGGCCTATGCCCGCGGCAACTCGACCTATTTTCCGGATCGCGTGCTGCCGATGCTGCCGACGGCGCTATCCAATGGCTGGTGCTCGCTCAACCCCCGCGAGGATCGGCCCTGCATGGCGGTCCATCTCTGGATCGATGCCCAGGGCAACGAAGTCAGGCACCGCTTCGTGCGCGGCCTCATGCGCTCGGCGGCGCGGCTGACCTACGAGGAGGTCCAGGCTGCGCGCGACGGCATCCCCGGGGGCGACAACGGGCCGGTGCTCGAGGTCGTGCTGCCCGGCCTCTACGGCGCCTTTGCGGCGCTGCTCGCCGCCCGCCATGCCCGTGGCACCCTGGAACTCGACCTGCCGGAGCGCAAGATCCGCCTCACCGAGGACGGCCGCGTGGCGGCCATCGAGACCCGTACGCGGCTCGACAGTCACCGCCTGATCGAGGAGTTCATGATCGCCGCCAACGTGGCCGCGGCCAAAGAGCTGGAGCGCCTGCGCCAGCCCTGCATGTACCGGGTTCACGACAAGCCGGACCCGCTACACCTGGCCGCCCTCGCGGAGGTGCTGCGCGGCCTCGGCCTGCGCTTCAACGCCTCCCAGGTCGTACGCCCGCAGAGCCTCACCCAGCTGCTCAACAAGGTGGCCGGCAAGCCGGAGGCGCCGCTGGTCAACGATCTCATCCTGCGCGCCCAGAGCCAGGCGGTCTACAGCCCCGGCAATCTCGGGCACTTCGGCCTCGCACTCACCCACTACGCTCACTTCACCTCGCCGATCCGCCGCTACGCAGACCTGCTGGTGCACCGCGCCCTCGTCAGCGGCCTGAAGCTGGGCGACGACGGCCTGCCGCCGGGCGCCGAACACGTCTTCGAGGAGATGGGCGGCCACATCAGCTCGACCGAGCGCAGTTCGGCCGCCGCCGAGCGGGATGCGGTCGACCGCTTCACCGCCGCCTTCCTGCAGGACCAGGTCGGCGCCCGCTTCCACGGGCGGGTCAACGGCGTCACCCGCTTCGGACTCTTCGTTACGCTTGACGATACCGGCGCCGACGGGCTGATCCCCATCAGCACGCTGCCCAACGACTTCTACCACCATGTGGAGGCCCGCCACGCGCTGGAGGGCCAGCGCTGGGGCCGCGTCTACCGCCTGGGCGACCGCCTCAGGGTCCGTCTCATGGAAGCCGAGCCGATGACCGGCGGACTGATCCTCGCGCTCGACGAGGGCGAGGACGGCGACGGCGAGGGCGCAGCCTGGGAGAGCCGTCGCGGCGGCGCCGCCCCTGCGCGGCCGCGCAGGGCCGGCGGGAAACCATCGCAAAGCCCTACCACGACCGAAAAATCGGCCAAAAGAGCCACTAAATCAAAGGGTTCCGGCGGAAATGGCGGACCGGGTTCCAATGCTTCCAGGGCCGGCAAGCGGCGAGCGCCGCGGCGCAAATAGCTGCCCAAAATGTTACTCGGACGTTAACGAATCTTTGACTCTGCCCGGTGCTTACTGAAGCCGTAACTAAAGGCTAACCGGCATTAAACGAATGAATTTGCGCTTTGCGCAGAGTTAATGACTTCGTTTATGGTGGCTTTCGCAGGGAGCGCAAGGGGTTGCAGAGGGTGCAGACGCTATTCGGGTCGGTCCGCCGGCATCGGACGCCGGTTTTCGAAGTCCACGGACTGTTGCGCCGTGCCGGGCCGCTCTGTTTTGCCTTTCTCATGGTGGCCTGCGCTTCGCAGGACAGCACGGCGCCGGTCGGCTACGACGAGGCCCGGGCCCAGCGCCTTTTCACGGCCGGTTACCAGAATGTCAGCGACATCTACATCGAGGAAGTCTCGGTGGCGGATATGGCGACCGCCGGGATGAGCAGCCTGGCGAGCATCGACCCGGCGATCGGCATCCAGCACAGCGGCAACCGCCTGCGGATCAGCATCGACGGCGCCCAGATGGCCAGCTACCCGACGCCCGATCCCAACGACGCCCAGGCCTGGGGTGCCCTGACCGCAGCGGTCATCTCCGCCTCGCGCTATCACTCTGCCGACCTCGACACCGCCGACCCGGAACGCCTATATGAGGTTGTTTTCGATGGCCTGGTGAGCCAGCTCGACGGTTTCTCCCGCTATGCCGGTCGCGATACGGCGCGCGAGAACCGCGCCAGCCGCGAGGGCTTCGGCGGCATCGGCGTGCGCATTCGGCTGATCGAGGAAGGCGTGCTGGTGCTCTCGGTCATGGAGGACACGCCGGCGGAAACGGCCGGGCTGCGCCAGGAAGACGTGATCGTCGCCATTGACGGCAACAGCGTGGAAGGCCTCTCCCAGAGCGACGTGGTCAACCGCCTGCGCGGACGCACCGGCTCGGAAGTCCGCCTCACGATCGAGCGCGAAGAGGCCGCCTCGCCGATGTCAGTCGCGGTGGTGCGCACCCACATCGTGCCGGAGACAGTGACTTACCACCGCGAAGGCAACCTCGCCCATATTCGGCTGAGCGGCTTCAACAACCGCACTACCGACAGCCTGCGCCAGAAGATCCGTCAGGCTCAGAACGAGATCGGCATCGACCTCCGCGGCTACATTCTGGACATGCGCGGCAACCCCGGCGGCCTGCTGGAGCAGGCAGTCGAGGTTTCCGACGTCTTTGTAACTGGCGGCCGCATCGTCTCGACTCATGGCCGCCACAACGACAGCCACCAGTACTTCCGCGCCAAGGACGACGACCTCACCAACGACGCGCCCCTGGTGGTGCTGATCGACGGCGGCTCGGCCTCGGCCGCCGAAATTGTCGCCGCCGCGCTGCAGGATTCCGGCCGCGCCGTCCTGGTCGGCAGCACCTCCTTCGGCAAGGGGACGGTGCAGACCGTGCTGCCGCTGCCGAACAACGGCGAATTCATCCTCACCTGGGCGCGTTTCCACGCTCCCTCCGGCTATGCCCTGCATCGCCGCGGCGTGCTGCCGGATATCTGCACGACGGGCAACGTCACCACCCCGGCCGACGTGCTGGCCCTGATCAACAGCGGCGCCCTGCCCATCGCTGCGGATCTGCGCCGCCTCGACCTCGACACCAATGACGAAACCGCGGTGGAGGCCCTGCGGGCCCACTGCCCGGCCCGCGAGGGCGACGAGGAGATCGATCTGAAAGTGGCTCAGCAGCTGCTGGAAGTGCCGGGGCTCTATGCCCGGGCCTTGCACGGCGTGGCGGACACGGCAGCCTCGGCTGCTCCCCGTGCCACCGGCTCGGGGTCCTGAACGATCTAAGTTAATATTCCTAAATTCGTTCCGGCACGCTCCACCCGCGCGCCGGGCTTGACAGCGCGCCAGCGCGCAGTATTTTTCCGGCAACCTCGACGAGTTTCAGGCAAAGGACAGCGGATATGGCCAAGCCAGCCACGCAATTGATCAAGATGGTGAGCACCGCGGACACGGGCTACTTCTACGTGGCCAAGAAGAACCCGCGCACCATGACCGAGAAGCTGGAAATGCGGAAGTACGATCCGGTGGCGCGCAAGCACGTCGTCTTCAAGGAATCGAAGATGAAGTGAGCCGGGCCTTCCCTGCTCCCAGATGTCAGACGGCCGCCCTCTGGGCGGCCGTTTCGCTTTTCGGAATGGGCAGGCGTCGGCCGGTCTTAGCGTCTGGGCAGGTTGGCCTGGCGCTGTCCGCGTTGGTCGAGCTCGACCGAGCTCACGCAGTTGCGGCCGCGCGCCTTGGCCCGGTAGAGCGCCGTGTCGGCACGCCCGATCAGCGACTCCGTGGTCTCCGTAGGATCGCGCGTCGTCGCCACGCCGACCGAGATGGTGACGGACAATGCCCCGACATCGTTGGAAATTGCGAACTTCTGGTCGGCCACCAGCGCGCGCACCCGTTCGGCAACGCCGACCGCCACTTCGATGTCGGCATCCGGCATCACGATGACGAACTCCTCGCCGCCGTAGCGCGACAGCAGGTCGATATCGCGCACGCCGCGGGAGACCCGCTTGGCCAGTTCGCAGAGCACCTCGTCACCGGAATTGTGGCCGTAGGTGTCGTTGATACTCTTGAAGTTGTCGATGTCGAACATCAGCACCGAGACCGGCTTCACCGACTCGGCGATCTCCATGATCTTGCGATCGAGGTGGGCGTTCATGTAACGCCGGTTATAGACGCCGGTCAGGGTATCCGTATAGGCCAGGGCCACAGAGCGCTGCAGCATGACGCGCAGCTTGTCGTGGTAGCGGCGGCGGCGGATCTGGGTGCGCGTGCGCGCGCGCAGTTCATTGCGGTCGATCGGCTTGATCAGGTAGTCGGTGACGCCGATTTCCAAACCCTTGGGCAGACGCGGCAGGTCTTCATCGTCGAGCAGCAGCAGGATCGGGACGTGACGGGTGTCGTCCTGCGAGCGGAACTGGGAGCACAGCCTGAGACCGTCCTCCTTGCCGAGATGGAGGCTGACGATCAGCAGGTCGAAAGGCTCCGACTGTGCCAAGGCCAGGGCCTCGCCTCCGGTCTTCACGTGGTGGGTGCGGTGGCCGTCCTCGGCCAGGTAGCTGGTCACCTTGCCGGCCAGAGTCTCGCTCGGGTCGGCCAGCAGCACCTTGGCATCGCTGAGGTCGCCGGCGATTTCCAGCTCGGCCTCGGAAAGCAGGGTGCCGTCGCCGCTGGTTGCCTGGCGGACCCGCAGTTCGTCCATCATCTGCTTCAGACGCGCCAGGGAGCGGACGCGGGCGAACAGCGCGATGTCGTTGACCGGCTTGGTGAGGAAATCGTCTGCGCCCGCCTCCAGGCCGCGCACGCGGTCGGCGACATCGCTCAACGCCGTCACCATGACCAGCGGGATGTGGCTGGTTTCCGGGTCCGCTTTGAGCCGTTGGCACAGCTCGAAGCCGTCCATGCCGGGCATCATGACATCGGAAAGGATGAGGTCCGGCGCTTCGCTATGCGCCAGCTCAAAGGCGCGCGGACCATCCGGCGCAGTCACGACGTCAAAATACTCGGCGGTCAGCTTGACTTCGAGAAGCTTGACGTTCGCGGGAATGTCGTCGACGACCAGAATCCGCGCGGTCATACCGGAAGGACCTCGTGCCGGCTAATTGAGGAACCGCTCGACGGTCTCCAGGAAATTGGTGACGGAGATCGGCTTGGCGATGTAGGCCTCGCAGCCTCCCTCGCGGATCTTTTCCTCATCCCCCTTCATGGCGAAAGCGGTAACGGCAACGACAGGGATCGACTTCAGATTATCGTCTTCCTTGATCCACTTGGTGACCTCCAGTCCGGAAACTTCCGGCAGCTGGATGTCCATCAGGATCAGGTCGGGGTGATGTTCGCGGGCCAGTCGAAGAGCATCCATCCCGTCCTTGGTCTGAAGGATGTTATAGCCGTGCGCTTCCAGCAGATCGTGGAAGAGCTTCATGTTCAGCTCATTGTCTTCCACAATCAGCACGGTCTTCGCCGTTCCTGCCTCTTTGACGGTTTTAGTTCCATTCATCATATTTCTTGCCCTGGCCGGTGAAACTCGTTGTGTGAGGGCACTGTCCTCTCGAGTAAGACGGCACCGCCAATTCCAGCATGACGGGACAGCCCAGGCTCACGGCGCTGGAAAACTGTCACCGGCATCTAATCGTTGATAAAGCGATAAAGTTAATTTTCGGTAAGCTTTGGCAACAAACCTCCCACATCGGCAACGACAATGGGCGTTAAAATCGAAAGCAAAACCATGCGGATCGGGGTGGATCTCGGCGGCACCAAGATCGAGGCTGCCGCCCTGGGACCCGATGGTGCGGTCCTGGCCCGCCAACGCCTGGCGACCCCGCGCGAGGACTATGCCGCCACCATAGGCGCCATTGTGGCCCTGGTCCAACAAGTAGAGTCTGGAATCGGGCTCCACGGCAGTGTCGGCGTTGGAATCCCAGGTGCGCGTTCTGCTATCTCCGGTTTAATAAAGAACGCCAGTTCTACCTGGCTTCTGGGAAAGCCGCTCGACCGGGACCTAGCCGCCGCTCTCGGCCGCCCGGTGCGGCTGATGAACGATGCCAACTGCCTGGCGCTGTCGGAAGCGGCCGACGGCGCCGCGGCGGGTCTGGAGGTGGTCTTCGGCGTCATTCTCGGTACCGGCGTCGGCGGCGGCATCGCGGTCGCCGGGCGGCCGCTGATCGGCTGCAACGCCATCGCCGGCGAGTGGGGGCACAACCCGCTGCCCTGGCCGCAGCCGGACGAGCGGCCCGGCCCGGCCTGCTACTGCGGCAAGCAGGGCTGCATCGAGACCTTTCTCTCCGGACCCAACCTGGCCCGCGATTACCGCGAGGCCGGCGGCGAGGCGATCACCGCCAAGGACATCGTCCAGCGCGCCGAGGCCGGCGAGCCGGCCGCCGAGGTTGCCCTCGCGCGCTACGAGGACCGCCTGGCCCGAGCCCTGGCCGGCGTTATCAACATCCTCGACCCCGATGCCCTGGTGCTCGGCGGCGGCATCTCCAACGTCGATCGCCTCTACAGGACCCTGCCGGCCCTGCTGCCCCGCTATGTCTTCTCCGACCATGTGGCCACGCCTGTGCTGAAGGCCCGCCACGGCGACTCCAGCGGCGTCTTCGGCGCCGCCCGATTGTGGCGGCTGGAAGAACTCCCGATCGCCCTGCCCGCGGATTCCTGAATCATGCCCGGGCTCTGCCGCGACTGCCTGGAGACCTTCGCCGAGCCCGCCGCCGGCGGGTTCGGGCAGGCCACTCCGCAGCCTCCGCCGCGCTGCCCCGCCTGCCACAGCCCCCGCATGATCTGGCATCCGGATCTCGACCGCCTCTCCCTCGCCCACATCGACTGCGATGCCTTCTACGCCAGCGTGGAGAAGCGCGACCGGCCGGAGTTGCGCGACAAGCCGGTCATCGTGGGCGGCGGACGCCGCGGCGTGGTCTCCGCCGCCTGCTATGTCGCGCGCCTCTATGGCGTGCATTCGGCGATGCCGATGTTCAAGGCGCTGAAGGCCTGCCCCGATGCCGTGGTGATCCGGCCCGACATGGCCAAGTACGTCGAGGCCGGCCGCGCCATTCGCGAGCGCATGCTGGCCCTGACGCCCCTGGTGGAGCCACTCTCCATCGACGAAGCCTTTCTCGACCTCTCCGGCACCCAGGCGCTGCACCACGGCTGGCCGGCGCGCAGCCTGGCCCGCCTGGTGAAGGGCATCGAGCAGGAAATGGGGCTCACCGCTTCGATCGGTCTCAGCTACAACAAGTTCTTCGCCAAGGTCGCTTCGGATCTCGACAAGCCGCGTGGCTTCGCGGTGCTCGGCTTCGACGCGGCGCAGGCTTTCCTGGCCGACCGTCCGGTCGGCGTCATCTGGGGCGTCGGCAAGTCGCTGCGCGCGACCCTGGCCCGCGACGGCATCACTCTGGTCCGCCACCTGCTGCCGCTGAAGGAGGTCGAGCTGATCGCGCGCTACGGCAGCATCGGCCGGCGCCTCTACCGCTTCTCCCGCGGCGAGGACGATCGCAGCGTCAACCCGCAGGCAGCGACCAAGAGCATCTCCTCGGAGACCACCTTCCGCGACGATATCGCCGCCGCACCGGCGCTGCTGGAGCAGCTTTGGCCGCTCTGCGAGACCGTGGCGCGGCGCCTGAAAAAGGCCGGCCTCGCCGGCTTCTCCGTGCACCTCAAGCTGAAGACCGCCGACTTCAGGTTGATCTCGCGCTCACGCCGCCTCGGAGCGGCCACCCAGATGGCGGAGGAGCTCTATCGCACCGCAACCGCACTGATACGCCAGGAGGCCGACGGCCGCGCCTTCCGACTCATCGGCATCGGCGCGGCGGATCTCGTCGCCGCCGAGCAGGCCGACCTGCCCGACCTGTTGGACCCGGACCGCGAGAAGCGGGCACGGATCGAGAAGGTCATCGATCAGGTGCGCGCCAAGCTGGGCGAGCAGGCCATCGGCAAGGGCCGGGCGCTCGGCAGCGGACGGCCGCCGCCTGCCGGTGCCGCAAAGCCACAGCCGAAGAAGCGTTAGCCGCGGGTTCAGCAGTTGGGCAAGGGCAGCTGGGCAAGCTCGGTGAGGTCGGCATCCAGCACGAACTCGCCGTAGTCGAGGCGCATCTCGTCCACCACGCCGTTGGCGAAGAGCCTCAGGCCCTGCTCCTGCTCCGGCTCCAGGCTGGCAGCATCGGGCGCGTAGAATGCGAGGTTGAGGCGCCATGAAGGCACACCCTCCAGCAGCGGGCTGGCGAACCGTGTCGGCGTGCCGCCCGGCAGCTGGCGCGACAGCGCCGCCGAAACACCGAACAGGCCCTCGTCGCCGGAACCGTCGAACACCATGTTCCACACCGGCGCGCCACCGGCTTCCGCCCCCGCCAGCACCTGCTGCGTGTGGAGGGTCGGAAACACCGTCCCGGCGGGCAGCGCGACTTCGCGCTGCTCCGGCGCGCTGTACTCCGCCTTGCCGCTGCCGTCGGCGCCGAGTTCGGCTTCGCCGCGAACGGACTCCATCTCCCCGCTGCCGTCGAAGCGGCGGATGAAGAAGCGGTAACGCTTGCCGTCCTTGGACTCCCAGGACGACAGGCTCCAGCCATAGCTCACCGAAATGCCGTCATCGTAGAGGAGCGCGATGCGGAAGCGCTGGCTGACGGCCCAGCCGTCGCAGACGTCCTGCCACTCGAATTCGAAGCGCCCGGCCGTCTCCACCACCGAGCTGGAGGACCGAAGGTCGCCCAGCGACAGGCCGTAGACTGCCCGGTGCGGCAACATCCGCTCGCCTGCCGGCACCCCAGCGGCCGGTCCGGTGATGCAACAAGCGCCGAAAAGCGTGAGCAACAGCGCTGCAGTAACACGCATATAAAAACCCCCGGTTGGTCGGAACAATATCGCAGATCGTCTTCACACCTAAGCGTCAAGTGATTGAAATTCTGCCAAAATCAAGGGCGCGAAAGAGTGTCCCCAAGCCGGCGATCGAGTGCGGGCCTATGGGCAGAAGCGACCCTGAGGTCGGCAAGACTTGCCGCCCACCATTCAGAATCTCACCCTAAGCCCTTGGAATCCCTGGATCATCGACTTGGCCCAGGCGTTGCATCACCAATTGGATGGCCCCTTGACGCAACTGCTGGACCCACGGCGATGATCCCGAGCTTGCTGGAAGATGTGAACATCGAAAGCCTGATTCGACAGGACAACCTGCCGCAGCTCTGTTCGGCCGCCGATCGGCTGCGCCGTCAGGCAAAAGCAACCCCGCAGGGCCTCGACCCCTCCAGCCTGCAACTGCTCGACGAACTACTGACCGTCGCCGCCGAAGCGGACCAGACCCTGGCCCTGCAACGCGCTCGCATCCGCTATCTGGAATCCCTATCGGTCACCGACGAGTTGACCGGCCTGCTGAACCGCCGCGGTTTCGAGCTGGAATTGTCGCGCGCCCTGGCCCGTGCCCGGCGCCAGAACGAAACCGGCCTGCTGGTGATGTGCGACCTCAACCACTTCAAGGCGATCAACGACACCTACGGCCATCCGGCCGGCGACGCCATTCTTCGCGCGGTCGCCAGGGTGCTGAAGCGCAACACGCGTGAAAGCGACTACGTCACCCGGGTCGGCGGCGACGAGTTCGCCGTCATCATGACCCAGGCCTCGCTGCCGCAGAGCGAGCTGCTGGTGGACAAGCTGTCCAACCTGGTGAACGGCATGACAGTGTCGTGGCAGGACACCAACCTGGCGGTCTCCGCCGGCTTCGGCGTGGTCACCTACAACCGCCTCAGCCAGGCCGAGACGCTGCTCTTCCTGGTCGACCAGGATCTCTACCGCAACAAGACGCCGCGCGTTGTCGGCGGCCGTCGCGTCCTGTCCTGATCCGGTCAATCGCCGCTTCCCGCTGCCGGCGCCTCGTGTAGGATCGCCGATCATGCGGCTGCCACGCGCCATTCGCCTCGACCAATCGGACCTGCAGGTCTTCGAATTTGCCTGCGACCCCGGTGAGTGGGCGATCCCCGGTGGCTTCGTCTTCGCCAGAACCGATGCCACGCGGCTCGAAGGCAAGGCGCAGCTCGCCTTCAGGTCGGCCTGGCTCGGCCTCAGCAGCTTCGGCTACACGACGCTGGTGGAGGTGGCGGAGATCGCGGAGTCCGAGTTCTTCGCCACACTTGAGGGCCTCGCCCGTCACATCGAGGCGAGCTATGGCGCGCCCAGCCTCGGCCACGCCCTGGCGGCGGCCCGCCAGGAACTCGACGATGCCGCCGGGCTCTGCGAGCACAAGCTCGGCACTCTGCTTGCCGTGGAGCGCGAGCCGCACGCGGATGGCTTCGTGGAACGCTTCCGCGTCATCGAGCCGTCACGCGCCGGCGATCACGCAAAGATCTGGACAATCGTCGATGACGATTCCGGCAACGGCTGAGGAAACCGCCGCCGGCCGAGCGCCAATTAGCTCGCGAGAACCATCGCCACTGCCCCCCGAACGCCTGCGGCTTTCGGCGGCGGCGTCGTGAAGAAGAAATCTTCTTCAGAAGAAACGTGGTTCGCCGGCTCCCGAGACTATCCCAGACGCAAAGGCCTATCTGTCCCTGGTCTCAAATCTGCCACAAGCGGACACCAATTACGTTTCGTCCGAAGGCCCACTCTGCTTACGCTGCTATATCGACGGAAATTTCCGGAAGGCAGCTTTCGCTAACTGATCTCGCCAGCGTGGCGCCACGGTGAAGACGCTGCTCAAGTTCGCACATCCGCAAGAAGCTTGGTGAATTGTGCGTTTGTATCCCTGCGCCAGGTTACCCTGACTTCGATCGAGGCCTACGACACCACCCGCCAATGAGGAGCAGAGCCACCAAGCCTGTGGCCAGGAGAGCGAGTGTAGCTGGCTCTGCCACGCCTACCGGGGGCATTCCCGGATCAGTTCGCCAAGTTCCCGGCGCGCCATCAACGAATGCTGAATTGACGATGCCCATTCCGCACAAAGAGTTTGATCCAATCGCCTGACAACGAGCCACCGTACTAATGTCTCTTCCGGCAAAGGAGAAATCGAACTGTGACGCCATAGCCCGAACGAGATCTCCAACGTTGACGGGGCTCGGATAGACCTGCTCCGCGATCATAAGCCACTGGGCAATTGCGCCTGAGCTATCCACCCAGAGGTTGAGGAACGTCAAAGTGGCGTTTGTCTGATCAAGTGTTTGCATTCCATCACTAAAATTAAATACCGATACTGCGTTCCGAAGAGAATAGAACTGCGTGGTTGGTGATGGCAGGAGCTGGGCATCTAATTCGAAAGAGAACGACAAACTCATACTATCGGTGTATGGGGTGACCCTAGGGTCCGAAAACGCATTAAATATCTGTTCGTAACTGTTTCCCTGATAGGTGTATACAACTGCGCCTGAAGAAGGCGTGGAGACCGCCAAGAAGAATGCGGCCACAAGAACGACAGTACAGATTTGTCGGCCTCTGGGAGCAATAGACGCGCGCCGCCCTCCGTGGATGCAGAACGGGGCTACCAGTCCCGCTGCGAAGAAGCGCACTAAAGGGTGAGCAGCCGATCTCGTGTCAGTTCGAAGCATCGATCGTTCCTCCGGCCAACAAGTACGCAATTATCTATTATAAGCTTGCTGTTGAATAACTTAGTAAGCCTCAGCTCACTGCTTAAAGTTAACTTGTGTGTCGTCAGGCCACCTCGAGCAGTGCGGGGGCGTTGCAAAACGCAAAAACACGATCCCCACTGGCACGGCAAGCTCATAGGCATGTTCCATGCCGCCAAGGCCGGGATCAGTGGCCTGCGGGAGGCTTGTAGACAACTGAGCTGCTATTGTGCTGCGGACCTTGGGGCCTGCACGATTCACTCGATCCGAAAAACCACGACTCTTGGTTTTTTTGCCAGTGTCACCTTCGGGTCAATCTTGCAACCTCAATGCCGCGCTCGGGGACAACCGCTCGGGGCGCAGTCCCGGACATCGCTCGTCCGTTCTTCAAGCTCGAGGCAGCCTTTCCCCATCTTTGGCAGACGACTGGCGCCAGCCGGGGTGCCACAGGTCAGGCGCTGCGCACCTGCTTCAGGAACTGTGTCACCTGGGTCTTCAGGTCGCCGGCCTGCTGGGCCAGCGTCGTCGAGGAGCCCAACATCAGCTCGGCGGCCGCGCTGGTCTCGCCGATCGCCTGGTGCACGCCAGAGATGTTGGTGCCGGCCTGCTGAGCCCCGGCGGCGGCTTCCTGGACGTTGCGCGAGATTTCCTGCGTTGCGGACGACTGCTGCTCGACCGCTGCGGCGATGGCCGTTCCGATGGTGTCGATCTCGGAGATCGTGCCGGTGATCTCCTTGATAGCGTCGACGGACATGCGGGTCGCGTTCTGGATGCCCCTGATCTGCTCGGCAATGTCTTCCGTCGCCTTGGCCGTCTGCGTCGCCAGGCCCTTGACCTCACTCGCCACCACCGCGAAGCCCTTGCCGGCCTCTCCTGCTCGGGCGGCCTCGATGGTCGCGTTGAGTGCCAGCAGGTTGGTCTGCTCGGCAATGTCGGTGATCATCTTGACCACCTCACCAATCTTCTGCGCGGCCTGGGACAGGCCCTCGACCTGCTCGTTGGTCTTCTGCCCCTTTTCCACGGCGTTGGCGGCAATGGTCGAGGACTGGTTCACCTGCCGCCCGATCTCCTGAATCGAAGCCGCAAGCTCCTCGGCCGCGCTGGCCACGGTCTGCACGTTGGCCGCGGCACGCTCGGCGGCGGAGCCGGCGGCATCGGCCTTGGCGCTGGCGCCCTTGGCCGTGTCGGTCATGCTCTTGGACGAAACCTGCACTTCGCCCGAGGTCCTGGTAACCGACTCGACGACGCCCATCACGCTGGCCTCAAAGGCATCGGCCAGCTTGGCCATCGCGGCGCGGCGCTCGCGTGCAGCCTCTTTGCGCTCATCCTCGATCTTGGCGTTGGCCCGTTCGACCTCGGCCAAGCCGTCGCGGAACACGCTGAGCGTTTTCGCCATCTCGGTGATCTCGTCGTTGCCGCTGACCACCACCCGGGTGTCCAGCTTGCCGTCGGCGATCTCACGCATGGAGGCCGCCGTGGCGCTGAGCCGGGCCACCAGGTTGCGGCCGACATAGAGCCAGGCAATCGCCGCCGAGAACAGCAGGCTGACGCCGGCGATGCTGAGCAGCCAGAGCTTGCCGCTGCTGATCGCGGATTCGGACGATGCGGTTCCGGCGTCGAGCTCTTCGCCGGCGGCGGCGACCAGCTGGTCGACCTGGGCCGACAGTTCGGCCGCGAGCTCGCGACTGCGCGCCAGCACCTCGGCGGCGCGATTGCCGGCAGCGAGTTCCGCCCCGCGCAGATCGAAGACGTTGCCTGCGGTTTCGCCGATAGCCAGCAGCGTCTCGGTGAGTTGCTTCAGGGCGTCGGCCTGCTCGCCGGCGGCAATCCTGCCGACACTCTCCAGCAGCGATTCCCTGGCCGCGACGAAGCGCTCGCGCAGCGGCTGCAGTCGGTTCGCATCGTTGGCCTGTGCGGCATCGCGCAGTATGCCGTCCAGCAGGTTGGTCTTCGCCTCGGTCTGCAGCACCGCCACGAGCGCCGAAACGCCTGTATCAAAGAGGTCGGTCACCGCCTTGCCGCCGTAAATCGCGGCTTCCTCGGCCCCGATCACCAGCTCGAAATGCACGTCGTCGACCATCGGCACCGTGAGCGCCAGGATCTCGCTGTGGACGCTTGCAATCTCGGCCACCTTGGCCTCCCTCGCCGCGCGCAGCTGCAGCATCTCCGCTACGGCGCCGTCGAGGGCCAGCAGGTTGTCGGTGGTCTGCTCGGTGAGCTGCACGACGGCGGCAAGCCGGTCAGAGCCTCCCAGCCGGCTGCGCAAGACATCCAGCGTCGCGGTCATGTCGGCAATTTTCTGCTGCAGCTCGGCGTTCTGCGTGATGCGCTCGTCGTCGTTCGTGGCAGCAACCAGGGCCGGTGCTTCGGCGGACAGCGAGGCGCTTACAGTGGAGAGCCGCAGGGCTTCCGTCATCGCTGGGACGCTGCGGCCGGTGACCTGCTGCAGCATGCTGCCGACATTGGCAAAGGAGAACCATGCGACGGCGCTGGCCGCGAGGGTGAGAAAGGCGACCGCGCCAAAGGCGCCGAACAGGCGGACCCCGATGCCTATACGGCGGGTGGCGAGCTTCGCTCCGACAGATTTGTTTCCGCTTTCCTGTGCCGGCACCTTCGTCGTAGTCATCTCTTTGACCTGTCCGTTCTTTGAGGCCTGCTGCGTGCCGGCCTTGGTCGCTTCACCCATAAGCTCATTCCCCAAACTCGAGCCTCAATCCCGGCACGGCACGACTGCCGTCACCGCGCCGATCTGCGGCGGGAGCGCCCCCGTTGCCCCGAGCGCTCCCGCCTGCTGCGTCAGCTGGAACTGCCGAGGCGTTGAACCGCCTTGAAGGTTCCATCTGCCTGAATGATGGTCAGGAAGACCTGGTCCATGCCCTGGTTGTCGCCCTCGCCATAGGTCAGGGTGATACCGCCGAGATCGAAGCTGCCGGTCTTGGTGATCGCCTGGAGAAAGGCCTCGCGGGTCACTTCGCCCTGCACCTTTTCGAGAGCGGCGATGGTGATGCGACCGACCATGTAGCCTTCGAGCGAGACGAAGCCCGGCGCGGCGCTGGCGTCATGCGCCTTCAGGGCCGCCTGGTACTGCTGCACCAGCGGGATCGAGTTGTCCCAGGGGAAGGGGACGACCTGAGTGATCACCACGCCTTCGCCGACGGGGCCGAGTTCCTTGGCCAGCGCATCGGAGCCGACGAAGGAGATGTTCACGAAGGTCGAATCCATCTTGACCTGGCGGGCCAGCTTGATGAACTCGGCGATCGGCTTGTAGGCGCCGACCATGACCACCGCCTGCGGCTCCGCCTTGCGGATGTCCAGCAGAGCCGACTTAACGGCCGTGGTGTTGCGCTTGTAGGTGCCTTCGGCGACCAGCTTCAGGCCGCGCTTCTCGAGCGCCTTGTTGACGCCGTCGAGGCCGACGCGGCCGAAGGAGTCGTCCTGATAGAGGATGGCGATGCGGTCGTAACCAAGATCCTCGGTCAGGTGCTTGATCCAGGCCTCGGTCTCCTGGCCGTAGTTGGCGCGCACATTGACCACGTTGGTGAGCTCCGGCGCGCGCAGGAAGCCGGCTCCGGTGAAGGGGCCGATGAAAGGAACGCCCGCCTCGGTGCTGATCGGCTGGGTCGCGCTGGCGGTCGGCGTGCCGACCGCGCCGATCAGGGCGAAGACCTGGTCCTGGTTGATCAGGGTCTGCGTGTGGCTGATCGACTGCTCCGGCTCGTAGCCGTCGTCGTAGCTCTTCAGCTCCAGCTGGCGGCCACCGACGCCGCCGTTGCGATTGGCCTCGGCGAAAGCCGCCAGGATGCCTTCGCGCATGCCGGTGCCGAGTGCCCCGGCCGGGCCCTCGAGAGCGGCCGCCTGGCCGAAGCTGATGGTGCTGTCGGTCACGCCGACTTCCGCCTTGGCGGCGACGCTGGCGCCGGCCGCGAGAGCGAGCGCCAGGGTGGGGAGGAGCGCCTTGCGCAAGATGCGATTGGTCATGGTCCCGGAAACCTCTTCTGCATTGTTTGTTCTGGCCAGCCACGACCCACGACTGCGGCGTGGAGAAACGCTCGGCCCTGCAGAAAACTAGGCAATGGGCATGAATCTTGTATTAATTTCAGGCCAATTCGATTAGTTGCATGATTTAGCAAAGCTGCTCATTAGCAGCATTCGACTAAACGATACTAGCCGTTGAAAATGTTGAGAGTCTGGCTACTTGCCGGGACCTTGGTCGGGTTTCCCGCCGGGAAAGGCTCTAGCAGGCTGCTGAAGAATGGGTGCGGTTGCGTGATTGCCCTCTTGCTTCGAGACGCTCGCTCGTGCTCGCGCCTCAGCATGAGGTCAATCATTCCAAGATATTGCCTCGCCCTGAGGAGGCGCGTCAGCGCCGTCTCGAAGGGTGCTCCATAGGCTCGAATGGCATTTCAGCAGCCTGCTAAGGCCGCGGCTGCTGCTGGGTGATGCAGTGGATGCCGCCGCCGCCGGCCAGGATGTCGAGGGCCGGCACCTGCACCACCTGGCGGTCGGGAAAGGCCTTGGAGACGATCTCGCAGGCCTGCGCGTCGTTGGCGTCGTCGAAGGACGGCATCACGATGCCGCCGTTGGCGATGTAGAAGTTCACGTAGGACAGCGCAAGACGCTGGCCGTCGAGGTGGCGCGGCTCGCGCGGCAGCGGCAGCTCGATGATTTCCGGCGCCCGGCCCTTGGCGTCGCGCGCCTTCTTCAGGCGGGCCAGGTTATCGCCCAGGATCGCGTGGTTGGGATCGGCGGGGTCGTCGCAGGTGACCGCCATGACCACGCCGGGACGCACGAAGCAGGCGATGTTGTCGACGTGGCCGTCGGTATCGTCCTTGTCGAGGCCCTGGCCGAGCCAGACGAAGGCGCTGACGCCGAGGTAGCGCCGCAACAGGTCTTCGATGGCCGCGCGATCGAGGTCGGGATTACGGTTGGGATGCAGCAGGCATTCCTCGCTGGTGAGCAGCGTGCCCTCGCCGTCGACGTGGATCGAGCCGCCTTCCAGCACCAGCGGCGCGGCATAGCGCCGGACCGCCAACCGCTCCAGCAGGCGCCCGGCGATCAGTGCATCCTGGTCGTAGGGCTGAAACTTGTCGCCCCAGGCATTGAAGCGCCAGTCGATGCCGGCCAGCCCGCCTTGCCCGTCGATGACGAAGCTGGGGCCGCTGTCGCGCATCCAGGAATCGTCCAACGGCAGCGCCTCGCAGGTGACCGTCGCGCCGCAGCGCGCCTCGGCCTCTGCGAGCTCCTGCGCATTGGTCAGCATGGTGACCGGCTCGAAGCCGGCGATCGCCCTGGCCACCGCGGCATAGGCATCGCGGGCCGCGCCCAGTCCGTCGCCCCAGAGGCTTTCGCGGCAGGGCCAGGCCATCCAGCAGCGCTCGTGCGGCGCCCACTCGGCCGGCATATGGAAGCCGTCGTCGACCGGAAACCGCTCCGCCATGACTCCTCCGATCGCCGTCTTACTCGGGCGGCAGGTCGAGCTTGATGTGCAACTCGCGCAGCTGCCTGGCGCTCACCGACGCCGGCGCCTGCATCATCAGGTCCTCGGCCCGCTGGTTCATCGGGAAGGCGACCACCTCGCGGAGGTTGGGCTCGTCGGCCAGCAGCATGACGATGCGGTCGATGCCGGGGGCCGAACCGCCGTGCGGCGGCGCGCCGAACTTCAGCGCCGAGATCATGCCGGCGAACTGGCTGTCGACCTGCGACTGGTCGTAGCCGGCGATGGCGAAGGCCTTGTACATGACCTCCGGCAGGTGGTTCCGGATGGCACCGGACGACAGCTCCACGCCGTTGCAGACGATGTCGTACTGGTAGGCCAGGATGTCGAGCGGGTCCTCGGACTCCAGCGCCTCCAGGCCGCCTTGCGGCATCGAGAAGGGGTTGTGGCTGAACTCCACCTTGCCGGCATCGTCCAGCTCGAACATCGGGAAGTCGACGATCCAGCAGAAGCGGAAGCTGTTCGTCTCCAGCAGGTCCAGTTCGTCGCCAAGACGATTGCGCACCTGGCCGGCCAGCTTGGCGGCCGCGCCTTCCTTGTCGCAGGAAAAGAACACCGCGTCGCCGTCCTGCAGGCCGGCGATCTCCTTGATCTGTGCCAGGCGCGCCGGGTCCAGGTTCTTGGCGATCGGCCCCTTCGCCGCGCCGTCCTCGCCGTAGATGATGTAGCCGAGGCCGGCCGCTCCCTCGCCGCGCGCCCAGTCGTTCAGCTTGTCGAAGAAGCTGCGCGGCCTCGCGGCGGCACCGGGTGCCGGGACGGCGCGCACCACCGAGCCCGCCTCGATCGCCTTGGCGAAGATGCCGAAGCCGGAGCCGCGGAAGGCCTCGGTCACGTCGGCGATGACCACCGGATTGCGCAGGTCCGGCTTGTCGGAACCGTACTTGAGCATCGCATCGCGGAAGGGAATGCGCGGAAAGGGTGCCGGCGTCACGCTGCGCCCGCGGGCGAACTTCTCGAACACGCCGTGCAGTACCGGCTCGATGGCCGCGAAGACGTCGTCCTGCGTCACGAAGCTCATCTCGAAGTCGAGCTGGTAGAACTCGCCGGGCGAGCGGTCGGCGCGGCTGTCCTCGTCGCGAAAGCAGGGCGCGATCTGGAAGTAGCGGTCGAAGCCGGCGATCATCAGCAGCTGCTTGAACATCTGCGGCGCCTGCGGCAAAGCGTAGAACTTGCCCGGATGGAGGCGGCTCGGCACCAGGTAGTCGCGCGCGCCTTCGGGACTGCTGGCGGTCAGGATCGGCGTCTGGAACTCCTGGAAACCCTGATCCACCATGCCTTCGCGGATGGCCTGGATGACCTGGCCGCGCAGCCGGATGCGCGCCTGCATCTTCTCGCGCCTGAGATCGAGGTAGCGGTAGCGCAGGCGGGTTTCCTCGCCGGCATCCTCCTCGGCATTCACCTGCAGCGGCAGCACGGCGGCGCGCGACTGCACCACGACCTCCTCGACCTGCAACTCGACCTCGCCGGTCGCCATGACCGGATTCACCGTCTCCGCGGTGCGCTTCACTACCGGCCCGGTCACCGTGATGACGCTCTCCACCCGGGCGCTCTCCAGCTGCTGGAACAACGGGCTGCTGATGTCGATCACGCACTGGGTGATCCCATAGGTATCGCGCAGGTCGACGAACAGCAGCTGACCGTGGTCGCGCTTGCGATGGATCCAGCCGGACAGGCGGACCCGTTCGCCCGCGTCGGAGGGGCGCAGCTGGCCGCAGGTATGGGAACGATAGGGATGCATTGAGACGGCTTCCGGTAAGTGTCTGCCTGGGCGGGGAATCAGCGCGCAAGAGGCCGGGAATCGGGACTTTTGTCAAGCCTGGAGGCGCCATTCCACAGGGCCGGGCCGGGCGTCTGCCAGGCCTCCGTCCCGCTTGCCTGACGGTTGCTTAGGCGCTTTCGCCGCACCGCGATAGCGTGTATACCGGCGCCATGAACCTCATCGCCGATAGCGCAGAACTCCGGGCTTTCTGCGCACGCCTTGCCAAGGCGGACTACATCACCGTCGACACCGAATTCCTGCGGGATTCCACCTACTGGCCGAAGCTCTGCCTGCTGCAGATCGCCGGGCCGGAGGAGGATGACGTGGCGGCCGTCGATCCCCTGGCCGAGGGGCTGGACCTGACCCCGGTCTTCGCCCTCTTCGACGACCCGGCCATCGTCAAGGTGCTGCACTCGGCGCGCCAGGACATGGAGATCTTCTTCCACATGACCGGCCGCCTGCCGGCGCCGATCTTCGACACCCAGGTGGCGGCCATGGTCTGCGGCTTCGGCGAGTCGGTCGGCTACGACACCCTGGCGCGCAAGCTGACCGGCGCCCAGATCGACAAGTCCTCCCGCTTCACCGACTGGTCCCGGCGTCCCCTGGCCGAGCGCCAGCTCACCTACGCGCTGGCCGACGTGACCTACCTGCGCCGGATCTACCAGAAGCTGGCCCGCCGCCTCGACAAGAGCGGCCGCGCCTCCTGGGTCGACGAGGAGATGGCGATCCTGACCTCGCCGGAAACCTATCGCCTGGAGCCGGAGGAAGCCTGGAAGCGCCTGAAGACGCGCTCCAACGACCGCCGCTACCTGGCGGTGCTGCAGGCGCTGGCGACCTGGCGCGAGGTGGAGGCCCAGCAGCGCGACGTGCCGCGCGGCCGGGTGCTGCGCGATGAGCAGCTGTTCGACATCGCCGCCCATCACCCGACCAGCGAGGAAGAGCTGGCGCGCTCCCGTGGCATCAGCCGCGACCTCGCCCGCGGACGCATCGGCAAGGCCATCATGGAGACCGTGTCGGGCGCCCTGGCGCTGCCTGACTCGGCCCTGCCGAAGCTACCGCCGAAGCAACAATCCATCAACGGAATCGGCCCTTTAATGGATCTTCTTAAGGTGATGCTGAAGCTGCGCTGCGAGGAGCACGACGTGGCCCAGAAGCTCATCGCCAGCAGTGCCGACCTGGAGCAGATCGCCATGAGCGACGAGGCCGACGTCCTGGCCTTGCGGGGCTGGCGTTTCGACCTCTTCGGCCGCGATGCCCTCGCCCTGAAGCACGGCACGCTGGCGCTCAGCGCCTCCGGCAGCAAGGTGCGCGTGGTGCCGGTCGCGCCCGGGAACAAGCCCTGATGGCCGGGCGCTGTGTCCTGCACAGCGCCGGACTCGCCCTGCTGTTCTGCCTGTTCGCAGCGGCCGCCTCCCCCGCTCACGCCGAGGTACCGGGACCGCCCGGCGGCGGCTTCGGCCTGCCGGTCGACTGCCCCATGGGCAGCCTCTGCACGGTGCAGAACTACATCGACCACGATCCCGGCCCGGGCTGGCGCGACCACACCTGCGGTCCGCTCAGCTACGACGGTCACCGCGGCATCGACTTCAGGGTGCCGACCGAGATCGAGATGCGCCGCGGCGTGGCGGTGATCGCCGCCGCTGACGGCGAGGTCGTCATCGCCAAGGACGGCCAGCCGGACCTGCTGATGCAGGACACCGGGCCCGGCAAGACCCGCGAGGAGCGCAACGGCAACTGGGTCGCCATCCGCCACGGCGACGGCTGGATGACCACCTACGCGCACTTGATGCAGGGCAGCGTGACCGTGCGCGAAGGCCAGCAGGTCGCGCGCGGCGACCGGCTCGGCTTCATCGGCCTCTCCGGAAGCAGCGACTTCCCGCACGTCCACTTCGCCGTCACCTACCGTACCCTGCTGCTCGATCCCTTCACCGGGCAGGAGCCGAGCGCCGCCTGCGGAGAAACGCGCGACAGCCTGTGGTCGCCGGCCGCCGCGGCCGAACTCGCCTACCGCGCCGGCGGGCTGCTCTCCGCCGGCTTCCTTGGCCGCCAGCCGACCCATCGCGAAGTGATGGCCGGCATCGTCCCGCCGGAGACCCTGGTCGCCGACGCGCCGGTGCTGATCTTCTGGGTCGGGTCCTGGGGGCTGCGCAAAGGCGACCGGCAAAGCCTCGCCATCCTGACGCCCGATGGCGGGGTCCTCGTCGCCAAGGAGCGCGAACTGGAGCGCGACCACGCCACCGAATCTCGCTGGATCGGCAAGAAGCGCCGCGCCGCGCTGTGGCCGCCGGGCCGCTATCGCGCAATCTATCGGGTCGAACGGCAGGTCGCCGGCACCACAGTGACGGTGATCGAGACCAGCCGCGAGATCGAGGTGCGCTAAACGACGATCCGGGTTTCCTGGAAACCGCCGGCCTGGGCCAGGGTCTTGAAGCGGCGCTGCACCGCCTCGCCGTCCGGCACCGAGCCGTCGTCCGGCAGTTTCAGCTCCAGCACCTTGCCGTCGACCTTCAGCCAGGAGTGGTCGAGCACCCAGCGCGTCGCCGCCGAGACCCGGTAGGACAGGCGCAGCGCCGCCCCCAGCAGGATGGCACGGTTGCGCCAGCGCTCGCTGAGCAAGGCGGCGGCCTGGACGGCCTCCTTGGACGTCGGCGATTCGCCATAGCGCAGGAAGACGGTATAGGCAACGAAGGCGCGGCCCGGGTGATCGATGCCGACCAGCGGGCACTGCAGAATGCGGCGCAACGCCTGGATGGCGCGAAAGTCCGGGTGCTCCCGCCAGGTCAGGTCGGAGAGGTGGCAGGCGGTGAGCCGCAGGCGCCGCTCCTCCTCGTCCTCGTCGGGGAAGAGGGCATCGCACCAGGTCATCAGCCCCTCGCCCAGGTCGCCGAAACGCCCTTCGCGTTCGGCGATCTCGGCCGCCGCGGACAGCAGCGGATCTTCCCGCCGGATCGCCTCCGGCAGCTGGTGGAAGAGGTAACCCTCACGCAGGCCGTAGGTCGAGAAGGTCACGCGCTCGCACTGCATCTTGCGCAGCAGGCGGCTCAGCACCAGGGAGCCCATGGGAAGCGTTTCGCGCCGACGGCGGGAGACCTGCTGGATGCCGGAGAGTGAGGACTTCCCGAGACGGCTGATCAGCCGCGCTAGGGAAATGGTCTCCTCGCGCCCAACGGTGTGGCCGTGAATGGCGTGCAGCGGATAGCGGTGCTGCTCTATGTGCAGGCGCGCCAGGTTGCGCCAGGTGCCGCCGACCGGATAGAAGCTGCGCCCCTTGCCCTCGGCCAGCCAGCCGACCTTGTCGAAAGCCTTGTCGATGAGCCGCCGCGCCTTCTGGCGGTCGTCGCCGCAGCTCTCCATGAGGCGCAGCGGGCCGAGCGTCAGGGTCGTGGACCGGCCGACCTTGCCGCTGTTGACCTCGACCAGTTCCAGACTGCCGCCGCCGAGGTCGCCCATGATGCCGTCGGCCCGCGGGTTGCCGGCGATGACGCCGAGGGCGGAAAGCTCCGCCTCCTCCTCGCCGCTCAGCACCCGCATGCGGTGGCCGCAGAGCCGCTCGACCGTCTCGCGGAAGACGTCGCCGTCGCTGGCCTCGCGCACGGCAGCAGTGGCGATCAGATCGATGCGGCCGACGCCCATCGAGCGGGCCAGCGAGGTGAAGCGCACGAGATTGGGCACCGCCAGCGCCACACCTTCCGGACTCAGCCGGCCGCTGGCCTGGAGGCCGCGGCCGAGGCCGCAGAGCACCTTTTCGTTGAAGACCGTCGCCGGCGCCCGCTTGAGGCCGTCGAAAACCACCAGTCGAATGGAGTTGGAGCCAATGTCGACCACGGCGACACGCTCGTCCCTGGCGCTGCCCTTGACCAGGGACACGACCGCTGCCTGCTGCCGGCTTGTCATACCCGGGTCAGGATTTCTTGAGGACCAGCCTTGGCGCTTTTTTCGACTTCTTCAGGGCCGAGCCGCGGCCGGAGAGGCTGGGGTTCGTCATGAAGTAAGTGTGTGCGCTGAACGACTTCGATGTCGAGCGCACGCGCCGGAAGGTCCCCTCGGGCTCGAGAATCCAGCTCTGCGCTTCATCGTTGAGATTGGCGATCATGATCTGGTCGAGGACCTGCTGGTGAACCGTTGCATTCTCGATCGGCACCAAGGTCTCGATGCGGCGGTCCAGGTTGCGGGGCATCCAGTCCGCCGAGGAGATGAATACCTTGGCCTCCCGGGACGGTAGCGGCTTGCCGTTGCCGAAGCAAACGATTCGGCTGTGCTCCAGGAAGCGCCCGACGATGCTCTTCACCCGGATGTTGTCGGACAATCCCGGCACGCCGGGCCTCAGGCAGCAGATGCCGCGAACCACCAGGTCTATGGCGACACCCGCCTGGGAGGCCTTGTAGAGGGCGTCGATGATCTCCGGATCGACCAGGGAGTTCAGCTTTGCCCAGATCGACGCCGGCTGGCCGGCCTGGGCATGGGCGATCTCGCTGCCGATCAGCTTCAGCAGCTTCTGACGCAGGGTCAGCGGCGCGAAGGCGATCTTCTCCATGGGCTTCGGCGTGGCGTAGCCCGTCATGTAGTTGAACAGCCGCGTGGCATCGCGCGCCAGCACCGGATCACAGGAGAAGAAGGAGACGTCGGTGTAGCTGCGCGCGGTGACGGGATGGTAGTTGCCGGTGCCGAAGTGCACGTAGGTGCGGATAGCATCCCCCTCGCGCCGCGCCACCAGCGAGATCTTGGCATGGGTCTTCAGCTCGAGGAAGCCGTAGATGACCTGCACGCCGGCGCGCTCCAGGTTGCGCGCCCAGCGGATGTTGCGCTCCTCGTCGAAGCGGGCCTTCAGCTCGACCAGGGCGGTCACCGACTTGCCGGCCTCGGCCGCCTCGCCAAGCGCCTTCACGATCGGCGAGTCCTCGGAGGTGCGGTAGAGCGTCTGCTTGATGGCAACCACCGCCGGGTCGTTGGCCGCCTGGCGCAGGAACTGCACCACCACGTCGAAGCTTTCGTAGGGATGGTGGACGACGAAATCCTTGGCGCGGATCGTCGCGAAGGTGTCGCCGCCGAAGTCGCGGATGCGCTCCGGAAAGCGCGGGTTGTACGGCGCGAACAGCAGATCCGGACGTTCGTCGAGGATCAGCGCGCTGGTATCCGAAAGGCCCAGCATGCCGTCCAGCGCGAAGACGTTCTCCGGGTCCACCTGCAGTTCACGCACGACGAACTCCAGCAAGGCCGGCTGCATTTCGGCATTTACCGACAGGCGGATGACCGAGCCGCGGCGCCGCCGTTTGAGCGCGGTCTCGAAAACGCGCACGAGATCTTCCGCCTCTTCCTCGACCTCCAGGTCGCTGTCGCGCAGGACACGGAAGAAGCCGCTGGATTTTACCGCGAAGCCGGGGAAGAGCTCGTCGAAATAGAGCCGCAGCAGTTCCTCGAGACGGATGAAGCGCGCTTCCTCACCGGGCAGCCGGATGAAGCGTTCGACCAGCGCCGGGATCGGAATCAGGCCGTTGATCTGAGACTTCCCTTCGCCGCGCAGCAGCTCGACGACGATCGACAGCCCACGGTTCGGGATGAAGGGAAAGGGATGCGCCGGATCGATCGCGATCGGCGAGAGTACCGGATAGAGGTGTTCGGTGAAGTAGTTGTCGAGCCATGCTCGCTCGCCGGGCCTGATGCCGTCGGCATTGATCACCGTCAGGCCCACCTCTTTCATCTCGATCGTCAGATCCAGCCACTTCTCCTGCTGCCAGCGCATCAGCTTGGCGACCCGCTCGTTGATCGCAACGAGCTGCTGGGCCGGTGTCAGACCTTCCGGCGAGGCTGTCTTGACGCCGGCGCGCACCTGGCCGCGCAGGCCGGCGACGCGGACCATGAAGAATTCGTCGAGGTTGTTGGCCGAGATCGACAGGAACCTCAGACGCTCGAGCAGCGGGTGGTTGACGTTGTAGGCTTCTTCCAGCACGCGCTCGTTGAAGCCGAGCCAGGAGATTTCACGGTTGATGAAGCGCGCGGGGGAACCGAGGTCGATCGCAGCCACCTTGGAGCCGGCCGGCAGATCGGATTCCTGCTCCAGCGGTTCCATTTCCAGCGCCACGAGTTCACTTTCTTCCACGATGACCTCTCCCGTCCGGCAAACGCCCCCTTGGGCGCCCTCTGACGTTCATAACACGCCCAACAATACCAAATTATTGCAGAATAATGCACTCACCCGCCAGGACGCAGCAAGCACCCCGCCCCGCCGAGGCACCGGACGGCGCCGAGACATAGCATCTTTGATATGCATCAAAGCCGCGGGAGGCCGGCTCCGCTACACCAGATACGGCCCGTGGGTGATCCCTACCCAGCCCCATGAGCCGGGGCCTTCCCGTCCAGCCTAGATGGTCGGCGGGAAGGCCCTTAACGATTCGGCTCCGATCCTGGGCCCGCTGCGTTAGGAAACGATCTCCCAGGCGCCGTCGGGCTGATGGCAGGCGGTGCCGTAGGCCGACTGCAGGCGATTGCCGATGGTGACCTGGTGCTGGAACTCACGGCAATAGCGCCCGCCTCTGTCGGTGCCGTCGCGGGTCGCCATGACGCTTCCATAGACGCCGCCATCGGACCACTGGATGCTTTCACCGAGCGGTGCCGCCGCGGCCTGCTGCTGTGCCCAGGCATGGCCGTACTGCTGCCGCTCGTTCAGCACATCCACCAGCTGCAGGGCGAGGATGGCGTAGATCGCCCAGTTGTCGCGGTCGTGCCGCTTGTAGGTGTGGTAATGGTGCACCGTCTGGTGCCGATGGACATGGTGCGAGACGTGCCGCTTCGGCGGTGGGCCCCAGCGTCGGTTGCCGTGCCAGACGACAGCCACCTTGCCCGGCTTGGCGTAATGCTTGCCGTGGTGCCTGCCGTCATGCTTCTTGTAGTGCTTGCTATCGTGCTTCTTGGCATCTCCGTGATGCCACTGCCGGTGGTCCCGTCTGTCGTTGTCGGCAAGCGCGGGCGCGCTCACCAGGATGAAAACGGCGCTGAACGCCACGACGAAACTCTTGAGCATTTCTCCGATCCTTTGAAAGCTGCCTTTTGGCCCTGTTGTGCTTTCTGATACGGAAATGGCGCCGGGGATATCCCCGGCGCCCCAAAACTGCCCCATTCGCACGCGCAAGCCCTGCCCGTCAGGCTCGGTTGACCCCGTCCCATACTCCTGCTTCGGCACCGTACCAGAACACGCCGTGACTCAGGCTCGACGCTTCGGAGACCTGCCGCGACGTAAGGCCGCTTGAGAATACGAATGCGAGTCGGGCTGCCTCAGCCGCAATCTTCATGGGCCGGTGCTCAAAGAGTTCCGGGAAAGGCGCCACCGTCGAGCAGCAGGTTCTGTCCGGTGATAAAACCGGCGTGCACGCCGCAGAGGAAGGCACAGGCCTCGCCGAACTCCACCGGATCGCCGAAGCGGCCGGCTGGATTTCCGGCGGCACGCTCCCGGCTCACTTCTTCGAGACTGCGGCCGGACTTGTCGGCGGCCGCCTTCATGGTCGTGCGCAGGCGGTCGGTGTCGAAGGGCCCGGGCAGCAGGTTGTTGATCGTGACATTGTTGATCACCGTCTTGCGCGCCAGTCCGGCAACGAAGCCGGTGAGGCCGGCGCGCGCACCGTTCGACAGACCGAGGATGTCGATCGGCGCCTTCACCGCGCCGGAGGTGATGTTGACGATGCGCCCGAAGCGCCGCTCCATCATGCCATCGACCGTCGCCTTGATCAGCTCGATCGGTGTCAGCATGTTGGCGTCGAGCGCCTTGATCCAGTCGTCACGGTCCCAGTCGCGGAAGTCGCCCGGCGGCGGGCCGCCGGCATTGTTGACCAGAATGTCGGGCTGCGGGCAGGCCTCCAGCGCGAGGCGCCGCCCTTCCGGCGTTGTGATGTCGGTGGCCACCGGCGTCACCGCAACGCCGGTGGCAACGCGAATCTCCTCGGCGGTTTTCTCCAGAGGCTCGCGCGTGCGCGCCACGATGGTGACGTCGACGCCCTCCTGCGCCAGCGACATCGCACAGGCCCGCCCGAGGCCCTTGCTTGCCGCGCAGACCAGCGCCTTGCGGCCGCTAATTCCCAAATCCATTTCGAGAGCCTTTCACAGTCAGATTGAAGCAATTCTGTTGCCGAGCGGTGCGGCGATCCGTCAGGAGGCAGGCGTAGCGCGATGCGGCGCATCGGGCAAGCCTGCCGACGCAGCGGGCGCCCGCCGCTCGGCAACCCGCAGGGCCGGGCGTCTTTGCGCCAATGCCGGCGGGCTTCGGCTTGGCCATAGCGCCGCTATGGCCGGCGCCAAACCTCTTGGCCTTGGCACAAAGCCGCTCCGGCAGAATGGTTCAATCTGGCTGGGAAAGGCTCTAAACTCCCTTGATGCTGTCTTCCGCCGCGGCGGTCTCGAGTTCCTGTAGGGCCGCGCGCACCAGCGGCACGGTGATCTGGCGGCGCTTGGCGGTCAGCGCGACGCGGTCGACGGCGGCCACCATGCGGCGTGCCGCCGCGAAGGAGCGTTCGATGCGCGGCAGCAGGAAGCGCACCGCGTCGGCACTGACGTCGAGCTGCCGGTCGATAAAGAGTTTCACCAGCACCGCCTCGACGAGCACCTCGTCCGGCTCGCCGAGCGCCACTGCCTGCATGCTCGAAAGGCGCGAGCGCAGATCGGCCAGCGGGCAAGGCCAACGCGCCGGCGCCTCGCGGTCGCACAGCAGCAGGGAGCCGCGCCGTTCCGCCATCATGTTGTAGAGATGCAGCAGGCGGCGGGCGACCTCCGGCTCGCCCTCCAGGCAGCCGGCGACATCCTCCACGACGCAGGTGCTGGCCTCGCCGAGGTAGACCGGCGGCTCGTCGCGCCGCAGCATCGCCGCATCGATTTCGATGGCGCCGGATGCCTGCCGCCAGACCTGGCAAAGATGGGTCTTCCCGCTGCCGGGCGGTCCGTAGAGGGCGAGTGCCGGCGCCGGCCAGTCGGGCCAACGGTCGATCCAGGCGACGGCGACCTCGTTGCTGGGCACCACCAGGAAGTCCTCGCGCGCCAGGGCCGCGCGATGTTCGAGTTCCAGGGGCAGCTGCGCCGACGCGGTCACGGCGCCTCGTCCGCTCCGCCGGCGCGGTCTTCCCTTGCGCCCTGTCCCGTGTAGTAGGGGCTGAGGCGGTACTGCTCGAAGGCAAAGCGCACGCCGACACCGACCACCGCTGCCACCGGCACGGCCAGCAGCACGCCGACGAAGCCGAAGAGCGAGCCGCCGGCGAGGAGAGCGAACATCACCCAGACCGGATGCAGGCCGACCCTGTCGCCGACCAGCTTGGGCGTCAGTATGTTGCCCTCGATCGCCTGGCCGACGAAGAACACCGCGGCGACGATGGCGACCGAGACCCAGTTGTCGAACTGCGCCAGCGCGAGGCCGACTGCGAGCAACAGGCCGACCATCGAGCCGACGTAGGGGATGAAGGAGAGGAAACCGGCGATCAGGCCGACGACCAGGCCAAAGTCGAGGCCCGCCAGCGTCAGGCCGATGGCATAGAACACCGCCAATGACAGGCAGACCGTGCCCTGTCCGCGCAGAAAGCCGGCCAGCGTCTCGTCGACTTCCCGCGCCAGCCTGCGAATCGTCGCCTGGTGCTTGCGCGGCAGCGAGTCGTCGGCCTTGTCGATCATGCGGTCCCAGTCGCGCAACAGATAGAAGGTCACCACCGGCGTGATCACCAGCAGCGCGACGAAATTGAAGAAGGCGACGCCGCCAGTGACAATGCCGCCGAGCACCTCGGTGACCCAGGCGAAGACCTTGTCGGCGGAATCGCGCAGAAGGGACTGCAGCTTCTCCTGGCTGCTCGCGTCGAGGCGGTCGCGCAGCACCTCCATCAGCGCCGCGGCCTCACGCTGCAGCGCCGAGAAGTAGGCGGGTGCCCGCTCGACGAAGGTGGCGATCTGGCTGACCACCGCCGGGATGACGATCAGCAGCACCAGCACGCAGAGAAGGATGAAACAGATGGTGACGACGACGGTCGCCCAGGTGCGCGACAGCTTCCAGCGCTCCAGCCGGTCGCAGACCGGGTCCAGCAGATAGGCCACCGCCATGCCTGCCACGAAGGGCAGCAACACGCCGCGCAGCAGGTAGACGCTGACCAGCGCGACCACCAACAGGATCACCCAGAATCGCAGCTTGCTGACGGGCAATACCGGCGGCTGGCGCGTGGCCGCAGGCACCGGTCTTCCGGTCTCGCCTTCGTTCATTGCGGCAACGGCGCCTCGGCCGGCGGCAGCTCGGAAGCGCCGGCCGGCAGCCGCGGCTTGTCGCTGCGCGTCAGCTCCCAGTTGCTGTCCGGGCGCAGGGACAGGAACAGCTTGTGCTGGGCAAGCGCACGGGTAAGGCGGTGCTCGTCGCCGACGAAGGTGATCTCGAGTTGCGCCTCCCGGCGCGACAGGGCGAGCAGGCCGGTCTGCTGAATTGCAGCGACGCCCTCCAGCCGACGGCGCACGGTCAGCCAGTCGTCAAGGTCGTCGAGCGGCACGAAGGCGAGGATCGAGTGCTGGTTGGCGAACTGCAGCATGTACTGCTGCTTCCACGCCTCTTGCATCGCGTTGTCGATGCGTGCCGCGGCGCGCTCGAGGAAGCCCTCGTAGGGCTCGCCGGATACCTGTATCAGCTTGTCTCGCAGCGTGCTGGTGGAGAGGCCGTCTTCAAAGCGGCGGGTCGTCACCTGGAGCACGCCGGAACCGTCCTCCGGGTCGCCGCTCAGCGTTGCCTCGGTCACCACCACGTCCTCGGCGCCGTAGCGCTCGGCGATGGCGCGCAGCGCCTCCCGATCGCCGGCCATCGCCCGCGGTGCATCGATGCCGGTGATATCGCCGAGATCGCCGAGCGGCACCGTCAGGGGAACCAGGCCCTCGTCGCCCGGCCGTTGCGCCCAGATCTCGCGCCAGGGGTTGTTCTCGAGCCAGAGGGTCGGCTCGCTCACCGGGTCGCTGAAGATCGGCAGCACGACCACTGGCTTGCTGCGGGTCTCGGCGAAGGCGACACCCGCCCCGCGCAGCAGCTTGCGGACCTCCTCGGGGTTGAAGCGGAAGGTCAGGTCGGCCAGATAGCGCACCGACGAAGTGCGCTCGTTGTTCACCGAGAAATCCAGCACGTAGTATTGCAACAGGTTCGCATCGACCGCCGGGACCTGCGGCTGCTGATCCTCGGGCACCAGGCGGTCCATCAGCCTGCGAAAGGCTTGGCGCTGCCCCGCCGCGAGCGCCGCCTGGCGTGCCTCGGCGGCGGTCGCCGCGGTCTCATCGACCGCCACGCTGCGCACGGTGTAGATGTCGCTGCCGTCCTGGGCCTGAACCCCGCTGGCGGCCAGCAGGGCGAAAGCCGTAACCAGGGCGACGCTTATCCGGCGAAACCACATTGCAAACCGTCCCGGATTCTCTATCTTCGCCCGGCAAAGCGGGCTGAAATGCCACGTCTCCTACATACCCCATGTGACCGGAGGACGCCATAACAAGCCGGAATTCGAGCGACAACCAGCTGACCTACAAGGACGCCGGCGTCGACATCGACGCCGGCAACGCTCTGGTTGAGGCCATCAAGCCGCTCGCCCGCTCGACCGCCCGCAGCGGTGCCGACGCCGGCCTCGGCGGCTTCGGCGGGCTGTTCGACCTCAAGGCAGCGGGCTTCCGCGACCCCCTCCTGGTCGCCGCCAACGACGGCGTCGGCACCAAACTCAAGATCGCCATCGCCGCCGGGCGCCACGATAGCGTCGGGATCGACCTGGTGGCCATGTGTGTCAACGACCTCGTGGTCCAGGGTGCCGAGCCGCTGTTCTTCCTTGATTACTACGCGATGGGGCGGCTGGAGGTTGCCGTCGGCGCCGCGATCATCGCCGGCATCGCCGAGGGCTGCCGCCAGGCCGGCTGCGCCCTGATCGGCGGCGAAACCGCCGAGATGCCCGGCCTCTACGCCGCCGCCGACTACGATCTCGCCGGCTTTGCGGTCGGTGCCGTGGAGCGCGACCGGGTGCTGACCGGCGACGGCGTCGCGGCCGGCGACCTGGTGCTCGGACTCGCCTCCTCCGGGCTGCATTCCAATGGCTTCTCCCTGGTGCGCCGGGTGGTCGAGAGTGCCGGCCTCGACTATGCCGGACCGGCGCCCTTCGCGCCGGAGTCCAGTCTCGGCGAAGCCCTGCTGGTGCCGACCCGCATCTATGTACGCGCCTGCCTGGCCGCCCTCGAGACCGGCGGCATCAAGGCCCTCGCCCACATCACCGGCGGCGGTTTCCCGGAGAACCTGCCACGGGTCTTCCCGAAGTCCCTGGGGGTCGTACTGCCCGGCGTCACCTGGCCGGTGCCGGCCGTGTTCCGCTGGCTGGCGCAGGCCGGCGGCATCGCCCCGCAGGAGATGCTGCGCACCTTCAACTGCGGCATCGGCATGGCCGTGGTGGTGGCGCCGGAGCGCGCCGCGGTGGTCACAGCGGCCTTCGAGTCCGCCGGCGAGACGGTCTTCGAGATCGGCCGAATCCAGGCGCGCGCCGAGGGTGCCGCCTCGGTCACCATCGAGAACCTCGCGCAGACCTGGCCCCGGTAGTGGCCGAGAAAATGAAAGTCGGCGTGCTGATTTCAGGGCGCGGCAGCAACCTGAAATCCCTGCTTGATGCATGTGCCTTGCCGGGCTTTCCCGCTGAGATCGTCACGGTCGTCGCCAACCGGCCGGAGGCCGCCGGCCTCGATCACGCACGCGCGGCAGGCGTTGCGTCCGTCGTGGTCGACCACAAGACCTTCGACAGCCGCGAGGCCTTCGAGGCGGCCATTACTACAGTCCTCGAGGAAGCCGGCGTCGCGCTGGTCTGCCTGGCCGGATTCATGCGCGTGGTGACTCCCGGCTTCGTGCGCCGTTGGCAGGGCCGCATGATCAACATCCATCCCTCGCTGCTGCCGCTGTTTCCCGGCCTGGACACCCATGCCCGGGCCCTCGCCGCGGGAGTGAAGCTGCACGGCTGCAGCGTTCACTACGTCAGCGAGGAGGTCGATGGCGGCCCGCTCATCGGCCAGGCGGCAGTGCCGGTTGTGCCGGGCGACGATGCGGAGAGCCTGGCCAACCGGGTGCTCGCGGCCGAACACCGCCTCTACCCTGCCTGCCTGCGGCTCGTGGCTGAGGGCAGCGCCCGCCTGGTTGAGGGAAAAGTGAAGATATCCGGCGACTTCGAGGACGGAGCTCAGATCTTCAGCCCGCCCCTGCCGGCTTAGTGGATTACCGGCAAGGCTTGCCCACGGTCGCGTCACAGGCTAGAAGTGCCTCCGGAAACGGGATCGCTGCCGGGGGGCGGCAGCGGCGGGAAAGACAGAGACCGGGACTTGAAGATGGCGGATGATCAATTGCTGCAAGAGCATCAGCAGATCTGGAAGGGCTTCGTGCGCTTCATCACGATTTCCACGGTTCTCGTGGTCATCACCCTGCTGCTGATGGCGTTCTTCCTGCTCTGACTCCCGTGACCCGCTGAGCGCCGAGCGGCCGACGGCCCGCGCCTCAGTTGCCTTTTTCGCTGACCACCTGGACGCGCCAGCCGCCGAGGCCGCGCACCGCCAGGCGATAGCTGCCGGGTTCCAGCACATCGGAACGCCCGCCGCCCCGGCCGATCTGGTTGCCGATGACGTCCAGCATCTCATTCTGCTCCGACCGCAGTTCTACGGTCAGCAGGCTGCCCTGGTTCTGCCAGACAAGACGCCAGGGTGCATCGATTTCCAGGACCTCAGAATCCCAGTCGTCCTTGCCGGTGAAGCTTTCCAGGGCCGCGATCTGGCCCTCTTCCGTCGGCTCGTCGAGGCCCAGCAGCGGCTGCGCCATGGCATCGTAACATTCCAGGCGCGCAGCCTCGTTTTCGAGAGCGGCACAGCCGATGATCTCGTCGGCCAGTTTGGTGGTGTCGTCGCTCGCGCCAGTCTGTGCCTGAACATCCTGGGCGCCGGCCACAGCAGCGGCAGCGAGCAGACAGATGGCAATTGCGGAACTACGGTTCATCGTCGTGTCAGCCATCCATCTTTGATAGCACCTGCCCCCACCCGATGCAAAGGGGGGCGGCCGGCGACAAGAGCCGCCGGCCGCCCCTCAAAGAACATCTTCGCCGACGTTACTGAGCCGTGGTGCTCGGCACCGGCTCGTCCATCAGCTGCTGATCGCTCTCGACCTGCACATCCGTCAGCGACTTGAACTCCGGAGCTTCTTCGAGCTCCTCGCGGGTCAGGCTGGTCCTCAGCAGAAGTTCGTTCTCCCCCGCCTCTTCGGTGAGGGCCGCCCAGGACAGACCGACTGGTTTGGCGGCGATACCAAGGAAGCCGCCGATATCGACGATCACCCCGACGATCTTGTCGTCCGCGCCCAAGACGAGCTTGGAGACTTTGCCGACTTCCTCAACGCCGTCGGTCGAGTTGGCGACCACCTTTGCGCCGATGTAGCTATCCGACAGCACCTGGTCCGACCCTTGTTCGGTCAGCACCATCGGCGCGGCCGCAGTCCCCTGCGTGGACTCCATGCTTGGGGTTTCCGTAGACTCCATGCTTGGGGTTTCCGTCGACTCCATGGTGGGAGGCTCGGTCGGCTCCATCGTGGGACTGCTCTGCTGCGCCATAGCGGCTGCCGGCAGCATAGTCGTGGCGGCAACGACGGCCGCCAAAGCTTTCAGATTTCGCATGGCTGTGTTCCTCTCGCTGTGACTGAAGCGCGAAGTGCGGTTGCACTTCTATTGCCGTATAGACGCGCAGCCCCGCCCATTGGTTCCCCTAGTTGAACGCCTGCAGCTGGCATCCAAACAAAAAGCGGGGCCCCGCGAGGCCCCGCTTTTCCGATTCCGGACCCGTGAGCCCGGAAATGTCACATCGCTATTCAGCCTACGATTTCGGCCTCGGTGAAGAAGTACTTGATCTCCTGCGCCGCCGTCTCCGCGGCGTCGGAGCCGTGCACCGAATTAGCCTCGATGGACTCGGCAAAGTCCGCGCGGATGGTGCCCGGCGCCGCCTCCTTCGGGTTGGTCGCCCCCATCACTTCGCGGTTCTTGGCGACGGCATTCTCGCCCTCCAGGACCTGGACGACCACCGGGCCGGAGATCATGAAGCTGCAGAGATCGTTGAAGAAGGGGCGCTGCTTGTGGACCGCGTAGAAGCCTTCGGCCTGGTCGCGGCTCATGTGGATGCGCTTGCTGGCGACGACGCGGAGGCCGGCCTGCTCAAGACGATCGATGATCTTGCCCGTGATATTGCGCTTGGTCGCATCCGGCTTGATGATCGAAAAGGTGCGTTCGATGGCCATGGACTCCGGCTCTCCTTCTGATTGCTCCGATCGAGCCGATCCGGCCGCTTCGCCTGGCGGCTGGGGCCAAAGAACGCCCAATTGCGTTTCGCGCCGGGCTTATAAACGCTTTGCCGGGCCAGGGCAACGCCCCGCCGTCCCGGCCCCTCGCGGCATCTTCCCCCATATTCCCAGGTTTCCTGCCACCCTCTTGAGGCGCTGGAGCGGCTTTCGCCTACGCGCCGGGCGTGCTATCACCCGCGGCCGGAACAGGGCTAATCCCATGCTGCATATTAACGATCTTGTCTTTCGGGTTCAGGGCGAGCTGTTGCTCGACCATGCCACGGTCGCCGTCAACAAGGGCGAGCGGGCCGGTCTGGTCGGCCGCAACGGCGCCGGCAAGACCACGCTCTTGAAGCTGATCGCGGGCGACCTGCACCCAGACGGGGGCAGCATTACCTACCCACGGCTGCTCCGGGTCGGCACGGTGGCGCAAGAAGCGCCTTCCGGCCAGACCAGCCTGATCGACACCGTGCTGGGCTCCGACCGCGAGTTGAGCGCCCTGCTCGCCGAAGCCGAGCACGCCACCGACCCGCACCGCATCGCCGAGCTGCACGAGCGTCTGGCCACCATCGGCGCCGATTCCGCCCCGGCCCGGGCCGCGCGCATCCTCGCCGGCCTCGGCTTCGACGAAGCCGCCCAGCAGCGGCCCTGCGAGGAGTTCTCCGGCGGCTGGCGCATGCGCGTCGCCCTCGCCTCCCTGCTGTTCCAGGCGCCGGACCTGCTGCTGCTCGACGAGCCGACCAATCACCTCGACCTGGAAGCCTCGCTGTGGCTGGAAAGCTTCCTGAAGTCCTATCCGGGCACCCTGCTGCTGGTCTCCCACGACCGCGGCCTGCTGAACCGCGCAGTGACCCGCATCATCCATGTCGAGAACCGAAAGCTCACCGCCTACACCGGCAACTACGACCGCTTCGAGCGCCTGCGCCGCGAGCACCTGGAACACCAGGCCGCCCTGCAAGCCAAGCAGCAGGCCGAACGGCAACATATCCAGTCCTTCGTCGACCGCTTCCGCTACAAGGCTTCCAAGGCACGCCAGGCGCAGTCCCGCCTCAAGGCGCTGGCCCGCATGGAACCCATTGCCTCGGTGATGGAGGACCGCACGGTCACCTTCCATTTCCCTGCACCCACGCACCTGTCGCCGCCGATCCTCGCCCTGGAGAACGCCGCGGTCGGCTATGAGACCGGCAAGCCGATCCTTGCGGGCCTCAATCTGCGCCTCGACATGGATGACCGCGTCGCCCTTCTCGGCGCCAACGGCAACGGCAAGTCGACCCTGTCGCGCCTTTTCGCCGGGCGCCTGAAGCCGATGGACGGGCGGATGACCCGCTCCGGCAAGCTGAAGATCGGCTACTTCGCTCAGGACCAGGCCGAGGAGCTGGACCTGGCGGCGACACCACTCGCCCACATGGCGCGGCTCATGCCGCTGGAGACCGAGACCAGACTGCGGGCACAGCTTGGCCGCTTCGGCTTCGGCGCCGATCGGGCGGAGGTCTTGGTCGGCAAGCTGTCCGGCGGCGAGAAGGCGCGGCTGCTCTTCGCCCTGATGAGCCGCGAGGCACCGCACCTGCTGATCCTCGACGAGCCGACCAATCACCTGGACATCGACTCGCGCCAGGCCCTGATCCAGGCGCTCAGCGCCTTCGAGGGCGCGGTCATCCTGGTCAGCCACGATCCCCATCTCGTCGAGCTGGCGGCCGACCGCCTCTGGCTGGTCGCCGGCGGCACGGTCTCCGCCTACGACGGCGACATGGACGACTACCGCAAGCTGCTGATGGAGCAGCGCCGCCAGGAGCGCTCGCGCCAGCGTGCCGAAAAGCCGTTGCGCGACGAAAAGGTTTCCAAGAAGGACCAGCGCCGGGCCGCCGCAGAGGCCCGCGCCGCCGTCGCCGACCTGCGCAAGGCGGCCAAGCAGGCCGAAGCCAAGATCGAACGGCTGAACAAGCAGAAGGCTGACCTGGAAGCCAGGCTCGCCGAGCCGGATGTCTACGACGGGCCGACGGCCAAACTGCAGGAACTGCAGATCAGGTTCGGACAGGTCAAGCAATCCCTCACCGAGGCCGAGGACCGCTGGCTGGAGCTTCAGACCGCACTGGAGGAAGCCTAGACAGATCAGGGTCGATGGAATCGCTGCAAGCGATCCATCGACCCTGTGAATCTGTTCTATCCATTTGATGTAGAGCGGATCGTGGCCAGCCTGTCCGCGTCGTAGCCGTTTAGTATCAAAAACATGTTGATGTGCTCCCCGTCCGCCGCCAGGGGATAGTACATGCGCTGCGAGTCGATGAAGTCGCGGTCCGGATGGGGCATCGGGAAGCGGTCGTAGACCGGCAACCGCGTCTCGAGCACCTGCCGCATGTTGCCGGTTATGCGCGCCGCCAAGGGCGGCACGATGGCCTCCTCCACGAGCATTCCGGTAATGTCGCGCCCGGCGTTCAGTGTCTGCGTTTCGCCGATCAGGCGGTAGCGGAAGTGCAGGTCCCCACCGGCACGTTCCACGTCGACCAGGTTCACCAGCTTGAGGACATGGCGGAGGTCGCAGGGATCGATGTGCTGGCGTCCCGGCAGGCGGGAGTCCGGCGCGACGCTTTCGAGGTACCGGATCATGTCGGTAAACCTCGGGTGTACCGGCGGTGGGTCCCGCTCACCGAGGTCCGCCAGATAGAAGTGCGAATAGAGAAACCCCGTCATCTCGATCCCAGAATAATCGCAACGACTATAATCGCCTACACAAGTTCTACTGAAAAATGGACCTATTCAAATGAATTTCGACCGGCGGCGGCCCGGCGCTGGGTCCGGTCCTTCAACGCAAGCGCAGCAAAGCCCCCGTTGGGGCCGGCCGGGACTCGCTGCCTGGACTTGCAGACCGCGCCAGACAGGTTGCGCGCCTAGAAAGCTAAAGACCGTTTGATTTGATGCACGGCGCGCGCAATTTGCGGCGCAGCCTTGCAAGATCAGCGTGCCTATGGCCTGAGCCCTCGGCCTAGGCTGCGCGTCAGCACCGTTTCCTGATCCCACAACGCGAGAATCCCTTCATGGCGATGGTCGAGCCGCCGCTGCCGGCAGCCCAGGCCCCCGTTCAGGCGGCTGCGCCCGCCGCCGTCTCGCCGGCGCGCGCCATCCTGCTCATGGTCGGCAGCGTCCTGTTCTTCGCCGTCATGGATGCCCTGGTGAAGGACCTCGGCACCCGCTACCCCACCATGCAGGTGATGTTCTTCCGCAGCCTCTTCGCCTTCGTGCCGACTATGCTGCTGATCCTGCACGGCGGCTCCCTGAAGGTGCTGCGCATGAACAGCCTGACCGGGCACCTGTTGCGCAGCCTGGTCGGGGTCGGCGCCATGTTCTGCTTCTTCTATGCCTATTCGCGCATGCCCCTGGCCGAGGTGGTGGCCATCAGCTTTGCCGCCCCGGTCTTCGTCGTGGCACTTTCAGTGCCGCTGCTCGGCGAGAAGGTCGGGCCGCGCCGCTGGGCCGCCGTCCTCGTCGGCTTCGTCGGCGTCATGGTCATGCTGCAGCCCGATTCCGGGCTGTTGCGCAGCATCGCCCTGGTACCGCTCATCGGCACGCTGTTCTTCGCCCTGGCGATGATCGTGCTGCGCAAGCTCGGACGCACCGAGACCAGCGCCTCGGTGGCCTTCACCTTCACGCTCTCCTGCACCATCGTATCAGGACTGGCCCTGCCCTTTGTCTGGGTGACGCCGGACCTCATCGACCTTGCCGCCCTGGTCGCCGTCGGCCTGCTCGGCGGTGTGGGCCAGATCCTCATGACCTCAGCCTTCAAGTACGGCGACGTCGCCGTGGTGGCGCCCTTCGAGTACACCGCGATGATCTGGGCGACCCTGCTCGGTTTCGTGTTCTGGGGTGAGATCCCGGGCCTCAACATCTGGATCGGCGTGGCCATCGTCACGGCCTCGGGCCTCTTCATCCTGTTCCGCGAAGCCAACCTGCGGCTCCCGCGCGGCCGGGCGCGGCGCCTGCAGGTCAAGCGTTAGGTCGTCCCGCTTTTCCCGTTCAGACTTTCTGTCCCCAGCGCCCGCTGTCGTCCTGCTGCCAGTAGCTCACCGTGTGGCCGGCCTCCTTCAGGGCCTGCCACTGGCCGCGTGCCTGGGCCACGGCCTCTTCATCGCCGCCGTCGAACAGCAGGACGCAGCGCTCGAAGTCGGCTATCTTCTCCGAAGTAGCCCCATCGGTGAGGAACAGCACCTCAGCCCCGTTCGGGGCCTCGTCCGCCACCGTCAGCCACACCGGCTGGCGCTCGGCCCGTCCGTCCTTGACCGTACCGTGTGGCAGGAAGCCGCGGTCGTTGTAGGTCCACAGCCGCGCCGACAGCGCCTCGACCCGCGCCTCGGAGCTTGCCCGCACCACCGCCCGCTGGCCGCGCTCCAGGGTCTTCTCCAGCATCTGGGGCAAGGCCTGGTCGAGCGGCGTGCGGGTCATGTGGTAGAAGCGTACCTCGGTCATCGGCTGCGTGGGCCTACTTCTCGAAGTTCTCCGCCACGAAGGCATCGAGCAGGCGCACGCCGAAGCCGGTGCCGCCCTTCGGCACGGTCGGCTTGTCCTTGGTTGACCAGGCCACACCGGCGATGTCCAGGTGGGCCCAGGGCGTGCCTTCCTTGACGAAGCGCTGCAGGAATTGCGCGGCGGTGATGGAGCCGCCAGCGCGCCCGCCGCTGATGTTCTTCATGTCGGCGACGTCGCAGTCGATCATCTTGTCGTATTCCGGCCCCAGAGGCATGCGCCAGACCGGTTCGCCCACGGTCTTGCCGGCGGCGGTCAGCTGCGCCGACAACTTGTCGTCGTTGCTGAACAAGCCGGCCTGCTCGTTGCCGAGGGCGATGATGATGGCACCGGTGAGCGTCGCCAGGTCGACGATCAGCTTCGGCTTGTAGTTCTCCTGAGTGTACCAGAGCGCGTCGCAGAGGACGAGGCGACCTTCCGCGTCGGTGTTGAGGACCTCGACGGTCTGGCCCGACATCGACTTCACCACGTCGCCGGGGCGCTGCGCCGCCCCTGAGGGCATATTCTCGACCAGGCCGCAGACGCCCACGGCGTTGACCTTGGCCTTGCGCGCGGCCAGGGCGTGCATCAGCCCGACCACGGCGCCGGCGCCGCCCATGTCCCACTTCATGTCCTCCATTCCGGCGGCCGGCTTCAGGGAGATGCCGCCGGTGTCGAAGGTCACGCCCTTGCCGACGAAGGCGAGCGGCGCACCGCCTTTGCCGGATGGCGCCCCGTTCCACTGCATGACCAGCAGCTGTGGCTCTTGGACGGAGCCCTGGGCGACGCCGAGCAACGCCCCCATGCCGAGCTTCTTCATTTCCTTCTCGCCAAGCACGGTCACCTTGACGCCCAGCTTGCCGAGCTTCTTGGCCTCCGCGGCCAGCGACTTGGGAAACAGCACGTTGGCCGGCTCGGTGACCAGGTCGCGGGTGACGAAGACCCCCTCGGCGACCTTCTCGAGCTTCTGGAAGAGCCGCTTGGCAGCCGCCGCGTCCTCCACCATCACCTTGATTTCCTTGAGCTTCGGCTTCTTCTCGGGCTTTTCCTTGGTCTTGTACTTGTCGAAGCGGTAGCTGCGCAGCAATGCCCCGTAGGCATAGTGCGCCGCGCGCTCAGGCGCGGCCTTTCCGCCGCGCAGCTTGTCGATGAAGAAGGCCGCCTTGTCGTCACCGCTGGCCAGCAGGCGCGCCGCCGCTGCGCCGCCGAGGTCCTGCAGTTCCTTCTCGCCCAGCTTGGCGGGCTCGCCCAGGCCGACCAGCAGGATTCGGCTGTTCGTCAGGTTGGCCGGAGCCACGATCTCCAGCAGTTCTCCCTTCTTGCCGGAAAAGCTGCCGGTGGCCAGCGCCCGCTCGAGCGCGCCGCCGGCCTGCTTGTTGAGACTGGCGGCCGTCGGGGTCAGCTTCTTGCCCTCCAACACGCCGACGACCAGGGCGCCGGACGAGGGAACGCTCGGCGCAGCAAAGGTAATGTTCATCAATCCCCTCACGGAATGAATTCGGCAGGCGCAGCACTTGCGGGCAGCGGGCCGGCCATGGAAGGCCCAAAGGGCGTCAGGTAAGGCCGAACAGATTGTCAGCGCCGACGGGCAAGTTCAAGGCCCCATAAGGAGTGGCCTCAGCCGCCTTCAAGTCTGGAAACGTTCGGGAATTTGTCTGGACTGAGGTCGCGACGGCGCGCTATCTCTTTTGCTTACCCACCGCAGCGATTGGGCCCAATGCCCTGGATAACACGCTATATATTGGGGCAGCTGGTCATGGCGACGATCTTCGTCACCCTGGCTCTTACCTTCGCCATCTGGCTGACGCAGTCGCTGCGCCTGATCGATTATATCGTGAATCGCGGCCTGCCCGCCTCCACCTTCCTGACCTTCGTGGGCCTGCTCCTGCCGTCTTTCCTCGGCGTGGTGCTGCCGGTAGCCAGCTTCGTCGCGGTGCTCTTCGTCTATCACAAACTGGCGATGGACAGCGAAATGGTGGTGATGCGGGCCGCCGGTCTATCGCAGCTGCAGATGGCTCGACCGGCAATCGCCCTGGGGGTCCTGGTGACCCTCGTGGTCTATACCATCTCGCTCTACTTCTTGCCGGCTTCCTTCAGAAATTTCAAAGACTTGCAGAACGCTTTCCGCAACGACTTCTCGACCGTGCTGCTGCAGGAAGGCGTCTTCACGACACTGAGCGACGGCATCACGGTCTTTGTTCGCGAGCGGTCCGGCGACGGCGAGTTGCGCGGCATCCTGGTGCACGACAGTCGCGATGCGAGGAATCCGGTGACTATGATGGCCCAGCGCGGCGCCCTGGTCGCCAGCGAAGCCGGCCCGCGGGTGGTGATGGAGAACGGCAACCGCCAGCAGGTCGACCAGGCGACAGGCCGCTTCTCCCTGCTCTATTTCGACCGCTATACCATCGAGCTCAGCGAATTCGGCGAAGCCGTTCAGTCGCGTTGGCGCGAGCCGAAGGAGCGCTTTCTGCCGGAGCTCCTGTGGCCCGGCGACGAAAGGCGGGACCAGCGCTACCGGCAGGAATTGATTGCCGAGGCCCATCAGCGGTTGGTCGGGCCACTCTACACTGTGGTCTTTGTGCTAATCGGCATGGCAGCTTTGCTTGCGGGTGAATTCAATCGGCGCGGTCAGGTCAGGCGGGTGCTGGGTGCCATCGCCTGCGTCGCCGCTCTGGAGGGCGTCTCGCTGGCGTTGCACGATCTCGCCAGCCGCAGCGCCGCCGCGATCCCAGCCATGTATGCCGTGGTCCTGCTGGCCTCTGGGCTCAGCCTCTACGTGCTGCTGCGGCGGCCGAGTCGGCGCCGCCACATGCCAGAGCTCAGCGAGGCCTCGGCATGACCGGCATCGCGGCCAGCCAGCCGGCCATGCGCCGGCTGCGCCTCTCCCCCACCCTGACCGGTTACATCGCGCGGCAGTACCTCTTTTGGTTCGGCAGTTTCTACTTCGCCATCGTTGCCGTCATCTTCCTCGCCACCATCGTCGACCTGCTCGATCGCCTGGCGACCAAGGACGTCGCATTGTCCGTCACCCTGAAGATGGCGCTGCTGAAGCTGCCCTATCTGAGCCAGGAGGTCATGCCCTTCACCATCCTGTTCGCGGCCATGGCGACCTTCTGGCGGCTGACCCGGTCGCACGAATTGGTGGTGGCGCGCGCAGCCGGCGTCTCGGTTTGGCAGTTTCTGCTGCCGGTGCTCGGCAGCTCGGTCATCATCGGCCTGCTGACGATCAGCGCGCTCAACCCGCTGGCCTCGATCCTCTTGAGCCGCTACGAGAGCCTTGAGGCCAGTTACATCCGCAATCAGCAAAGCATGCTGGCCGTCTCGGAAACCGGCCTCTGGCTGCGCCAGGCCGACGCCAACGGCCAGTCGGTGATCCATGCCGAGCGCGTCAAGCCCGGCTCTGTCTCGCTGCAACGAGTGATGGTCTTCCGCTATGCCGACCAGGACCGCTTCGTGGACCGCATCGATGCCCGCGAGGCCCAACTTCAGCCCGGCCGCTGGCTGCTGTTCGATGCCTTGCTGTCGCGCCCCGGCGAGCCTTCACAAGTTCACGATGAGTTGGAGCTGCCGACCGACCTCACCGTCGACAAGATCCAGGAAAGCTTCGCGCCGCCCGAGACCATCGGCTTCTGGAACCTGCCGCGCTTCATCGGACTGATGCAGGACGCCGGCTTTTCGGCAACCCCGCACCGCCTGCAGTTCCACCGCCTGATGGCGCTGCCGATGCTGTTTGCCGCCATGGTGCTGCTGGCAGCCACCTTCTCCCTGCGGCCGCAGCGGCGCGGCCGGGTCGGCGTGGTGATTCTGGCAGGCATGTTGACCGGCTTTCTCTTATACTTTCTCTCCAACTTCGTGTTTGCGATCGGTCTTTCAGGTACCATCCCTGTGGTGCTGGCGGCCTGGACACCGGCAGGCGTGTCGTTGATGCTTGGCGTGGCGATGTTGCTTCACCTGGAGGACGGATAAACAACGAATGAAATGGGGGGGATTGGGGCGGACGGCAGCTTTGGCTGCCGCGATCTTTGTTTCCTTTGCCGTCGCCGGGGGCACTGTGACGGCACAGGACATCGACATCGAGGCGCTCGAGAACACGCCGGCGCTGATTACCGCCGACGAACTCAGCTACGACGAGATCAACGGGCTGGTCATTGCCTCGGGCAATGTCGAGATCACGCAGGGCGGTCGCGTCCTGCTGGCCGACAGGGTGACCTACGACATCAATGGCGACCTGGTGAGCGCGGAAGGCAACGTCACCCTCATCGAAGCCACCGGCGAAGTGGTTTCTGCCGATTTCGTGAATCTTACTGGCGATCTCAAGGAGGGTTTCGTCCGCGACATTCGCGTCCTTCTCGCCGACAACACGCGAATCGCGGCGGCCAGCGGCACGCGTACCGGCGGCAACCGGACGGAATTCCGCAAGGGAGTGTTCAGCCCCTGCGAGTTGTGCCGCGAAGATCCGACGCGCGCACCGCTATGGCAGATCAAGGCCAACGAGGTCATCCATGACCAGGAGTCCCACGACGTCATCTACCATGACGCCTGGCTGGAGTTCTTCGGCATACCCGTGCTCTACACGCCTTACTTCCAGCATCCGGATCCGACGGTCGATCGGCGCAGCGGCATCCTTGCCCCCACCTTCGGCAGCAGCGACTTCCTCGGCTATGCCTTCGAGGTACCTTATTTCTGGGCCATCGACGACACCAAGGACCTGACCTTCGCGCCGATCGTCTCGACCGAGCAGGGGCTCAACCTGACCGGCGAGTACCGCCACCTCTTTACCAACGGCGAACTGAGCATCGCCGGCAGCGCCACCGTCGCTGACCGGGAGGAACGCGACAACAGTATCGCCGAGGACAGGTTTCGCGGTCATATAGATGCCGAGGGCCGTTTCGAAATCGATGAGACTTGGCGCTGGGGATTCGACGCCAACCGCACCACCGACGACACCTACCTGCGCGCCTACAGTTTCGACAGCTCGCGGACCCTGACCAGCGAAGGCTATCTGGAGGGCCTCAAAGGCCGCAACTATGCGGCCGTGCGTGGCCTCGCCTACCAGGGCTTGCGCGAATCCGACAGCAACAACGAGTTTCCCATCGTCGCCCCGCTGGCCGACTACAACTTCGCCAGCGAGCCGGGCGTTCTGCTGCCCGGCGGTCAGTATACCATCGATGCCAATCTGCTGGCGCTAAGCCGGATCGAGGGACGCGACAGCCGCCGGGTGTCGGTGGTCGGCGGCTACCATCTGCCCTACATCGGCCCGATCGGCGACGTCTATGAATTCACCGCTCAGGTGCAGGCCGACGGCTACTGGACCCATGGGGTGGTGCCAGGCTCATCGGACGTCAACCCCTCCAACGCACCAGGCAGCGATACCACCGGGCGCGTATTTCCGCAATTCGCGGCAAAATGGCGTTACCCCTGGATGCGCCAGGATGGATCGGTCCAACAGGTTTTCGAGCCGATCGCACAGGCGGTCTTCGCCCCTAACGGGTCCAACCCCGGCAAGATCCCCAACGAGGACAGCCTGGATTTCGAGTTCGACGATACGAACATCTTCGAGCTGAACCGCTTTCCTGGTCGCGATCGAGTCGACTCGGGCACCCGCTTCGACTACGGCATCAAGTGGACCGGTGCCTTCGACAACGGCGGCTCCGCCAATGCCTTCATCGGCCAGAGCTACCGCCTCACCGAAAACCACGATGTCTTCGCCGAAGGGTCGGGGCTCGAAGACAAGCTCTCCGACCTGGTCGGCCGGATCCAGGTTCGCCCCTACGAAACGGTCGACCTGCTCTACCGCTTTCGTCTGGACAAAGACGATCTCAAGGCCCAGCGCAGCGAGCTTGTCCTCAACCTAGGGCCGCCGGCGCTGAATCTCGATCTCTCCTACTTCTTGATCAAGAACGACGACGAGACCGACGAGTTCGGCGACCGCGAGGAAGTAACCTTCGGCCTGAGTTCGCGCCTCAACGAGAACTGGTCCGTCGGCTTCCGGCACCGCCGCGACCTGCTCGACGACCGCGCCCTGCGCTCCGCCGTCAGCCTGACCTACCAGGACGACTGCTTCCTCATCGAGGGCGTGGCCCAGCGAACAGACTTCCGTGATCGCGAACTCGAGCCGGACGACAGCGTCTTCGTTCGAGTGGTCTTCAAATACCTGGGCGAAGCGGGGGGCGGCTGATGCCGGCTCCCGACCGCGCCGGCAGCTTCCCAGCTTCCGTTTGAATGCCCCCGGCAGGCCGGGATATACTGCCGGCCGCATTCTCAGGATTACTGGAAATTTCAATGAGTTGGTTGCGAGAGCCACTGCTGGTACTGCGGCGGTGCCTGTTCCTCGGTCTCGGCGCCCTGGCCGTGGCGGCGGGCGGAACTGCGGGCCCGGCGTTGGCGCAGCAGGATCTTTTCCGGCCCGCGGCGGTGGTCAACGATGACGTCATTTCGGTTCTCGACCTCGCCATGCGGGTACAGCTCGCCGTCATTGCCGCCGGCGTGGAGGACACGCAGGACATCCGCCAGCGCCTAACACCCCAAGTGCTGAACAGCCTCATCGACGAGCGCCTGCAGATGCAGGAGGCCAAGCGCCTCGATATCGAGGTGTCGGACGTTCAAGTGGCCGGCGCGCTGGAGCAGATCGCCCAGCAGAACAACATGACCGAGGGGCAGTTCCTCACCATGCTGCGCAACCGCGGGGTGATCCCGACGACGCTGATCGACCAGATCCGCGCCCAGATCGCCTGGCAGGCCATCATCCAGCGCCGTCTCCGGCCCAGCGTGGTGATCCCGACCGAGGAGGTCGAGGAGGTTGTCACGCGGCTGGCCGCCCGGCACGGCTCCATCGAGCGGCGCGTTGCCGAGATCTTCATTCCGGTCGAGTCTACGGCCCTGGAGGATGAGGCCCAGGCCAATGCCAACCGGCTGTTTGAAGAGCTGCGGCGCGGCGCCAACTTCGTCGGCCTTGCGCGCCAGTTCTCGCAGTCCGGCACCGCCATTCTGGGCGGTGACCTCGGCTGGGTACGCGACGGGGAACTGGACGATGAGTTGAATACCATCCTGGCCCAGATGGGTCCCGGGGAGGTCTCGGTGCCCATCCGCACGCTGTCGGGCTTTCACATCCTCTTCCTGCGCGAGATGCGCAGGAACGAGGGGCAGGAAGTCGACCGCGGCCGCATCCAGGAGTCCCTGACCAACCAGCGGGTCGATCAGCTTGCCCAGCGCTCCATGCAGGAGCTGCGGCGCACGGCCAACGTCGATGTGCGGATCTGACCGCTCGGCTGCCCGGCACCGCCGGCAGCCTTGACCAGGGTGGCCAGCCCGCCGATCGCGCTCACCATGGGCGAGCCCGCCGGCATCGGCGGCGAGATCGTGCTGAACGCCTGGCGGCGGCGCGAGTCCGAGGAACTTTCCCCTTTCTTCGTCATCGATGATCCGGCGCGCCTGACGGTGCTGGCGAAGCGTCTCGGCCTCGCTGTCCCGGTCGTGGAGATCACCGGTCCGGATGCGGCGGCGGTGGCTTTTCCGAACGCACTGCCGGTCCTGCCTCTGGCGCAGGCGGTAGCGGCGGAGCCTGGCCGCCTGGACCCCGCCAATGCCGAAGCGGTGCTCGAGTCGATCCGCCGCGCGGTGGCACTGGCCCGGCAAGGCGCCGTGGCGGCCGTGGTGACCAATCCGATCCACAAGCAGGTGCTCATGGAGGCCGGCTTCCGTCACCCCGGACACACCGAGTTCCTGGCCGAACTTTGCGAGACCTCAACGGCGCCGGTGATGATGCTCGCCTGTGCCGAGCTGCGCGTGGTGCCTGTGACCGTGCATCTGCCACTGCGCAAGGTGCCGGAGGCGCTGACCACGGCGAAGATCGTGGCGGCCGGCAGGACCACGGCGGAGGCTTTGCGCCGCCAATTCGGCATTGCCAGGCCGCGGCTCGCCGTTGCCGGGCTCAACCCCCACGCCGGCGAGGGCGGCCAGCTGGGCAGCGAGGACGATGCCGTCGTTCGCCCCGCCGTCCACGCGCTGCAGCAGGCCGGCATCGACGCCTTCGGTCCGCTGCCCGCGGACACCATGTTCCATGCCGCCGCACGGCGCGGATACGACGTTGCGCTCTGCATGTACCACGACCAGGCATTGATCCCGATCAAGACCATCGACTTCGAGGGCGGCGTGAACGTGACCCTCGGCCTGCCGATCATCCGAACCTCGCCGGATCACGGCACGGCCCTGGATATCGCCGGCCAGGGCAAGGCCTCCGCGGCCAGCCTGCTGGCGGCGCTGCGCATGGCCGCAGAGATGGCGGCGGCGGCGCGCCGGCCGCCTGCCGTTCCATGACCCTGCCCGCGGCGCTGCCGCCGCTGCGAGAGGTCATTGCCCGCTACGGCCTCGGTGCGCGCAAGGCGCTCGGCCAGCACTTTCTGCTCGACCTCAACCTCACCGGGCGCATCGCGCGGGCCGCGCCGGACCTCTCCCAGGGCACCGTCATCGAAGTCGGCCCCGGGCCCGGCGGCCTCACCCGGTCCCTGCTCGCCGAGGGCGCGGCGAGACTCGTCGCCGTGGAGAAGGATCGCCGTTGCCTGGAGGCCCTGGCCGAACTGGCAGCCGCCTATCCCGGGCGCCTCGAAGTCGTCGAGGGCGATGCCCTGAAGCTCGATCTCACGGCGATCGGGCCGGCGCCGCGTCAGATCGTCAGCAACCTGCCTTACAACATCTCCACCGCCTTGCTGGTCGGCTGGCTGAGCACCCTGGCGAGCGACTCCGGAGCCTTCTCGGCCCTGACCCTGATGTTTCAGAAGGAGGTCGCCGCGCGGCTGGTGGCGTCGCCTCGCAGCGGCGCCTATGGCCGCCTCTCGGTACTGACCCAGTGGCTCTGCGGGCCGCGGGTTCTGTTCGACCTGCCGCCGCGAGCCTTCACGCCTCCGCCCAAGGTGGTCTCCAGCGTGGTCGCGCTGATGCCGCGCCGCGAGCCGCTGGCCCCCGCCTCGCTGGCGGCCCTGGAAAAGGTGACCGCCGCCGCCTTCGGCCAGCGCCGCAAGATGCTGCGCCAGAGCCTCCGGAGTCTTGGCGGCGACCCGGCGCGCCTGTTCGAGGGGACCGGCATCGCGCCGACGGCGCGGGCGGAGGAGCTTTCGGTGGAGGATTTCTGCGCTCTCGCCCGGCTCGTCGAGCCGGGAGACAGCTCACTTGCGCAGGCGTAGCGCCTCGACGAAGGCGCGCAGGCCGATGCGGCGTTCCCGGCGCAGGCGCTCGGCCGTCAGGATCGCCTCGACCTGATCGATGCTCTTTTCCAGGTCGTCGTTGATCACGATGTAGTCGTACTCGGCCCAGTGGCTCATCTCGTCGGCTGCCTTGGCCATGCGTCCGCGCACCACCGCCTCGCTGTCCTGGGCGCGGGCATGCAGCCGGCGCTCCAGCTCCGCCGTCGTCGGCGGCAGGATGAAAACGCTCACCAGATCCTCGCGGGCCGCCTCCCGCAGCTGCTGGGTGCCCTGCCAGTCGATGTCGAAGAGCACGTCGCTGCCGGTTTCCAGCGCCTTCTCCACCGGCGCGCGCGGCGTGCCGTAGTTGTTGCCGAAGACCAGCGCATGCTCCAGCAGCTCGCCGCCCGCCACCATTTCGTCGAAGCGCTCCTTGCCGACGAAGAAATAGTCCTGGCCTTCCGCCTCGCCCGGGCGCGGCGGCCGCGTGGTCGCCGAGATCGACAGCGACAGATTGTCGTCGGTGTTCAACAGGCGCCGGGAGATGGTGGTCTTGCCGGCACCGGAGGGCGAGGACAGCACCAGCATGAACCCGCGGCGCTTGATGTGGGTTTCGACCATCGCCGCTACTCGATGTTCTGAATCTGCTCGCGCAGCTGCTCGATCGACGACTTGAGATCGAGGCCGATCCGCGTCAGTTCCACGTCGGCCGACTTGGAGCACAGGGTATTGGCTTCGCGGTTAAACTCCTGGCAGAGGAAGTCGAGCTTGCGGCCGACAGCCCCGCCCTGGTCGAGCAGATCGCGCGCAGCTTCGACATGGGCGGTCAGGCGATCGAGCTCCTCACGCACGTCGGCCTTACCGGCGATCAGTGCCAGCTCCTGGGCAAGGCGCTCCTCGGCGAGTCCGGTGCTCTCTTCCAGCAGCAGCGCCAACTGCTCCTTCAGGCGCTGACGCAGCGTTTCCGGCTGGGTTGCCGCGCAGCGCCGCGCCGCCGCGGCCAGGCGCTCGATCTCGTCGACGTGACCGCGCGCCATGCCCAGTAGGCGAGCACCCTCTGCCGCCCGCATGGCGAGCAAGGCCTGCAGCGCCGCCGCGAGATCGTCTTGCAGCGCCGCCAGGCGCACGGCTTGGCGCTCGGCGGATTCTTCCTCCTCAACGGCTTCCAGAACGCCGCGCAGGGCGAGGATTCCGTCGAGGCGGGGCGGCGCCGCCTGCGTGCGGGCCTCCAGCTTGGCCATCAGGTCGATGACCTGCTGCAGCAGGTCCTCGTTCACCTGCAGCTGCAGCGGTGCGCTGCCGCGCTTCATCGAGAGGTTCACCTGGACGTTGCCGCGGCTGCAGGCCGCCGTGACAGCGCTGCGCACCGCGGGATCAAGGCTCTCGTAGCCTTGCGGCAGGCGCGCGCGCACATCCAGGCTGCGACCGTTGACGCTCTTGATCTCCCAGGTCCAGCTCACCATCGCGTCGCCGCCGTCGCGGCGAGCGAACCCGGTCATGCTGTGGACCGCTTTGCCGGGCCCGGTCATCCTGTCCCCCTCACGCCTGCACCCGCCCCCTGCCAGATTCCCCGCCGTCTGCCCCCATGGCGGAAGCGGCTCATATATACTGGGCTGCCCCCACGGCAACAAGCCTGGGTCTGAGACGGCCCCGAGACCGACCAGCGCGGAAGACAGCATGAGACATCCCAAGTCGATCCTGATCACCGGCGGCTCCAGTGGTATTGGAGCGGCCCTGGCCCTCGGTTACGCCGCTCCCGGCGTGTTTCTGGCCCTCACCGGGCGCCACCGCAAGCGCCTGGAAACGGTTGCGGAGCGCTGCCGCACCTCAGGTGCCGAGGTCGCGACCGGCATCATCGACGTGCGCGCGGTGGAAGACCTCGCCGCCTGGATGGCCGAACAGGACCGGCGGCACCCCTTCGACCTGGTCGTTGCCAACGCCGGCATCTCCGCCGGCACCGGCAGCTTCGGCGAGACCGACCGGCAGGCGCGCCACATTTTCGCGGTCAACGTGGACGGCGTGATCAACACCGTCCTGGCTGCCGCCGCGCTGATGCGCCCGCGCCGGCGCGGTCAGATCGCCATCATGTCGTCGCTGGCGGCCTTCCGCGGCTTTCCCGGCGCCCCGGCCTACTGCGCCTCGAAGGCGGCCGTGCGGATCTGGGGTGAATCGCTGCGCGTCATGCTGGGCCGTGACGGGCTGGGGGTGACCGTGATCTGCCCCGGCTACGTGAAAAGCCGCATGACTGCGAAGAACGACTTCCCGATGCCTTTCCTGATGGAGACCGAGCAGGCCGCCGGCATCATCATGCGCGGGCTGGCCGTCAACAAGGCGCGCATCGTCTTTCCGCGCCGGCTGTTCTCGCTGGTCTGGCTGCTGGCTCTGCTGCCGCCCGCCTGGACCGATCCCCTGCTGGCCCGCCTGCCGGAAAAGACCGCCAGCACGGAACCTCAGGCGGGTGCGTAGGCGAAGGGGCTTTCTCCCCGTCCGCGCAAGCCCGGCAGATGTCCGATAAGGCTTTAGTTGGTCTGCTTCTGCAGGCTGCGCAGGTGCCGTCGCCACTTCGCCACGTTTTGGTTGTGTTCGGCGAGGGTCCTGGCGAAGGCATGTCCCCCGTCCCCCGCGGCCACGAAGTAGAGATACTCGGTGGTCGCCGGATTGACGGCAGCCTCCAGCGCGGCGCGTCCGGGGTTGGCGATCGGACCCGGCGGCAGGCCGCCGATCTGGTAGGTGTTGTAGGGCGTTGGATCGGCCAGGTCCTGGCGCGTCAGGGAGCGGCCCAGTGGCGCCTTTCCCCCGGTGATGCCGTAGACCACCGTCGGATCGGACTGCAGGAGCATGCCCTTGCGCAGGCGGTTCACGAAAACGCCGGCGACCAGCGCCCTTTCGCTGTCGACGCCGGTTTCCTTCTCGACGATGGAAGCGAGGATCAGCGCCTCTTCCGGGCTCTGCAGCGGCAGGTTCTCGGCCCGCTGCTGCCAAGCCGCGGCCAGCGCCTCGCTCATCGACTGACGCATGCGATCGAGCACCGCATCGCGGTCGTCGCCGCGATGGAAGTGGTAGGTCTCCGGCAGCAGCGCGCCGTCCGCTGGCACCGTGGCGATCTCGCCGGTCAAGGGCTCCGCCGCCAGCAGCAGAGCGACGACCTCGACGCTGGTGAGGCCTTCCGGCACGGTGAGGCGGTGCACCACCGTGCGGCCGCTGGCCAGCAGCTCGGCTGCCTCCTTCATCGAGCTGCCGGGCGCAAAAGCATACTCGCCTGCCTTCAGGGCGCGCGCATCGGCGAAGAGGCGCACGCCGAAGGCGAAGATGTCGGGATCGGAGATCACGCCGGCCGCCGCCAGGTCGTCGGCAATCGCCACCAGGCCGGCGCCGCGCGGCACGATGACCACGGCTTCCTGCTGGAGCGGCCCAGTTGCCTCAAACTGCTGCTGAAGATAGAACCACAGGCCGCCGGCGACGACCGCCACGAAGGCAACGACAACGGCGGCGATGATGCCCAGTCGCCGCATCACGCGAGGCCGCTATTGATACTCGGCCAGGATGACGCTGGCATTGGTGCCGCCGAAGCCGAAGGAATTGGACAGCGCACGGCGCACCGGACGCTCCTTGGCCACATGGGGGGTCAGATCGATGTCAGCGCAGCTCGGCGAGGGATTGTCGAGATTGAGTGTCGGCGGCACCACGTTGTCGCGGATTGCCAGGATCGAGAAGATCGCCTCGACCGCGCCGGCCGCGCCCAGCAGGTGGCCGATCGCCGACTTGGTGGACGACATCGAGACGTCCTTCACAGCGTCGCCGAACAGACGGCGCACCGCCCCGACCTCGATCTCGTCGCCCAGCGGCGTCGAGGTGCCGTGTGCGTTGATGTAATCGATGTCGCTCGGGTCAAGGCCGGCCCGCTTCAACGCCGATTGCATGGCCCGGAAGCCGCCGTTGCCGTCTTCCGGCGGGGCGGTGATGTGGTGCGCATCGCCTGAAAGGCCATAGCCGACCACCTCGGCATAGATGGTCGCACCGCGTGCCTTGGCGTGCTCGAGTTCCTCGAGCACCACCACGCCGGCGCCCTCGCCCATGACGAAGCCGTCACGGTCCGCATCCCAGGGCCGCGATCCGCGCTCCGGCGTATCGTTGAACTTGGTCGACAGTGCCCGCGAGGCCGAAAAGCCGGCAATGCCGATGCGGCAGACCGCCGCTTCCGCGCCGCCGGCCACCATGACGTCGGCATCGTCCAGCATGATCAGCCGGGCCGCGTCGCCGATCGCATGGGCGCCGGTCGAGCAGGCCGTCACCACCGCATGGTTCGGCCCCTTGAAGCCGAAGCGGATGGAGACCTGTCCGGAGACCAGGTTGATCAGGGCGGCCGGGATGAAGAAGGGCGACAGGCGCCGCGGCCCGCGCTCATGCACGGTGACGGAGCCGTCGAAGATGGTCTCCAGCCCGCCGATGCCGGAGCCGATCATCACGCCGGTGCGCCAGCGGTCTTCGTCCGAGCCAGGGGTCCAGCCGGAATCCTCGATGGCCTGCTGTGCCGCTGCCATGCCGAAAATGATGAAGCGGTCGAGCTTGCGCTGGTCGCGCGGCTCGAGATAGTCGTCGGCGTTGAACAGGCCCTGGGAGGAATCTCCAAGCGGCACCTGGCCGGCGATCTTCGCCGGCAGGTCGGAGACATCGAAGCTCTGGATGCTGCGCAGGCCGGATTGGCCGTTGATTAGGCGATCCCAGACATGGCTGACCCCGCTTCCCAACGGCGTCACCAGCCCCAATCCTGTAACGACAACCCGTCTCATACTGCAAGCGGCCTTTGTGCGGCGAAGTGCAAGGGTGGCAACTCAGGCGCTAGCCACGCCTCTGCCGCAATCGCCGTCGGCTCAGGAGTGTTCCTGAATAAAGGTGATCGCATCCTTGACGGTGACGATCTTCTCCGCCGCATCGTCGGGAATCTCGCAGCCGAACTCTTCTTCGAAAGCCATCACCAGCTCCACCGTGTCCAGGCTGTCGGCGCCCAGATCGTCGATGAAACTCGCGGTCTCGGTAACTTTTGCATCATCGACGCCCAGATGCTCGACGACGATCTTCTTCACGCGCTCGGCTATGTCGTTGCTCATAAGAATTAGCCCTCAGGTTCTTCGGTGCTTCTTGGCGGAAGCAGATACCGTCAAAATAAATAGCTGCCCTGCCGTTTTGCGCAAGGCGCCGCCTCATATCACAGTTCTTGAAGATTTGCCAACGCCCTACAGACGCCTAGTCGACGTGGCTCCCCCGCAGCCTTCATATCATGGCCATTCCGCCATTTACATGCAAGGTTTGGCCGGTCACGTAGGCCGCCTCCTGGCTCGCCAGGTAGATCACAGCCGATGAGATTTCGTCTGGGTTTCCAAGACGTTGCATCGGGATAGCCGTGAGGATGCGGGCGCGCTGCTGCTCGTTCAGCGCGTCGGTCATGGCGGTTTCGATCATGCCCGGCGCCACACAGTTCAAAGTGATGCCGCGAGTCGCGACTTCCTGGGCCAGCGACTTGGTCATGCCGATCAGGCCGGCCTTGGAGGCGGCGTAGTTCGCCTGGCCCGGATTCCCTGTCACCCCGACGATGGAGGTGATGCCGATGACGCGGCCCCAGCGGCGCTTCATCATGCCCTTCAGGGCCGCTCGCGTCAGGCGGAAGGCTGCCGTCAAGTTCACGTCGAGGACCTGCTGCCAGTCCTCGTCCTTCATGCGCAAGGCCAGGCCGTCGCGCGTCAGGCCCGCGTTGTTGACCAGGATGTCGAGCTGGCCGGCCTCTGACTCGACCCGCCCGACAAGGGCATCGGTCTCTGCCGGGTCGCTCAGGTTGCAGGCCATGACCTGCGCCCGCCCGCCCAGTTCGCCGGCCAGCGCCTCGAGCGCTTCGGCCCGGGTGCCGCTCAGGACCACCGTTGCGCCCTGGCCGTGCAGGCGGCGGGCGATGGACCCGCCGATGCCGCCGGAAGCACCGGTGACCAAGGCAATCTTTCCAGTCAAATCAAACATCAAGACGTCTCCACGACGATAGAACTTGAAGCTGCCCCCAGCGCCGCGGGGGACCTGTCTGCCGGGCCCGCGCGCTAGAGCTGCGCGAGGACGGCTTCGACCTCCTGCGGCGTCTCCACGCCCTGGGCCGCCAGCGCGCGATCGATCCGCTTGTTGAGCCCCGTCAGCACCTTGCCGGCGCCCAGCTCGATCACCGTCTCGACGCCCTGAGCGGCCATGTAGGCGACGCTTTCGCGCCAGCGCACCATGCCGGTGACCTGCTCCACCAGCTTGCGGCGGATCTCATCCGGATCGCTCAGCTGGCTGGCGGTCACGTTGGCGACCAGCGGCACCTCCGGCATCGCCACGGCGACGGCGGCCAGCGCTTCGGCCATGACGTCGGCGGCCGGTGCCATGAGGCTGCAATGGAAGGGCGCACTGACCGGCAGCAGGACCGCCCGCTTGGCGCCCTTGGTCTTGGCAAGCTCGCAGGCCCGCTCGACGGCGGCGGCATGTCCGCTGATCACCACCTGGCCCGGGGCGTTGTCGTTGGCTGCCGCGCAGACCTGCCCTCCGATCGCTTCGGCAGCGAGCGCCTGGACCGCCTCGGCAGCGACCGCTTGGGCCACCTCCAGGTCGAGACCGAGCAGCGCCGCCATGGCCCCCTCGCCGACCGGCACGGCCTCCTGCATGGCCTGGCCGCGGCGCCGCAACAGCCGCGCCGCATCGGCGACCTGCAGGCTGCCGGCGGCCGCCAGAGCGGAATATTCTCCTAGAGAGTGTCCGGCAACGAAGGCCGCCTTGTCCACCAGACGCAGTTTGCCCTCGCGCTCCAGCACCCGCACCACCGCCATGCTGACCGCCATGAGGGCCGGCTGGGCATTCGCGGTCAGCCGCAGTTCCTCCTCGGGCCCCTGGAACATCAGGCGGGAGAGCGTCTGGCCCAGGGCGTCGTCCACCTCCTCGAAGGTGTGGCGGGCGACCGGGAAGGCCTCGGCCAGCACCTGGCCCATGCCGACGGCCTGGGACCCCTGCCCCGGAAACACAAATGCCAGGCTCATGAAAGGCAACTCCGCGAGAAACGAGATTGGCGAAGAAAACGCGGCTCAGACATAGCCACACAGCCTTGCCTGTCAAGCCAGATCGGCGCCCAAAGGCTGGCAGTCCGGGGCCTTCCTTGGTAAACAAGGGCGCTGCCGCAAGGCGCCGCTTCAGCCTTGCACCACCCCCCACAAAGTGTATAGTCCCGCGGCTTTGCGGCCTTGAGGGGGCTTTGCCTCCCGACAAGGGCAAGAACGCGAGGCACTCCTTGCCGGCCCCGCTTGAGGGGTTCGGCTAGGGCCGGGCAGCTCGGCTTCGCTCAGCGCCGGTCCACGAACAGCCAGAGGGAGTACATCATGGCTTTCTACGAGTGCGTGCTCATTGCACGCCAGGACGTCGCCACATCGCAGGTCGAAAACCTGGTGGCGGAATTCACCAAGATCCTCGAAGACAACGGCGGCCGCATGGCCGGGTCCGAGTACTGGGGCCTGCGCACGCTCGCCTACCGGATCAAGAAGAACCGCAAGGGTCACTACGTGATGCTGCGCGTCGACTCGCCGGCGGCGGCGATGCAGGAGCTGGAGCGCCTCTTGCGCCTCAACGACGATGTCATCCGCTACCTGACGGTGCGCACCGAGACGCTGGAGGAAGGCCCCTCCATCGTCATGCAGGCGCGCAACAGCCGCGACGAGCGCGGCGATCGCGGTGATCGTGGCGGGCGCGGTGACCGGGGCGATCGGGGTGACCGCCGCGGTGGTCGCGACTTCGGTCGGGACGGCGGTCGCGACGGGGGCCGTCCACGCCCTCCGCGTGACGCCGACAGCGAGACAACAACCGCCAGTGAAGGAGCCGCAGAATGAGCGTTCAAGTCGTCGGCGGCGGCGGTGGCCGTCGCCCGTTCTTCCGTCGCCGCAAGAGCTGCCCGTTCTCCGGGCCGAAGGCGCAGACGATCGACTACAAGGACACGCGTCTGCTGCTGCGCTTCGTTTCCGAGCGCGGCAAGATCGTGCCGAGCCGTATCACCGCCGTGTCGTCCAAGAAGCAACGCGAACTGGCGCGCGCCATCAAGCGTGCACGCTTTCTTGCGCTGCTTCCCTATGTCCTCAAGTAAGCGGCCAAGCGGGAGAACAATCAGATGCAAGTGATCCTGATGCAGCGCATCGAGAAGCTTGGGCAGATGGGCGACATCGTGTCGGTCAAGCCGGGCTTCGCGCGCAACTACCTCTTGCCGCAGAAGAAAGCCATGCGGGCGACCAAGGAAAACCTCGCCCGCTTCGAGACGCAGCGTACGCATCTCGAGGCCGAGAACCTGAAGCACCGCGGGGAAGCCGAGCGGGTCGCCAAGGATCTCGACGGCATGTCCGTCATCCTCATCCGCCAGGCGGGTGAGAGCGGCCAGCTCTACGGCTCGGTCAACGGCCGCGACATTGCCGAGGCGGTGACCGCCAAGGGCGTCACCGTGACGCGCGGCCAGGTCGACCTCGGCGCGGTGATCAAGATGCTCGGCATGCACAAGGTGCGCGTCCGGCTCCACCCGGAGGTCGCCGTCACCGTGACCACCAACGTGGCGCGTTCCGAAGAGGAAGCGAAGATCCAGCAGGAAAGCGGCCGCGTGGTGAGCGCCGAGGATCTGCGCGAGGCCGAGGAGGCTGCCGAAGCCGAACTGGAGGCCGTGGTCGAAGCGGCCGCCGAGTCGGCCGAAGGCGACTCGGCCGCGGAAAGCGACGAGACGAAGCAGGACTAAGGTCTCCGCGACTTTTTTCCTGGCGGAAAGCGACGGCGGCTCCCCTGGCGGGAGCCGCCGTTTTCCTTGGGTCATCCGCTGTCAAGAGGAGCGACCCTGCGCTTATCCCCGATGTCCCCTTTACCCACACCGCTTGCAGCCAACCGGAAAGGTTGCTCCGGCGGCGCATCTGCTGTTCTTTGAAGCAATGGAATCGACGCAGCCCAATCTCACCCATCTGCATGGCGGCCCATCCGGCGGCGATCACCTGCGCCTGCCGCCATCGAACGACGAGGCGGAGCAGGCGCTGCTCGGCGCCATCCTCGCCAACAACGCCGCCTACGAGAAGGTCTCCGACTTCCTGCGGGCGGAGCACTTTGCCGACGGCGTGCACGCGCGCATTTTCGAGGCCTGCGGCAAGCTGATCGAGCGCGGCCAGATCGCCAACGCGATCCAGCTGAAGAACCTCTTCGAGCAGGAGAGCGCGCTGACCGAGGTCGGCGGCGCACAGTACCTGGCGCAGCTGCAGTCGAGCTACGTCACCATCATCAACGCCGCCGACTACGGCAAGACCATTCACGACCTCTACCTGCGCCGCCAGCTCATTGCGCTCGGCGAGGACATGGTCAACGACGCCTTCGACCACGACCTCGACGTCGACGCCAGCCAGCAGATCGAGGTGTCCGAGGACCGGCTCTACAAGCTGGCCGAAATCGGCCAGACCGAAGGCGGCCTCAGCCCCTTCCGCTCGGCGGTGCTGGAATCGCTCCACATGACCGAAGCGGCCATGAAGCGCGACGGCCTGTCCGGCGTGTCGACCGGCCTCACCGATCTCGACAAGCTGCTCGGCGGCCTGCATCGCTCCGACCTCATCATCCTCGCCGCCCGCCCTTCCATGGGCAAGACGGCGCTGGCCACCAACATCGCCTTCAACGTGGCCGCGGCAACCCGCGCCGAGAAGGACGCCGAGGGCAATCCCGTCGAGCAGCGCCAGCCGGTCGCCTTCTTCTCGCTGGAAATGTCGGCCGAGCAGCTCGCCTCCCGCGTCATCGCGGAGCGCACCGGCGTGCGCTCCGATTCCATGCGCCGCGGCGATATCCACGACGAGGAGTTCGACAAGATCTTCGAGGCCAGCCGTGAGCTGTCCGAACTGCCGCTCTTCGTCGACGACACCCCGGCGCTTTCGGTGAGCCAGGTGCGCACCCGCGCCCGGCGCCTGAAGCGCCAGCATGGCCTCAGCATGATCGTCGTCGACTACCTGCAGCTGATGCAGCCACCGGCCGGCAAGCGCAGCGACAACCGTGTGCAGGAGGTTTCGGAGATCACCCGCGGCCTCAAGGCCCTGGCCAAGGACCTCGACGTGCCGGTAATCGCCCTCTCGCAGCTCTCGCGCGCCGTCGAGCAGCGCGAGGACAAGCACCCGCAGCTCGCCGATCTGCGCGAATCCGGCTCGATCGAGCAGGACGCCGATATCGTCATGTTCATCTACCGCGAGCAGTACTACGCCGAGCGCGCCGAGCCGACCCAGCGCGACGGCGAGGACGACAACAAGTTCCACGAGCGCCTGGAACGCTGGAAGGAGCGTTGCGAGCGCGCCTACGGCAAGGCCGAGATCATCGTCGCCAAGCAGCGCCACGGCCCGATCGGCTCGCGTGAGTTCGCCTTCGACGGCGACACCACGCGCTTCAGCGACCTCGTCTCCGATGACCACCTCCCCGACCGCTACTGACCCGGCGCCGGACGCGGTGCTCTCGCAGGTGCCCGCCCGCGCCGCCGGCGTGCTCACTGTGGACCTCGCCGCCATCGCGGCGAATTACCGGCGCCTGAAATCGGCCTTTCAGGAGCGCGCCCTGGCCGCCGTGGTGAAGGCCGACGGCTACGGCCTCGGCGCGGAGCGGGTGGCCCCGGCGCTGGTCAAGGCCGGCGCGCGCAGCATCTTCGTCGCCCAGCTCGACGAGGCCCTCAGGCTGCGGCCCCTGCTCGACCGCTGCCACCCGGCGATCTCGCTCTACGTGCTGAACGGCCTGATGCCCGGGGCCGAGGCGGACTACGCCGACAACACCATCCTGCCGGTGCTGAATGCGCTGGGGGAGATCGAGGCTTGGAGCCGCTTCGCCCGGCAGCGCGACAAGGCGCTGCCCGCCGCCATCCACCTCGACAGCGGCATGTGCCGCCTCGGCCTGCCGCCCGACGAGATCGACCGCCTGCGCGCCGAGCCGGGTCTCCTGGACGGCATCGTGCCGACCTGCGTCCTCAGCCACCTCGCCTGCGCCGACGAGCCGGCGAACCCGAAGAATGCCGAGCAGCTGGCGGCCTTCAGGCGCGCGCTGACCGCGCTGCCCAGGACCCCGGTCTCGTTCTGCAATTCCTCCGGCATCTTCCTCGGCCCCGACTACCATTTCGACCTCGGCCGGCCGGGGGTGGCGCTCTACGGCGTGAACCCCACCCCCGGGGCCCCGAATCCGATGCGTCCGGTCGTCCGTCTGCAGGCAAAAATCCTGCAAGTCCGGGCGATTGACGCCCCCCAGACCGTTGGTTATGGTGCCACCCACCGTGCCACGGGCCCGGCCCGAATCGCGACCGTTGCCGCCGGCTACGCCGATGGCTATCTGCGGTCGATTTCTTCTCGCGGGCATGCCTGGGTCGCCGGACAACGGGTTCCTGTGGTTGGACGTGTTTCAATGGACTTGCTTGCGCTGGATGTGACCGGAATCGCGCCGGAAAAGGTGCGGCCGGGTCTCTGGGCCGAGCTGGTCAACGCGGAGCAAGATGTCGACGCCCTGGCCTCGGAGGCCGGGACCATCGGGTACGAGATCCTGACCTCCCTCGGCGCGCGCTATCACCGGGTCTACTTGGATTAGCCGTTGATGCCGTTTCTCCAGCCGATCGGCCGCACCTTCCTGGCTTTCCTCGAAGCCACCGGCCGGCTGTCGATCTTCACGGCGCTCTCGCTGTCGCACTGCCTGCGGCCCCCCTTCTATCCGCGCCTGGTGCTGCGCCAGATGATCGAGATCGGCTACTACTCGCTGCCGGTCGTCGGCCTCACCGCAATCTTCACCGGCATGGTGCTGGCGCTGCAGAGCTACACCGGCTTCGCGCGCTTCTCGGCGGAGAGCGCCATCCCCAACGTGGTGGTGGTCTCCATCACCCGCGAGCTGGGCCCGGTGCTGGCCGGCCTCATGGTTGCCGGGCGCGTCGGCGCCTCCATGGCCGCCGAAATCGGCACTATGCGGGTGACCGAGCAGATCGACGCCCTCGACACCCTGGCGACCAACCCCTTCAAGTACCTCATCGCCCCGCGCCTCATCGCCGGCCTCACCATGCTGCCGATCCTGGTGCTGATTGCCGACATCATCGGCGTGTTCGGCGGCTACATCGTCTCGACGCAGAAACTCGGCTTCAATCCGACGACCTATCTGACCAACACCTGGGACTTTATCGAAGCGCAGGACGTGATCTCCGGCCTGGTGAAGGCCGCCGTCTTCGGCTTCCTGGTCACCCTGATGGGCTGCTATCACGGCTACAATTCGCGCGGCGGCGCGCAGGGCGTCGGCACCGCGACCACCAATGCCGTGGTCTCCGCCTCGATCCTCATTCTGAGCTTCAACTACTTCATCACGGAGCTGTTCTTCGCGCGATGAACGACCGCCCTGAAGCCAACACCATGTCGGGCCAGCCTGCGGCTGCAGCGCCCCAGGGCGGGACGCCGAAGATCGCGATCCGCGGCCTGACCAAGGTGTTCGGCGACAAGGTCGTGCTCGACGGCATCGACCTCGACATCGGCGAAGGCGAGTCGATGCTGGTCATCGGCGGCTCGGGCAGCGGCAAGTCGGTGCTGCTGAAGTGCATCCTCGGCCTGCTGCATCCGGACGCCGGCTCCATCAAGGTCGACGGCGAGGAAGCGGTCGGCCTGTACGGCGCCGAGCTCGAGCGGGTGCGGCGCAAGTTCGGCATGCTGTTCCAGAACGCCGCCCTCTTCGACTCGCTGCCGGTGTGGGAGAACGTCGCCTTCGGCCTGATGCAGGGCCAGCAGATGGCGCGCGACCAGGCGCGCGAGATCGCCCTGCAGAAGCTCGGCGCGGTCGGCCTCGGCGAGGACGTCGGCCTGCTGATGCCGGCGGAGCTGTCCGGCGGCATGCGCAAGCGTGTCGGCCTCGCCCGCGCCATCGCCACCGAGCCGGAGATCATCTTCTTCGACGAGCCGACCACCGGCCTCGATCCCATCATGGGCGACGTCATCGACCGCCTGATCGTGAAGTGCGTGAAGGAACTCGGCGCTACCGCGCTTTCCATCACCCACGACATGGCCAGCGCCCGGCGCATCTCCGACCGAGTCGCCATGCTGTACAAGGGCAAGATCATCTGGGTCGGCCGCACCGCCGAGATCGACCGTTCCGGCAATCCCTACGTCGACCAGTTCATCAACGGCCGCGAAGAAGGGCCGATCCAGATGCAGGTGCGCGACCTGTGAGGTGCCGCTGGCGCCCGGGCCGCGCGCCCCGCCACCTCGGAGGATCGGACTGACCATGGCCAAGCCCCGCTCCCAATACGTCTGCCAGGATTGCGGCGCCGTCGCCACCAAGTGGGCAGGGCGCTGCGAAGCCTGCGGCGCCTGGAACTCGCTGGTCGAAGAAAGCGTACAGAGCGCGCCCGGCGGGCTTGCGGCACGCGGGCGCGCCGCCGGCAAGATCCATTTCGTCGACCTGGAGAGCGAGAGTCAGCCGCGGCCGCGCCTGGTCTGCGGGCTCGCCGAGTTCGATCGCGTCACCGGTGGCGGCCTGGTGCCGGGCTCCGCCGTGCTGGTGGCCGGCGATCCCGGCATCGGCAAGTCGACCCTGCTGCTGCAGGTGGCCGCGCGCCTTGCTACGGCCGGAGCCCAAGGCAGCGGTGGCCAGGAAAGCGCCTGCGCCTACATCTCCGGCGAGGAGTCGATCGACCAGGTGCGCCTGCGGGCGCGCCGCATGGGCCTCGCCAAGGCCCCCGTGCAGCTGGCCGCCGCGACCTCGGTGCGCGACATGGTCGCCAGCCTCGATCGCCCCGACGGCCCGGCGGTGGTCATCGTCGATTCGGTGCAGACCCTCTATATCGACACCCTGGAATCGGCGCCGGGCACCGTGTCCCAGGTGCGCGCTGCGGCGCAGGAGCTGATCCGCCTCGCCAAGAAGCGCGGCTTCAGCCTGCTGCTGGTCGGCCACGTCACCAAGGAGGGCCTCATCGCCGGCCCCAAGGTGCTGGAACACATGGTCGATGCCGTGCTGACCTTCGAGGGCGACCGCGGCTACCATTTCCGCATTCTGCGGGCGGTGAAGAACCGCTTCGGCCCGACCGACGAGATCGGCGTCTTCGAGATGACCGACGAGGGCCTGCAGGAGGTCGCCAACCCCTCCGCCCTCTTCCTGGCCGAGCGCCGCGGCAACATCGCCGGCGCCGCCGTCTTCGCTGGCCTGGAGGGGACGCGTCCCCTGCTGGTTGAAATACAGGCCCTGGTTTCCGCCTCGCCGCAGGCGACTCCGCGGCGCGCCGTGGTCGGCTGGGACTCCGGGCGACTGGCCATGGTGCTGGCGGTCCTGGAGGCGCGATGCGGGCTGGCATTGGCCGGCCAAGAGGTATATTTGAACGTGGCCGGCGGCCTCAGGATCGGGGAGCCGGCGGCGGATCTGGCCGTTGCAGCGGCCCTGGTTTCAGCGGCAACGGGACAGGAAGTGCCGGAAGAGACGGTGATTTTCGGCGAGATCGGCCTGTCGGGCGAGATCCGCCCGGTCAGCCAGGTGGAACTCCGTCTCAAGGAGGCTGAGAAGCTGGGCTTTTCGCGCGCCTGGATCGCCCCAAGGCGCAAGCAGGCCCCCGCAAAGGCCGGGGGAAAATCCGGTGACAAGGCCGGCCCCGCCGGCGGCCAGGGCATCGCCGTCGAGGAGATTGCCCATCTGCAAGATTTGGTCGCCCGCCTGGCGGCGCCCGGAGACCTGCCGCAGCGGCGGTCCGGCCGCGCCCAGCAGGCCTATTAGAGAGCGTTAATGGACAGCTTGCCGATCAACCTGGCCGACCTCATCGTCATCATCGTCCTTTTGGTGTCGGGCATCTTCGCTTTCGTGCGCGGCTTCGTGCACGAGGTGCTGGCCGTCGCCTCCTGGGTCGGTGCCGCCTTCGTTACGCTCTACGCTTTCCCGCTGGTGCAGCCCTGGGTGCTCGGCGTCATCACCGTGGAGTTCATCGCCAGCCTGGTGACCGGAGTCGGGCTCTTCCTCGTTGCCCTGGTGCTGTTCTCGGTGCTGACGCGCATCCTGTCGAACCGCATCCAGCACAGCAGCCTCGGCGCCCTCGATCGTTCCCTCGGCCTGCTGTTCGGTTTCGCGCGCGGCGCGGTGATTGTGGTGCTGGCCTGGCTGGCACTCAGCTACATGGTGACCGAGAACGACCGGCCCGGTTGGATCCAGGAGGCCAGGGCACGCCCTCTGGTGGAGCGCGGCGCCGACCTGCTGCTGACCCTGGTGCCGGCCGAACTGCGGGAGCGCGGCGACCAGGCCGCCGAGGACGCCAGGCGACGGGCGGAGGAAACTCGCAGTACAGTAGATCTGTACGAGCGGCTCAGTTCCCCTCTTCGCAGGTCCGATGCGGAAGAAGTGCAACCTCCATATAATGAGGAGATGCGCGAGGGAATGAACAGCGTAGTGGAAAAGGCAGTAGAAGGCCTAATGTCGGACGAAACCGCGCCGGGAGAGACCACGCAGTGATGACCACCAATCCTCTGGCCCCCGCCCTCGAACGCACCCCCCTCGACGTCAGGGGTGACGACGACAAGTTTCACGAGGAATGCGGCGTCTTCGGGATCTTCGGCAACGACGACGCCGCGGCCCTCGCCGCCCTCGGGCTGCACGCCCTGCAGCATCGCGGCCAGGAGGCCGCCGGGATCGTCGCCTTCGACGGCAAGCATTTCAACGCCCACCGCGACCTCGGTCTGGTCGGCGACATCTTCTCCTCCGAGGATGTCATGGCCCGCCTCGCCGGCCATGCCGCCATCGGCCACAACCGCTACTCGACCACCGGCGAGACGGCGCTGCGCAACGTGCAGCCGCTCTTCGCCGATCTCTCCTGCGGCGGCTTCGCGCTGGCCCACAACGGCAATCTGACCAACGCGCGTGCCCTGCACCGCCGCCTGGTGAACCAGGGCGCCATCTTCCAGTCGACCACCGACACCGAGGTCATCCTTCACCTCATCGCCACCTCGGAAGCCGCCAGCCTGGTCGACCGCATCATCTCGGCCCTGCGTCAGATCGAAGGCGCCTATTCCCTGGTCGCCGTCTCCAGCAGCTGCATCTTCGCGGTGCGCGATCCGCTGGGCGTGCGCCCGCTGGTGCTCGGCCGCCTCGGCGGCGCCGACGTGGTGGCCTCGGAAACCTGCGCCCTCGACATCATCGGCGCCGAGTTCGTGCGCGACGTCGAAGCCGGCGAGATGGTGGTGCTGGACGAGTCCGGCGTTCATTCGCTGCGCCCCTTCCCGCCGACGCCGCGGCGGCCCTGCATCTTCGAGTACATCTACTTCGCGCGGCCGGATTCGATGATGGAGGGCATCTCCATCTACCAGACCCGCAAGGACATCGGCCGTGTGCTGGCGCAAGAAAGCGGCCTGCCGGCCGACGTGGTGATCCCGGTGCCGGACTCCGGCGTGCCGGCGGCCATCGGCTATGCCGCAGAAGCAGGCATCCCCTTCGAGCTCGGCATCATCCGCAACCACTACGTCGGGCGTACCTTCATCGAGCCGGGCCAGCAGATCCGCAATCTCGGCGTGAAGCTGAAGCACAACGCCAACCGCCAGTCCATCGCCGGCAAGCGCGTGGTGCTGGTGGACGACTCCATCGTGCGCGGGACCACCTCGATCAAGATCGTCGAGATGGTGCGCGCCGCCGGCGCCACCGAGGTGCACATGCGCATCGCTGCGCCGCCGACCACCCACTCCTGCTTCTACGGCATCGACACGCCGCAGCGCGAGGAGCTGCTCGCCTCCGCCATGAACGTCGAGGCGATGGGCCGCCACATCGGCGTCGACAGCCTCGCCTTCATCTCCATCGACGGCCTTTACCGCGCCATGGGGCAGAAAGGTCGCGAGGCGGCGGCGCCGAAGTACTGCGACGCCTGCTTCACCGGCGACTACCCGATCCGGCTGACCGACTTCGCCGGCCGCGACCAGCCGGCGCAACTCTCCCTGCTCGCCGAACGCGCCTGACGGCGCGCGCCCTCGTCGATGTTTGCGCGTCTGCTCTACACTCTCGGTGCCGTTTCCGGCGGAGCGGTCTTCTCGCAGTTCCCCGAATTCTACGCGCACTACGTCCAGCGTCTCGGCGGGCGCATCGACCAGGCCCGCCTGCGCGCCGCGGAGATCCGCGACGATGCCGCCGCCAAGGGCCTTTCGGTGGAAGACTACATCGAGAATTTCCTCGACAGCGCGCCGCACAGCCTGGAAGGCGGCCGCATGTCCGAGAGCATCTTCCAGCTCGACCGCATGGAGGCCGCTTACCGGGCGCTGCGCGAAGCGCCGACCCTGGAGCGGCCCTTCACCTTCGCCGAGCACATGAACCGCGGCCTGCTGGAGGCGACCTTCGGCGACTTCGCCCCCGCCCTGCCGCTGACCCCCGAAGGCCTGACCTATGCCGCCACCGGCGCTTTGGCCGGCCTGATCGTCTGTTTCGGCTCGCGCCGCCTCGTGCGACGGCGCCGCCCAAAGGAGAAGGAAGCTTGATGTCGAAGGGTTCTGGCCGGCTGGACGGCCGCCTCGCCGTGATCACAGGTGCCTCGCGCGGCATCGGCGCCGCCGTCGCCCGGCGCTTCGCCGCCGAGGGCGCGCAGCTCGTGCTCATCGCGCGCACCGTCGGCGCCCTGGAGGAACTCGACGACGCCATCCGGGCCGCCGGCGGCAGGCAGCCGGTGCTGGTGCCGCACAACCTGCGCGACCATGACGGCCTCGACCGCCTCGGCGCCTCCCTCAACGAGCGCTACGGCAAGCTCGACATCCTGGTCGGCAACGCCGGCATCCTCGGGCCGCTGACCCCCGTCGGCCACATCCCGCCGGAGATCTGGCAGGAGGTCATGGACGTAAACGTGACCGCCAACTACCGCCTGATCCGCAGCCTCGACCCGCTGCTGCGCGTCTCCGACGCCGGCCGCGCGATCTTCGTCACCTCCGGCGCCGCGAGCGGCAGGATGGCCTACTGGGGGCCCTACGCGGTCACCAAGGCCGCCCTGGAGGCGTTGGTCCGCACCTACGCGGCGGAGATCACCAAGACCAAGGTGCGCGCCAACCTGCTCTCGCCCGGTCCGATCCGCACCGCCATGCGCGCCGCCGCCTTCCCCGGCGAGGACCCGGCGAGCCTGCGCGCGCCGGATGTCATCGCCGGGCTCTTCGTGGAACTTGCGGAGCCGGCCTGCACGAAAAACGGCGAGGTGGTGGAGGCGCGGTAGGCGACCGCCAACCGCTGGGTCAGGCGGCCGGCCTACTCCTCCCAGCCTTCCTCTGCCTTCATTGCGGTCACGATCTGCCTCATCAGGGCGTGGAGGTCGCCGCGATGGCCGCTTCGGGCCGAAGGCTGGTTTTCCACCGAGGTCATCGTGACGGTGAGATCCAGGCTCGGCACGACATAGATCATCTGGCCGCCATAGCCCCAGGCGTAGATCACCCGGTGGCCCGCCATCTCCGCCAGAAACCACCCGTAGCCGTAGAGGTCGTCGTGGAAGATCGACTGGGTGCGCGGCTGCCACGACGCCTCGATCCAGTCCTGTGGGATCACCTGCCGGTCGCCGACCCTGCCGCCATTGCGGTAGAGCTCGCCGAAGGCAAGCATGGCCCGTGGAGTCATCGCCATCTGATTCCCGCCGAGATAGATGCCCTGAGGATCGCGCAGCCAGTCGGCAATTGCGAAATCCTTCAATGGCGCCAGCCATTCGCGGGCCAGCTCGAGCGTGGAGCGCCCGGACTCACGCGTCAGGATCGCCGAGAGCAGATGGCTGTTGCCGGTGGAATACAGCATGCCGCCGCCCGGCACCCCGGCAAAGGGCTGCGCCAGTGCCGCGCGGACCCAGTCGCGGCTCGATACCCAGCGCCCGTAGTTGGCGCCCGAGGTGCGCCCGAGCCCGGCCTGCATCGAGAGCAGATTGCCGATGGTGATGTCGTGGATCCGCGGGTCGGGATTCTCCGGCAGCTTGTCGCTGAGCAGCGGCGCGATCCTCTGGTCCGGACCTTCGAGAATCCCCTTGCCGACGGCGATACCGACCAGCGCCGAGATGACGGCCTTCGAAGCCGACTTGATGTTGGCCGGCGCCGAGGTCGAATGGCCGCGGAAACCTTCCTCGATCAGGATCTCGCCGTCCCGGGCGACGATCAGGGTTTGCAGTGGCTCCAGCGCATCCGCCTGCCGGACGATGCCGGTAAGCGAAGGCCGCGGCGCTTGGGCGGGGCTTGTGACCTGCGCGGCCGCCGGCGCCAAGGCGGCGGAGAACATCAGGGCGAGACACAGGCTTACGGGAAACGACTGCTTCATGACCTAATCCTAGCAGGTTTCGCACCCGACGACCTTCGCTTGCCGCAGAGAGCGCGCGCCTTAGCCGCCCCCCTACTCCGGGACGCCCGCCTTCTTGAGCCCTTCAAGGAAGACGTCGCGGTGGGCGAACGTGCTGAGGTGCTGCCTCACCAGTCCGAGACGCAGCGGTGGGCTCATGTGGCTGCGCACGGCCAGGAACTCCCGCGCCTCCTCGATCAGGCCGAGATGCCCGCAGCAGCTGATCAGGGTGTTGTAGTGCCCGGAGTATTCCGCGAAGGCGGCGACCGAGGCGCGCAGGAAGGGCAACGCCTCCTGGAAACGCCGCGCCGCCAAAAGCGCGAGGCCGTGCACGGAGGTGTAGAATCCCGAGAAGCTGTCGAGCGGGCTCGTCTGCAGCGCCCGCCCGGTCTCGACGATGGCCTCGTCCCACTGTCCTGCGCGAAGCAGCGCCCATCCGGCCGCCATGTGGCCGAGGGTGAAACTCGGATTGAGGGTAAGCGCGGTCCGGAGCTCCCCCAGGGCCCGCTCATGCTGCCCCACGGTGCTGAGGCACAGCCCCGCAACCATCCGCGCCCAGGGATCGCTTGGGTCGAGTGCCAGGGCGGCCTGCGCATGAGCGGCCGCCTGCCGGTAGCCGGCGGCGCTGTCCTCCGCCCATAGGCAGAGCGTCTCCCACCACACCGCCCAGCCCAGCAGCGCATGCGCTCGGGCATAGCCCGGCGCCATCGCGACAGCGCGCCGGAGAAGCGCCTGGGCTTCCTGGTTCTGCCCACGCTCCATCTTGTTGATCAGTCCCAGCGCGCGGACGACGAGCCCCCAGGCGTCAATGCTGTCCGGCTGCTTGCTCGCGGCGCGGAACCCCTCCTCGGCGTAGAGGTGGGGTTCCACGGCGGCTACGACATGCTCGGTGATGTCGTCCTGAACGGCGAAGATGTCCTGCAGGTCGCGGTCGTACTTCTCGGCCCAGACATGCTTGCCCGTCTCGGCGTCGATAAGCTGGCCGGTGATGCGAAGCCTCTTGCCCGCCGTGCGGACGCTGCCCTCGAGGACGTAGCGCACGCCGAGGTCGCGGGCGACCTGTCGGACGTCGGCGGCCCTGCCCTTGTAGACGAAGCTCGAATTGCGGGCGATCACGAAGAGCCAGCGCAACCGCGTCAGTGCCGTGATGATGTCCTCGGTGATGCCGTCGGCGAGGAAATCCTGCTCCGGGTCGCCGCCCAGGTTGGCGAACGGCAGGACCGCGATGGAGGGCATGTCGAGAGGCTTCGGTGCTGCCGCCGGACTCTCCGCCGTGGTCCGGGCCTCCGCCCGGCCCTCGAGCATCGCGCGCAGCGGCAGCTTCGTGTGGGCCTCGACGATCGACAGGGTGCGGTCGGAGAACAGGCCGATCAGCAGCTTGTCGATGGTGGACTTGCCGAGCCTGGCCTTGAAGGCGAACTGCTCGCGCGAGATACGCTCACGAGCCAGATGGTCCTTTATCGTCGCGGCAATCTGCTTCCTCGCGTCCATCTATTCCCGATCCCTGCGTCTCCCGCGCCGGACACATCGCGGAAAATACCGGAAAAAACCGGAAAGCGCGCCGGAAAACAATTCGGCGTACAAGCCCCCCTGCGTCAACAACGGGCAACACGGAAGGACTCCCATGAAGACGATGACACAGGCCCGGCGGGCCAGCGCAGCGCTGGCGGAGGCGGCCGGCGGCGGCCTTCTCGCGGGGGTGCTCACGCCAGCGGTGTTCGGCTGTCCCTACGGCCACACGGCCCGGATCATCACATCGCCCCTGCCCTTCGGCCGCTGCGGTGGTTGCGGGGAGCCGCTGGCCATCCTCGACACCGGGCAGACCGATCACGCGACGATCCGCCGCGCTGGCTGACCGCCGCGCGCCGGCCACCACGCCGACCATCCACTACGCTTGAAGGAGAAGACCATGAAGACAGTCAACGCAGCAGCCCTGGCGCTTGTCCCGGCATTTGTCCTCGGGCTCGCCGCGCTCTCGTCGCAGGCCGGCACTGCCCTTGCCGACAGCAAGGCACCGACGCTGCCCCCGGAGCTCGAATCCGTGCGCGACCAGCTCGCCAGGTACAAGGACCCTGTCGCGGCCGTGCGCGATGGCTACTTCTCGACCCTCGGCTGCGTGTACTACGAGAGTGGCGCCATGGGTGTGCACTTCCTGAACCCGGCCCTCATTTCGCCCGAACTCGACCCGGCCAAGCCGCAGATCCTCGTCTACGAGCCCGTCGGCGACCGGCTGGAGCTGGTCGCGGCCGAGTGGTTCGTCCCGCTCGCCACCGGCGTGAAGCAGCGCCCGACGCTGTTCGGCGAGCCCTTCAACGGCCCGATGGCCGGCCACGAGCCCCTGATGCCGGACGGGCTGCACCACTACGACCTGCACGTCTGGTTGTTCAAGGAGAACCCCAGCGGTGTCTTCGCCGCCACCAACCCCAACGTCTCCTGCAGCGGCTACGGCTACGCCTTCCTCGAGCAGCCGACGGCCACCGTGGCCCATCAGGGGGCGCATTAGCCGGCTGCTGAAAAAAGGATCCGGCCCGCAGCCATCCTTCGAGACGACTGCTGCGCAGTCTCCTCAGGATGAGGTTAGGAGTGCGAAACGATTGACCTCACGCTGAGGAGCGAGCGCCCCGCCCCTAACGCTTCTTCTTCCTGCCTGCATAAGGGTTCTCGCCCTTGCGGAAGTGGATGCGGATCGGGGTGCCGGGCAGGTCGAAGGCCTCGCGCAGGCCGTTCTCCAGGTAGCGCAGGTAGGACGGCGGCAGCTGGTCAGGCTTGGAGCAGAAGATCGCGAAGGTGGGCGGCCGCGCCTTGGCCTGGGTGATGTACTTCAGGCGCACCGGCCGGCCGGAGCTCGCCGGCGGCGGATGCGAGGCTGTCACAGCGTCGAGCCAGCGGTTGAGGTCCGAGGTGCCGATGCGCCGGTTCCACACGTCGTAGGCGCCCAGCACCGCATTCATCAGCGCCTCGATGTTGTGGCTCTGCAGGGCCGAGAGCGTCACCACCGGGATGCCGCGGGTCTGCGGCAGGGAGCGCTCCAGGCGGTCGTGGATCGCCGCCAGGCTGGCCTCGCGGTCGCGGCAGGTATCCCACTTGTTGACGCCGATGACCAGGGCGCGGCCCTCTTCCACTACCATGCGGGCAATGGTGAGGTCCTGTTTCTCCAGGCCTTCCTCGACGTCGAGCAGCAGCACCACCACGTGGGCGAAGCGGATCGAGCGCAGGGTGTCCTGGGTCGAGAGCCGCTCCAGCTTCTCGACCACCCGCGCCTTGCGGCGCAGCCCGGCGGTATCGACCAGCCGCAGCGCGCGGCCGCGGAAGGTCCAGTCGACGGAGATGGAATCGCGGGTGATGCCGGCTTCCGGCCCGGTCAGCAGGCGATCCTCGCCGAGCAGCTTGTTCACCAGGGTCGACTTGCCGACGTTGGGGCGCCCGACGATAGCGAGCTGCAATATCCTGGGCTCTTCGTCCGGCCCCTCCTCCGCTTCGGCGCCTTCTTCGGCTTCGGCGGCAGCGGTCGGCGCGGCCACCGCGGCGACGGCATCGTAGAGGTCGCTCATGCCGGTGCCGTGCTCGGCGGAGATCGGGATGGCCTGGCCGAGGCCGAGGGCATAGGCCTCGCCGAGGCCGGCCTCCGTCTCGCGGCCTTCGCACTTATTGGCGACCAGGGCGACCGGCTTGCCGCTGCGGCGCAGCCACTGGGCGAAGTGCTCGTCCAGCGCCGTGATGCCGGCGCGCACATCGAACACCAGCAGGGCGAGATCGGCCTCCACCAGTGCCTTTTCGGTCTGCGCGCGCATGCGCCCTTCCAGGCTGGCGTCGAAGCGCTCCTCCAGGCCGGCGGTGTCGACCACGCGGAACTCCAGGCCGAAGAGATTGGCCTCGCCCTCGCGGCGGTCGCGGGTCACCCCTGGCTTGTCGTCGACCAGCGCCACGCGCTGCCCGACCAGCCGATTGAACAGCGTCGACTTGCCCACGTTGGGGCGCCCGATGATGACGACGGTGATGGTCATGATGGTGATGCAACGCCCGGCAACAGGAATGGATTTCTGCCTCCCCCCTTGCGGGAGAAGGTAATCTGGCAGCCGCCGTGCGCGCTTCGAGACGCCCCTGCTGCCATCAAAGATTTACCTCGTCCTGGAACCGCGGCCGGGGCGCCGCCCGGGCGCGTCTCGAAGGACGCGCTGTGCGGCTACCTGAACGCCACCAGCCGGCCGCTGTCGGTCACCAGGTAGAGGCTGTTGTTGGCCACCACCGGCGATACTGCCACGCCGTCGCCCAGGGAGATGGCGCCGAGCGCCTTGCCGTCGTAGGGCGACACCGAGATCACCTCGCCGTGCGAACCGGCGAGGATCAGGCGGTCGCCGGCCAGCAGCGGTCCGCGCCAGCGGATCGGTTCTTCCTGATCCTCGGGATCGACGAAGCGCGGCAGCGGCGTCACCCAGCGGATGCGCCCGTCGCGGCGCTGCAGGCAGACCACCTGCCCGTCGTTGGTCACCAGGTAGACGAAATCGCCGGCCGCCCAGGGCATTTGCACGCCGCCGATCTCCACCTGCCAGGCGCGCACTCCCTGGCGCAGGTCGACCGCCATCATGCGCCCGGCATGGCTGATCGCCAGCACCAGGTCGCGGTCGATCACCGGCAGGCCGCGCACCTGGGCGATGTCGGCCAGGGGATCGAGGCGCCGCGTGGCGCTGAGGTTCTCGCTCCACACCGTGCGGCCGTCGTCGGTCAGCAGCGCCAGGACCTCGCCGGAGGAATAGGGCACCACCACCGTGTTGCGGGCAACCGCCGGGCTCGCCGAGCCCAGCAGTCCGGCGGTTTCCTGCACCCCGACGTGGTTCCACAGGCGCTCGCCAGTGTCGACGTTGAGCACCAGCAGCTGGTTGTCCAGGGTGACGACGAAGACGCGGCCGCCGCTCACCACCGGGGCGCCGCGCATCGGCGACGGTGCCTTGTGGATCCACAGGGTCTCGCCGCTGCTGGCATCCAGAGCGAAAATGCGGGCAAAGCCGGTAGCCGCATAGATCCGCTCGCCGTCGGAGGCGATGCCGCCGCCGAAGAAGCCGTCGTCCTCGTCCTCGGTCTCCAGGTCGACCTGCCACAGGCGGCTGCCGTTGGCGGCCGAGAAGGCGGAGACCAGGGAGCGCGAGTCCATGGTGTAGACGGTGTCGCCAACCACGATGGGCTGCGCCAGGAGCTGCGCCACGTCGCCCGAGCCCGCGCCCAGATCGGCGCTCCAGACCTGGCGCGGATCGGCGCTCAGGGACAGGTGGTACATGGCGTGCGCGGCGCTGCCGCCGGGCTGCGACCAGTCCGTGTTCACGTAGGGCTCCGGCAGGCGGACCACCACGTCGGCGATCGTGGGGTCGGCCCTGAGGCCGCGCTCGTAGGCCAGGATGGCGATGCGCTGGCCGGGCAGCGGCGGCTCGTCGGCTTCCCCGAACCATTCGCTGATGCCGCAGGCCGACAGCGTAAGCAGCAGGGAAAGCGGCACCAGAAGGCGCTTCAGAAACAGGGACATCAGAGGCTCATCCGGGGAAGGAGGCGAGCAGCTCGGCGGCACGCGAGCGGCTGCCGGCGGGCGCGGCGGGATCGTCGGTGATCTTGGCGAGGTGTTCGCGGGCCCCGGCGGTATCGCCCTCGCGCAGGGCCAGGGCAGCCAGCAGCTCCAGCGCGGTAAAGCGATAGGGCGCTTCCGGCGCCGCCAGCGAAAGCAGCTCGCCGCGCAACGTCGCGGCATCGCCGTCGTCCATGCGTCGCATGACGGCAAAGAGGGTGCCGAGCTCCCTGACCGCGCGCAGGGAGGATCCGTTTTTCGCCAGCTCCCCCCAGATGCGCTCGGCCGCGGCCATATCGCCCATCTCGACAGCGAGGTTGGCTTCGCTGAGCGCGGCCAGCAGCGGATAGCCTTTGCCGTCGGGATCGCTGAGCGCCTGCAATGCCTGGCGCGCGCTGGCCTGTTCGCCGCTCTCGATGAGCTGCAGGGCCGCCGCGTAGCTGTCGGACTGCTCGCCCCGCAGCTTCTCGTCGTAGGCGCGCCAGCCCTGGTAGCCGGCGACGCTGACCACCACCACCGCCGCTGTCGCATAGATGAAGAGGCTGTTGCGCTTCCACCAATCCGCCGCCTTGTCGCGGCGAAGATCCTCTTCGACTTCCTTGAAGATATCGGCCAATGGCCACTCCCTTGACGCAGTCTGCCGGTTCGCGCGCCCCGGTTCCCGGGGGGCCGCGGCCGGTCTTATTCGAAGCTGTGCCTCATGACGCTGACGGCGCCTCGTTGATAATGCCCTTGCCCGCCCGCATCAACCACCGATTCACCGGCAGCGCCGGCCGCCGGCCGGCCCTCAGGCCGCCTTCCACTTGATGCTGCAGCCCATGGAGGGGATCTGCGCGGCCGGCCCGTGCCCGGTTTCGGCCACCTGCTTCATCGCCTCGAAGAGTTCGCGCCGGGCGTTGGGCACCAGGGCGGTGCGCGACTCGTCCAGGCGGCCGCGGTACTGCAGCTCCAGATCCTTGTTGAACCCGAAGAAATCCGGCGTGCAGACCGCGCCATAGGCCCGGGCGGTCTCCTGCGTCGGGTCGACCAGGTAGGGGAACGCGATGCCGTGTTCCTTGGTGAAGGCCTTCATGTTCTCGTAGGAGTCCTCCGGATAGCTGGTCGGATCGTTGGCGTTGATGCCGACGACGGCGATGCCGAGCGGCGCCAGGGCCTCGGCTTCCGCCGCCAGACGGCCGGCGATGGCGCGAACATAGGGGCAGTGGTTGCACATGAAGACGATCAGCGTGCCCTTGGGCCCGGCGAGGTCGGCAAGGTTGTGAGTCTTGCCGTCGGTGCCGAGCAGGGAGAAGTCCGCGGCTTTCCAGCCGAAGTCGCAAACGGGGGGCGTAGCTGCCATGAATTACGGCCTCCATTCCTTATATTTGCCAGTTAGTTGCCATCGATTTCTAAGTTTCAAGGCCAACCCACTGCCTGTTAACAGAATTTTCAGCGCGGGCCGCCAGACTGGTCGCTGGTGTTTGGCGAAAATCCGCCGCAACCCACCGCGGCTCCAGCCCCGCCCCGTGATCCCTACGGGGGCCATCCTAAGCGGGCGCGGGGCCGTTGTCAGGTCGCCATGCTGAAGCGGGCGGCCGCTATCGGTGGCGCGCGGCGATCAGGAGCTCAAGGTATGAGACGCGGCCTCCCGCTTGTTCTTTCGGCCCCCCTGCTCGCGCTGGGCCTGGCCGCCTGCGATCCAGCTTCCCAGGCCATGCTGGTCGGGGCCTCCCTCGTAACCTTCGTGCATACCGACAAGACCATCGGCGACCATGTCGCGACCTGGGCCTTCGACAAGGACTGCTCGACCCTGAGCCTGGCCAACGGCGAGGGCTACTGCCACGACTTCGCCTCCGCCGAGGAACTGGCAGCCGCCGAGGCACAGGCCGAGGCCGAGCTGGCCTCCACCTACTGCTACCGCACCCTCGGCGCCATCAGCTGCTATCGCCAGCCAGATCCGCTGGCCAGCAACGCTGCCCGGGTGCGCTGACCCGGCCTCCGCAAGCCGTCGGCCCGCCCGCTTCCCGGGATTTCTCCCGGCGCAGTCGTCTTGGCTGGACGGCAGCCGGAAATTGCGGAAAACTAGCGTCATCAAAAGAAAAAGACTCCGGAAAAAGGACGCAAGGGAGCCCCGCCGCCTGCATGAACCAGCTGTACCGCTTCAGCGAATACTCCAAGACCCCGCGTCGTGTGTTCTTCGACCGGGCCGAACTGAACCAGCTGCTCTCCCTCTACAGCCGCAACGTGGCCAGTGGTGAGTGGCGCGACTATGCCATCGACCAGGTCGGCGGCTCGGTCATCTTCTCGGTGTTCCGGCACACCCACGATGCGCCGCTCTATTCCATCGCCAAGCAGGGCAACCCCCGCTCGGTTGAATACGTCGTCTTTTCCGGGCGCGAGAAACTGAAGCGCGCCAAGTCCTTGAGCGATGCCCTTAAAGTCTTCAAGAAGAACCTGCGGGTGGTTTCCTGAGCCAGGAATGGCTGATCTAGCTTCTCCGGATCTACCTATAATAACCTGATATAAAAAGATTATTCTCCGACATCGCTGGACCGCCGGACTTGCGAATTCCCTTAACCTAAAAACTTAAGTCGTGCGCAAGGATGTGATGCGACGATGTGGTAATTCCTGAGCTTTCCCCAATCGGCTTATGGAAGATTATCTGTCTCGATCGAGCCAGCGGCAGGATCCCCCAACTGTCGCTGGCTCTCTCGCTTCCGGCCCCGGCGCCGGGGCGCTGAGGGACGGGAGTAACCCAGGGCCGCGCGCTCGCCGCCCGCATCATCGGTGGTGACCATGTCGTGGGACCAGGACGTCAGCGCTTCCAAACTGCAGGCTTCCAGTTCCGCCGACCGCCGCCGCTTCATCCGCGCCTCGACCGTCCTCAGGGCCCGCCTGCTGACCCCGACGGGCACCGTCGAGGCCACGGTTCTCGATGCCTCGCTGAACGGGGTGAAGCTGTGGAGCGCCGCCAATATCGCCGTCGGCACCAAGGTCACCCTGCTGCTGGGTGGCGCCGTCCACTTCGGCGGCGAGGTGGTGTGGCGGCGCGACGAGACCCTCGGCCTCTGCTTTCGCGACGACCCCGAGAAGGTCGCCACCATTATGGCGGCACTGCTGCCGCAACGCTGCCTGCAGGTTGGCCACGCCTGACCTGACGCGGCGCGTTCCCTGCGCCAGCCTCCCTGCCCTCACGGTAGAATGATCGGCACGCTTCCGGAGTAGCCGGCGTCGCCGAGGGATGCCCTGTGTGAATCCGCACAGGCTCTTTGCCTCATCGCGCCCAAGGATCACCGCAACAACGCGACGTTCGGCGGCGCTCCGCCGTCCTGCCGCGGGCAAGGCGGCGCGGCCCCCGCGACAACCCCCGGGGGCCGCGCTCGCAATGCAACAGCCTGTCGAAAGAGGGAGATCTTGCAAAACCCCAGAGATCCGAAAGGGACAGTAGAGATGGACGACAACCTGCTGACGGTCGCCGACGCCTACCGCGACCACCTCGCCGCCACCTACAAGCAATTCCTGCTGACCGCCCGCATCAGAATTCTCGTGGTGGTCGACACCGAAATCAGCCTCACCACCGGACCCGGCGTCTTCGGCGTCGGGCGCCTGGTGAAGCTGCTGCGGGAGACCAAGGTGGGCTGCACGCGCTTCGACGTGACTCTCGCCCGCCGCTCCTCGGTCAGCCCCATGGTCACCAACCCCAGCCCCGCCGACACTCAGCCCAGGTACGACGGCTTCCGCTTCGATGCGGCCGCCGGTGGCAAGCCGGTGATCGACGGCTACGACGAGATCTGGATCTACGGCTTCAAGCCGGGCAACGATAACGGGCCGGACAGCAACATCAACCAGGCCTTCGCCCTGCCGCTGAGCAACAGCGAGCTGGAAGTGCTGACCCGCTGGATGAACGAGAAGCAGGGCGGCGTCTTCGCCACCGGCGACCACGACTACCTCGGCGCTTCCATCTGCCACCGCATCCCGCGCGTCGGCACCATGCGCAAGTGGACCAACGCCGACGGTGTGCCGCCGATCGGCGGCCCCGACCGCATCGACACCAACCGGCCGGCGACCCCGGGCCAGGCCAACATCGGCGGCGCCCCGGACGTCATCCCCAACAGCGTCGAGCAGGACGGCATCCCCCAGCCGATCCAATGGATCGCCTGGCAGCAGCACAAGCACGGCCACTTCGTCGTGCACAAGCGCCCGCATCCGGTACTCTGCCATCCAAAACTCGGCCCGATCGACGTGATGCCGGACCACCCGCACGAAGGCTGCTGCTTCACCGAGAGCCAGATCGACCTCGCGGCCAGCTACTCCTTCAACGGCTACAGCGGATCCGAGTATCCCGGCAGCGGCAACAGCCAGCCGCGGCCGCGCGTCATCGCCTGGGGCCACACCCTCGCCGACCCGCCCTACAACTTCGCCAAGGGCGACAGCCCGGCCAAGCACTTCCCGATGATCAGCGTCTATGACGGCCACGTGACCGACATCGGCCGCGTCGCCGTGGATTCGACCTGGCATCACCACTTCGACATGAACCTGCTCGGCCTGGAAGGCGCCGCCGACCCCACCGCCTGGCAGAAAATCAGCCGCTACTTCGTCAACCTGGCGGTCTGGCTCGCGCCACCGGGCCGCTATCGCGCGCACTGCTTCTTCGACTTCGTGAAGGCGCACTTCGAATATGTCGGCATGCTGGAGCTGCATCCGACGATCGCGCCGGCGCGCGTCGGCCACATCTTCCGCGACCACCTGCTGCACCACTACGGGCCCTGCTGGGTGACGACCTTCGTGCTCGACTGGCTGAAGGACTTCAACCGCAAACTCTACGAGCGGGTGCTGATCGAGTTCTTCAACGGTCCGATCGGCCCAAAGGGCCCGCAGCCAGGTCCTTGCCTCAGCTGCCCACCCTGGGATTTCATCGAGCAGACCCTGCTGGGCCACATGGCCCTCGCCACCCGCGAACTGGCGCTCGATCTGCGCAAGTCGTTCGAGGCGGGCGAGCGACGGAAGTTCGAGTTGGATGCCTTCCAGCCGCTGATGTTCAAGGGGCTGGAACAGGGCTGGGGCGAGCTCTCGGCCCTGATGGACCGCGACACCAAGCGGCTGCAGGAAGTCTTCGCACCAGCGAAGGCCGAGCCGCGCTTCGAGGCGGCCGAATAGCCGGCCCTCTCTCGTCGTTCCCTGCATTGGACCCGGGCGGAGCCTTCCGCCCGGGTCTTTCTTTGGCGGCTACCTGGCCGGCAGGCTGCGCAGGTAGGCAACCAGGGCGTCGAGGTCGGCAGTCGAGATGTTGCGGTAGTAGCCGAAGGGCATCGGCGGCAGCAGCTTCGTGCCATCAGGCCGCAGGCCCTCGGTGATCGCCGCCTTGATCGCCTTGTCGCTCCAGTCGCCGAGGCCGGCGGGGGTGATGTTGGAGGAATGGCTGACGCCCCAGGGGCCTTTGAACTGCAGGCCGCCGGCGCCCAACTGGTTGCGCCAGTCCGGCCCCATCGGCCCCAGCGGCGAGTGGCACTCGATGCAGTGGCCGAGCGGTCCGGCGAGGTAGGCACCGTAGGCCAGCTTGTCGTCCGGCGAGACCTCCGCCACCGTGGCCACCGGCGGCCCGTAGGCGGGCGGCACCGGGATGCGGTAGACCGAATTCGGCACCGCGTTGCGCACCGGCTTCAGGGCGCGCAGGTAGGCGACGATGGCCCGTACATCGCTGTCCGACATGTCGCGGTAGAGGCCGATCGGCATGAGCGGGCCGATCATCGAGCCGTCGGGCCGGCGCCCTTCGCGGATCGCGGTGATGATCTCCGCGTCGCTCCAGCCGCCGATACCGGTTTCCACATCGGGCGTCAGGTTGGCGCCGTAGGCGGTGAAGGCCGCGTCCTCCATCAACAGCCCGCCGGCCAGTTCCATGCCCGGCAGCGGACCTTCAGGTCCTTGCGGCGTGTGGCAGTTGCCGCAGGCGACGATGCCCTGCATCAGGTAGGTGCCGCGCTCGAGCGGTGTCTCCGCCCGGCTCGCGCCGCCCGGCAAAGCGCCGGCGAGAAGGCAAAGGGCAACGATGGCCGCCGCCGCACGGCCCCGCCCGAAGCGGGTGCCTGCGGCAGCGCCGGCTTGTCTGCTCATGATCTTCCTGGTCCCCGAAGCTTGGCGCTCTTGCGCGCCTGTTCATTGCGGCGGCGCTATCTACCCAAAACGCTTGCTGAACGCTAGCTCGTACAAAGGGGCCAGCGGTTGATTTCTATGGAGCCAGCTTGCAGGACGGGAGCGCCTGCACGCTCAGCGCGCAGCCTCCAGCAGGCCGCGCCGTTCCTGCACCGCCGCGGCGACGAAGTCCAGGAAGGCGCGCACCCGCCCCGCCCGGCGCAGGTCCGGGTGAGTCAGCAGCCAGAGGTCGGTGGCGAGGGCCGGCAGCGGCGCGCCGAGGCGGCGCAGCCGCGCGTCCCCGGCAGCCAGGTAGCACGGCAGCACGGCGAGGCCCGCCCCGTCGCCGGCCGCCGCGGCCATGCCCAACATGGTGTCGAGGCGGTAGCGGCAGCGCGCGTCATGCCCCTCCACCGCCATCCACTTCTCGAGCGCGCGATAGGCCATGGCCCCGTCCGGGCCGATCCAGTCGGCTTGCTGCAGGTCGGGGGCACCGCCGCCGCGCCACAGGTCAACGTGGCCGTAGACCGCCTGGGCGATGGTGCCGATGCGACGCCCGACCAGCGCTTCCGGCGGCGCCGCGGCGGGCCGCAGGGCGATGTCGGCCTCCCGCCTGGAAAGGCTGAACAGCTGGTTGGAGACCGTGACCTCGAGGTCGATCTCCGGGAACTCGCGGCGAAAGGCGGCGAGGATCGGCGAGAAGACACCGATCAGCAGCGTGTCCGTGGTGGTGACCCGGACGCTGCCGGAGGGCCGCAGGTCCCGCCCCGCCAGTTGGCGCTCGACCTCCAGCACTTCCGCCTCGACCCGGCGCGCGCTGGCAGCGGCCGCCTCACCCGCCGCGGTCGGCAGGTAGCCGCTGCGGTCGCGGTGGAACAGGCGGACGCCGAGGCGCCGCTCGATCTCGCCCAGACGCCGGAACACCGTGGCATGGCTGACCCCGAGCTGCCGCCCGGCTCCTGAAAGCGAGCCCTTGACGGCAACAGCGAGCACCACGCGCAGGTCATCCCACTGCAGCTGACTGTTCATTTCTGCAAAGCCAGTGATCGGTTTTGGCGAATTTCTCGACTCTTCCGGACATCCTAACGTCCCGGGCATCCACCGCAACCGCTTCCTCGGAGGCTATCCCCATGCACGCCCTGATCGTCCACAGCCATCCTGAATGCCGCTCCTTCAATGCCACGCTCAAGGATATCGCCGTCCTTACCCTGCGCCGCCTGGGCCACCGGGTGGTGGTCTCCGATCTCTACGCCGAGGGCTTCGACCCGGTGGAGGCGCCGCGGCACTACCGGGACCGCGCCGAACCCGGCCGCTTCGCGCCGCTGGCCGAGCAGCGCCATGCCAGCGAGCATGGAACCCTGCCCGCCGACGTCCGCCGCGAGATCGCCCGCCTCGAGCGGGCCGACCTCGTAATTCTGCAGTTTCCGCTCTGGTGGCACGCTCAGCCGGCGATGCTGAAGGGCTGGTTCGACCGCGTCTTCGTCAGCGGAGGCCTCTACTCCAGCACCATGCGCTACGACCGCGGCCACTTCCGCGGCAAGCGGGCCATGCTTTCGGTTACCAGCGGGGCGCCGGCGGAAGCCTTCGGGACGGGCGGGCGCGGCGGCGACATCGGGCAACTGCTCTGGCCGATCCACTATTCGCTGCACTACATGGGCTTTGCCGTGCTGCCGCCCTTCCTCGTCCACGGCGTCCAGGGCCACGGCTACGCCTATCAGGACGCCGAGGCCTTCGCGCGGCGGCTGGCGGGCCATGAGCAGGACTGGGCCACGCGGCTGGAGAGCCTCGAAGAGGCCCAGCCGCTCGCCTTCTCCGGCTGGGACGACTGGGACGCCGACGGCCGGGCCAGGCCGCGCCGCGCCGGCTAGGTCGGATCATCCTTTCCGGCGAACCAGATGCAACCAAATCGCGCATCCAGATGTTCCAGCCTCGTGCCGTTTCAGCTTATTATCCAGAGAAGCAGAAAGGCCTGAGGCAAAAGAACGCAAAAGCTACGCAAAGGAAGACGAAAATGAAAACAATGCGCCTTCTGTCAGCATTCCTTCTCGTCGGTCTCCTTGCCGGCACCGTGGTGGGTTGCCGCGGTGAATCGGCGGGTGAATACGTCGATGACTCGGTGATCAGCAATACGGTGCGCGCCCAGCTTATCGACGACAGGGACCTGAACATCTTTCAGATCGACGTCACGACCTTGCAAGGTGAGGTGCAGTTGAGCGGCTTCGTGGACTCCCAGGCCGCCAAGGACCGAGCCGGCAGGGTGGCTGCCGATGTCGACGGCGTGAAGAAGGTGCACAACAACATCGTCGTGAGGTAGCCGCCGGCGGCGCGGGCGCCGCGTCGTCGTTCCTGACCGGCTCATAGCCGCCCCGGATGATAGCCGGCGGGGCGGGGTGGCTGCGTTGCGGCTGTGTGCGGACGGGCACGCCCCGTCCCGCCCGTCCCAGGCTGCGGCTCTCATCGACCCCTCGCTCCGACGCGACCCGCCATGACCCTTCGCATCGTCCGCCTCGGCACGCCCCGCCACCCCAATGAGGGCACCCGCATCGGCACCGTGCGCCGGCCGCCGCGCGGCGTGCGCAAGGAGCGCTACGCGGCCGAGGACTGGTACGACGTCTGGTATCCGGAACTCGCCCCCAGCGCGGAACTGGTGTCGCAGGCCCTGGCGGCGCGCAGCGAGCCCGAGTGGCGCGCCTTCGAGCGCGCGTTCCGGGCGGAGATGAAGCAGCCGGCGCCGAGCCGCAGCCTCGACCTCCTCGCCGCCCTCTCCCACGACGCCGACTTCTCGCTCGGCTGCTACTGCGAGGACGAATCCCGCTGCCACCGCGCGGTGCTGCGCGCGCTGCTGGCCGAGCGCGGCGCGAAGATCGCTCAAGGCTGACGGGGCCGACCCTCCCGCGGGCCGGCCGGAGTGCCGGCTAATCGTTGTGCGGTGGCGCCTCGACGGCCGGGATAATTTCATTTGGCGGCCCGCGGGGGCCTGTGCAGAGTGTTCACGCGCCCGAGGCTTGGCAGGAAGGCCGGCGCCGACGAAGGGACTTGCATGCTTGGCGATCCACGGTCCCATGGTTTGTGGGAGAAGACGGCCCCGGCCGCGCCGGTGATGGTGCCGCTGAAGGGCGACCATAAGGCGGACGTCGTCGTGGTCGGCGGCGGCTATACCGGTCTCTCCGCGGCGCTGCACCTGGCGGAAGCCGGGGTGCGGGTGATCCTGCTGGAGGCCGCCGAGATCGGTTTCGGCGGCGCGGGGCGCAACGTCGGCCTGGTGAACGCCGGCATGTGGGTCAGGCCCGACACGCTGGTCGAGACCTTGGGGCAGGAGCGCGGCGAAGCGCTGCTCGCTTTGCTCGGCGACGGACCGCGCGTGGTCTTCGAGGTCATCGAGAAGCACGGCATTGCCTGCGAGGCGGTGCGCAACGGTACGCTGCACTGCGCCGTCGGCAGATCCGGACGGAAGGAACTGGAGGCGCGTCACCAGCAGTGGCAACGCCGAGGCGCGCCCGTCGAATTGCTCGATGCTTCCGAGGCCGCCGCAAAGACCGGCACCACGGCCTTCACCGGCGCGCTGCTGGACCGCCGCGCCGGCACCATCCAGCCACTCGCCTACGCGCGCGGCCTCGCCCATGCCGCCGTCGCCGCCGGCGCGGTCCTGCACAGGGGCTCAAAGGTGCTTTCCATCGGAACCAACGGCTCGAACCGGCGCGTCGCGACCGACGCCGGCAGCGTGACGGCCGAACAGGTGGTCATCGCCACCGACGTCTATACCGATGCGCCGTGGTCGGGCATCCGCAGCGAGCAGGTGCGGCTGCCCTACTTCAACGTCGCCACCGAAACGCTCTCCGACGGCCTGTTGCGAAGGATCCTGCCCGAGCGGCAGGGCGCCTGGGACACCAAGACCGTGCTTCGCTCCTTCCGCCTCGATGCGTCGGGGCGGCTGGTCTTGGGCAGCGTCGGCGCGCTGCGCGGGACCGGCCTCGCGGTACATCGCGCCTGGGCCAAGCGCACGCTGCGCCGGCTGTTTCCCGAGATTGGCGACCTGCGCTTCGAGGCGGAATGGTTCGGCGTGATCGGCATGACCGCGGACAACCTGCCCCGCTTTCACCGGCTCGACGACAAGGTGCTGACCATCTGCGGCTACAACGGCCGCGGCATCGCGCCGGGCACGGTCTTCGGCCGCTGCCTCGCCGACCTCGCGCTCGGCAGGATGCGGGACGCCGACTGCCCCCTTCCCTGCACCACGCCCCAGGACGCCCGCTTCCGCGCCCTCCGCGAAGGCGTCATCGAGGTCGGCGCACAGCTCGCCCACCTGGCGCCCTGAAGCCTTCAGCGCGCGGCGACGACGGCAATCTCCACCGTGAACTGCGGCGCCGCGAGCCTGGCTTCGACGCAGGCCCGCCCTGGCGCCGCCCCCGGGGCCACCCAGGCATCCCAGATCTCGTTCATCTCGTTGAAGGTCGCCATGTCGGTGATCCAGATCGTGGCCGAAAGCAGCTTGGTCTTGTCCGTGCCCGCTTCGGCGAGCAGCTCGTCAATCCCGGCGAGAATGTCCTTCGTCTGCTCCGCGACGGAGGCGCCCGGCGCGCGCTGCGCCACCTGGCCCGCCAGGAACACCAGGTTCCCGTGCACGACGGCCTGGGACATGCGCTTAGCCGGTCGGATACGCTTGATGTCGGTCATTGTCTGTCCTTTTCCGAGGGAGTCGCTGTATAGCGGGTCGGGCTGCGACCCTACTCGAACATCCCCTTCGGCGTCTCGCCCTTCAGGAACGGCTCGATGTAGCCATGCAGCAGGTCGATCTGCCCGATGACGGCGGTGTGCGAGGTCGCCGGCATGACGGCGAGGCGCGAAGGCGGCAGCGGCTCGCCCATGTCGCCCATGCCGCCGCCACCGAGCAGCCGGAACAGCGCCACGTTGTGCTCCAGCGTGGACACGTCGGCATCCCCGGCGATGATCAGCACCGGGGTCTTCAGCGCCTTCACCTCTTCGCCCCAGGCCATCGGCTCATGCTCGAGCGCGATCAACTTTTCGACCAGCGCGGGGAAGCCGTCGGGGTCGGCGGCGAGCGCGCGGTAGTCCTCGGCGAACGGCATGTCGAGAATCATCTCCACCGTCATCTTGGGGATGAACTCCCTGAACGCCGGCTGCCAGCCCTCGACATCGTAGGCGACCGAGGCCGCCACCAACTGGTCGACCTTTTCCGGGTAATCGATGGCCAGCCGCAGCCCCGCCCCCGCGCCCATCGAGTAGCCGAAGACGTCGACCTTCTCCAGCCCCACGGCGTCCATGAAGGCCGCCACGTCGTCCGCCAGGTTGGGATAGGTGATCGGCCGGTCGATATCGGTGGTGCGGCCGTGGCCCTGGAATTCCAGCGCATAGACCGTGTGGGTTTCTGCCAACTTCGGGATGATCGCGCCCATGGACGGGATGTTCATGTAGGCGCCGTGCAGCACGACCAGCGGATCGCCTTCGCCGGAGACCTCGTAGTACATCTGCATGCCGTTCACCGTCACACGGTCGCCTTCCGGTTCGGACTGGGCGAAGGCGGGGCCGGCCGCCAGCAGAAGCATGGCAATCAGCACGGTACGGATCATCGGTTCTCCTCCTCGATTTTCCGTGCAGCTTATGCCGGAGCAGGACAGCGCCGACAGCCGACAATTGAGAAGCCGCCGTCATTGCTGCCGCCCTACTGACAGGATCGAGGCAGGCCCAGGGCTTCACGAATTCGGCATTGGCAGGAGCGGCTGGCCGATACCATATTCTGAAACTCAGGCTATGATTGTGGACCAGGAATGGAGGATATTCGGATGACCGAGCGAGCTGTTCTGGCCGGTGGCTGCTTCTGGGGCATGCAGGACCTGATCCGCAAGCTGCCCGGCGTCGTCTCGACTCGCGTGGGGTACACCGGCGGCGACGTGCCGAACGCGACCTACCGCAACCACGGCACCCATGCCGAAGGCATCGAGATCGTCTTCGATCCCGAGAAGATCGGCTACCGGCGGATTCTGGAGGTCTTCTTTCAGATCCACGACCCCACCACGAAGAACCGCCAGGGCAACGACGTCGGCCTGTCCTACCGCTCGGCGATCTACTACCTCGACGACGAGCAGAAGCGCATCGCCGAGGACACCATCGCCGACGTGAATGCCTCGGGCCTCTGGCCGGGCAAGGTCGTCACCGAGGTCGAGCCGGTCGGCGATTTCTGGGAAGCGGAGCCGGAGCACCAGGACTACCTGGAGCGCATCCCCAACGGCTACACCTGCCACTTCCCCCGCCGCGACTGGGTGCTGCCCAAGCGCAGCGCGGCAGAGTAGGACGCGGAAACAGTGGCCGGGCTGCGGCCTCGGCAAGGAGAGCCTTCCCGTCATTCCATGAACTTGGGAAGCGTCGCCGCCAGGGCGTCGACCGCCAGGCGCAGTTTCGGCGGCAGCTTCGGCGTCGGCAACCACAAGGCATAGCAGTCGTAGAGGTAGCCCGGCTGCTCCGGAAGCACTTCCTCCAGGATGCCCGCCTCTAAGCGGTCGCGCACCAGCCAGGACGGCAGCCAGGCGACGCGCGCGCCCTCGGTGGCCGCATCGGCGATGGCTTCAAGGTCGTCGAAGCGCAAGCGGTGCGCCGGCGCGACCTCGGCCGGGTCTTGCCCCTCCTGTGGAAACAGCCAGGGTCGCACCCGCCCGGAGCGGCGGTAAACGACCGCTTCATGCCCGCCAAGCTCGTCGATCGTCCGCGGGCGACCGCGGCGCGCGAGGTAAGCCGGCGCCGCGCAGACGATCATGCGCTGCTGCGCGACGCGGCGCGTGATCAGCCCTGATTGGCTATCCAGTTCGCCCGTGCGGACGGCAAGGTCGAAGCCGTCCTCCGCAAGATCCGCGAGGCGGTCATTCAAGGACAGATCGAGCTCGAGGGTAGGATAGCGCCCGGCCAGTTCCAGCAGGACGGGCGCGACACAGCGCCGGCCGAAATGGATCGGCGCCGTGACCCGTAGCCTGCCGCGGGGCTGCGACAGTTCGTCGGCAGCCAGCGCATCCGCCGCCTCGGCTTCGGCGAGCACCGCGCGGCAGCGCTCGTAGTAGTCCCGCCCGATGTCGGTGAGACTCTGCCGCCGCGTGGTGCGGTTGATAAGCCTGACGCCCAGGCGTTCTTCGAGGAAGCGGACGTGCTTTCCGACCATGGGGCCTGATATGTCGAGGGCGTTGGCCGCGGCGGCGAAGGAGCCCAGGTCGACCGCCTTCACAAAGACGGCCATGCTCGTCAGTCGATCCATGATTGCGAACCAATAGTTACTACTGTTCTTCCATTTCCGCCATTTATCGAGCAGGCGGCCTGCCGCTACGGATTATTCCATTCAATCATTTTGGAGTTGGCGGCAAATGGCAAGAGTGGTTCGCTTCCATGAGTATGGCGGTCCCGAGGTCCTGAGGATCGAGGAAGTCGCGTTGCCGGCCCCGGGCCGGGACGAGGTTCAGATCCGCGTGAAGGCCTTAGGGTTGAACCGGGCGGAGGCGATGCTGCGCTCGGGCCTCTATCTCGAAACGCCGACCTTCCCGTCAGGCCTCGGATTCGAGGCCGCCGGGACTGTCGAAGCGATCGGTGAGGGCGTGGAGGGGCTGGCGCCCGGCGACCCTGTCAGTATCATCCCGCCGCTCTCGATGGTGCAATGGCCGGCCTATGGCGAGCTGGCCACCTTCCCCTCCGCCCATGTCGTAAAGCATCCCGCCGCGCTGAGCTGGGAGGCGGCCGCCGCGGCCTGGATGCAATATGTCACCGCTTACGGCGCTCTCATCGAGATTGCCGCGATCGGCCCGGGGAACGTCGTCGTCATCACAGCCGCGTCGAGCAGTGTCGGACTTGCTGCGATTCAGATCGCCAACAACGTCGGGGCGACGCCGATCGCCGTCACGCGCGGCTCAGCCAAGAAGCAGGCCCTGCTGGACGCGGGTGCGGCCCATGTCGTCGCTTCGGCAGAGGAGAATCTGGAAAGCCGGCTGAAGGAGATCGCGGGGCCGGCAGCCGTGCAAACGGTCTTCGACCCGGTCGGCGGGCCGATCTTTGAGCCACTGACGGCAGCCATGGCGCCCGGCGGCATCCTCCTTCAGTACGGCGCGCTGAGCGCGGAGCCGACGCCCTTCCCGCTGTTCACAGTGCTGAGCAAGTCCCTGACGTTGCGCGGCTATCTCGTTCACGAGATCATCGGCGATCCGACGCGCCTGCAAGCCGCCAAAGCCTTCGTTCTCGACGGCCTGCGCTCAGGGACGCTCCGGCCCATCATCGCCAGGACTTTTCCGTTCGAGCAGATCGTCGAAGCGCACCGCTTCCTCGAATCCAACGAGCAGTTCGGCAAGGTCGTCGTGACGCTCTGATACAGCCGCCCCCTAATCCCACTCGATCCCTTTGGGGGCCAAAGCCATAGCTGCCACCACGCGATCAACCGCCTGACCACTGCATGACGACGCCCGCGATTGCGCCGATGAACAGCAGGACACAGGCGGCCGTCTGGATCAGGAACCCCGGCAGGCGCTTCTCCACAGCCTTGCTATAGCCGATGAAGTACAGGACACGCCCGCCGATCCAGACGAGCCCGAGCACCGCGGCCGCGACGTCGCTGAGATAGAGCGCACAGAGCCACAGCGGCACCAGGAAGGTCGGCATCCATTCGAGCGTGTTCATGTGCACGCGAAAGACGCGCTCGAAGTCGGGATGGCCCGTCGTCGCCGGATGCTTCACGCCGAACCTGCCGCGCGCCGCCGCGACGCGCGTCGCGATGAAGAAATAGAAGGCGACGGCGAGCAGCGTGACGATCGCGGTGTAGTGCGGCATGAAGATTTCCCCTAATGCTGGACCCGTCCCCTCTACCCCAGATCATGCGCATCTCGTCGCGCAAGTCCAGACGCTACAGCCAGCGGCGCACGCGGGCCTTGTAGGCCCTGTAGGCAGCGCCGAACCGGCGTTCCAGGTAGGCCTCCTCGCGCGCCACCACGCCATAGCGGATGGTGAGCGCGAGCGGCAGCAGGAGAATCAGAATCCACGGGCTGCGCACGGCGAGGCCGATACCGCCGTAGACGAGGAACATGCCGAGGTAGATGGGATTGCGGCTCCAGCCGTGAACTCCCCGGGTCACCAGCGCTTGCGTCGGCCTGGTTCCCTGAACGGGGGTCGCCGCGCAGGAGAAATTGCGAATGCCCGCGCCGAAGGCGGCAAGACCGACGAGGATCAGGCCGGCGGCGACGGCGGCGCTGACCCAGTGCATCGGGCCGTCGCGCGAAACCGGAAACGGCAGGGGGAGTAGGTGATCGGTCGCGAACCCGAGCAGAAGCGCGGCGAGAAAGAGCACGGGTGGCCGAACGATGGCGCCCGCGGTGCCGGTATCGCTCCCCTCTTGGCCGGCCTGGTCCTTGAACATGCGCGCCTCCGCCGATGGTAGAGAGTCACACGTCAGAAGGCTGTCGCCCGATGACAACTAAGATGTCATTATGTCGAATTGACAACTCGGTTGTCAATGGAGGAGGCTGGCATTCCGGTGACATCGGAGGCGACAGCGTTGGCACGGCAGGGCGGCAAGGCGGCTTCGGCCCCCGGCGGCAAGAGCGAGGCGACCGTCGAGCTGATGCTCGAGGTGGCGCAGTGCTTCTTCAAGATCAGGGCGCTCGGCCAAAAGGCCGGGTTCATCACCGGCTGGGGCGGCGGCGCCTTCGGCTTCCTGCGCAGCCTCGCGCTGCTCGGCCCGCTCACGGTGCCGCAGATCGCCCGCATGCGCCCGACCAGCCGCCAGCGCATGCAGCGGCTGGCGAACGAGCTGGCCGCCGAAGGGCTCGTCGAGTTCGTCGCCAACCCCAACCACCGGCGCTCGAAGCTGGTGCGCCTCACGCACAAAGGCGCCGCACGCTACCGCGCGCTGAACATCCAGCTCCTGTCGATCGCCTCGACCATGGGCGCCGATCTCAGCGCGGCGGAGATCCGCAGAACCGCGGAGATCGTGCGGCAGCTGAGCGACGACGTGAAAGCGCGATCGGACCGGCTGCCGTAGCGCACGGCGCCCTGTCTGCCCCGCCGGGGGTCATCCGACGCCCGCGATAATCGCTGAGCGCCCTCGCCTCACTCCCACTCGATCGTCCCCGGCGGCTTCGAGGTCACGTCGTAGACGACGCGGTTGATGCCGCACAAAGACCGTCGGGTATGTCGGTCATATGCCTCCTAAGCTGAACCGGACATTTCTACCTTTGCGGGAACAACCCTCGTGATGTATCCTAGGGATATGTAGGGAACGCGGGTGGAAATGACATGGATGAAAAGATCGGCGAGGCAGCTTCTGAAGCTGGCAAGGACAAACCCGAGCGTCGAGAAATAAAGGGCGGGATACCCTATTCAACTTCTCCCGGCGTTCTGAAACGAGCCCTTGATCAGATCATCACAGCCGAGCGCCCAGACAAATTCGGTGCCGACTACATGGCCACCATTTTGAAGCTTACAGGAGGCGGTGCGCGTGCAGTACCTCCCTTTCTGAAGAAGATGCAATTCCTAGGTACCGACGGCGCACCATCACCCCTTTATTCCAAATTCAAGACTGACAGTGGCCGCTCTCAAGCCGCGTACGAAGGCCTAAGGAATGCATTCGGAGAGCTGTTTCGAAGGAACGAGTACATCCACAAAGCAGACGAGAGCGCGGTCAAAGACACGATCGTTGAGATAACCGGCCTCAAGAAGACAGACCCGATTGTCAGGTTGATGTACTCAACGTTTGATGTAGTGCGAAGCTTCATCGTGGGAGATGTATCGGCAACCACCGAGAAAGGCAAACCAGAGCCCGAAGAAGATGATGGTGGCGCGCCCCATCATTCCGATGGCGCTATCGCCGGACGCAGGATTGGCCTTTCGTATCAGATCAACATTATCCTGCCAGAGACGGAGAATGTTGCTGTGTTCAACTCAATCTTCAAGAGCCTGCGAGACAACCTACTCAGATGAGCCGCGAGCACGACATAGAACTTTTCGTCATCAAGAATGCAGTCATCACGCAAAGTCTTCGTCGCGTTCTCGCGGATCAGAGGCTCGGGAACGCTCGAGGAGCATTGGAAGCCCAAGCCGACTCATTGGTAGCAGACTACCTGCGTCAAATTGACTTTGGAGTCTTGGCTGATGCGGAGAGGATGAGTGAATTCTATAAGCTCTTCTACGCACTCGAAAACGACATGCGCGATCTTATCGAAGGGGCAATGGCGGACAGCAAGGGAAAAAACTGGTGGGAGGAAGCCGTACCACAAGCAGTACGTGACAATGTCAGGAAGAACTACGAACGCGAAGCTTCAGAAGGGCTCCCCCCTCGCTCAGACAGGATGATCGATTACACGACATTTGGAGAACTCGGCGAGATAGTGAAAGAGAATTGGGACGTCTTCTCGGGAATGTTCTCCAATGCAACGCGCAACCGCGTCCTACGAGTGATTAATCGTCTAAACTTGGCACGAGGACCAATTGCCCACTGCAACTTTCTTCCTGAAGAAGAAGCCATCCGCCTGAAACTGGCAATACGCGACTGGTATAAGCTTATGGAATAGCAAGCGAACGTAAAGCTGAGCGAACTGAACAACGACAAGCTAGCTTCTGGCGATCCCGTAGCCTATTCCGGTTATTGCGAAACACGGCTTCCCATCGCGCACCTACCCAACCTTCCAGGATCCAGGAGCGCGAGTGCCAATAAGCTTTTTGTATTGGTCTTGCTCGGCGTCGTGATTGAAGGAAAGTATCTCCAGGCAATTTTCTCGCATGATGTGAAGGTGATTCTCATATCGCCTGGAACGAGGAAAAATGCGCCAGTTGACCGGCTCGCCTTCGAGAAGGTGCACTTCGGCGTCGCTTGTCAGAACAAGCAGTGACTCGTCAAACTCAAACACCAGCCCGAAGAGCGCGGTCCGCACGGAAACAAGTGATGTCAGGTTCCGCGGGAGATGCACCTTACCTATAAATGGCGTGCGACCGTCCCGAAGAAGGCGGAACACCGCAAGATACTCTCCCTCTACCATATAGAACTTGTCAGTACTGCCCCACGTCAATTTGGGGATTCCCGTTCGATCTAGCTGGGAAAAAAGAACATTCTCAAGATTCTCGACACGCTGAACGATCAGCTCATCCGGTAGCGCAGGCCCTTCTCCCTCACTCGTCGCGTCAATATCAGTCTTGGCGAAAGGCGAATGTGACTGTGAGCGCCGGACATCAAACCGAGCCAAGACGCTGCCTTCGTCGAACGATACTCCGACAATATTATTGTACATCCAGTCACAAGTGTCGCATCTACGTTGTGAAAGCAACGCGCCTTCTTGCTCTCTAGGCCATGACTTGTCAGAGATTTCTAGATCCACTCGGTACAAGCCGCTCTCGCCACCAGCAATAGCTACGTTCCCATAAGCTGGCCACGCCTGATTCGCACCTACAGGGGATAGGCGGACGGCCCGCCCCCGCACACCGGTGTCGGTATCGTAGTGCGCTCCATAAGTTCCACTTGGTGCGGCCACAATCATGCGATCGTAGTGAAATGCACTGGTGGCATGTGGGAATGGAAAGCCGCTGTCACCGTGACCAATCCGATACCGATCTAATACAGTCGACTCTATTTCAAATTCAGACCGATCAAGAGCGTCGAAGCAAGCCCCGAGCTCATCAATATCCATGACAGCTCGATAAACCGCATTGCTTTCACTAAAGGCATAGCGGAGGGCATCTTCGCCACGCCTTCCAAACACGGCACCAAGTTCAGCAATAAGCCTCTCCCAACTATAGACACTCACGGAGCCATCCATGCCGAAGAGATGGAGCCGCCCCTTATATAATAGGGAGTCCCACCAATGACCCTCGAGCGTTAGCTTTAGATTGCGCATCGCTGACCTGACGCGATCTTACGGACTTTCGGTGCAGACAAAAACTTCTTGGTCATCCAATCAAACAAGACACCCTCTGGCGGACGCTGCTGACATTGCTTGTGATTTACCGGATAGCCGTGCCACTGGTCAGGTGAATGTTCGTCAAAACGTGCGATGAACACGGCGGTCTCATGATCGCGATCAACTCCGAGATAGCGCACCTTTTCAGTCTGGCGGAAAAGACCCCAAGCAAACTTCCCGCTCCTCCAACGATGAGTCATAGCATCAGTAAAAATACTACATTCTGCTGATAGGTCGATCTGCCACTGCGACTTGCCTCGTGTCCAATCGCGATGATCTGGCTTGTGCGAATAGCCAACCTTGCTGTCCGGGTCGCCAGCACTATGCGCACTTGTGCGGAAGCGCACCTCGTAGACGTTCACAGCCTCCCCCTCACTCCCACTCGATGGTCCCCGGCGGCTTCGAGGTCACGTCGTAGACGACGCGGTTGATGCCGCGCACCTCGTTGATGATGCGGGTGGCGACGCCGGCCAGGAACTCGTGGTCGAAGGGGTAGCTCTCCGCCGTCATGCCGTCGGTCGAGGCAACGGCCCTGAGGGCGCAGACGTAGTCATAGGAGCGCGCGTCGCCCATGACGCCGACGGTCTTCACCGGCAGCAGCACGGCGAAGGCCTGCCAGATGGCATCGTAGAGCCCGGCCTTGCGTATGGCGTCGAGGTAGACGGCATCGGCCTTGCGCAGGATCTCGGCCTTGTCGCGGCTGACCGGACCGGGGATGCGGATGGCAAGGCCCGGCCCCGGGAAGGGGTGGCGGCCGACGAGGCTCTCGGGCAGGCCGAGCTCGCGGCCGAGTTCGCGCACTTCGTCCTTGAACAGCTCGCGCAGCGGCTCGACCAGCTGCATGTTCATGCGCGCCGGCAGGCCGCCGACGTTGTGGTGCGACTTGATGGTGACGCTGGGGCCGCCGGTGAAGGAGACCGACTCGATGACGTCGGGATAGAGCGTGCCCTGGGCCAGGAAGTCGGCACCGCCGATCTTCGCCGCCTCCTCCTCGAAGACGTCGATGAAGGTGCCGCCGATGATCTTGCGCTTCCGCTCCGGATCGTCGACGCCCTCCAGCTTGCCGAGGAAGAGATCGCTGGCGTCGCGGTGCACCAGCGGAATGTTGTAGTGGTGGCGGAACACCTCCACCACCTGCGCGGCCTCGTCGAGGCGCAAGAGGCCGTGGTCGACGAAGATGCAGGTGAGCTGCTCGCCGATCGCCTCGTGGATCAGCACCGCCGCCACCGAGGAGTCGACGCCGCCGGAGAGGCCGCAGATCACCCTGGCCTTGCCGACCTGGCGGCGGATCGCCTCGACCGCCTGCTGGCGGAAGGCGGCCATGGTCCAGTCGCCGGCGCAGCCGCAGACGTTGTGGGTGAAGTTGGAAAGCAGCTTCGCGCCGTCGGGCGTGTGCACCACCTCCGGATGGAACTGCACGGCATAGATACGGCGCGCCTCGTCGGCGACCACCGCAAAGGGCGCACCCTCGGAGGTACCGTAGACCGCGAAGCCTTGCGGCAGGCGCACCACCCGGTCGCCGTGGCTCATCCATACCTGGTGGCGCTCGCCGGGCGCCCAGACGCCTTTCGTCAGGGTGCAGTCGCCCTGCATCTCGACGAAGGCCTTGCCGAACTCCTGGTGATCGGAGCCCTCGACCACGCCGCCGAGCTGTGCGCAGAGCGTCTGCTGGCCGTAGCAGATGCCGAGGATCGGCACGCCGAGGTCGAAGACGATCTGTGGGGCACGCGGCGTGTCGCTGCCGGTGACCGAGGCCGGCCCGCCGGAGAGGATGACGCCCCCCGGTGCGAAGTCGGCGATGCGCTGCGGGTCGGTATTGAAGGGGAAGATCTCGCAGTAGACACCGCTCTCACGCACCCGCCGGGCGATGAGCTGGGTCACCTGGGAACCGAAGTCGAGAATGAGTATGCGGTCTGTCATGCAGTGTTTCCGTTCCTTTGCGTCACGTCCCTATCCCTTCAGCTGCGCCAGCCAGGACTCCACGTCCGGCCAGCCGTAGGCCAATTCCTCCAGCTCGCTGCCGGCGAAGGTCTCCAGGCGCTCGCCGGCGCGCTGCCCGCCCATGGTCTCGTAGAAGAAGCGCGCGGGATTGGCCGCCAGCACCCAGACCATGGCGCCGCGATGCCCTTCCTTCGCCAGCGCCTCCAGGGCGGTGGCGAGCAGACGCCGGCCGAGCCCTTGTCCCTGCCAGTCGATGTGGACGTAGAGGGCATAGACCTCGCCGCTGTAGGGCATCTGCGGATTGCGGGTCGGCCCGAAGGAGACGAAGCCGACGATCTGGCCGTCGACCTCCGCCACCATCAGGTCGTTGCCCTTCTCCGCCTTCGCGGCGGCACGGTGCCACTGCGGCGCCGAGCGCGCCACGCTCATGCGCGCCAGATAGTCGGATGGCACCAGGCCGGCGTAGGCGCTCTGCCAGGTCTCAACGTGGACCCGCGCGATGTCGTCGGCATCGCGCGGCAGCGCCGGACGCAGGACGACGAGGTCGCTCATGCCGCCTCCTTCCGCTCGAAGATCGCAATGAAAAAACCGTCGGTGCCGTGGCGCGCCGGAGTCAAGGTGAGATAGGGATCGCCACCCGGGTAGGGCGCCTCCAGCACCGACTGCCAGACTTCTCGCACCGGCCTGGCGGCGAACGCCGGGACGTCGGCGAGGAAGGCCTTCGCCTGGTCCTCGTTCTCCTCCGGCAGCAGCGAGCAGGTGACGTAGATGAGGCGGCCGCCCCGCTTCACCAGCCTGGCCGCCCGGCGCAGCACCTCGTGTTGCGCTGACTTGTAGCCTTCCAGGAGCGGCGGCGTCAGCCGCCAGCGCGCGTCGGGATGGCGCCGCCAGGCACCGCTGCCGCTGCAGGGCGCATCCACCAGCACCCGGTCGAAGGCGCCGTGCAGATCCTCCACCGCCGCCAGGTCCTTGGCCGCGCGTCGTTCGACGAAGCCGGCGCCGGCGCGGCGCAGGCGCAGGGCGCCGCGATCGAGGCGCGCCTGCTCGACGTCCATGGCGAGCAGACGCCCCTGCCCCGCCATCTCGGCGGCCAGGGCCAGGGTCTTGCCGCCGGCCCCGGCGCAGAGGTCGGCAACGGCCAAGCCAGGCCGCGCATCGCAGAGCAGCGCCGCCAGCTGCGAGCCCTCGTCCTGCAGTTCCACCAGCCCGGCACCGAAGGCGAGGCTGGCGCGCAGCGCGCGGCGGCCGGCGACACGCAGCCCCCGCGGCGACAGCGGCGTCGGCGCGGTCTTGATGCCCTCCTCGGCCAGGGCGGCCTGGGCCGCCCCGCGCGTGGCGAGAAGGGTGTTCACCCGCAGATCGGTCGGCGCCTCCTGCAGCAAGGCGTCGGCCTCCGCACCCAGGGCCTCTCCCAAGGCGGCCTCCAGGCGCGGCATGATCCACTCCGGCACCTCATGGGCGACCCAGGCCGGCGGCGTCTCGGCGCGCAGGGCGGGATCGTCGAGGCGTTCGACCAGCGCGGCCTCGTCGGCGGTGAGCGGCGCCGGCGCATAGCCACCGCCGTCGAAGAGGCCGTGCAGCCTTGCCGCCGGCTCGCCCGCGCAGAGCGCCAGGTAGGCGAGCAGCTGCTGGCGCGGCGCGGCAGCTGAGCCGCCGCCGCGTTCCAGCCACCAGGCGAGGCGCGCGTGGTGGCGCAGCAGGTCAAAGGTCATGGCGGTGATCGCCTTGCGGTCCTTGGAACCGATATAGCGGCGCTGGCGCAGATAGTCGTTCACCACCGGCTCGGCGGGCACGCCTTCGGGCCTTGCGGCGAGCGCGTCGAGGATTTCAATGACCGCCTGCAGGCGTGCCGCCGGCATCATCGCCCGGCCCTCCGTTGTCGATGGTGCAGGCGCAATTCCTGCCCGGCGGGTGGCGGGGATAGCAGCCGGCGCGCGATCACATCTCGTTGCGGTAGTTGGGGGCCTCGCGCGTGACGGTGACGTCATGCACGTGACTCTCCCGCAGGCCCGCATTGGTGATCTGCACGAAGCGTGCGTTGCGTTGCAGGTCGGCGAGGGTGGCGCTGCCGGTATAGCCCATGGCGGCGCGCAAGCCGCCGACCAGCTGGTGGATGACGGCACCGACCGGGCCCTTGTAGGGCACGCGGCCCTCGACCCCTTCGGGCACCAGCTTCAGGTTGTCCGCCACCTCCTGCTGAAAGTAGCGGTCGGCCGAGCCGCGCGCCATGGCGCCGACCGAGCCCATGCCGCGGT
>CAYYIV010000007.1:0-152438 GCA_964472095.1 uncultured Pelagibius sp.
GAAAAAACCTTCACCCTCAAACCCGGAGAAACCGCAAGCTAACGGCCTGACTTCGGCGCAGGCAGTACGGCGATGAAGACCGCCGCCGCGGCGCCGATCATCGCAAGCCAGTGGCTCTGCCAGATGCCGTAGGCCGTCGCGGCGATGCCGAGGACGGTGACGAGTGTTGCCACCGCGCAGGCCCGCGGCACCGGCGCCAGACGATCGATGCGCCGGCCGACGAGGAACAGCAGAGCGAGGGTCAGCAGGCTACCGACCAAGCCGGTTTCCACCAGGATCTGCAATGCTCCGTTGTGTGGATGCGAAGGGATCACCTTGCCGCCGGGGCGGAATGGCTGGACTCCCTCGACCGGGAGGTCCGGTGAGGCATCGAAGCCCCAGCCCAGAAGCGGCCGCTCGGCGATGCGGCCGCTGACCACCATCCAGATGTGCAGTCGGTAGCGGGCGGTATCCGGCAGGAACTCGGCCTGCGCCAATCCGGTCTGTTGCGCCAGGCTGGGCACAAGGGGGCTGCCGAACAGCGTGACGATCACCGCAAGAGCCATCACCGCGCGGGCGGCCTGGCGACCGCTGGCGGCAAGCAGCGCAGCCAGCAGACCGGCGCCGAGCGCCAGCATGGAGGCGGAGGACTGCGAGAACAGCGTGACGGCAAAGACCAGCGCAGGCAGGGCGAAGGCCAGTGATCGCGATCCCCGGGCCCAGGCGAAGACGGCGAGCGGCCAGACCAGGATGGAAACCGCCGAGATTCCGCGGTTGAGCCGCGAATCGGTCGCATAGTCGCTCGGAGCGGCACCCTGCAGCAGAGTGAGGATCGGGCCGTCGAAAATCAACTCGATGCCGATCATCGCGAGGGCGATCCCGAAGCCGAGGCCGAGTGCTTCGGCAACCCGATGGCGCTCCTTGTCCGCCAGCAGTTGCACCAGGGCAGCGAGGTAGAGCAGCACCATAAGCAGCAGCGCGACCCTGAGGGCAAGCGTGGCCGCCTCCAGGGGATGGAAGCTCCACAGCGCGGCCAAGAGGCACCAGGCGGAGAGCAGGACCACGGCCAGGACGAGGTTGCGATCGATGATGCGCCAGGGCAGGGCCGTCCGTCCGGCGAGCAGGCCGCCGGCACCGGCCGTGACCAGCACCAGAGGGACCACGGCCTTGTCGGCCAGCAGGCCCAGCGGGGCGAGCAGCAGGGCGAAGAGTGCGAGGACCAGTGCCAGGCGGCCGAACCTGGCACCGACAGCGGGAAGTGGCTGAGAGAAGGTCGTCACAGCGCCCTTGTAGAGGAACACCGGCCGCAAGAAAACAGCTTAGCCGGTGGCGGCTGCCATGCGCTCCTCGGACTCGCGCCTGATCTCCTGACGCCGGGTGATCAGCGAGGCGGTGAGCACCCCGGTCGCCACCAGGCCGACCAGGACGGTGCAGACGGCGTTGATCTCCGGGGTCACGCCGAGGCGCACCTGGCTGTAGATCTTCATAGGCAGGGTGGTGGCCCCGGGGCCGGTGGTGAAGCTGGCGATCACCAGGTCGTCGAGCGAGAGGGTAAAGGACAGCAGCCAGCCGGCGACCACCGCCGGGGCGATGATCGGTAGGGTGATCTGGAAGAAGGTGCGCGCCGGCGGGCAGCCGAGGTCCATCGCCGCTTCCTCGATGGAGCGGTCGAAGCTGACCAGGCGCGACTGGACCACCACCGCCACGTAGCACATGGAGAAGGTGATGTGGGCAATGGTCACGGTGACGAAGCCGCGGTCCAGCGCAATGGCGACGAACATCAGCAGTAGCGACAGGCCGGTGATCACCTCCGGCATCACCAGCGGTGCGTAGATCATGCCGGAGAACAGCGTCCGTCCCCTGAAGGAGCCGAAGCGCGACATGATGAGCCCGGCGATGGTACCCAGTATGGTGGCGAAGGTAGATGAGGTGAAGGCCACCTTGAGCGTCACCCAGCCGGCGCTCAAGAGGCCCTGGTTGCGCAGCATTTCGCCATACCACTTGGTGGAAAAACCGGCCCACACCGTCACCAGCCGCGATTCGTTGAAGCTGTAGATGACGAGCAGCGCGATCGGCAGGTAGAGAAACAGAAAGCCGAGGATCAGCGACCCGATACTGAACCAGCTGAGGCCTTGTTTCATCGCCGCACCTTCGCCTTCCTCCCGCTCATGCCTGGGCGTTGCGTTCCTGCATGCGCTGGAACAGCATGATCGGGATGACCAGCACCAGCAGCAGGATGACGGCGACGGCGGAGGACAGCGGCCAGTCGCGATTGTTGAAGAATTCACTCCACAGCGTCTTGCCGATCATCAACGTCTCCGACCCGCCGAGCAGGTCGGGGATGACGAACTCACCGACTGCGGGAATGAAGACCAGAAAACAGCCGGCGACGATGCCTGGCAGTGACAGTGGCACGGTCACCACCCAGAAGGCCTTGATCGGCCTGCAGCCGAGGTCGGCCGCGGCTTCCAGCAGGCTGAGGTCCATCTTTTCCAGGTTGGCGTAGAGCGGCAGCACCATGAAGGGCAGGTAGGAATAGACGATGCCGATGTAGACGGCGGTGTCGGTGTTGAGAATGGTCAGCGGCTCGCTGATGAGACCAAGGTGGGTCAGTGCAAGGTTCAGTAGGCCCTCCTTCTTGAGGATGCCGATCCAGGCGTAGACCCGGATCAGGAACGAGGTCCAGAACGGCAGAATGACCAGCATCAGCAGGGCGAACCGCCAGCGCCGCGGCGCCCGCATCATGCCGTAGGCGATCGGATAGCCGACCATCAGCGTCAGCAGCGTCGACACCAGCGCGATCCGCAGGGAGCTGAGGTAGGAATTGATGTAGAGGTTGTCTTCCAGGAGGAAGAGGTAGTTGCCGAGCGTCGCCTGGATCGAGATGAAGCCGTCCTCGACGAAGATGATCAGCGGCGTATAGGGCGGCATCGCCACCTGGACTTCGGCCAGGCTGATCTTCAAGACGATGAGGAAGGGTGCGAGAAAAAAGGCCAGCAGCCAAAAATATGGGACTGCGATGACCAGGCTGCGGCCGGAAAACCCGTGGCGCCGCAGCAGGGCGCACAGCAGTTTGTAGGGAGCGAAGTGCAGCAGGCGGGCATGCACCCCGGCGAGGGCGCCGGCGTCGGCAGCATCGCCGCTGACGTAGCCGACCTTGGCAGCCGGAGCAGCCTGGGGGTCGGACTGTGAGGGCTGGCCGGCCACGTCGTCTCCTCAGTTCAGCAGGATGACGGCGGCATCGGGCGCCCAGGTCAGGTAGACCCGATCCTCCCAGGTGATCGGCCGTTCGATCAGCCGGGCCATGTTGGCCTGGGTTGCGGTCACCATCTTTCCGCTCTCCAGCTTGACGTGGTAGATCGAGAGGTTGCCGAGATAGCCGATGTCCCAGACCTCGCCCACCATGCAGTTGCGGCCGGCGTCGGCCGGGGGGTCCTTGGAGATCAGCAGCTTTTCGGGCCTGAGCGCGATCCACACCTGGCTGCCCAGAGGCTCGGGGCCGCTGGGGCCGGTCTGAATCGTGCAGCCGGCCTCCTGGCTCTGCACCACCAGGTGATCGCCTTCGTGCAGGCTGACCCGCGCTTCCAGCATGTTCACTTCGCCGATGAAATCGGCAACGTAGCGCGTCTTGGGATACTCGTAGAGTTCCGCCGGCGTCGAGACCTGGACGATCTTGCCGTGGTCCATGACCGCGATGCGGCTGGAGACCGTCATGGCCTCTTCCTGGTCATGGGTCACGATGACGAAGGTGATGCCGGTCTCTTCCTGGATATTCATCAGTTCGAACTGGGTCTGGCTGCGCAGGTTCTTGTCGAGCGCGCCCAGTGGCTCGTCGAGCAGCAGCATCTTGGGCTTCTTCACCAGGCTGCGGGCCAGGGCCACGCGCTGGCGCTGGCCGCCGGAGAGCTGATGCGGCTTGCGCTTGGCGAAGCGCCCGAGTTGCACCATCTCGATGACTTCGGCGACGCGGCGTTCGATCTCCGGCTTCGGCAGGCCGTCCTGCTTGAGGCCGAAGGCAATGTTCTTCTCGACGTTCATGTGCGGGAAGAGGGCGTAGGACTGGAACATCATGTTGACGGGCCGTTGGTAAGGTGGCACGCCCGACATGTCCTCACCTTCGAGCAGGATCTGTCCCTTCGTCGGGATCTCGAAACCCGCCAGCATGCGGAGCAGAGTGGTCTTGCCGCAGCCCGAGGGGCCCAGCAGCGAGAAGAACTCGCGCTTGTAGATGTCGAGGGAGACGTTGTCGACGGCTACGAAGTCGCCGAAGTTCTTGGTGACGTCGACGATTTGAACGTGGGGCTTTTCGCGGGGATCGGCCCAGGGAGCCCAGCGCTGCCGCGCCGCCGAGCTTCCGCTGCGGGTGGCGTTTCCTGCGGTTCCAGCGTCACTCATCCTACTGTCCCCCCGCTTGCCTGGCCGTCAAGCGTTGCGCGCAAGCTGCCTCTGTGATGAAGCAAACGGCCCCGCACCTTGCGGGGCGGGGCCGGTCGCCGGGCTGCTATTGTCCGCTCTTGACCTTGGTAAACAAGCGGGTGACCACCCGCTGGACGCTCGGTTCGTAGGGCGATGTCGTGTAAAGGGTCTCAAGGGCTGCCGGCGTCGGATAGATCGCCGGATCGCCGATGACCTCTTCGTCCAGAAACGCCTGTGACGCCTGGTTGCCGTTGGCGAAGTAGACGTAGTTCGAAGCTTTGGCGATCGCCTCGGGCGTCATGATGAAGTTCAAGAACGCATGTGCGTTGTCCGAATGCGGCGCATCGGCGGGAATCGCCATCTGGTCGAACCACATCAGGGCACCCTCGTCGGGAGCGACGTATTTGATGGTGACGCCGTTGCCGGCCTCGTCGGCGCGGTCGCGGGCCTGCAGCACGTCGCCGGACCAGCCGTGTGCCAGGCAGATGTCGCCGTTGGCCAATCCGTTGATGTACTCCGAGGAGTGGAACTTCTGGATGTAGGGACGGATCGCCATCAACACGCCCTCAGCCTTGGCGATCACGGCGGGATCCTGACTGTCCGGATCCTCGCCGATGTAGTTGAGCGCCGCCGGGATCAGCTCCGTCGGCGCGTCCAGCACGTGGATGCCGCAATCGGCGAACTTTGAGACGACTTCGGGGTTGAGCAGCAGATCCCAGGAGTTGACCGGAGCGTCGGGCATGCGCTCGAGGATCTTCTCCTCGTTGTAGCCGAGGCCGGTGGTTCCCCACATATAGTTGATCGAGTAGTCGTTGCCCGGATCGTACTTGACGGTACGCTCCTCGACGACGTCCCACATGTTGGCCAGATTCGGCAGCTTCGACTTGTCGAGCTTGGCGAACACGCCGGCCTGGATCTGGCGTGCAAGGAAGGTGCCGGTAGGCACCACCACGTCGTAGCCGGAGCCGCCGGCCAGCAGCTTGGTTTCGAGGACTTCGTTGGAATCGAAGACGTCGTAGACGACCTTGATCCCGGTCTCCTTCTCGAAGTCCGCCAGGATCGATTCGTCGATATAGTCGGACCAGTTGTAGACGTTGACCACTTTTTCCTGCGCTGCGGCGGGGCCGAACGCCAGGGCAAAGGCGACCATCGCGCCTGCCGGGGCGGTGAATTTCGATTTGATCATACCCTGCTTCCCTGTTTGACGTGACTTCGTGTCGGCGCTTGTTCGCGCCAGTTTTGACCCTACTCCCTTTGATATCAAGCGTCCCGGCAGTGCTTGTCAATCCCAAGATCGCGGCCGGATTGGCGGTTGGCGGGCCCGGCCGGCAAATCGGCGCCTGGATGGAACTTTCTCACGGGCTGCGCGTTTAGCGGCATCGCGGGTGCGACCGCAGGGTGTTTGTCTCTGCCCTAACTTCGCCGTTTTTGCTCGGCAAAGATGATGGTTGAGATGGGGCCGCCCTTAGCGATAGTCTGACAACCCTGGGGTTTTTGGAGGCAACCTTGGGTAGCTCTAGTCTAGCTTTCCCGCAGAGTCCGGCGCGCTCCAAGCGAGGTCGGTTAACGCTTCCATTGGACCAAAGAGGGCGGGCCAAATTTGCCACATCTGGGTGAATCCGTTGCAGATTAGGCACTTCGCGTCGTATCTTGAGGCAACGGACTGGACACGGCATTGCTCCCCCACGGCAGTCGTAGGATTTCGTTAAGAAATTGGGGTTCACGATTGATGGGTTCCGGAGTAAGGCCGGGACGGTGCGAAGATCAGGAAAATGATAATGAGACTCCTAACCGGGGTCCTGGGGATGGCATTGCTGGGTCTTTCCGCGTGCGCGGAACTGGGCATTCAGTTCCCCGAAGCACGCGGTCCGGCAGCGGAGGCCGCGATTCCTGTGCCCGCCGATCAGGCATTGAGCAACACGGGACGGTTCCCGGAGGACGTGACGGTGGAAGTGGCCGAACCGAAGCCGCTGCCGCCGTTGCCGCTTCGCAAGCCGACGGTTCCCCAGGCCGCCATCGAAGCGACGCGCCCGCCGCAGATCGACCCCGACACGCTGGTTGGGCTCGATTTCGCGCGCACCGTCGCGTTGTTGGGCGATCCGACGCTGCTCATCGAGCGGCCGCCGGCCAAGATCTGGGCCTACAACGGCGCCAATTGCGCATTGCATGTCTTCTTCTATCCCAGGGTGGGGGGCAGCGATTTTCGAGTGCTGACCTATGAGGTCAAGGGCGGGCCGGAGGTCCCGGTGGCGAGGGCCGGCGAAGCGGCCAGGAACGACGAGACGATGGAATTCGCCCGACTTTGCTTGAGTGAACTGTTGATGCAGGCCGAGGCGGGCCGAGCGGGCAACCAGACGGCGCCCGTGCCGCCCGCGACTGGGGCGGCCGGCGGCGGCAGCTAGAGCTCCTTGAGATGCGAGGTGCAGGCAAACAACGAGGGGGCGCCAATGGCGCGAGTACAATGATGGCATTACAGCCGGTCGTGACAGAGACCAATTTCAATCGTGTCTTCATCGTCGACGATGACGACCTCTTTCGGGAGTCGCTGGGACTCAACCTGGCCGAAGAAGGCTACGAGGTAGTCGATTTCGCCAATGGCGAGAGTGCGCTGGAATTCATGATGTCCGGCGAGGAGGCTGAGGCGGTGTTGCTGGATTGGCGCATGCCGGGCCTCGACGGCCTTGCGGTGCTGCGCCGCATGCGCGAGTGCCGGATCCAGACGCCGGTGATTTTCCTCACCGTGCTGAGCGACGAGATCTACGAGGAGGCCGCCTTGAAATGGGGCGCGGTCGATTTCATCGACAAGTCGCGCCGCCTGCCGATCATCCTGCAGCGTCTGAAGCTGATCACCGAGGGCGTGAAGCCCTCGTCCGAGGGCGGCGGCCAGACGCCGGCGGTGATCCGCAACGGGCCGCTGGAGCTGAAGACGGACATCAGCCGTGCCTTCTGGGCCGGCAAGCAAGTCGACCTCACCCTCACCGAGTTCGCCATCGTCCTCTTCCTGGTGTCGCAACAGGGCGGCGACGTTTCCTACCGCCAGATCTACGACATCGTGCGCGGCAAGGATTTTGTGGCCGGCTACGGGCCGGACGGCTACCGGGCCAACGTGCGCTCCTTCATCAAGCGCATCCGCAAGAAGTTCCGCGATGTCGACGACGTTTTCGATGGTATCGAGAACTATCCCGGTTTCGGCTACCGCTGGCGCGATCAGAGCGGCAAGGGCGGGGCCTAGCCGTCATGGCTGCCCGGGTAGAGGGTCCGGTTTCCCCGCCGGTGCCCAGCAGCTTCTACTTCGGGCTGCCGTTTCGCTCGCTGATCAGCAAGCTGGTGCTGCTGCTGATCATCTTCTGTGCGGTCCCGGTCATTCTCTACATCCAGTTCCGCGAAGCCGATGCGGAAAAGCGCTTCCTGCTGATGGAAAGCGTGCGCGAGCAGGGCCGCATGGTGTCCGAGAGCCTGCGCCCGCTGCTGGAGCAGCAGGAGATCTCCTCACTGCCGCTGCTGAACGACGAGGTCGCACGTTTCGCCACCAAGCAGACCGGGGTGAAGGTGTTGTTTCGCCCAGCCGGCGAGTTTGGCGCTGAAAGTTTCTTCTTCGTTGCGTCCCAGCCGACCATAGCGTCGACCGAACTGGACGAAGAACGCGACCGTCTGGTCGAACGCGGCGTGTTCGACAACCTGGCGCAGAGCTGCTGGGGCGAGCTCTCGATGGCCCTGCGCCATCGCCGGGCCTCGGGCGCAGAGGAACTGCTCACCTCGATCACCCCGATCAACACCGGGGCGGGCTGCTGGGCCGTCATCACCACCCATTCGACCAGCGAGTTTCTCGGCACCTCGATCGACCAGCCTTACTGGAAGACCATCGAGGTGCGCATCGCTGCGGCGATCTATTTCGCCATGGCGATCTTCACCATCGGCCTCTTCGTGTCGATCTGGCGCGGCCTGATGCGTTTCCGCCGGCTGGCGCGCAGCATCCGCACCGGGGCCAGCCACGTCAGTTTCGCCCAGCAGAACCGGGTACCGGAGCTGGCGCCGGTGGCGGAGGAGTTCGACCGCATGACCATGGCCCTGCAGGATTCCGCCGAGAGCATCCGCCTGGCCGCCGAAGACAACGCCCATGCCTTCAAGACGCCGATCGCCATTATGCGCCAGTCGCTGGAGCCGCTGCGGCGCATGGTGGCGCCGGAGGAGGTACGCGGACAGCGCGCCCTCGACGTGCTCGAGGTCTCCATCGACCGCCTCGACCATCTGGTCGCCTACGCGCGCCGGCTGGAGGAAACCACTGCCGAACTGCTCGATCCGCCGCGTCAGCGCATCTGTCTGACTCGCATCGTCGAGCGCATGCTGTCGGCCTATGCCGATACCTTCGCCAGCCGCCGCCTGATCCTCGACGCCCGCCTGCAACCCGACATCTTCGTGCTGGCCGGCGAGGACCTGGTGGAGACGGTGCTGGAGAACATCTTCGACAACGCCATTGAGGTGTCGCCCAACGGCTCCAAGATCATCGTGGAACTGCGCTCCGTGCAGGGGCGGGCCGAACTGTCGGTGCTCGACCGCGGCCCCGGCGTGCCGCACGGCGAGCTGACGCGCATTTTCGAGCGCTACGTCTCGCTGCGGTCCAAGCCGAGGCCCAGCGGCGCCAGCGATGACGGTGAGGGCAGCCCGCACATGGGTATCGGACTGTGGATCGTGCGTCGCAACCTACAGGCGATCGGCGGTAGCGTGCGCGCGGAAAACCGTCCTGACGGCGGTCTCGCCATGGTCATGCGCTTTCCCCTCGCTGGTTGAGGCGATTTCGGGGCAATTGGTTCCGATTGCGACCGAACCTTTGCTAATCTGTTTACGTTTGTTTAGGTTTGTCGCCACAACTTTGACGCACCCTTCAGTTGCGGAGCCCTGTAGTTTAGGGGTGATGCGGAGCAAAGACACTTCTCATGCCGTTACTCTCGGCAACGCTGCCCTTGGCCCATTGGGTAGCGAGCCTGAAGGCATGAGGTGCGATAGGGGAAGCGTTCTGACGGCCCCTCCCTTCGGGTACTCCCCCGAGCTTCCCCTGCGCCGGCCGGGTGGCCCGAAAGCCCGGCCGGCGCACTCCGCAGCCAGACTCCCGGTCGGCATTGCCAGCAGCCTGCGTCGCCTCAAAGGGCTGCATCAGCGCCTGTCGCTTTGCCGTGTCACCCTGGCACCGGGTTGCCACAGCCGCCTGACGGCCATTGACGACCGCTCGCTGATCACCGAGCTGGCGAGCGACGGCGCAATGATCGTGATCTTCATCCATCCGCCGGGCATCGGCGACGAGGCCGCAGCCTGTGGCGTTTTTACCCGCCTGGAACAGGCGTTGCGCCACAGCATCGTGCCGCTGTGGGCTGTCCACGTGGCCGTATTGAACTGCGATGCCGCCGCCATCGACGAGAGCGATACGACGCTCGACGTCCTGATGGATGAGCCCTGCCACCCGCTGATCGGTGGCCTCGGCAGTCTTGCGCGGGAAGCCACGGCCTGACCGGCCAGGTTTGCTAGGCTGCTTCCGCGCCCTTTCTTTTCCTCCCCACCGAGTTTTCCAGCGCCGGGTAGTGCAGTCCCAGCGTCACCGCACGCCCGGCCAGGAACAGCATCAGACTGAGCCACAGGCCATGGTTGCCGAACGGCGGCAGCAGAAGCCAGTTGGCGAGCAGGAAGATCCCGAGCGATAGCACCATGGCATTGCGCATCGCGGCCGTGCGCGTGGAGCCGATGAAGATGCCGTCGAGCAGGAAGCTCCACACTGAGACGAGCGGCGCGAGGACGATCCACCCCAGGTAGGTTTCGGCGGTGAAGCGGACCTCCGGCAGGGAGGTAAAGAGGGAGATAAGCGACGGCCCGGCGAGCAGCAGGATCGCGCTGGTGAGCGCCGCGGCGGCAAGCCCCCACAGGCTGCAGACGATCACTGCGCGGCGGAAGGTCTCGCGGTTGCGGGCGCCCAGGGCGCTGCCGGCCAGGATCTCGGCGGCGTGGGCGAAGCCGTCGAGGCCATAGACGATGAAGGCATAGAACTGCTTGAGGATGGCATTGCCGGCCAGCACCACGTCACCGAACCTGGCGCTCTCGGCGGTGAAGATAACGGTGACCAGCAGCAGGCAGAGGGTGCGCAGGAAGATGTCGAAGTTGACCTGCATCAGCGCCGTCAACCGCGCCGGGTCGCGCAGCCTGACCCAGTCGTCCCGGCCGGGCAGGCGCCCGAGGCTGCGCAAGATGACGGTGAGGCCGAGGACGGCAGCGGCCACCTCGGCGATCAGCGTCGCCCAGGCGACGCCGGCGACTCCCCAGCCGAATCCGAGCACGAAGATCAGGTCGAGCAGGATGTTGGTGCCGTTCAGCAACAGCTGCAGCACCAGGGTCGTGCGTGCCCGCTGCACGCCGAGCAGCCAGCCCAGCACCACGTAATTCACCAGAGAGGCCGGTGCGCTCCACACGCGGATGTCGAAGTAGGTGGCGGTATGGCCGCTGACCGCGGTGCTGGCCTCGATGGCCCAGAGCGCGACGAGCCTCACCGGGCTCTGCAGCAGGATCAGCAGGCAGCCGAAGCCGAGCGCCAGGGTGAGGGGGCGCAGCAGGCAGGCGCGCAGTTCCGCGGTGTCGCCGGCGCCGTGGGCCTGGGCGGTGAAGCCGGTGGTGCCCATGCGCAGGAAGCCGAAGGCCCAGTAAAGGAAGCTGAAGATGACGCTGCCGACCGCGACGCCGCCGATGTAGCTGGGGTCCGGCAGGTGGCCGACCACGGCGGTATCGACGGCGCCGAGCAGCGGTGTGGTCAGGTTGGCGAGAATGATCGGGCCGGCCAGCCGCCAGACCCGGCGATTCCAGCCGCCGCCCGCGCCGGCGGCAGCGGTACTTGCGGACTCCTGAAACGGCGGACGGTCGGTCATTGCGGAGAGTGGAGGAAAGTTCTTGGCGGGACTTGTGGAATCGGCCCGCCTTGCCGGCGGGCCCGCGCGATCATAGGCCGCCGGCTCCGTCACGGCCAAGTCCTGCCCTGTCAGGGCGGGGCAGCCTTGCAGCAGGCGCGTGACAGGGCGGCTTGGCGCGCCCGGGCGGCATCACTAAGATGCCGCCCGCAAGCGCCCGCCAGGGGGTGACTTGCGAGACATCGAACGACCGGCGCGGGAAGCTCCGTTTTTGCTACGGCGTCGGCAAGCTCTTGAATTCGAGGGGGCGTATGGCAATCCAGCATCCTTATCTTCTGTTTCTCGGCGACGCGCCGGACCAGCTCGCGGCCAAGACCGCCCAGGGCATCGCCCATTGGCGCCCGGAGTGGTGCATCGGCCAGCTGCGCCTCGACGGCTGCAGGGCCGACCTCGGCCTCACCGACATGACCCTGGAGGAGGGCCGTGCCGCCGGCGCCAAGACACTGGTCATCGGCGTCGCTAACCGCGGCGGCGTGTTCTCCGAGGCCTGGATCTCCCTGCTCGAGCAGGCCCTGCTCCTGGGCTACGACCTCGCCGCCGGCCTGCACAACCGCCTCGTCGATGTGCCGGTGCTGAAGGCCGCGGCGGCCCAGCATGGCCGCCGGCTCTTTGACGTGCGCCATCCGACCCGCGAATTCGAGGTCGCCAACGGCCGGAAGCGGCCGGGCAAACGCCTGCTCGCCGTCGGCACCGACTGTTCGGTCGGCAAGATGTACACAGCCCTCGCCATCGAAAAGGAAATGAAGGGCCGCGGCATGAAGGCCGACTTCCGCGCTACCGGCCAGACCGGCATCCTCATCGCCGGTCAGGGGGTATCCATCGATGCGGTGGTGGCCGACTTCATTTCCGGCGCCGTCGAATACCTCTCCCCGCCCAACGACGCCGATCACTGGGACATCATCGAGGGGCAGGGCTCGCTGTTCCATGCTTCCTTCGCCGGCGTCTCCCTGGGGCTGCTGCACGGCGCCCAGGCCGATGCCCTGATTCTCTGCCACGAGCCGACGCGCGCCCACATGCGCGGCCTGCCGACCTATCCGCTGCCCGACCTCAGGGCCTGCATGGAGGCGAACCTCGCCGCCGCGCGCCTCACCAATCCCGAGGCGCGCTTCGTCGGCATCGCGGTGAACACCTCGCAGATGGACAAGGCCGGGGTTGCCGGCTACCTGCATGGCCTGGAGGACGACTTCGAGCTGCCGGCGGTGGATCCCTTCGCCAGTGGCGTGGCGCCGCTGATCGACCGGCTCGCCTAGGCCGGTCGTGATGACGCTTCTCAAGGTCCGCTCGGAATCCTGGCCAATCCGGGGCAGCTTCACCATCTCCCGCGGCAGCAAGACGACGGCCGAGGTGGTGGTGGTCGAGCTGAGCCGCAACGGCGACCCAGGGGGCCATATCGGGCGCGGCGAGGCGGTGCCCTACGCCCGCTACGGCGAATCCATGGAAAGCGTGCTCGATCAGATCGAAAGCCTGCACGGTGCACTGGCCCAGGGCCTCGATCGCCACGGCCTGCAGGCGCTGCTGCCGGCTGGCGCGGCGCGCAACGCCGTCGACCTCGCCTTCTGGGATCTGGAAAGCAAGCTGTCCGGAAAGCGCCATTGGGAACTGGCCGGCCTGCCGGCGCCGCAACCCGTCACCACCGCCTTCACGCTGTCCCTCGACACGGTCGAGAACATGGCCGCCAAGGCGGCCGATAACGCCAAACGCCCGCTGCTGAAGCTGAAGCTGGCAGGCCCGGACGACCTCGACCGCGTGGCCGCCGTGCGGCGCAATGCGCCGAAAGCGCGCATCATCGTCGATGCCAACGAAGGTTGGACCGCGGCCCAGTACAGCGAGCTGGCGCCCAGGCTGCTCGCGCTCGGCGTCGAGATGATCGAACAGCCGCTGCCGGCCGGCGACGACGCGGCCCTGGCCGGGATCGCCCGCCCGGTGCCGGTCTGCGCCGACGAGTCCTGCCACGACACGGCGACGCTGGCGGGCCTCGAGGGGCGCTACGACATGATCAACATCAAGCTCGACAAGACCGGCGGCCTGACCGAGGCTCTGAAGCTGAAGGCCGCCGCCGAGGCGGCAGGCTATGGCATCATGGTCGGCTGTATGCTGGCGACTTCGCTGGCCATGGCGCCAGGCGTGCTGCTGGCCCAGGGTGTGCCGGTGGTCGATCTCGACGGCCCGCTGCTGCTGGCCGAGGACCGCGACCCGGCCTTGAGGATCGAGGACAGCCTGGTCTATCCACCCGGCACCGCGCTCTGGGGGTAACGAAGCCATGTTCAGGAAAGCCGCGTTTTCCATCGCCCTGTTGCTGCAGCTTCTCGCCGTGCCGGCGCTCGCGATCGACTTCCAGGAAGGCCAGATCTGGAGCTATCACACGCGGCCGGGCGAGGAGGCTTCGCGCATCTTCATCGTCCGCATCGACAGGGAGTTGAGTGCCAGGCCCATCTTTCACATCTACGTCGACGGGCTGAAGCTGAGGAATCCGCTGATGGAAGGCAGCCTGCAGGAGCATCTGCCTTATGCGCCGGTCGACGAGGAGACCCTTGAGGCCAGTGTGGTCGAGCTGCTGCAGTCCGATGCGCCGATGCCCCACATCGGCGAAGGCTACAGTCTCTGGCGCGAGGCCTTCGGCCAGGGCAGGGCCGGCGTCTTCACACAGCCGTTGGACGAAATCGTCCAGCACATCGAAGACGCCTTCAACAAGCGGGACTGAGCCGCCTGGATAGCGGCTTGCACTGGGCCGGGCATGACCGACGACTTCATCGACCTTTACTGCGAGCGGATCGGACCGGGCCTCTGGGCGGAGCCGTGGAACGCGGTGACCAACCTCGCCTTCATCCTCGCCGGGGTGCTGCTGGTCGTGGCACTGCGCCGCGCCGAGCCCGAGTTGCGGCACGATCCCGCCATCCTCGGCCTGGTCGCGCTGGTCTTCGGCATCGGCGTCGGCAGCGGCCTGTTCCACACCTTCGCGCAGTTCTGGTCGGTGTTGGCCGACGTCATCCCCATCGCGCTCTTCATCCTGCTCTACATGTACCTGGCGCTGCGGCGTCTGCTCGCCCTGCCGCTCTGGGGTTGCCTGCTCGGCGTCGCCGTCGTGCTGGTGCTGACCGTGGTCATGCCCGTTGGCTTCGGCTTCAGCGTCTCCACCTACGGCGTGGCGCTGGCGGCCATGCTGGGCGTCGGCGGCATGCTCCACTTCGGGCGGCGGCATCCGGCCGGCCCAAGCATTCTCGTCGCTGCCGGTGTCTTCGCCGTCTCGCTCGCCTTGCGGACGGCCGACCTGCCGCTCTGCGCGGCGCTGCCGCTCGGCACGCATTTCCTCTGGCATCTGCTGAACGCCGTGGTGCTCTACAGCCTGGTACGCACCATGATGGAGCATGGAAGGTCGGCGCCGTGACGGAGGCGGCTGCGGCAAGGGCGGGCGGATTCTCGCTGCAGGCTGCCGGTGCCGGGCTGCTGGCCGCCTTCGTCGGCTTTGCCAGCTCATTCGCCGTGGTGCTGCAGGGCCTTATCGGCATCGGCGCCAGCCAGGCCGAGGCGGCCTCCGGCCTCTTGGCGCTGTCGCTCGCCATGGGTCTCTGCGGGATTTACCTCTCCTTGAAGACGAGGCTGCCGGTCTCCATCGCCTGGTCGACGCCGGGTGCTGCGCTGCTCGCCACCACCGGCATGGTTGAGGGCGGCTTCGCCGCCGCCGTCGGGGCTTTCCTGATGAGCGGCGTGCTCATTGTCGCCGCCGGCCTGTGGAAGCCGCTGGGTCGCTGGGTCGCCGCGGTCCCCGCGGCGCTGGCCAACGCCATGCTGGCGGGCGTGCTGTTCACCTTCTGCCTGGCACCGGTGCGCGCGGTGGCGGCGGACCCGCTGCTGAGCCTGCCGGTGATCCTCGCCTGGGCGCTCACCTGGCGCTTCAAGCGCCTCTACGCGGTTCCCGTGGCGCTGCTCGCCGCCGCGGTCATGATCCTCGCCACGGCCGAGCTGCCGGTACTCGGGGCCGCCGCGCTGCTGCCCCAGCCGGTCCTGGTGACGCCGACTTTTTCCCTGGCGGCTCTTGTCGGCATCGCGCTGCCGCTGTTCATCGTCACCATGGCCTCGCAGAACGTACCCGGTATCGCCGTGCTGAACGCCAGCGGCTATCGGCCGGCGCCGGGGCCGCTCTTCGCGGCGACTGGCCTCTTCAGCCTGCTCGCGGCACCTTTCGGTGGCCACGCGGTGAATCTCGCCGCCATCACCGCGGCGCTCTGTGCGGGCGAGGACGCCCATCCCGACCCCGCCCGGCGCTATTGGGCCGCCGTGGTCTGCGGCCTTGCCTATGTGGCCTTCGGGCTCCTGGCCGGTGCCATTACGGCTTTCGTCGCGGCGGTGCCGGCCTATCTGATCCTGACGGTCGCGGGGCTCGCCCTGCTCGGCGCTTTCGGCTCGGCTCTTACCGAGGCCCTGGCAGCCGCCGACGACCGTCTGGCGGCGATCGTCACCTTCCTCGCCACCGCCTCCGGGCTCTCCTTCCTCGGCATCGGCAGCGCCTTCTGGGGCCTCCTGGCCGGCCTTGCCGTGCTGGCCCTCACGCGCTGGCGGCCGCGCTGACCGGCAAGACGGCCGGGCAGAGACGGCCGGCCGTCACTGGCTGCCGGCGCCGGCCTCCGCCTGGAAGTTGGCCGGCGGGCGCCGGCCGGGCCCGGCCGAACCCTGGTTTCCCTCCAACGGGGTTGTATAGGCGTAGCGCTTCAGGATGGGCAGGAGCCGCTTCTGCAGGTCGCCCGACAGAGTCCGCATGTAGGTCGCGGTGACATGGCTGGAATCGTAGTAGACCATCACATTGCCGATGACCGGCGGACACTCCGCGTCGGTGCAGAAGCGGTCCGTCAGGTCCAGGAAATGCAGATTGTCGCTGCTGGGGATGGCGAGAGGAGCGGCGACCTTTTTCGGCAGGGCGGTGCGGTCCTTGGCGCACCGCGGCGACAGAGGGCCGTGGATCTCCACGCATTCCGGAACGTCGAAGCCGAACCATGGTGTGTCGCGTATCGCCACGACGCCGATCCCTGCGCCGAGGAGTTTTTGCCACTGCTGCTGATAGCCGAAAGGGATCTCCTCCATCCCGCCGATCACGCGCGTCGAGGTCGTGAATACCACGGCAGGCTTCTCTGCGGTCAGGCGCGCGATCAGGCGCTCGTTCCAAAGCAGGCAGGAGTCCCGGTACTCGGGGATTTTTGACACCTGCTGGGTGCTCAGCACGCAGCTGCTCTTGGTAAAGGTGACGATCTTCCAATTCTGGTGGCGCTGCAGCAGAGATTGAAGGGCAGGCAGCCAGTGCGCGCTGTGCGAGCCGCCGACCAGCGCCAGCACGTTAGGTGCGTTCTTGGGGCCATAGCTGCAGCTGAGAAGCGCGTCATCGTAGAGGGTTTGGTGGCAGCCGCCGCGATAGACCTCGGCGTTGTCCCACTTCACCGTGAAGGGACCTGGGTGGACGGGAATGTCGTCGCGCGCCACGCCGGCATCGCCGATGGCTGCCGCGCCGGGGTAGCGCGCGGCATCGGCGACGCGCTGCTGCTCGGCGGTGATGTCGCGCTCGATCTGCAGCTTCCAGACAAAGAGGCAGGCAGCGATAGCGGCGACGGCGCCGGCGGTGCCGAACACGGTGCGCCAGGGCCGGTCGTCGCCCTTGCGGGCCGTCATGGGCCGTTCCACGAGCTGCGTGGTGAGGTAGGCGAGGACAATCGAGATCGCCAGGACGCCAGCACCGCCGGCAAGGCCGGCGGAGGTCTCGCCCCACAGCGTGAGATAGATGACGAGAACCGGCCAGTGCCACAGGTAGAGGCTGTAGGAGATGTCTCCGAGCCAGACGAGCGGCCGGGCAGCCAGCAGCCTTTCCACCCCGTAGCGCAGCGGCGGACCTTCGCCGCAGAGGAGAATCGCGGCCGCCGCAAGGGTCGGCCAGAGCGCTGCGTAGCCGGGAAAGACGGTGGAGACCTCGAGGAGGATGCCGCAGGAGATGATGAACGCGAAGCCGAGCCAGCCGCCGATGATCCTTTGTGTCGCAGTGAGCGAAAGGCGCGGCAGCACGAGGGCGACGATGCCGCCCAGCGCGAACTCCCAGATCCGGGCGAAGCTGTCGAAATAGGCGAAGGCCTGGTTGCGCTGCGTAGCGTAGATCGAATAGGCGAGCGACAGGGCGGCGACCCCGACGAGGAAAGACAGCACGGTGTCCGGCGAGGGCCGGCGCCGGACCAGGGTCAGCCCGGCGAGACAGGCCGCGAGGAGAAGCAGAGCCTGCACCTGGGCGGACATCGCCCAATAGTGTTGCACCGGGCTGCCGATCTGGCTTCTTGCGAGATAGTCGATCGACGCGAAGGCGAGAAACCAGTTCTCGACGTAGACCGTGCTGGCGGCGAGCTGGTAGGCCGTGTCGAGCCAGCGCGTCTTCGGCAGCCAGAAAGGTGCCGTGGAGACAATCACGGCGATGACGAAAAGAGAGGCGGGCAACAGCCGGCGCGCCAGCCGCGTCGCAAAATGGAAGAAGTTGATCGGCGCGCCGGATATTGCTTGCCGCGCGAGTGAGCCGATCAGCAGGTAGCCGGAAACGATGAAGAAGACATCGACGCCTCCGGAAACCCGGTCGACCCAAATATGATAGACCGCGACCAGAAGCGCGCCGACCGCCCGCAGCCCCTGGATGTCGCCGCGGCGCTTCCTGGTCGTGGTCGTCTGCCCGCCCTGCATATGCGCCGCCCGTGCCGAAAGGAATATCTAAGCGTGCAGAAGCTTAGTTCCTGCAGCACGGCCAGCCTGTGGTTCTTTCGTGTGCATTTTCGCGGCTCGGCGGTCACGTGTGTGAGTCTGGCCACTTGATTCGCATACATATTATGCAGCACTCGGCGGCCTTCGGGCACGGCCAGGCGCCGCCCTCCGCCCGAGCCCTCCTGATCGCCACGCGCAACGGAAAGCTGTAGCGCCCATACCTGCGCCTGGGTGCCGGACACTCTTCGGATTGACAACGTAATGTTATTACATAACACTCCCAAAGTGAAAACGCCGACTTTGAATTCTTGCGGAGGATCGACGTGAGGCGCCTGCCCGTTACCGTGCTGTCCGGCTTTCTCGGCGCCGGCAAGACGACCCTGTTGAACCACATCCTGAACAATCGCCAGGGCCGCCGCGTGGCGGTGATCGTCAATGACTTGAGCGAGGTGAACATCGACGCCGAACTGGTGCGCAGCGGCGGCGGCGCACTTTCGCGCAGCGAAGAGAAGCTGGTCGAGATGACAAACGGCTGTATCTGCTGCACTCTGCGCGGCGACCTGTTGAAGGAGGTGCGTCGGCTCGCGCGGGACGGTCGCTTCGACTACCTGCTGATTGAGTCGACGGGTATTTCCGAGCCGCTGCCGGTAGCGACGACCTTCGACTTTCGCGACGAGGCGGGGGACAGTCTCTCCGACGTCGCCCGCCTCGACACCATGGTCACCGTGGTCGATGCGGCGAGCCTGTTGAAGGACTACGGATCCGGCGACTTCCTGCGTGACCGCGGCGAATCCCTCGGCGACGGCGATACCCGTACGCTGGTCGACCTCCTGGTCGAGCAGATCGAGTTCGCCGACGTGGTGATCCTGAACAAGATCGACCTTGCCACGGAGGAGCAGGCCGGAGCGGCGCGCAAGATCGTGCGCGCGCTCAATCCTGATGCCGACGTCATCGAGACCCTGATGGCCGCGGTGCCGTTGGATTCGGTCCTGAATACAGGGCGCTTCGACCTGGAGAAGGCGCAGGCTCACCCTCTGTGGTTCAAGGAGCTCTACGGCGCGGCGGCCCACGTGCCGGAGACGGAAGCCTACGGTATTTCCTCCTTTGTCTACAGGGCGCGCCGTCCCTTCCGCCCGGACAGGTTCTACGACTTCGTAAACCGCTCCTGGCCCGGCGTGATCCGGGCCAAGGGCCACTTCTGGCTTGCCACCCGACCCGACTGGGTCGGCGAGCTGAGCCATGCGGGCACCGTCCTGCGCCATCAGGCCATGGGCATCTGGTGGGCGGCGGTGCCGCGTGATCGCTGGCCTGACCATCCGGAATGGCGTGAGAGCGTGCTGGCAAATTGGGATCCCGTCTTCGCCGACCGCCGCCAGGAGCTGGTGTTCATCGGCACTGGCATGGACGAGGCTGCCCTCCGTGCCGACCTCGACGCCTGTCTGGTGGACGCGGACTCCGCGCTGAGCCTCGATGCGGCGGCCTGGCGCGATCTGCCGGATCCCTTCCCGGTGTGGCGCCGGGCGGCCGCGTGACCCTGCAGCTGCCGCGGCTGGAGTACGCCGGTCCGGGCGGTGCGGCCGATGTGGTCGTAGGCGACGATGCGAGCACGCTGACGGCGGTGGCGCGGCACGATGTCGGGCTGGCGGTGTGGTGCCGGCAGATCGACAGCGACCTCGCAGCCTGGATCGATGGTCTGGCGCCGGCGGCGCTGCCCACGGCGCGCCTGTTGCTGCGCCCGGACGGGGCCTGCCGCGCTGTCACCCGGCTGCTGAGCGAGGCGCAAGGCGCTGCCGTGCCTCAGCAGGCGGCCCTGGCGTCGGACATCGCGCGCCTTGTGCAGGGTTTCGCCGAGCTCAGCGGCGCCCGGCTGGTCGATCTTCGCCTCGAGGCGGTCAGTCATGACGCCTGCTGGCGGTTCCACTACGACCGGGTGCGCCTGCGCCTGGCCTGCACCTACCGCGGGCCGGCGACGCAGTGGGTGCCCGTTGCGGCGCGCGAGCAGGCGTTGACTGCGCAACGGCGCTACGACGGGCCGTTGCACGAGCTGCCGCGCTTTGCCGTGGCGCTGTTCAAGGGCGCCCTGGCGGCGGGCGAGGTCGGCGTGGTGCACCGCTCGCCGCCGCTCGCAGGCAGCGGGCAAACGCGGCTCTTCCTCTGCCTCAACGAGCCGACCTCGGTCTCGCCGCCGCTGTGGGAAGGGTAGCGGCGCGAGCTTACTTCATGTCGAGGCGGCCACGGAGTCCCGCTTGAGGCCGCCAGGATGCACCATTTATAGTTCTCCACTTTCACCGACGTTCCGGTAGTCTGTTCCGTTAGCAGAGAGCGCCAATCGCGCGCGCGAGTCGATTTCGGGGCAGGCGATATGTCGGGGGAAGACGACAGGGATCAGTCGAAGCTGATTGATCGTCTGACCGCGACGAGCCTGCGGCTTCGCAACCTCTTCTACGTCAACCTGCTGCTGGCGGCGGCCATCATCTTTCTGGTTTTCCAGGACCCTGCCTTCGTCTCCGAGAAGATCGGGCCGGCTGCATCGACACTGCAATCGGTCGTCAAGGTCGAGCGGCAATTGAAGAGCAACCAGACGGCTTCCTATAACTATGAGCTGGAGCTGATGGGTGCTGTTGCTCTGATCGAGGCGACTTCGCGGGCGCTTCGAGAGGCCTTCGAGGCTCTGGACGCCTTGCCCGAGTTCGAGAGCCGCCCAATCTATGCCGAGTTGGAGCGGCAGTTGACGAGGCAACAGCGCGACCTGGTCGACGAACTGGTGGCGTTTGACGGCTACGACAGCGTACGCCGTCAGCTGCTGGAGTATTTCGAACTCGACCTGGAGGCAACCGACTACGAGCGCCTTGCCACCTTCGGCGCCTTCCTCGTCTACTCGGATTACCTGACGGCCGCGTTTGAGCAGGGCCGCAAGCTCGTTTTCATCGTCGATGGGGTCCTGCCGGGCGAACTGCCCAACCGCGAGAAACTGCTGGACCGGGACTTCAAGCGAATTGCCCTGCAGCATTTTTCGGAGGCGGTCGTCTACGATACCGTGCTGCTGAATCACCTTCGCGACCTGTCGGCGCCCGATGATTTTTTCCGCGCCGTCATGACGATCGAGACGTTCTGCCGGGCCAATGGCCTGGGCAACTGTTCTCTTGCGGAGATCCGTAGCTGGCAGGAGGAGCGAATCGAAGCTGCTTCCAGCAAGGTCTCTGCGCCGGGGATAGAGGTGAATGTGGCGCGCGACCTCATCGTGCCGGTATCGCCGCTCATTCTTCTCGTCGCCTTTCACATCTATGCCATGCAGTTCCGGCGCCGACAGATCCTCCGCCGGCGGTTGCTGCACTCGTTCACACCTGTGGAATTGAACCTGCTGGACGAACCCTGGGTTCTCAACAGCCTTGTCCTCAATGTCGCCGCCGCCGAATGGTGGTGGCGCAAGGTTCAGTCGGGACTGATGACCATTTTTCTTTTCACCGCCCAGGCAGCGCCACTGGCTGCGGTGGCGGTGGCCGGATACTACACCTTCAAGCAGGTTCTGCTGGGGGCCTTCATCGCAGACGAGTTCGCTTCGACCTTGGCGGCGCTTACCGAAGTCCTGACATCCATCGGGGTGGAGGATCTGCCCGACCCGCCGGCACCGCCGGGCCTGTTCTGGGAATACCTCTGGATCGCGGTGGCCGCCTTCTGCGCGCTGGTTCTCGTGATAGGCCTGTGCCAGATGATCAGCGATCAGGTCGCCGAGATCGTCGAGGCCTGGAGGCACAAGGGCGAGATCTGACGGTTGCGGGGCGGTCAGGACCGCTGCGCGCCCTGCAGGCTTCCCTTCTCGAACACCACGCGCTCGGCGCCGGTGAAGCGGCGCTGGCGCTCCAGTTCGGCTTCCAGGCGGTTCTGCCGCGCCGCCGAGAGGCGCTGCTTCGGCTCCAGCCAGAGGCCCTTCACGCGCAGGACGCCGCTGTCGCGCTCGTGCTTCATGTCGAGGCGGCCGATCAGCTGGTCGCCCTCCAGCAGCGGGAAGACATAGTAGCCATAGCGGCGCCTTGCGGCCGGCACGAAGACTTCGATGCGGTAGTGGAAGCCGAACAGGCGTTCGGTGCGCTTGCGGTCGCGGATCAGCGGGTCGAAGGGGCTGAGCACTCGCAGGCGCTTGGGCGGCTCCGGCAGGTCAGCCCAGGGGTTGCTGCCGGCGAAGGTGAAGGCGGCACGCGGCCTGCCGCCGTCGGCGCCTTCGATCAGCACCTCCTCCAGCTCGCCGCCCTTGCGGGCGAGGCACCAGGCCTTGGCCTCCTCCGGGCTCGCCAGATCCCAGAACGCGGCGATCTCGCCGGAAGTGGCGACGCCGAGGCGCTCCAGCGCGGCGCGGCAGGCCCAGTCGACGGTCTCGGCCTCGGTGACCTGGGCTGCCAGGTGATGCGGCGGCAGGGTGCGTTCAGTCAGGTCGTAGACCTTCTGGAAGCCGTCGCGGGCGGCGACGGCGAGATGTCCGCAGCGCCAGAGATACTCCAGCGCCGTCTTGGAGGGATGCCAGTCCCACCAGCCGCCGTTTGTCTTGGGGTTGTCGGCGTCGTCGTTGCCGAGCTCGCGCGCCAGCACGCGCCCTTTGTTGGCAATGTGCTGGCGCACGCTTTCAAGCTCGGCCTCGAAGCCCGCGCCATGCCAGTCGCGCCAACGTTCGCGCAGGCGTGCCTCCTCGCGGGCGAAGCGCAGCTTCCAGTGGGGAAAGAAGCGGCTGGGGATAATCGAGGCGTCGTGGGTCCAGTTCTCGAAGAGGGCGGCCTCGCGCTCGATGAGGCGGCTGAGCTGCTTGTGCCGGTAGGTCTGATTGCGTGCGAAGAGGATCATGTGGTGGGCGCGCTCCACCGTCTGGATCGAATCCACCTGCACGAAGCCGAGGTGCTCGATGAGCTCGAGCAGCGCCGCGTCCGTCAGTTTCTTCTGCGGCGGAAAGGAGAGGCCCTGGCGCTGCAGCAAGAGCCGCCGGGCCGTGCGGTTATCGATGACGCGGGGAGAAGACACCGCTGCGGCGGCGCGCGACCTCACGGCCGGTTTCGGCGCCAGCCGCCGCGACGGCGCGGCTGGCAGAGGTGGCGGGTCAGTCGCTGGGTCGGATACTCCGCCGTCTCTTTCAGCATGGCGATGAGGCGTCCGCAGGCACCCCCCGGCTGCGGTTCGCGGTCGAGCCGGTAGTCGGCGATCAGGCGCTTGGCGGCCTGGCCGGGGTCGCAGTCCTGCCCGAGGCGCAGGATCCAGGCCAGCACCACGTCCTCGGCCGGGCCGGGGAACTCCGCACCCAACTCCAGCACCTCGCGGATGAGGCCGCCGGGATCGTCGGGGGAATCGTGTTCGGAGAGGTAGCGGATCGCCATCAGTTTCGCCGCAGCAGGTTGAGCCGGGAGGGAATCTCGAACCAGAAGCCGTCGTTACGCTGTTCTGCCGCCGCCAGAAAGGCCTGCCGCAACGACGTCGCCGCCGCTTCCACGGCGGGCCGCCGGGCCGGGTCGACGGCGATCAAGCCCGCGAGGAAGGCCTCCGGGCTCTTCACCCGGAAGGGCGCGCGATAGACGACTTCCGCCGTCTCTTCGAAGTCCCCGCCGACGGCAGCGCTTTTCAGGGCAGCGTAGGCGCCGGCGCGCACTTCGGTCTCATCCTCGATGGGCTGCATGATCTCGAAATAGCCGCCCTCGGCCAGCGGCTCCTGCACGTAGAGCAAGCCACCGGCCCGCAGCACGCGGGCAGCCTCGCCCAGGGCAGCCGCCTGTTGCGCCACGGGCACGTGGTGCAGGGCGTTGAAGTAGACCACGGCGTCGAGGCAGCCGTTGCGCAGCGGCAGCGTCTCTCCGAGCGCGCAGAGATAGACCTCGGCGTCCGCCGGTTCGGCCGCCCTGGCGCGGGCCAGCTGCGCGGGCCCGGGGTCGATGCCGAGGACGCGGGCGCCGGCGCGCGCCATCACCCGCACCAGGCCGCCGTCGCCGCAGCCGACGTCCGCCACCCGCGTGCCCTGAAGGGGCAGGCGGTCGCGCAGCAGATCGGTATGCCTGAACAGCGGGGCTTCGGTCATGGCGGCGCATTCTAGGCTGCCGCCGGGCCGCTCCGCCAGGGCCTCGGGCCGTGTAGCTGCCAGCCCCCTGACAGTCCGGTTGCCAATCCCCCTGTGGACTTGCTAACTGAGGGAGCATAAGCGGGAGCTTGCTCAATGCAGATCGTAACGGCAGACGCCTGGTATCGGACCGCCTCCGTCGGCGACGGCATCACCCACATCTGGGAGCCGCACATCAAGGAGTTCTATCGCTGCAACATCTGGCATCTGCGCGGGCGCGACCGCGACCTGCTGGTCGACTCCGGCATGGGCGTGGTCAGCCTGCGTGAGCAGGTGAGGGAGCTGGCCGAGCGGCCGCTGACGGCGGTGGCGAGCCACACCCACTTCGACCACATCGGCAGCCATCACGAATTCGCCGAGCGCGCCGTGCACCGGGACGAGGCGGCGCTCCTGGCCGTTCCTGGCCGCAAGGAGACCCTGGCGGACCCCTACGTCACCGACGACATCTTCACCGCCCTGCCGCCCGGCGACTATGCCTCGCCAGACTATTGCGTGACCCCGGCGCCGGCGACGCGGCTGCTCGAGGAGGGCGATGTCATCGATCTCGGCGACCGCCACCTCTCCGTCATTCACACGCCAGGCCACTCGCCGGGCGGAATCATGCTGTTCGAGGAAGCGAGCGGCGTACTGATCTCAGGCGATACGGTTTACGACGGTCCGCTGATCGACGATGCCTATCATTCCGACGTCGCCGTCTACGCCGCCACCATGAAGCGCATCTACGACCTGCCGGTGCGCGTGGTGCACGGCGGACACTTCCCGAGCTTCGACGGCGAACGCTATCGCGCCTTGATCCGCCGCTATCTCGACTCCAAGCGCCTCTAGCGGGTGATCAGCACCATGTCGGTGGGGTCGGCATGGAGCGTCAGGGCCTCGCCGGGCCGGACGCTGCGCTTTTGCGGCAGGCGCAGCTTCACCAGCTCGTCGAGACCGGCGAGGCGGGCGGAGCACTGGTGGTGGGTGCCGAAGAAGCCGGCTTCGACGACTGTGGCTACGGCGAGGTCGATGCGGCCCGCGGCGGGCTCCGGGTGGAGGTGCTCCGGGCGCAGGGACAGGGCTACCTTCGCACCGGTTACGGCCTTGCCGGCGAGGGTGAAGACGCCAAGCGGCGTCTCGACCCGGACACCCTCCTCGGCCGTGCCGACCACGCGACCCTCGATCAGGTTGTTGTCACCCATGAAGTTTGCCGTGAAGCGCGACGCCGGCTGCAGGTAGACCCGCTCCGGCGTGCCGCAGTCCTCGATCGAGCCGTCCTTCGTCACCACGATGACGTCGCCGATCGCCATGGCCTCCTCCTGGTCGTGCGTCACGTGCACGAAGGTGGTGCCGACCCGCTTCTGGATGGCCTTCAGCTCCTCCTGCATCTGGCGGCGAAGTTTCAGGTCGAGCGCGCCGAGTGGCTCGTCCAGCAGCAGCACCGAGGGCTCGACGACAAGGGCGCGGGCCAGCGCGATGCGCTGCCGCTGCCCACCCGACAGCTCGTGGATGCGCCGCTGCGCCGTGTGGCCCAGCCCGACCATCTCCAGCGCCCGCGCGACCCTGACCTTCTGTTCGGCCTGGGGCACCCGACGCATCTTCAGACCGAAGGCGACGTTGCCGGCGATCGACATATGCGGGAAGAGCGCATAGTCCTGGAACACCGTGGTGGTCGGGCGCCGCGCCGGTGACACCTGGGTGACATCCTCGCCCCTGATGAAGACGCGGCCGGCGCTGGGCTCGAGAAAGCCGCCGAGGATGTTCAGCAGGGTCGTCTTGCCGCCGCCGGAGGGCCCCAGCAGGACGACGAAGCTGCCCTCCTCGATGGCGAGGTTGATGTCCTGCAGGGCAGGCTTGTCGCCGAAGCGCATGGCAATGGCGCGAAACTCGACGGCGGGCAGCGTCACGATTTTCGCCTCCGGAACACGACAAGGTCGAGCACCAGGACGGTGGCGATGGAAATCAGGAAGACGAAGCTGCCGACGGCATTGGTCTTCGGGTTGAGGCCGGTGCGCAGCATGCTCCAGATTTCCACCGGCAGGGTGACGTCGAAGCGGCTTACCATGAAGGCGATGATGAATTCATCCCAGGAGAAGGTGACGGAAAGGAAGAAGCTGGCGAAGAGCGCCGGCCAGGTCATCGGGACAGTGACCAGGGCGAGCACCTGCCACTCGCGGGCGCCGAGGTCGCGCGCGGCGCGCTCGACGCTGGCCTGATGCTCGCCCATCTGGCTGTAGAGGATGGCAAAGCAGAGCGGCAGGTTGATCACCACGTGGCCGATACCAACGGTCAGCAGCGACTTCGGCACCCCCAGCTGGTTGAAGGTGATCAGGAGACCCATGGCGATGATCAGATAGCTGACGGTGAGCGGCGCGACGAGGAAGCCCTGCAGCAGGCCGCCAAAGGGCAGTCGGTGGCGGGCCAGCGCATAGGCGGCCAGGAATCCCAGCACGACCGAAAGCAGCGAAGAGGCGAGCCCCACGACGACCGAGTTCATCAGCGCGTCCATCATCCGCCGGTCGGTAAAGACGGCCTCGTACCACTGCAGGGACGGCCCATTGAAGGGCGGCACCGGCACGCGGGATCCCTGGAAGGAGAACAGCACCAGGACGACCACCGGCAGAAAGATGAAGCCGTAGAGCAGCACCACGTAGGTCCAGACCGGCAGGGCGCGCAGGAGCAGGAGGGGCCCGCGGGGCATCGTGCTCACACCCGGTCGATCTTCAGCCAGCGCGCGCAGGCCAGGTAGACCAGGCTGACCACGACCATGAGCACCATGGCGAGGGCGGAGGCCATGGGGAAGTCGGAGCGCCGGGTGATCTGCAGCATGATGGTCTGAGGCAGCAGGAGTTCGCGGTTGCCGCCAAGGATTTGCGGCGTGACGTAGTCGCCGATGCAGAGCACGAAAGTGAGAAAGGCACCGACCATGATGCCGGGCAGGGTGAGCGGCAGGGTGACGTAGAGGAAGGACCTGATCGGACCGGCACCGAGGTCGGCGGCCGCCTTGCGATAGCTCGGCGAGAGCTGCACGAGGTTGGCGTAGATGGTGAGCGTCAGCAGCATGACGAAGAAGTGGACGAAGCCGACGACGGTCGCGCCGCGGTTGTTGGCGAACGACACCGGCGTTCCGGTGAGGCCGAGGTCGAGCAGAAAGTTGGAGAGGATGCCGCCCTCCGAGAGCACCAGCAGCCAGCTGTAGGAGCGCACCACGTAGGAGGTCCAGAACGGCAGGATGGCGAGGATGAGGGCCAGGCGCTGCCAGCGCCGCGGCACCCGCTCGGCCAGAATGTAGGCCAGCGGGTAGGCGAGCAGCACGCTGATCACGGTGACGATCAGTGTCACCTCGATGGAGTTGACCAACGACTGCAGCAGGAAACCCTTGGCAAAGAAGCTTTCGTAGTTTTCCAGGGTGAACTGCGTCACCAGGCGGGTGCCGACCCGCTGCCACAGGCTGTAGAGAGCCATGATGACGAGCGGCGCCAGGAAGAAGGCGGCGGTCCACAACAGCGCGGGCAGCAGCAACCCCCAGGCCCTGGCGTGCTCGCTCCACTGCCTGGGGGATCTGCCTGACATGCGAATCCCTTACGTCACCCGGCCTGCGGCAGGATCAATGCTGCAGGAACTCGGTCCAGACGTCGAGCATCTCGGCGTCGAGCTCGGCATCCGGAATGAAGTAGCGGTGGGACTTGGCAAGGAAGGCTTCCTGTTCGTCCCACCTGAGTGCGCTCTTCTGTTCGGCGGTCAACAGCTCGCCGGCCTTCTTGTTGGCCGGCATGCCCCAGAAGCAGGACGAGGTCGCGAGTCGCGCCTGGCCCTCCGGGCTCATAATGTACTGCACGAACTTGACGGCCAGATCCTTGTTCGTCGAGTCCTCGAAGACGGCGATGGACTGGCTCCACAGGATGCCGCCCTGGTCCGGCAGCACCCAGTCGAGGTCCGGGTTCTCGGCTTGCATCACCGCGACGGCCCACTCGCCGCCGCCGATCAGGATGTCGGCCTCGCCGATCGCCAGCGCCGTGGTGGAGGAGACCACCTCGCCGACCATCACCGAGTTCTCCTTCAGCTTGAAGAGCTCCTCCCTCATGGCCGGCAGATTGTCGGCTGTGATGTCGCTCGGCTTCATCCCCATCTTCAGCGCAACCAGGTCCATCAGCGGGATGTAGTAGTCGTAGACCGCGATACGGCCCTTGTACTTGTCCGACCACAGTGTCGTCAGGTCGCGCATGTCGGCGGGATCGACCTTGGACTTGTTGTAGCTGATCACGTTGTAGCCGAACTTCTCCATGATCGCGTACATCTTGCCGTCCTTGTGCGTGACATCGGTCATCTGCACCTGGGCGAAGGTGTCATTGAGGGGCAGCTGATCCTGCGGCAGTTCGGCCAGCAGGCCTGCTTCGACCACTCGCGGGACGTCGACGCCGTCGATCACGAAAACGTCCCAGTCGCCCGGCTGCGACTGTTCGACGATGGCTAGCGCTGCGCCGGTGCCTTCATATTCCTTGAGGTTCACCTTGACGCCGTGCTCCCGCTCGAAGGGCTCGATGAGCGCCGGGTCGGTGTGGTCGCACCAGACCAGCGCATTCAGTTCCTGCGCGGCCGCGGCGAGGGGGGAAAAGGCGAGGCCGGTCGTGGCGACGACGCTAGCCCCGAGGAGGTAGCTGCCGCGCCGCATCAGGCCGGACCGCAGACGGTCGCGAACATGAGAATTCATCCCAGTCTCCCTGTTTATGGCTTGTGATCCGCCGTTTTCCGGACCGCCATCAGCATAACCCCAGCCAGCCAACAGACGGTACAAAAAAATGAAGCAATTATAAACTTGAGGCAGTTCATTCGCTGTGCAATGGATTGGCGATGAGCGGCCTCAGAGAAAAGCAGAAGGCGGACCGGGACCAGCGGATCCTGCGGGCAGCCACCCGTCTGTTCCGCGAGGAAGGCTACGAGCGCACCAAGATCGAAACCATCGCGGAGAAGGCGAAGGTCTCGATCGGCACGGTCTACAACTACTACCAGAACAAGGGCGACCTGTTGGTGGCGATCGTCTCGATGGAGGTCAACGAGGTGCTGCGCGCCGGCGCGGCCCTGATCAAACGGCCGCCGGCCGAGGTCGCCGAGGCGGTCAAGGCCCTGATCTCCATCTATCTCGATCACTCGCTGGTCTATCTCAACAAGGAGATGTGGCGCCACGCCATGGCGATCTCGACCCACCAGCCGGACTCGCCCTTCGGTCGCCACTACGGCGAGCTCGACGACCGCCTGACGCGGCAGGTCTGCGAATTGATCGAGCGGTTGCAGGCGGACGGCCGGGTGAAGGCCGGGATCGATGCCACGGCGGCCGGCGAGATGATCTTCAACAACACCAACATGATGTTCATCGTCTTCGTGAAGACCGAACTCATGACCCTGGCCGAGCTCAAGGACTCGATCGCCCGCCAGCTCAGTCCGCTGCTCGACGCCATCCGCGCGTGAGGCCTATGCCCTCCCGCGCTCCTGCGGGAAGAGGGGACGGTAAGGCTTGGCCTCCTCGACCACCCTTGCAAAGGAGGCGCGCGCCAGGAGGCGGTCGAAGTAAGCCTGCAGATGGGGTCGCTCGCGGTCGAAGGGCTGCACCAAGCTGGCATAGTAGAGCGCCGGGGCGGCGGCGCAGTCGGCCAGGGTGAAGTCCTCGCCGGCGGCCCAGGTCTTCGCCGCCATTTCCGTCTCGATGATGCCATAGGCGATGTCCCGCTACATAGCCGAGGAGCAGATTACCTTCCGTGACACGCCGCGGGTGCCCGACGCGAAGTTGGCGGAAACCGCGGATTCGCTCCGCCGGGCGCTGGGGCCATGACCCCGCCGCTGCGGGCATATCAGGCATACCCGGGCGGGACTTGCGAACTGTCGACAATTGAGTAGGCTGGCGCCCCCACATGACGCCGCAGAGACCATGACCATCGAGACATCCGAGAGCTTCCCCGAGATCCGCGAGGGGATCCGCGCCCTCTGCGCCAACTATCCGGGCGCCTATTGGCGCGAACTGGATGCCCGGCGGGCTTATCCCGAGGCTTTCGTGAAGGAACTGACCGAGGCCGGCTATCTTGCAGCCCTCGTCCCGGAGGACTACGGCGGCAGCGGCCTGCCGCTGGCCGCCGGCGCGGCGATCCTCGAGGAAATCCAGAAGTCCGGCTGCAACGGTGCCGCCTGCCACGCCCAGATGTACACCATGGGCACGGTGCTGCGGCACGGCAGCGAGGCGCAGAAGCAGCGCTACCTGCCGGGCATCGCCGAGGGCAAGCTGCGCCTGCAGGCTTTCGGCGTCACCGAGCCGACCAGCGGCACCGACACCCTCAGCCTCTCGACCACGGCGAGGCGTGAGGGCGACCGCTACATCGTGAACGGGCAGAAGGTCTGGACCAGCCGCGCCGAGTACAGCGATCTCATGCTGCTCTTGGCGCGCACCACGCCGAAGGACGAGGTGAAGAAGAAGGGCGAGGGGCTCTCGGTCTTCATCGTCGACCTGCGCGAGGCGGTCGGCAGGGGCGTCACCATCAAGCCGATCCGCGCCATGATGAACCACTCCAGCACCGAGGTCTTTTTCGACAATCTCGAGGTGCCGGCGGAGAACCTCATCGGCGAGGAGGGCAAGGGCTTCCGCTACATCCTCGACGGCATGAACGCCGAGCGCATCCTCATCGCTGCCGAATGCATCGGCGATGCCCGCTGGTTCATCGGCAAGGCCAGCAGCTATGCCTGCGAGCGCAAGGTCTTCGGCCGCCCCATCGGGCAGAACCAGGGCATCCAGTTCCCCATCGCCCGCGCCTACGCGCAGAGCGAGGCGGCAGCCCTGATGGTCGACCGGGCCGCGGCGCTCTTCGATGCCGGACAGCGCTGCGGCAAGGAGGCCAACATGGCGAAGATGCTGGCCTCGGAAGCCTCCTGGGCGGCGGCCGAGGCCTGCCTGCAGACCCACGGCGGCTTCGGCTTCGCCGAGGAGTACGACGTGGAGCGCAAGTACCGCGAGGCGCGGCTCTATCAGGTGGCGCCGATCTCCACCAATCTGATCCTTGCTTTCCTCGCCGAGCACGTCCTCGGCATGCCGCGCAGCTATTAGGAGCCCGCGCAGATGAAGCCGGTCCTCTTCGGCCCCTCCTACTCGGTCTATGTGCGCATCGTGAAAACCGTGCTGGCGGAGAAGGGCATCGACTACGACCAGGTCGAATTCGACGTCTTCGACCGCAGTGCCTGGCCCGACGACTGGCTGCAGCGCCACCCCTTCGGCCAGGTGCCGGCCTTCGAGCATGACGGCTTCCGGCTTTACGAGACGCGCGCCATCACGCGCTACATCGACGAGGCTTTTCCGGGGCCGGCCTTGCAGCCTGCGAGCCCGCGCGAACGCGCCCGCATGGAGCAGGCGATCTCGCTGCTCGACAGCCATGGCTATCGTCCGATGGTGTGGGACATTTACGTCGAGCGGGTCAGCCGCGGCAAGTCGGGCGAGAGCGATGAGGCGGCCATCGCCGCGGCGCTGCCCAAGGCGGAACGCTGCCTGGCCGCTCTGGCGGAGATTCTCGGCGGCCAGGCATACCTGGCGGGGCCGGACTTCAGCCTTGCCGACGCCCAGGCGGCGCCGATCTTCGACTACTTCGTCAAGGCCGGGGAGGGACAAGACCTCCTGCGCGCGCAGCCGGCGCTGGAAGCGTGGTGGAAGCTTGTGAGCGCGCGCCGCTCTGTGCGCGCGGCCTGCGGCGGGGAGGCATCGTGACCAGACCCCTGGAGGGCCTGCTGGTTGTCAGCCTGGAACAGGCCGTGGCCGCGCCCTACTGCTCCTCGCGTCTCGCCGATGCCGGCGCGCGGGTCATCAAGCTGGAGCGCCCGGAGGGCGACTTCGCGCGCGGCTACGATCGCGTGGTGCACGGCGAGAGCGCCTACTTCGTCTGGCTGAACCGCGGCAAGGAGTCCATCGCCGTCGACCTGAAGCAGGCGGACGACCTGGCGCTGGTGAGGCGCATGATTGCCCAGGCCGACGTCTTCATCCAGAATCTGGCGCCGGGCGCCGCCGGCCGGCTCGGCCTCGGCCACGAGGGCCTGCGCGCCGCGCACCCCCGACTCATCACCTGCGACATCTCCGGCTACGGCGAGACCGGGCCCTACGCCAGGATGAAGGCCTACGACCTGCTGGTGCAGGCGGAGAGCGGCCTGGCCTCCATCACCGGGCGGCCGGAGGGTCCAGGCCGCGTCGGCGTCTCGGTCTGCGACATCGCCTGCGGCATGTACGCCTACCAAGCCGTGCTCGAGGCATTGCTGCTGCGCGGACGCATGGGCGAGGGTTCGGCCCTCGCCACCTCGTTGTTCAGCGGCATGGCCGACTGGATGACCGTGCCGCTGCTGCACCAGGACTACGGGCCGGGCGCGCCCAAGCGCGTCGGGCTCAATCACCCATCCATCGCGCCTTACGGCGTCTATACCTGTAAGGGCGGCGAGGAGGTGGTCTTCTCGATCCAGAACGAGCGCGAATGGAAGCGCCTGGTGGAGGAGGTGCTGCTGCGCCCGGCGATGCTGGCCGATGCGCGCTTTGCCGACAACACCGCGCGGGTGGCGAACCGTCAGGCCCTCGACGCCATGATCGAGGAGGTTTTCTGCAGCCTCGACCGTGACGCGCTGACCGGGCGCCTCTTCGATGCGGCCATCGCCTACGGTGCGGTGAACAGCCCGGCGGACCTCAGCGCGCATCCCCAGCTGCGCCGCGTCACGGTGGCGACGCCGAGCGGTCCGGTCGAGCTGGTGGCGCCGCCGGTCGAGTTCCGCGGCTGTGACGTCGGGCTTGGCGCCGTGCCGGGGGTGGACGAGCATGGGGCGGCCTTGCGGAAGGAGTTTGCGGCATGAACGGCGCAGCGACGGAAGACTGGAGCAAATGGGTCGGGCGCAGCGAGCAGCTGCGCGACTCCATCGCCGCTGGCCGCGCCCAGGCCCTGCAGGCGACGCTCGACGACACGCAGCCGCCGCTGCATCCGGGCGATGCCCTGCCGCCGCTCTGGCACTGGGCCTACTTCTGGTCGCTGGCGCCGACGGCGGACCTCGGTCCCGACGGCCATCCGGTGCGCGGCGGCTTCCTGCCGCCCATCGAACTGCCGCGGCGCATGTGGGCCGGCAGCCGGGTCGAGTTTCCGCGCACACTGGAGGTCGGCAGCGAGGTGACGCGTCACTCCACCATCAAGTCGGTGTCGGAGAAGTCCGGGCGCAGCGGACGGCTCGCCTTCGTGACCGTCGAGCATGTGATCGCCGACGACGCCGGCCCCTGCATCGTCGAGGAGCACGATATCGTCTACCGAGAGGCGGGCGGGAAGGGTGCGCCGTTGCCCCCAGGCGAAGCGCCGCCTGCGGAAGACGCCTGGCGCAGCGAGGTAGAGCCGTCGCCGGTGCTGCTGTTCCGCTACTCGGCGCTCACCTTCAACGGCCACCGCATCCACTACGACCAGCCCTATACGACCCGGGCGGAGGGTTATCCCGGCCTCATCGTGCACGGCCCGCTGCTGGCGACGCTGATGATCGGCCAGTTGCGCCGCCACCTGCCCCAGGCGCGCGCCACGCGCTTTGCCTTCCGAGCCAGGCGGCCGATCTTCGACACCCGGCCGTTCACGGTCTGCGGCGCGCCCGACGCAGCCGCCAGGCATGCCGATCTCTGGGTCGTCGACCCCGACGGCTACCTCGCCATGCAGGGCGAAGTGAGCTGGGATTAGTCCCGCTTGCCGAGGGCTTCGATGGTCTCGAGGAACTCGTGGAGCGTGTTCTCCGCGTCGCTGTCGACGATCATCAGCATGTCGACGGCTTTGCCGTCCGACGACAGCGGCAGGATGATGCGCGCGTAGGAGCGCAGCTTCCTGTTGGTGCGCAGGGTGATGACGTGGACCATCGGCCGGAGCTCGGCGAGTGCCATGTGATAGTGGGAATCGATGAGCGCGCCATAGAGCGCCGGTCTGAGATCGAGGGGCCCGCGGCCGGTCAGCTCCGAGCCGTGGACCTCGCCGATGCCGGTGCCGCTCAGGCGGTAGCGGAAGTCGATCTTTCCCGACGCATCGCGCACCACATCGGCCAGCATGATGCGCGGCAGGATGCGGGTGATCTCCAACGGGTCGATGTCCGAGCGGGCCGGCGCGCAGCGGTCCCGGCGCTTGCCCTGCCAGTAATCCAGCGCGAAGACGAGGTCCGGATAGCGGGCGAGATCCCTGTCGAGATCGAGTTCCGCTGCCTGGATATCTTCCAGCTTTTCAGCCATAGAGGTCATGTTGGATCGGCTCGAAGGACTCCGCAATGCCGGACGAGGGAGAGCGCGGGAGGCCGACTCCTCGTTGCAGCCGCGGGTAGCGATCCCAAGTCTGTCAGAAGACAATGAAATAAAGGTAAGGAAGCATGTTACTGGACGTACGAACCTACCGGGTGAAGCCAGGTCAGCTGAAGGCGCATTTCGAGATCTATGAGAAGTACGGCAAGCCGGCGCAGACCAAGCACCTCGGCCAGCCGCTGGTCTACCTGCGCACGGAGACGGGCGACCCCAATGAATTCGTCCACATCTGGGTCTACGAGAATGCCGCCGACCGAGAGAAGAAGCGCGCGGCGATGATGGCTGACCCAGGCTGGCAGGACTACCTGAAGCGCTCGGGCGACCTGGGGGCGCTGGTTTCCCAGTCCAACAGGCTGATGGTGCCGGTCGACTTCTTCGCCCAGCCGAAGGCGTGAATCCGATCTAATTCAAACGGGTAGAGCGGATTCACACGGTCGATGGAACGCCGAAGGCGATTCCATGCGACCGTGATCTGCTCTAGGAGTCGCTGTCCTTCGCGGCCTTGCGGGCGACCTTGAGGGCCGCCTGGCGCGCGCGGTTGGCTTGATGGCGTGCCTCCCGCCAGGCCTTGAAGACCTTGGCCCGGTAGCCGTTGCCGCGGATCGCCTCGCGCGAGTGGTACTGGCCCACCGCGCGAGTCCAGGAGCGCGCCTCCTCGCGCAGCGCGACCAGGAAGTCGGCGGCGTAGGCGACGTTCGCCGCCGGGTCGAATGCGGTCTCCAGGGAGGTGAAGGCGTCGGGGTGGTAGTGCAGGTTCACCTGCATGCAGCCGACGTCGATGTTGCGCACGCCGCGGGACTGCAGTTCGCGCACTGTCTCGATGGCGGCAGCCTTGCTGGGCAAAAATCGCCCCTCTCCCTCGGCCATTACGGTCCAGGGCCAGGCAAGGGTTTCCGAGCTGTCGGCATGCCAACGCCCCGATTCGGTGCGGGCGATGGCGGTCAGCAGATGCGGCGGAAGATCGCGGGCCTGCTCCGCCTGCCCGGTGGCGTCGCGGCAGAGAGTCCAAGGCGAATCAAGGCTTTCGCCGGCCATAAGCGGGCCGGAGAGGGCGATCGTCAGGGCCAGGACGGCCGCATTCAGGAGGTTTCGGGGCACCGCGGAGTCTCCGAATCGGGTGGTCTTCATCGAGTTTAGTGAGCAATCGGCGTGCCAGGGCAGCGCCCGGCGGTTGAAGGACTTCCGAAAGCTCTATTGCAGCGCAATATCCGTGGTCGATCGGTGACAATTTCGTTAACGCTGTCACGTGGAAATAATTGGTAAATCAATGAATTGAGAACTTTCTCATTGAAAAGCTGATTCGCTGGAGGCATATTGTGCACTGCGGTATGGAAACGGCTCTGCCGGGTCCTGCCGCAGTTCCATAGGGCATTTCCTCCCTAAACTTGGGCCGCGCTTGTCGCGGCCCTTTTTTTGTCTGGAATCCGGGAAGAGGCTGCGAATGTCGGCCCGCCGGGGCGGCTTCCTGGCCGAGGCTCAGCCGGGCAAGGTTCCGTCGCCGGGGCCGAGGGCGCGCTGCATGAATACCGAGTCGACCCAGCGCCCGTGCTTGAAGCCCACCGAAGCCAGGGTGCCGCAATCGCGGAAACCGTGGCGGGCGTGCAGGCGGATCGAGCCGGCGTTGTCGCTGTCGCCGATCACCGCCACCATCTGGCGGAAGCCGAGCCCCTCGCAGAGGTCGATCAGTACGCCGAGCAGGGCCGAGCCGATGCCGCGGCCGCCCTTGCCGGGCAGCACGTAGACGGAATCCTCCAGGGTGTAGCGGTAGGCCGGGCGCGCCCGATAGGGGGCGGCATAGGCGAAGCCGAGGATGGCGCCGCTGCCCGGGAGGTCCTCCGCCACCAAGTAGGGTAGGCCGCGGCCGCGGATGTCGGCCAGGCGGCGTCTTATCTCCTCCTGCTCCGGCGGTTCCTCCTCGAAGGAAGCGATGCCGTGCAACACGTGGTGGGCGTAGATCGCCTGAATGGCGGGAATGTCGCCCGCCTTGGCCGGGCGCACGCTCAGGCCGTCCGCGACGCTTGCCGCCCCGCTGCCCTGATCGCCGGCCGGGCTGCCGATGACGTCACTCACTGCTTTCTCCCGTTCAGCACTGCCGGGTCGAGGCCACCCAGGGCGGCGACCAGGTCGCGCATGTCCTGGGCCAGCGCCTTCAGGGCCGGGCGCCGCTCCATGCGCGACTCGTCCATGTAGATGTGGCGGTTGATCTCGATCTGGAGGCAATGCACGCGGGCCTGCGGCTTGCCGTAGTGGCGGGTGACGAAGCCGCCGGCATAGGGGGTGTTGCGCACCACCAGGTAGCCCTTGGCGCTCAGTACCTGTTCCACGGTCTGGGTGATAATCGGCGCGCAGGTGGTACCGTGGCAGTCGCCCAGCACGAAGGCCGCGTTGCAGGCGCCGCGGCTTGGCCGGCTGCTCGAGGGCATCGAGTGGCAGTCGATCAGGATGCAATAGCCGAACTGCTCCTTGGTGCTCTCGACCAGGCTCCGCAGTGCCTCGTGGTAAGGCCAGTAATAGCTGCGGATGCGCTCCAGCCCTTCTTCCAGGCTCAGCTTCTTGTGGTAGATGTTGGCGCCGTTGGCGACGACCCGGGCGATGGTGCCGAGCCCGGCGGCGACCCGCGGCGAGGAGGTGTTGGCGTAGGGCGGCAGGCGGTCCCTGAACACCGCTGGATCGAGCTCGTAGGGCTCCCGGTTGGGGTCGACGAAGGCGCGTGGGAAAAGAGCGTGCAGCAGCGGCGCACCCATCTCCGGGGCACAGTTGAAGATCTCATGCACAAAGCTGTCTTCCGACCGCCGCAGGCTGATCGGATCGAGGCGAGAGGAGGCCAGGAAGTCCGGCGGATAGTCGCTGCCGCTATGGGGCGAGGCAAAGACCAGGGGCAAGGTCTGCCGGACCGGCTGGATGATCTCGTGAGGCTTTGGTGCCTGGGCGCTCGGCGCGATCGCGTCCATGTCTCTACGGGATTGTTCAGATTACAGTTCTAGGCCAAAGCCGAGGTCCTGTCATGCTCGATTCGAGTGGCTTGGCGGCGTCCTTGCGGCTAGCCTTTCGCAGGGTGGGATGGGGCCATTAAGGTCTACTTGAGCCTTGGCCGGTAGTTTATGCTGCCTGGGGCGGAGGGGACCAGCCAGGGTCCGCCCAGGGTGGCCCCGCAGGGGCCGTCGGCAACAGCTTACCGGCTCCTGCGCCGTCTTTGCATCCATTGCGCGGATGCCGGGGCGGGTGCAAGACTGCGCAGCAGGGGACGCAGATCAAGAGACCGAAAACAGGGGTTATGGCGCAAATCCTTCTTGCCGAAGACGATACCTCGATGCGGGAGTTCCTGGCCAAGGCACTGCGCAATGCCGGCCACCACGTGGTGGCGGTCGGCGACGGGCTGGACGCGATGGAATCCCTTGACGGCTTCCGTGCCGACCTGCTGCTGGCCGATGTCGTGATGCCGGGCCTCGACGGCATCGAACTGGCACGCCGGGCCGCCAAGCTGCAGCCGGGGCTGAAGGTCATGTTCATCACCGGCTTCGCCGCCGTGGCCCTGAAGAACCGCGACCAGACGCCCCAGGGCGCGCGCATTCTCTCCAAGCCCTTCCACCTGCGCCACTTGGTGGAAGAGGTCGACTCCATCCTTTCCGCCTGACCCGGCGGAACCCCCGCTTTCCTCCTGCGGGAAGGCTTGAAAAAGCCTGGGGATAGTGCTAATTCGCCTGCTCTTCGGCGGATCCGCCGGAAAAAGCCCGCTCCGGGAAGTCCGCCACAGGCACCCCTCCGAGCCGCGGTTTTGAGAGAAGGGCGTATAGCTCAGCGGGAGAGCGCCTCGTTGACATCGAGGAGGTCCCTGGTTCAATCCCAGGTACGCCCACCATTCTTTCAATGATTTAATTGCAGTTTCGGCTTGGCCGAGGCATCCATTCGGGCGCAAATCTCACCAGAGAAGGGGCGCCTTTGGGGGCAGGGCAGCACCTGGGTTATCTCATCCGATGCGGCCTATGAGCCCAGGCAGAGGCATCGTTTCAGGTCTCATGGAAGTCTATCGGCGCTGCGGCGACGACTCGCTGCGGCGACGTGCCGGACCGGCCGGCCGCTCAGGGTTCGGCGGTGCCTTGCCGCGCAGCCCAGTCGACCGGATAGAGGGCATAGAAATAGGCGGCACGTCCCTTGGCGATGTACCTCAGCTTCGTTCCGGCCGGCAACCAGATGATGTCGCCGGTACGGCAGTCGTGGGTGTTGTCCTCGAAGGCGACGGTCAGGGGGCCTTCAAGGATGAAGAGAATCTCGTCATAGGTCACGGTCCAGTCGATCTCAACGTCCTCGAGATATTCGATCCCGCCGCCCATATGCGCACTGATCGACGAATCGATGACCCGGGCGATCGAGGTCGACCCACTGGGCGTTACTGCCGGCTTCAGCGTCATGTCGGCGCGCCGGAAGACCCGCGGACCTTGCATGGGCTTGCTCCTAGCTGTCTTTCGAATTGGCGTTCGACGGGGTAACGCCGGAGGGCGCGAGACCGGCCAGCCAGGCGGTCACTGAGTCGACCCTGCGGTCGCGGTGCTCCAGGCTGTCGCGCCTTCGGACCGCTCCTCTCACAAGATGGGCGCCGACGAAGCGGAAAGGCTCGCGCGGAAATCCGCGGGCGACCGGACGAACCAAGGCACAGCCCGACCACGGGTCGTCCTGATCCAGGGCCAGGGCGGCCAGGATGTGGCCGCCCATGTAGGTCATGCTGATGCCGTTGCCGGAGAAGCCGTAACCGTAGAGCACGTCAGCCTGGCGCGGCAGGCGGCCGAAGAGGGGCAGACCGCTGGCGGTGCGGTCGATGGCGCCGCGCCAGGCATTCGCCAGGGTGAATCCGGAGAGCGCCGGATGGCCCTCGCGCAAGGCGGTGCGCATATCGGAAACACGGGGGGAGGGAAGATCGAAGCGGCGGTCGATGAATCCACCAAAGCCGATGCAGCCGCCGGTGACCCCCACGTTCAGCCGGCCGTCCTTCGTCACCCGATAGCCGGCGACGAAGACTCGGGAATCGGTCATCAGCGGTCCCCGCGCATAACCGATCTCCGCCAGGCGCTCGGGCATCGGCGTGGAAACCGCGTCGTCGCTGGAGATATTGAAGATCGCCGACGCGAGCTCCGGCACTGCGGCCGACCAGGCGTTGATCGCCAGAACCAGCCTGCCGGCCTCGACGCGCCCGCGCGGCGTTTCCACGACAGGCGTGCCGCTTCGACTGAAGCGCAGCATCGGGGTTTTCTCGTGGATGCGGACGCCCTTCTCCAAGGCAACGCGGCGCAGTCCGCGTACCAGGAAGGCCGGATGCACAGTGGCAGCGGAGGCATCGAACACCCCAGCAAGATAGCTGCTGCTACCGGTCAGGGCCACGATCTCCTCACGGTGAACCGGCTTTGCCGGCTGCTGGTCCTGGTCGGCGAGGCCCCGGAGGGCGGCATCCCAGGCGCCGACCTGCGCCGTGCAGGTGGCACCCCAGACCCAGCCGACACGGTCGAACCAGCAGTCGATTCCGTTCGCCTTGCAGAAGGCCTCGATGCCGTCGATGGCCTCGGCTGACAGCTTCACCAGGCGGGCCGCCTCTTCGGCGCCCCGCAGGGCCGCCAGCGCGCGGAACTTCGTCCAGGCCGAAAGAAGCATGCCCGAGTTTCGCCCGCTGGCCCCGCCACCGCAGATATCGCGTTCCAGGATCACAACATTCAAGTCGGATCGCTGCTCCTTCAGCCGGATCGCCGTCCACAGGCCCAGATAGCCGCCGCCCACGATGCAGACATCGGCTTGGTGCCGGCCTTCCAGGGACGGCGCCAGCCGTCGGTCGTCCACAAGCGCCTGCTGCAGCCAGTGGCTGCGCCAGGCGATATCCCCTTCTTCGATGAGATCCATGTCAGGTTCGAGGTTGCGCTGTGGTACCGCCGGCGGTCGCCAGCCGTCGGCGCACGAGACTTGTCCAGATGCTGGCGCCGATCGGCAGAATGGCATCGTTGAAGTCGTAGCGGGTGTCGTGCGCCACAGCCGTATGGGCGGCGTCGCCCTGGCCCAGCAGGAAGTAACATCCCGGCCGCTGCTCCAGCATGAAGCAGAAGTCCTCCGATCCCATCTCCGGAGGCGGATTGCGGAGGATGTTACCGCGGCCGACGACGTCCGCGGCCGCTTCTTCCAGGTGGCCGGCCTGCTGCGGTGTGTTGACCGTCGGCAGGAAGGGGCTGTCGTAGACGATCTCCGCCCTTGCGCCATACATGCCGGCGTGCGCCTCGGCAAGCTGGCGGATCGCCGCTTCCAGCTTGTTGCGGATCGCGGAGTCGAAGCAGCGCACCGTACCGCCCAGGATCGCGACTTCGGGGATGGTGTTGAAGGCCTCACCGGCCTTGAAGCTGCTGACTGTCACCACCGCTGGGGAGGCGGCGTCGATGTGGCGGCCGGGCAGCGCCTCGATGGCCAGGAGCAGCCGTGCGGCAATGGGTATGGGATCCACTGCAAGGTGCGGTGCCGCAGCATGGCCACCGCGGCCGTGAATCGCGATCGTGAAGCGGTCGGCACCGGCGGCGACGACCTGATCGTAGATGACGACCTCGCCGAGACGCCGTTCCGAGTTGTGCAGGGCATAGACCTCGTCGCAGGGGAAGCGGTCGAAAAGCCCGTCGGCCAGCATCGCCCGGGCGCCGCCAAGGCCTTCCTCGGCCGGCTGGAAGATGAAATGGACCGTACCGAAGAAGTCACGCGAGGAGGCGAGGGCCCGCGCCGCGGCGAGCAGCATGACCGTATGGCCGTCATGGCCGCAGGCGTGCATGCGGCCGGGAAAGCGCGAGCGATAGGGCAGTGCGGTCTCCTCGGTCATCGGCAGGGCGTCCATGTCGGCGCGGATGCCGATGCTCGGGCCGGAACCGCCGTTCCCCTGCAGTGTCGCCACCAGACCGGTGCGGCCCACTCCTGCGACCACAGGCAGCTGCCAGCTCCGCAGCTTCTCGGCCACGAAGAGCGCCGTGTCGTGCTCTTCGAAGCCTAGCTCCGGATTCGCGTGCAAATGCCGGCGCCATGTCTTCATCTCCGCCTCGATCTGCCGCACGGACGGGTCGATGTTCATGACGCAGCCTTCCTGCGCAGGCGCTGCGAGCGCGACTGCAGCCAGCCGATCGCCGCAAGCAGGATCGCCGAGAAGGAAATCAGCAGAACGGCCACGGATGCGATGGCGGGACTGATCGATTCCCTGACACCTGAGAAGATCATGCGCGGCAGCGTGCGCTCCCCGGCAACCGAGAGGAAGCTGGCGACGACCACCTCGTCGAAGGAGATGATGAAGGCGATGATGGCGCCGGTGACGACGCCAGGGGCGATCAAGGGCAGCAGGACTCTGCGGAACGACACCCAGGGCCCGGCGCCCAGGGATGCCGCGGCGCGCAGCAGCGTCCGGTCGAAGCCGGAAAGGCTGGCGACGACCGTCGTCAACATGACGGGCACGGCCATGGCCGTGTGGGTCAGGATAATCGACAGGCGGGTCCCGATCAGGCCTAGGCTGGCGAAGAAGGCGAAGGACGCGACGCCGACGATGACGACGGGCATGACAAGCGGCGCGGCGACGATGGCGTAGATCAGGCGCTTGCCGGGAAAATTGCCCCAGGCCAGCCCGATCGCCGCGGGAATGCCGAGCAGGCAGGACAGCAGGGTCGTCGCGAGCGCGATGACCACGGAATTCCAGAGCGACGCACCCCAGCGTGTGTCTATGAGCAGTTCCTCGTACCAGCGCAGTGACCAGCCGGGGGTCGGAAAGGCCAGGGTGTTGCCGCTGGTCAGCGACATCGGGACGACGATGGCGAGCGGCACCAGCATGAAGGCGAGCAGCACGGCGGCATAGCCGTACATCAGCCAGGTTCGGCCATAGTCCGGCATCACGCCCCTGTCCTCCGGCCGAGCAGGACCCGGGAGGACCACAGCAGCAGCGCCACCAGCACCAGGATCAGCAGCAGCTGCACGGAGAGCGCCGCCGCCATGCCCCAGTTGAGCGTGGTATTGGTATAGAAGGCAACGAAAGAGGAAATCATCTGGTCGCCGGGGCCGCCGACCAGCGTCGGCGTGATGTAGTAGCCGAGGGCGAAGACGAAGACGATCACGGCGCCGGCGGTGATCCCCGGTGCGATCAGAGGCAGCTGCACCCGCCACCATGCGACGATCCAGGGAGCCCCGAGCGAGAGTGCGGCCTTGAAATAGGTCGGTGGCACGCGTCGCATCACCGCGACGACCGCAAGAACCATCATCGGCAGCAGCACCTGGACCATCGCCACGTAGAGGGAAAAGCGCGTGTAGATGAGGCTCAGAGGTACGTCCACGAAGCCGAAGAACAGGAGGCTCGAGTTCACCGGGCCGTTTTTCTGCAGCACGATGATCCAGATGACGGTGCGTACCAGAAGGGACGTCCAGAGGGGAAACAGCACCAACGCGAACATCAGCCGCGACAAGGCGGGCGGCGCGGAGACGATGGCCTGCGCCAGGGGCACCGCCAGCACGGCGCAGATCGCTGTCACCACCAGGCTGATCCAGATGGTGCGCACAAGCACGGTCAGGAATACCGAGCGCTCGGGGGAAACGGGCTGGATAGAGCCGTCGATGTCACGCTGCAGGTCCAGGCTCGCAAGCAGGTAGTAGTCGGTGAGAGACGACCGTTCGCGGGCGATCACCGACCAGAGTTCCGGATTCTGCCAGCCGCTATGAGCCTCGATGACCGCTGCCTTGACGGAAAGACCGGAGAAAGCTCCCTCGGCGGCATCCCTGGCAGTCCTGATGACGAGGTACCGGCTGCCGACCAGTCGCTGATTGATCAGCTGCGCCAGCACACCGTCGCGGCCGGCTTGGCGGGCCACGGCGAGGTCGGACACCAGTGCTTGGAACGCGGCCTCCTCCGGTACGCCATCACCTGGCTGCCAGTCGGCGAGGGCCGCCGTCGTGCGCCCGAGATTTCCTGCGATATCGGAGTTGTCGACCGAAAGCGCGAGAAAGCGGAACACCGGCAAAAGGAAAACGAGGACGACGAAGAGCACCAGCGGGACCGCCAGAGCGGCCAGAAGCAGATTGGGTCGTTGACGCAAGGCGGCGCCCCCCAGGCGGGAGGCGCCGCGCAGTCCCAAGACAGGCGTCAGTGCGCCAGCCAAGTCTTGAACCTCTCTTCCAGGGATTCCTTGTTCTCGACCCAAAAATCGGTGTCGTAGGTAGCGCCGAACCTGGCGTGCTGCGGGGAAGTGGGAAGATGCTGCTTCCAGTCGTCGGGCACGTAGTCGGCCGCCTCGATGCGGCCGGTACCGTAGGCGTAAAGCTTGGAGAAGCCGGCCTGATTCTCCGGCACTGAGAACCACTTCAGGAGATCCAGCGCGGCCTGCTCGTTGGGCGCACCCTTGACGACCGCCCACATGTCGGTGCCGTAGAAGAAGCCGGCTTCCCACACGATCTTGTAGTTCTTGTTTTCCTTGATGATGTCGTTGGTGATGCGGGCGTTGTACTGGTCCGTCATCACAACCTCGCCGCTGTCGAGGTTTTGCATCGCCTGGGTCGAGGTCGACCACCACACAACATGCGGCTTGATCTGGTCGAGCAGAGCGAAGGCCCGGTCGATGCCGCCGGGCTTGCGCAGCTCGGAATAGACCTCTTCCGCGGGTACTCCGGCGCCCATCATGACGTTCTCGATGGTGTACTGGGCCTGGGCCAGCATGCCGCGCTTGCCCGGGAACTTCTCGACGTTGAAGTAGTCGGCCCAGCTCTTGGGCCCTTCGCCCTCGATGAGATCGGCGTTGTAGGCGAGGACGGTGGCCCAGGTATCGGAAGCCACGCCGCATTCGTGCAGCGTGCCGGGATGGTACTTCGACGGATCCCCGGTGATCTCCGGTGTCAGCGTCACGAAAAGGCCCTCGGCGCAGCCGATCTCCACGCTGGGTGCCTCCGGTGAGACGAGGTCATAGGTGATGCTGCCGCTCTGTACCTGGGCGCGCACCTTGGCGAGCTCGCCGCCCCATTCCTCGATAACAATCGGGATACCGGTCTGCTCGGTGTAGCGGTCCCAAACGCCATCCTTGTAGGCCTTGTCCCAGTTGCCGCCCCAGCCGACGACGGTGATGGCGTCCGCGGCGATCGCCGGGCCGCCCGCGAGGCCGACCAGCAGGGTCAGCGCGGATATGGCATGAACGGGTCTCTTCATCTCGATTTAGCTCCCTGTTCTCTCTTTACCGATATATTTGATCAAATTAAATAACACAAAAGCCCTGGCATGCAATGGTAAAACGATCTATCGTTGCGGAATGTTGGTTATATATGATCGGAATTTGATCGAATGATCGAGGCTGCTCTTTCCCCCCGCCGCAACGCCGACCTGGACTCCGCCCTGACCGAGGCGCGCCAACGCTTCACGGCGGCAAACCCGGAGAGCCTGGCGCGCCATCGGGCGGCGGCGGCCTCGCTGCCGGGTGGGAACACGCGTGCCGTGCTGTGGTACCGGCCGTTTCCGCTGACCCTGACCGGAGGGGAGGGCTGTCGGGTCGTCGACCTGGACGGGCATTGCTATGTGGACCTGGTATCCGAGTACAGCGCCGGCCTCTACGGCCATTCCGACCGGACCACCACTGCCGCGCTCATCGAGGCGGCGAAGGGCGGTGTCCACCTGGGCGCGGCGAACTGCTTCGAAGGCCGCTTCGCGGAGGCTATCGTGGAGCGCTTTCCGGCCATCGAGCGGGTGCGCTTCTGCAACTCCGGCACCGAGGCGAACATCATGGCGCTCTCGGCGGCCCGGGCGATCACCGGCCGCGCGAAAATCATGGTGTTTCGTGAGGGCTATCACGGCGGTGTACTGACTTTCGCCCACGGCGGCTCGCCCCTGAACCTGCCGTTTCCATATGTCTTTGCCGACTACAACGATATCGCCGGCACTGAATCGCTGATCCGCGAGCAGGCGAGCGACCTCGCGGCGGTCATCCTCGAGCCCATGCTGGGCGGTGGCGGCTGCATTGCCGCGAGCCGCGAATTCCTTACGGCTCTGCGCAGGGTGACCGGTGAGGTTGGCGCCCTGCTGATTTTCGACGAGGTGATGACTTCGCGGCTCGCCTACCGCGGCCTGCACGGCGAGCACGGGATCAACCCGGACTTCGTGACCCTCGGGAAGTATCTCGGCGGCGGCGCCAGCTTCGGCGCCTTTGGCGGCCGGGCCGATCTGATGGACCGCTTCGATCCGGGCTCGCCTGGGGCCTTCTCCCATGGCGGCACCTTCAACAACAATATCCTCAGCATGGCGGCCGGGCTCGCGGGCTTCACCGAGGTCCTGACGGAAGCGGCGAGTCGCGGCGTCAACGACCAGGGCGACCGGCTGCGGGCGGCTCTCAACAGGTCGCTGGAGGCGCATGAGGTCGCCGGCGTTGTCCTCGGCCGCGGTTCACTGATGAATCTCCACTTCGTTCCCCGGCCGGTGGATACCCCGGCGCCGCTGGAGGTCGCAGACCCTCGGCTGCTGGATCTGTGGCACATGGAAATGCTGCTGCACGGACAGCACGTGACTCCGCGCGGCATGCTGGCGCTGTCGCTGCCTTTCGGACAGGCGGAGGCCGATGCCTTCGTGGCGGCGTTCGATGACTTCCTCGACGCCTATCGGCCGCTCATCCCCCGCCGGGTGCAATAATGGCGGCTGTCAGCGACACCAAGTCCAAGAAGCGCACGCAGGGCACCGCTCACGGCAGGGTCTATGCCGGCCTCAAGAGCGCTCTGATGAACGGTGATTTTCTGCCGGGTCAGCGCCTCGTGGTGCGATCGCTCGCCGAGCGGTTCGAAACCAGCGCGATGCCGGTGCGCGAGGCTCTGCGCCAGCTCGTCAGCGAGGCGGCCCTGGTCGACCATCCCAATCGAGGCGTCATTGTGCCCGATGCCACGGTGGAGGTGATCGCCGACCTGGTGCGCGTGCGCTGCTCCATCGAGGGGGCGGCGACCGAGTGGGCGGCGTCCACGATCTCGCCCGACGAACTGGAGACTATCTTGCGGCTGAACGAGGGCATGGAGAAATGTACCTCTCAGAGCGACGCGGAGGACTATCTCGCCCTCAACCGCGAATTCCATTTCGCGGTCTACAAGGCGTCGCGCTCGCTGGTACTGCAGCCGATCATCGAGCGCCTCTGGCTGCGCGCCGGCCCTTGGCTGAACATCATGCGCGAGGAAGCGACCCTCGGCCTGGGTCTGGATCATCACAGCGAGATCGTCGAGGGCCTGCGGAAGGGTGACGGGGCCAGGGCGCGACGCGCCCTGGTGGCGGACATCACCGATGCGGCCGACATCATGCTGCGTGCCGCCAGCAGCCCGGACTTCGGCCACGCCATGAGCAGGCGCTCGGTCAAGCGTGCCGCGCCAGCCGGACGCGCGCGGATCGCACGCCGCGCCAGGAGCCCGCGATGACCTTTGCGCTCGCCCGCTCGCCGGCGGCGGACCGTGACGGCGAGGCCGTGCACGTCCGCTTCCAAGCTGTGAGCAAGACCTACGGTGAATCGGTCCGGGCCGTCGACAGCCTGAGCATGGATATCCTGCGGGGCGAGTTCCTGACTCTGCTTGGGCCGTCCGGGTCTGGCAAGACCACCGCCCTGATGATGCTGGCGGGCTTCGAGAAGCCGAGCCGTGGAACCATCTTCGTCGACGGCTGCCGCATCGATCGGATCCCGGCCAACCGTCGGGGCATCGGTATGGTGTTCCAGAACTACGCGCTGTTTCCGCATATGACGGTGGCTGAGAACCTGGCTTTCCCCCTGCAGGTGCGCCGCCAGCCGGCGGCGGCAATCGCCGAGCGGGTGCGCAGCGTTCTGGACATGGTGCAGCTGCCGGGGCTCGGCGGCCGGCGCCCCGACCAGTTGTCGGGTGGACAGCAGCAGCGGGTCGCCGTGGCGCGCGCGCTCATCTTCGAACCAAGCCTGGTCCTGATGGATGAGCCGCTGGGTGCACTGGACAAGCAACTGCGCGAACAGATGCAGCTCGAGATCAAGGATATCCATGCGCGCCTCGGCGTGACCTTCGTCTATGTCACGCACGATCAGACCGAGGCCCTGACGATGTCTGACCGCATCGCGGTGTTCAACGCGGGCACGGTCCAGCAGCTGTCGACACCGGCGGAACTCTATGAACGGCCGCGGACCAGCTTCGTTGCCAGCTTCATCGGGGAGAACAACCGAATTGCGGGCACCGTCGAAGCGACGCTCGCAGGTGGAGTCGTCTCGGTCGTTTTGCTTGGCGGGGGCAGGGTCCGCGCTACGGTTCCGAACGGCGCCATGACAGAAGGTATGCCGGTCATGCTGTCGATCCGCCCGGAGCGCGCCGCGATCCTCGGTGACGGCCAAGCGATGCCGGAGGAGCTGCCGGCCACCGTGCGGGACGTGATCTACGTCGGTGACCATGTCCGTGTCATGCTGTCGGGACCGGATCTCGGTCACTTCGTGGTCAAGCTGTCGAATGGCGTGGGACTGCTGCCGCTGTCTGCCGGTCAGCCGGTGCGGCTCGGCTGGCGTGTCGAGGATTGCCTGGCGCTCGATTCTCCGGATTCCCGATAGGCGCAAAGCTAGAGACGCCGACAGCGCCAAACAACACCAAGAATAATCAGAGGAACCCTATGTACCAGACGCCAAAGGTGATCGTCAGCTGTGCGGTGACGGGATCTATCCATACGCCGACTATGAGTCCCCACCTGCCGATCACGCCCAGCGAGATCGTCGATGCCGCGGTCGGCGCCGCCGAGGCCGGTGCTTCCATCATCCATCTGCACGCGCGCGATCCCGAGAGCGGCAAGCCGTCGCCCGACCCGCGCCTCTTCATGGAATTCCTGCCCCGCATAAAGCAGCAGACCGACGCTGTGATGAACATCTCGACTGGCGGCGGCCTCAAGATGAGCCTCGAGGAGCGGCTGGAGGCTGCCCATGCGGCCAAGCCGGAGCTCTGCTCCCTCAACATGGGCTCGATGAACTTCGGGCTGCATCACATCGTCGACAAGTTCAAGAACTGGAAGCACGACTGGGAGCCGACCTATCTCGAGGACACGCGCAACGGCATCGTCTCCAACACCTTCGGCCAGATCGAGCGGGTCATCCGCGAGGTCGGTCAGGCCTACGGCACGCGCTTCGAGTTCGAGTGCTACGATGTCGGGCACCTCTATACCCTTGCGCATTTCCTCGACCGCAGACTGTTGACGCCGCCGCTCTTCGTACAGTCCATCTTTGGCCTGCTCGGCGGTATCGGACCCGACGCCGAGGACCTGCTGCACATGCGCCGGACTGCCGACCGGCTGTTCGGTAGCGACTATCTTTGGTCGATCCTGGCGGCGGGCAAGCACCAGATGTCGCTCTGCACCATGGGGGCCATCATGGGTGGCAACGTGCGTGTCGGTCTGGAGGACAGCCTCTACATCGGCAAGGGAAAGCTTGCCGAGAGCAACGCGCAGCAGGTCGCTAAGATCCGGCGCATCCTGGGCGAGCTGTCCCTCGAGGTCGCCACGCCGGCGGAGACCCGCGCGCTGCTCGCGCTGAAGGGCGCGGAGGAGGTGGCCTTTTGACTGCGGCAGGCACGAGACCGGGGCGGGCGAGAAGGGTACCCCCGGGAGATGCTGATCTTCGAGCCGCACGGTCACGCCGACCTGTGTCGCGCGACTCTGGTCGAGCCGGATCTGGCGGTATTGGTCATTCACGCCGAACCGTCCTGAAGGGGAATCCCACCGATCTACGGACCAGGCTCCAGAATGGCTGCCACCGACCTGACTGCCGCTGGATAGCCGTCGGCGCCCAGTCCGGCGATCACTGCTGTTGCGACCAGGGATACGTAGGAGTGATGGTAGTGTGCCTCACGCCTGTGGATGTTCGAGATGTGAACTTCCACGATCGGTCCGGGATACATCTTGAGGGCGTCGAGGAGCGCGATGGAGGTGAAGGAGTAGGCAGCCGGGTTAATGATGATTGCCGCGGCCTTCTCTATCGCCTCATGGACCCACTCGACCAGCTGTCCTTCGTGGTTCGTTTGCCTGAAGTCTATTGCCAGGCCGGGGACCGCCGCCTGGCACAGGGCCTCGATATCGGCCAGGGTGGTCGAGCCATAAATATGGGGCTCTCGCGTCCCCAGGCGATTCAGGTTCGGCCCGTTCAAAACAAAAATGGGTTTTTCCATGTAACCTCCCTCAGCCACCATAGCCTAGCAGTCTCGGCAGCCACAGCACGACCTCGGGCACGAAGGTGATCACCGCGAGGGCGCCGATCATCGCGACAAGAAAGGGCAGCACATCCCGGATGATCGGCATCAATGGGGCTTGTGCGACACTTGCCACAACGAACAGCAGCAGCCCATAGGGTGGCGTAATGAGCCCGATCATCAGGTTGACTACCACGACAACGCCGAAATGGACCATGTCGATGCCGAGCACCTGCGCCATTGGGATGAATATGGGCACGATGACCAGAAGAATGGTGATTCCCTCGAGCAGGCACCCGAGAATCAGCAACGTGATATTGACGAGCAGCAGGAATTCGATCGCGGAGAGCTCATAGTCATCCAGCATCGCGCTCAGGCTGTTCGGGATATTCTCGATCGTGACGACATAGTTGAAGACCATGGCGCCGCCGATTAGGATTCCGATCGAGGCACTCGACCGCGCGCTTGCCAGCACGGCATTGTATGCCTGTCCCAGCGAAACATCCCGATAGAGCACGAAAGAAATGAAGAGTGCGTAGGCAGCAGCGACGGCCGCTGCTTCAGTCGGCGTCGTGATGCCACCATAGATACCGCCCAGAAGGATCACCGGCATCATTAAGGCCGGAAAAGCACGAACAGTGATCCAGGGGATCTCACGCAAGGCGACGGCCTCTTCGACAGGAAACCCTTGCCGTCGCGCCATGAGACTATTCAATGCCATCAGCGTGGCAGCCATGAGCAATCCCGGGATGGCGCCTCCAAGAAAGAGGTAGCCGATCGATGCATCGGAGACGAGCGCAAAAAGGACCATGGGAATGGATGGTGGAATGATCGGCCCGACCACGGCGGAAGCTGCGGTGATCGCCGCGGCATAGCTGCGGGTGTAGCGGCCTTCGCGCGTCATCATGCCGATGATGAGCCTCCCGACGCCGGCGGCGTCGGCGATGGCCGAGCCCGACATTCCGGCAAATATGACGCTTTGAACGACGTTGACGTGGCCCAGTCCGCCCCTGAATCGACCGACGATGGCGTTGCAGAAGTGCAGAAGCCTGTTGGAGAGGCTGCCGACGTTCATCAGCTCGGCGGACATGATGAACAGGGGGATGGCAAGGAGCACGAAGCTTCCCCGCAGCCCCTGCAGCAGTTGTTCCGCCGCGATGCTCATGTCCTGCCCGGCTACCAGAAGGTAGACGACCGACCCCGCTATCATCGCATAGCCCACCGGCAGCCCCAGGACGGCAAGGGCGATGATCGATGCGAGGCAGATGGAGAACGGGCTTGCGAGCGTCATTCTTCCCTCAAGTGGGAGGGATCGGTCGCTTCGGGCACCTCTCCTCTGGCGGCTGCCCAAACCCGACAGAGGCAGCGAACAATCACAGCAACAGCGAAGAGGAGGTAAATTGAGAACGCGTAGTCGAGGCGCAGCCCGATGTAGGAAACCCGCTCGACCCGCATGAAGGTCACGTAGTCGAAAACGGCCGGCAAGGAGATCGCGAAGATCGTGGCAAGTGCGAGTCCGGTGACGACGACGAAGCCGCGGCGCACGCGGTCGGACATCGTGCTGTAGAGAATATCGAACCGGATTTCGTCGCGCTCCCTGACCACGAAAGCGGCGCCCCAGAGCACCAGCCACATCCAGGCCAGGGTACTGACCTCGAGCGTCCATCCAACGGGCCAGCCAAGGAGATAGCGAAAGGCGATCTGCAGGATGAACGAGACGAAGACGATTGCGAGGAGGGCTGCGGCGATATTCTCGGCGCGCCGCCGAAGCCAGCTCGCGATCTTGGAGATAGAGTCCACCATTATGGCAGATCCGGCGCGCCACGAAGCGTCACCACGAAGGGCCGCATGAACAGATCACCAGGCTGGTGAACGCGGGTCCATGCGGCCCGACGATGGCGACCCATTCCATCAACCGCGCACTGGGCCTTCTAAAGCGCGTTGATCTTGTCGAGCATGCCTTCCGGCCATTCCTTCGCGAACTCGGACTCGAGGTATTTCTGCTGGGCATGCTGGCGGAACGCGTCGACATCCGGCTCATACACCTTGAGGCCCTCGTCCTTGAAGAACTGAACCAGGCGGGCTTCCTCGTCCAGGTGCTTCTGCGTGCTCCAGTCGATCGACTTCTTTGCCTCGCTTTCAAGCGTCTGGCGCTGATCTGGCGAAAGGGCGTCCCAGGTCTCCTTGGAGACGGCAAAGAGATCGAAGCCGATCAGGTGGCTGGTCAGCACGATCTGCGAGGTCACCTCGTAGAACTTCATGTTGTAGTCGTTCGGCAGCGGATTGTCCTGCCCGTCGATGGCCCCTGTCTGCAGGCCGGTGTAGACCTCGGCGTAGGCCATAGGGGTAGGATTCGCGCCCAGCGCGGTACCGAGGAACTGCCAGGCGTCGCCACCGGGCATCCGCAGCTTGAATCCCGCCATATCGGCTGGGGTCGTGATGGTCTTCTCGGGCTTCAGATTGACCTGCCGCGCGCCGAAATAAACTGGCGCGACGATATGGATGCCGAGCTTGTCCTCGGCCATCGTCTTCATTTCCTGGCCCGCCGCACTCTCAAAGAACGCTTTGAGATGCGTGGCATCTCGGAAGAGATAGGCGGCGGTCAAGATGGACCACGCCGGAAGCTGATTGGCGATATCCTGCGGCGCGACGATGCCGGTTTCCAGGTTGCCCCGCTGAAGAGCGACCAGCTCGGTACCCTGCTTGAACAGGGTTGCGCCGAAATGCGGCTGGAAAGTGAAGTCGCCGGCAATTGCCTCACCGAGCATCCGCATGGCATCGGCGCGGATATCGGCGTCGCTGAATACCGCCGAGAATTTCAACACCGGTTTGTCTTGCGCAGCGGCACCGCCTGCCACGCCGGCGCTGACCAGAACGGCGCCCAAGAGCAGCGCAAGGCGCCGGGAAATCGTTGGATTCATTGTCATTCCTCCCATTGGCAGCAGGCCGATGTGGGTTTCGCAGCCCGCCATTTGAAAAGAGAATGGACGGACTAGTTAGTTTATGTCAATGGTCCTCCTTCCGGGATGGCCGAGGCTGCAGGCATTCGCCCCGTTGACGGGGTGAGGAAATCGCTCTTGGGGCCGGCGGCGTCACGCCCGTAAAATCGGGGCGACGCCCCCGGTTCAGGTGAAGGACAGAAGAATGACCGTCGAGACGATGAAAAAGAACGCCACAACGGGCCGCACCAATGATCCGGTAGGCACCAGGCGCAACATCATTGAAGTCGCGACCGAGGAGTTCGCACAGCGCGGCCTTTCGGGCGCGCGTATCGATGAGATCGCTGCGAAGACCAAGTGCAGCAAGCGGATGATCTACTACTATTTCGACAGCAAGGAGGGTCTCTATCTGCGGGTGCTGGAAGCCGCATACAGCAAGGTCCGTGCATTCGAGGCGAGCTTGGATCTGGATGATCTTCCGCCGGTCGAAGCTTTGGAACGGCTGGTTCGCTTCACCTTCGACTATCACAACAGCAACGAAGATTTCATTCGCCTGGTGATGATCGAAAACATCCATCACGCCGAGTATCTGGCGCAGTCGTCGGTCATCCAGAAGCTCAATCTGACGGCGATCGATGCGGTGAGCCGACTCCTTGATCGTGGCGTGCGGGCGGGCCTCTTCCGCGAGGGCCTTGATCCGGTCGAGTTGCACTGGAAGATCAGCGCGCTTTCCTTTTTCAACGTATCGAATCGCGCCACCTTCTCGAGCATCTTTAAGCGTGATCTAGGGTCGCGGAAGTCGCTGGCTTCATTGCGCGACGGCGTGGTTGAAATGATTGTGCGGCATGTCGAAAATCGCTGACCCAGGTTTAAGCACTAGCGGCAAGAGCTGCGGCCTGGCCGCGAAACCGGAAGGCCCTCCGGATCTGAAGCTTGGCCTGATCGGCGACAACATCGCCCAGTCGAGGGCACCCTTGCTGCATGGTATGGCGGGGAAGATTGCGGGCCTCACCGTCAGCTACGAACGCCTCGTGCCGCGCGAACGCGGGTCCCGATTCGACGATGTCTTCGAAGACTGTGCGGCAAGCGGCTACCGCGGCATCAACATCACCTACCCCTACAAGGAGCAGGCGGCACGCAGGGTCGATATCGAAGACCCCCTGGTTCGAGCCATGGGGGCCGTGAATACCGTCGTTTTCGAGCAGTCAGGCGCGTCGGGTTTCAATACCGACTACAGTGGTTTCATCGCCGCCTATCGCAGCGTCCGGGGTAGCCGTCCGGCCGGACGCGTTTGCATGATCGGCGCCGGCGGCGTGGGTAAAGCAATCGCCTTTGCCCTTTTGAAGCTCGGCCTCGAGGCGCTTTGGATCATCGACCTGGACCGGGCGAAGGCGGCGGACCTCGCATCACGCCTCCAGGCCGCTTCGCCAGGGCTCCCCGTCTTCCTCGCGGACAGCACCGAGGCAGTGGCGGCCACGGTCGACGGCCTCGTCAACTGCACCCCCGTCGGCATGGTCGGTCACGACGGAACGCCGCTGCCCCGGAAGAAAATGCACGGCTCCCAGTGGGCTTTCGATGCCGTCTATACGCCGCTCGAGACCCAGTTTCTCGCGGATGCCGCGGCCGAAGGGCTGACCGTGATCAGCGGCTATGAACTGTTCTTCCATCAGGGTGTGGATGCCTGGCAGATCTTTGCGGGCCGCCCGGTTGATGCCGGCCAATTGCGGCGCCTCCTGACGGAGGCTGGCGCCGGTTCGGAAGGCTGATGCGAGCGCTTCCGAGGTGTTTCTCTGAGGAAAGAGTCAATGCGTACAGCCATCGCAACCGTTTCGATCAGCGGCGACTTCGAGGAAAAGCTGTCCGCAATCGCGGCGGCCGGCTTCGACGGTATCGAAATCTTCGAGAACGACTTTCTCGCCTTTGAAGGTTCGCCACGCGATGCGGGTCGCTTGGTGCGCGAACATGGGCTCGAGATCATGCTGTTCCAGCCGTTCCGGGATTTCGAGGGCATGCCGGAACCGCAACGCGGCCGCGTGTTCGATCGGGCGGAGCGCAAGTTCGACCTGATGGAGGAACTGGGCACCGAGCTGATGCTGGTATGCTCCAACGTCTCGCCGCTCAGCCTCGGCGGCATCGGCCGGGCGGCCGACGATTTCGCCGAGCTTGGAGATCGTGCCGCCAAGCGGGGCCTGCGGGTCGGATTCGAGGCCCTGGCCTGGGGCCGTCACGTCAGCGACCATCGCGACGCCTGGGAGATCGTGCGCCGCGCCAACCATCCCAGCGTCGGCCTCATCCTCGACTCCTTCCATACGCTCGCCCGGCAGATCGAACCAGATTCCATCCGAGCGATTCCCGGCGACCGCATCTTCTTCGTCCAGCTCGCCGACGCACCGCTGATCGACATGGACCTGCTCTATTGGAGCCGGCACTTCCGAAACATGCCCGGGGAGGGCGATCTCGACGTCCCAGCCTTCATGCGGGCGGTGGCGGCCACGGGCTATGACGGGGTGGTTTCCCTGGAGGTGTTCAACGACCAGTTTCGCGGCGGCTCGCCCCGTACCATATCAATCGATGGGCATCGATCGCTGCTCTACCTGCTGGACCAAGTGAAGCGCACCGAGCCGCGCATTGCGATCTCGGTGCCGGCGATGCCAGACCGGGTCGCCGTCTCCGGAGTCGAGTTCATCGAGTTCGCCGCCGACGAGAAAGAGGCCGTCGAGCTGGGCGATCTGCTGCAGCACCTCGGCTTCCGGCGCGCCGGCCGGCACATTGCCAAGGAGGTCGAGCTGTACCGCCAGGGCGACATCAATATCGTCATCAATTCCGAGCCGGAGGGCTTTGCTCATTCCTCCTACCTGATGCATGGCACGGCGGTGTGCGACCTCGGCCTGAAGGTCGAGGATGCCGCCGCCACCGTCGAGCGGGCGCGCGCCCTGGGGGCCGGCCTCTTCGAGCAGGCGGTCGGTCCGGGTGAGCTCAAGATTCCGGCGATCCGCGGGGTCGGCGGCGGCGTTATGCACTTCATCGACGAGCGCAGCGAACTCGGCCGGGTGTGGGAGATCGAGTTCGACCCGGTGGCGGACCCGCAGGCGCCGGCGGAGGTCGGCCTGCAAAGCGTCGATCACATCGCCCAGACCATGCGCTACGAGGAGATGCTGACCTGGCTGCTGTTTTATACGTCGATCTTCAGGACGCATAAGACCCCGATGGTCGACGTGGTCGATCCCGCCGGCCTGGTGCGCAGTCAGGTGATCGAGAACGCCGAGGGCTCGCTGCGCATTACGCTGAACGGCGCGGAGAACCGCAGGACCCTGGCCGGCCGCTTCATCACCGAGAGCTTCGGCTCGGCGGTTCAGCACATCGCGTTCCGCACTGGCGACATCTTCGCCACCTGGGAGAAGCTGGCCGCGCGGGGCTTTCGCCCGCTCGAGATCTCACCCAACTACTACGACGACCTTGAAGCGCGCTTCGCGCTCGATGCCACGCTGTTGGACCGACTGAGGGCCGCCAACATCCTTTACGACCGCGACGAGCACGGCGAGTACTTCCAGCTTTACGGCCCCAACTACGGCGAGGGCTTCTTCTTCGAGATCGTCGAGCGGCGCGGCGGCTACCGCGGCTACGGTGCCGCCAACGCGCAGTTCCGGATTGCATCGCAGAAGCGCGCCCTCGAGGGCAGATAGGCACCGGGACCCTTGCTTGAAACCTGACTGGCAGGCTGCGGCGTAGTGGCGGCAATTTCGCTCCCCCCGCCAGCGGCCTCCGGGCGCACTTGTGGCGCGAAGGCCTGTTCGTCCTCCTTCATTCACCTCCCCATCTCCAGCATAGCTATCGGATTTATTTGTATTATTAATCAATGGCATTCCGCTGACATCAAGGCGGTCCCTGGTCTAATCCCAGCTATTCCCGGAGAGCCGCTGCTGCGGCAACGGGCCCGAATATTCCAGAAATCGCCATTAAGCGAATATTCGTGATTTCCCGTTAACGATATTGGTTGCCCCAGCCTGTCATTCACGCCGCAGCGGGCTGGGAACTGACGTCAAACGACTGTGAAGGGTGCCGATGGCCCTGCTTTCGAAGGCAGCTGCCAAGCCGGCCGGTAAGGGAAAGATCCCCTTCTGGGTACGCCTCAAGGCGTGGTGGGAAGGCTACGATCTTGCCATTAGGCCGAAACAGAAGATCCCGCTGGAGATGGGGGATCTGTCGCAGGATGCTGTGCGCTACGAAGAGGCCGAGCCGAAGTCCATGCGGCTCGAGGTCATGCAGCAGATCTGGGGCAAGGGCATGTCCGGGCCGGGCGACGAGGATTACATCCTGCGGCTGGTCAAGCCCCTGGGCCTGAACCCCGCCCATACCGTCATCGACGTCGGCTCCGGCCTCGGCGGCGCCACCCGCCTGATCTCCGAAAAGTTCGACATCTGGATCACCGGCCTGGAGTCCGACCGCGAGGTGTCCGACGCCGGCATGGAGCTTTCCACCATGGCCGGCCTCGCCAAGCGGGCACCGATTCACTACTTCGACATGGACCGCTATGAATTCCGCGAGAATTCGACCGACTGCGTGCTGTCCAAGGAATCGCTCTTCACGGTGGAGGACAAGGACCGCCTGCTGAAGGAGATCATCCGGATGATCCGGCCGCGCGGCCAGCTTCTCTTCACCGACTATGTGCTGTCCGAGAATGCCGACGAGCGGGCGGTCTTCGCCTGGGCCGAGGGCGAGCCGAAAAGGCCCAATCCCTGGACCTTGCGCGACTACGAAGCAGCGTTGACGGAAGCGCGCCTCGACATCCGCATCAAGGAAGACATCACCGAAGAGGTCTACGGCATCATCACCGGCAGCTGGGCGCGTTTCCTCTCCAGCCTGAAGGGCAAGGCCGTCGACAAGACGACCTCCGCGGCGATCACCGAGGCGGTCGAGCTGTGGACCCGGCGGACCCGGGCGATCGATGCCGGCGCCCTCAGGATCTGCCGCTTTCACGCCCTTAAGAAAGAGGCGGAGAAGATGCTCTCCGACTGGTAGGGTCGGTCCGCTGCTCAAGCCCGGCCAAAGGCCGGATTTCCGGGCTTCTGACAAGGTTGACAGCGCCTGTCGCGATCCCTATCTTCCCGGCTTTCCGCGCGCCGGGAGGCTCCGGTCCAGTCGAAGACGCGGGCGCAACGAGGACAGAGAAATGAAGGTCGTTAACTCTCTCAAGACCGCGAAACTGCGGGAAAAAGGCTGCCGCGTCGTGCGCCGCAAGGGTCGCGTCTACGTGATCAACAAGAAGAATCCGCGCTTCAAGGCCCGCCAGGGCTGACCGCTGCCTGTCGCCAGGCCGTACCGGCCGGCTGACGCAACCGCAGCCTTGAAGTGCCTTCCTCGACGCAACAGGCCGCACCCCCCGGGGCGCGGCCTTGCGTTTGCCCGGATTCCGGATGTCGCGGCCTCGCCCGGCCGTCTTTGACAGTACCGACGGCGGCGAAGCATTGACCCCGCCGGCCCCCCGGGCCATAGTCTCCGAAAAATTGGTAATACCAATTGCCCTCCCCCGGCGTCGGTTGGGCGGAGGCAGGGAGAGACGCTGACATGCAAATGCCCGAGCCGGACCACGGCGTCATCGCGGCCAAGTCCGACATCGTCCAGGCCCTGCGCGCCATCGTCCCCGGCGAGGGGGTGATCGTCGACGAGGAAGAACTCAGGGCCTACGAGAGCGACGGCCTCACCGCCTACCGCCAGCTCCCCCTCATCGTGGTCCTGCCGGAGACCACGGCGCAGGTCAGCGCGATCCTCATGTGCTGCCAGGCACGCGGCGTGAAGGTGGTGCCGCGCGGCGCCGGCACTTCGCTGTCCGGCGGAGCCCTGCCGTTGGCTGACGGTATCATCCTCGGCCTCGCCAAGTTCAACCGCGTGCTGGACATCGACTTCGACAACCGCTGCGCCGTGGTGCAGCCGGGCGTCACCAACCTCGCCATCACGACGGCGGTGGCGGATCACGACTTCTACTACGCGCCGGACCCGTCCAGCCAGATCGCCTGCACCATCGGCGGCAACGTGGCGGAGAACTCCGGCGGTGTGCACTGCCTGAAATACGGTCTCACCACCAACAACCTGCTCGGCCTGGAGATGGTGCTGATGGACGGCACCGTGCTGCGCCTCGGCGGCAAGCACCTCGATGCCGAAGGCTACGACCTGCTCGGCATCATGACCGGCTCGGAAGGGCTGCTCGGCGTGGTCACCGAGGTAACGGTGCGTCTGCTGAGGAAGCCGGAGACGGCACGCGCCCTGCTGCTCGGTTTTCCGACCAACGAGCAGGCCGGCGACGCGGTGGCGGCGATCATCGCCGCCGGCATCATTCCCGGCGGCATGGAGATGATGGACAAGCCGGCGATCCACGCCGCGGAGGATTTCGTGCAGGCCGGCTACCCGCGCGACGTCGAGGCATTGCTGATCGTCGAGCTGGACGGGCCGCAGGCGGAGGTCGACTACCTGATCGGCGAGGTCTCGAAGATCGCCGAGGCGAAGGGCGCCGTGACCAGCCGCATCAGCGCCAGCGAGGAGGAACGCCTGACCTTCTGGGCCGGGCGCAAGGCGGCTTTCCCCGCTGTCGGCCGAATCTCGCCGGACTACTACTGCATGGACGGCACCATCCCGCGCGCGCGCCTGCCGCTGGTGCTGAAGCGCATGCGCGAGCTCAGCGAGCACTACGGCCTCAGGGTCGCCAACGTCTTCCACGCCGGCGACGGCAACCTGCATCCCCTCATCCTCTACGACGCCAATAAGCCGGGTGAGCTTGAGAAGGCGGAGGATTTCGGCTCCGACATCCTCAGGCTCTGCGTCGAGGTCGGCGGCGTGCTGACCGGTGAGCACGGGGTCGGCGTCGAAAAGCGCGACCTCATGGGATCGATGTTCAGCGAGATCGACCTGAAGCAGCAGCTGCGGGTGAAGTGCGCCTTCGATCCCGACGCGCTGCTGAACCCCGGCAAGGTGTTTCCGCAGCTGCACCGCTGCGCCGAGCTGGGGCGCATGCACATCAGCGGCGGCAAGCTGCCGTTCCCCGACCTGCCGCGCTTCTGACGACCGGACCGATGATGGCTTCCGACAAGGCAACGGTCTTCGCGCCAGAGAACAGCGGGCAGGTGGTGGAGGCCGTGGCCTGGGCGGCGGCCGAAGGCGCCCCGCTGGAAGTTGTCGGCCGCGGCAGCAAGCGCGGCCTGGGGCGTCCGGTGCAGGCGGCCCACAGCCTCGACCTCGCGCGCCTCGACGGCATCACCCTTTACGAGCCCGAGGAGCTGGTGCTCTCGGCGCGCTCCGGCACGCCGATGGCAGCCATCGAGGCGGCGCTCGAGGCCGAGCGTCAGATGCTGGCCTTCGAGCCGGCTGATCTCGGCCCGTTGCTGGGCGGGCCGCCGGGCGCCGCTTCCATCGGCGGCATCTTGGCCTGCAACCTCGCGGGGCCTCGGCGCATCAAGGCCGGCGCCGCGCGCGACCACTTCCTCGGCTTCGTCGCCGCTTCCGGGCGCGGCGAGCTCTTCAAGTCCGGCGGCCGGGTGGTGAAGAACGTCACCGGCTACGATCTCTGCAAGTTGCTCTGCGGCTCCTACGGCACCCTCGCGGTCATGACCGAGGTGACGGTCAAGGTCCTGCCGCGCCCGGAGAAGACCTACACGGTTCTCCTGCTCGGCCTCGACGACGCCACGGCATCGCAGGCCATGACCCGCGCGCTGGGCTCGCCGCACGAGGTCTCCGGTGCCGCCCACCTGCCGGCCGCCCAGGCGGCCAAGTCCGAAGTCTCCTATGTCGCCGCTGCCGGCGGCGCGGTCACGGCGCTGCGCCTTGAAGGGCCGGGCCCCTCGGTGGAATACCGCTGCGCCGCGCTCAGGCGGGAACTCGCCGACCTCGGCGCGAGCGAGGAGTTGCACAGCCGCAACTCGCTCGCCCTGTGGCGCGAGCTGCGCGACGTCATGCCCTTCGTCGGCGCGCGGGAGACCGCCGTGTGGCGGCTCTCCGTGACGCCGACCGCGGGCCCCGCCGTCGTCGCAGCGATCGGCGAGGGCGAGGCCTTCTACGATTGGGGCGGCGGCCTGATCTGGCTGTCGCTGCCGTTGGACGGAGAGGCGGCGGGCGATGCAGGAGCGGCCAGGGTGCGCGCCGCCGTCGCCGTCGCCGGCGGTCATGCGACCCTCATCCGCGCGCCGCTGGAACGCCGCGCCGCGGTCGGCGTGTTCCAGCCGCAGGACGCGGCGACCGCTGCCCTCACTCAGCGGGTGAAGGACGGCTTCGATCCGAACCGGGTGCTGAACCCCGGACGCATGTACGCCGGGCTTTAGAGAGCGCACGATGCAGACCAACTTTACCCTGGCGCAGCTTGCCGATCCCGATGTCGCCGAGTCCGAGCGCATCCTGCGCAGCTGCGTGCATTGCGGCTTCTGCACGGCGACCTGCCCGACCTATACCCTGCTCGGCGACGAGCTCGACAGCCCGCGCGGGCGCATCTACCTGATCAAGGACATGCTCGAGAACGGCCGCCCGGCTTCGGTGCTGGTGGCCAAGCATATCGACCGCTGCCTCTCCTGCCTCTCCTGCATGACCACCTGTCCCTCCGGCGTGCACTACATGCACCTCGTCGACCATGCCCGCGCCTACATCGAGGAGACCTATCGTCGGCCGTTGCCCGATCGCCTGCTGCGCGCCCTGCTGGCCTTCGTGCTGCCGCATCCGACACGCTTTCGTCTCGCCCTGTGTGGGGCGTTCTTCGCCAAGCCCTTCACACGCCTCATGCCGGGGCGCCTCAAGGGTCTGCTCGCCATGGCACCGATCGAGGTGCGTGCGCCGAGCGGGGTCGACCGGCCGCAGGTCTTCGCGGCCGAGGGGCCGCGCCGCGCCCGCGTGGCGCTGATGACCGGATGCGCCCAGCAGGTCCTGGCGCCGGAGATCAATGAGGCGACCATCCGCCTGCTGACGCGCCACGGTGTCGAGGTGGTGGTGGCCAAGGGTGCCGGTTGCTGCGGCGCCTTGGTGCATCACCTGGGCAAGACGGCGCCGGCCCTCGATGCCGCGCGCGCCAACGTCGCCGCCTGGACCCGCGAGCTGGAGGGCGAGGGACTCGACGCCGTCATCATCAACGCTTCGGGCTGCGGCACCACGGTGAAGGACTACGGCTTCATGCTGCGCGAGGACGCCGCCTGGAAGGACCGAGCAGCGACGATCTCTGCGTTGACCCGGGACGTCACGGAGTTCCTGGATGGCATCGGCCTGAAGGGCGCGCTGGAAGCACGCGGCCTCACCGTCGCCTACCACTCGGCCTGCTCCCTGCAGCACGGCCAGCAGATCCGCCGCGAGCCCAAGGCGCTGCTGACGGCGGCGGGCTTCGCCGTGAAGGAGGTGCCGGAGGGGCACCTCTGCTGCGGCTCGGCGGGCACCTACAACCTGCTGCAGCCGGTCATCGCCGGGCGCCTCAAGGCGCGCAAGATCGCCAACATCGAGAGCACGAAGCCGGACATCATCGCCACTGGCAACATCGGCTGCATGACACAGATATCAGGCGGCACCGGCATCCCCGTGGTGCACACCGTGGAACTGCTCGACTGGGCGACCGGCGGCCCGACGCCGCGCGCCTTGGCGGAGTCCGCCTCGTAGCTTGCCACCCTCTGGCCTGGCCCGAGAGCCCGGCGTTCAGCCGGCTAGCCCGGCCAGCGCGAGGCGCTGGGTTTCCAGTGCGCGCTCCCAGATCATCTGCTTCCAGTCGTCGGCGTCCTGGTAGAAGGCCTCGCGCAGCTGCGCCTTGATGGCGCGGCCCTTGGGCGAGGCGGGATCGCCGTAGCAGTGCAGCCAGTTGTCGGCGCGCAGGGCGAGCTTCACCTCCTCCGTGGGCAGGGTGCCGCATTCCAGGGCAATGGCAGTGACCTCCACCTGGGGAATCGCCTCTTCCATGCCGGTGACGTTGAAGCCTCGCACCTCGGTCGAGCTCGAGGTGCCGAGCGCCGTGCTGGTGAAGTCGTCGCCGTACCAGCTCTGCACCCGTTTGAAGGCGGCACCGCCCGGCGTCGACGGAAAGATGCGCTCGCCATGTCCGCGCGGGCCCAGGCCGGTATGGTAGTCGATCGTCGCCACTTTCTTGGCGCCGCTGAGATGACGGGCGAAAACCTGCTTCAGGGTGCGGTGCGACCAGGCCGGCGCGCGGCCGCCGTAGAAGATGCCGCTGGCGTGCTTGTATTGGCCGTTGGCGATGGCGGCCTGCAGGCCGTGCGCGCCGTGCTTCTCGGCATAGGCGGCGAGAATCTCGCGTGTCGCCGCGATGGTGGCGTCGTCCCAGGTCGGCGGGCAGAGCGCCTCGGCCAGCGCGTCGTAGCCGGGGTTCTCCGGCAGCGGCTGTGCAAAGTCGACGAAGTTGCGGTTGAGGTCGACGTTGTCTTCGGTCACCCGGCGCAGCCAGGCGAAGCCATGGGGATTGATCGCGTGCAGCGCCATATACGCGATTCCATCCGGCTGCTGCGCGGCGAGTCCGCTCTCGAACCAGCCGGTCTGCACGGCGGAGCCGGAGAAGCCCTCTACGCCATGGGTGCCTGAGATGGTGACCAGCACACGTTCGGCATCCTCCGGACCGTACCAGGCGACGTCGCTCGCCAGTTCCTCGCCGTTCGGCCCTCGTCCCGGATGTACGTAGGAGAACATACGTGCGCCTGCGTGCGCTGCAGCCGCCGCAAAGCGCCGCCGAGCCTCTGCAAAGTCTGAAGAAAAGTACTCGCTACCTGCCATACGGCGATCTCCCAGCCGTCGTGTGCCTGCGGCCCGCCGGAACGGGTGAGGGAATTCCGGCTGTCCTCAATCAATCGTGAAGCATGGAGAAAGTTCCTGTCCTTTGGCTGGGACAATCTTTGGGCCATACTGCGGATGATGAAGGGCTTACGAACGAATCTGATGGCGCTCCTGCTTGCGCTCGGCTCGGCCGTTTCCGCGGCGCTGCCGGTTGCGGCCGACCAGACAGATGGCCGCCTCGATGCGCTCTTCCAGCGCCTGCTCGAGGCGCCCGGTCCGGGCGAGGCGCAGCTGGTCGAAGGGCTGATCTGGCAGATCTGGGTGCAGTCCGACGACGGCGCGGTGCGCGGCCTGATGAACGACGGCGTCGCCGCCATGTCGCGCGGTGATCACCGCCATGCGCTCGGCAAGTTCGACCAGATGGTCGTGATCGCGCCGGACTTCGCGGAGGGCTGGAACAAGCGGGCGACGGTGCACTATCTGCTCGGCAACTACGCTCAGTCGCTCGGCGACATCGCCAAGACCCTGGCGCTGGAGCCACGGCACTTCGGCGCCCTCGCTGGTCGCGGCCTCGTTTACGTGCGGCTGGAGGACGAGCGCCGCGCACTGAAGGCCTTCGAGGAAGCGCTGGCGATCCATCCCAACCTGACCTCGGCGGCGATCAACGCCGGCGAGCTGCGCAGAATCCTCCAGGACCGAGATACCTAGCAGGCTGCTGAAAAAGTCCTCGCGACAGTGTTGACCTCGTGCTTCGAGACGCTCGCTAGCGCTCGCTCCTCAGCATGAGGACAACATATCAATCTCTTACCTCATCCTGAGGAGGCGCGTCAGCGCCGTCTCGAAGGATGCGCCACAGGTCCGAAATGACTTCTTCAGCAGCCTGCTACGGCTCGACCCGGGCGATGCGTAGCATGTTGGTGGTGCCCGGGGTCTTGAAAGGCACGCCGGCGGTGATCACCAGAGTGTCGCCGAGGTTGGCGTAGCCCTCGCGCACGGCGATCCGGCAGGCTTTCTCCACCATCTCCTGGGTGTTGGAGACGTCGTCGGTCTGCACGCAGTGCGCGCCCCACAGCACGGCGAGGCGGCGAGCCGTCCGCAGCTCGTTGGTCAGCACCATGATCGGCACGTTGGGGCGCTGGCGCGCGGCGCGCACGGCGGTCGAGCCGGACATGGTGTAGGTCACGATCGCCGCGGTCGAGAGCGTCGAGGCGACCTGCGAGGCGGCGGCGGAGATGGCGTCGGCGCCGGTCGCCTCTGGCGCGCCGTCGCGCGCGTGCAGGATGCCGCGGTAGGCCGGGTCGGCCTCGGTGGAGCGGATGATGCTGTCCATGAAGGTGACCGCCTCGCGCGGATACTTGCCGGCGGCGGACTCTGCGGACAGCATCACCGCGTCGGCGCCGTCGTAGACCGCGGTGGCGACGTCGGAGGCTTCGGCACGGGTCGGCGCCGGGGCGGTGATCATCGATTCCAGCATCTGGGTCGCCACCACCACCGGCACGCCGGACAGGCGGCAGGCGTAGATGATCTGCTTCTGGCGGCTGGGGATGGTCTCCGGCGGCATCTCCACGCCGAGGTCGCCGCGCGCCACCATGATGGCGTCCGACAGCGCGATCAGCTGCGGCAGGCAGTCGAGCGCGGCAGGCTTCTCGACCTTGGTCATGATCGCCGCGCGGTCGCCGACGAGCCGGCGCGCCTCGATCAGGTCCTCCGGGCGCTGGATGAAGGACAGCGCGATCCAGTCGACGCCGAGCTGCAGCGCGAATTCCAGGTCGACACGGTCCTTCTCGGTGATCGGCGAGATCGGCAGGATGACGCCCGGCAGGTTGACGCCCTTGTGGTCGCGCAGGGTACCGCCGGTGACCACCCGCGTCTCCGCATAGTCCGGGGTGCAGTCCTGCACCTCCAGGCGCAGCTTGCCGTCGTCGATCAGCAGCGAGGTGCCGGAGGATATCGCGGCGAAGATCTCCGGGTGCAGCAGCGGCGCGCGCTTGTCGTCGCCCGGGGTCTCGTCGAGGTCGAGGCGGAAGCGCTGCCCGGCCTTCAGCGTCACCGCGCCGTCCTTCACCCTGCCGATGCGCAGCTTCGGGCCCTGCATGTCGGCAAGGATGCCGATCGGGCGTTCCAGCTCGGCCTCGATCTCGCGGATCATCTCGTAACGTTCGCGGTGATCGTCGTGGCTGCCATGGCTGAAGTTCAGGCGGAAGACGTCGGCGCCGGCGCGAAACAGCTCGCGGATCATCTCCTTGCTGGAGCTGGCGGGGCCGAGGGTGGCGAGTATCTTGGCTTTTCTTTGGCGTCGCATGGCGCGGAGTCTACCCAGGATTCGCTGTGGTCCGAATCGATTTTTTCAGGACACCGCGTGATCGGTGATCAGCACGGCACGGAAGTCGTTCACGTTGGTGAGGGTCGGCCCGGTGACCACCAGGTCGCCGAGGCCGGCGAAGAAGCCGTAGCCGTCGTTGTCCGCCAGCATAGCCTTGGCGTCGAGCCCGGCGGCGGCGGCACGGGCGAGGCTGTCGGGTGCGCTCAGCGCACCGGCATTGTCCTCGCTGCCGTCGATGCCGTCGGTGTCGCAGGCGAGGGCGTGGATGCCGGCGGCGCCCTCCAGCGCCACGGCGAGGGCGAGCAGGAATTCGGCGTTGCGCCCGCCGCGTCCCTTGCCGCGCAGGGTGACCGTCGTCTCGCCGCCGGAGAGCAGCACCGCCGGCGGTGCGGCCGGCTGGCCGAAGCGGGCGACCTGGCGGGCGATGCCGGCCATGACCTGGGCCACCTCGCGGGCTTCGCCCTCCAGCGAATCGCCGAGGATGACCGGCGTGACGCCCGCCTGGCGCGCGGCCTCGGCGGCGGCTTCGAGCGAATCCTGCGGCCGCGCGATCATATGGGTTTCGCAGTGGGCGAGGCGGGGATCGCCGGGCTTGGGCGTCTCCTCCGCGGCCGCTTTCAGGTGCGCGATCACGCTCTCGGGCGCCTCGATGCGGTATTTCTCCAGGATCGCCAGGGCATCGGCGAAGCTGGTCGGGTCGGGCACCGTCGGGCCCGAAGCGATCACCGCCGGATCGTCGCCCGGCACGTCGGAGATCAGCAGGCTCACCACCCGTGCCGGGGCCGCGGCGGCGGCCAGCCGCCCGCCCTTGATCGCCGAGAGGTGCTTGCGCAGGCAGTTCATCTCGTCGATGGCGGCGCCGGAGCGCAGCAGCGCCTTGTTGACGGCCTGCTTCTCCTCCAGGGTGATGCCGGGCGCGGGCAGTGACAAGAGGGCCGAGCCGCCGCCGGAGATCAGGCAGAGCACGAGGTCGTCGGGGCCGAGGCCCTGGACCTTTTCCAGGATGCGCCGGGCGGCGTCGCGGCCGGCCTGGTCCGGCACCGGGTGCGCCGCCTCCACCACCTCGATGCGCTCGCAGGGCACGGCGTGTCCGTAGCGGGTCACCACCAGCCCCTCCAGGGGACCGTCCCAGTGCTCCTCGACCGCCCGGGCCATGGCACCGGCCGCCTTGCCGGCGCCGACCACCAGAGTGCGGCCGCCGGAGCCCTTGGGCGGCGGCGCCGGCAGGAAGCGCGGCACCGCCTTGGCCGGGTCGGCGGCGGCCAGGGCCGCGTCGAACAGCCGGCGCAGCAGCGCGCCGGGATCGGGCTGAGTCATGGTTCAGCCTTGCCTTGAATCAGTCCGGAGATGCTCAGCCCTGCGCAACCGCACGCGGCCGCAGCGCTGCGGCCGGCAGGTCGGCCTCGCCTTCCTCTTCCTCTTCCTCTTCGTAGCGCGACAGCACAGTGTTCAGGTGCGCGCGCATGGCCTCCTCGGCGCCGTCGCCGTCGCCACGCTGGATCGCCGCCCAGATGGCGCGGTGCTGCTCCATGAAGTGGCGGTCGTCGGCCGGGCTGGCGTAGAGGCTGTAGCGGTGGAAGGCGAACATCTGCTCCAGGATGTCGCCGAGCACCGACATCAGGTGCATGAAGACCGCGGAGTTGGAGGCCTTGGCGATGGCGAGGTGGAAGTTCAGGTCGTCCTCCGCCTTGGCGCGCGACGGCCGGTCCGGACTCATGATCGTGGCAAAGCAGCGCTCGATCTCGGCCAGCTGCTCCGGCGTCGACCGTTCGGCCGCGCGGCGTGCCGCCCAGACCTCCAGGTTGGCGCGCACCTCGGCGAGGTCGTGCAGGTTGTTGCGGTTGGCGCGCACCAGGCGCGCCAGCGCCGAATCGAGCTGGTCGGCTGCCGCGGTGATCCGCGTGCCGCCACCCTGGACGGCGGTCACGAAGCCCTGCGCCTTCAGCTGCTGCAGGGCGGCGCGCACGGAAACGCGGCTGACGCCCATCATGTCGGCCAGCTGGCGCTCGCCGGGCAGGCGTTCGCCCGGCGCCAGCTCGCCGCTGGAGATCAGGCGCAGCAGTTCGCTGGCGATGCGGTCGGCCACGCGCTCGCGTGGAATTTCCTGAAATCGACGGTCCATGGCTGCGTTCTCCCGGTCCTTGCCTGACAGTTTCCGCGGGCGGTCCTTTGGATTGCCCACTGCTGCGCTTGACCGGCCTCCCTTTTATTGAGTTGTTCGCCGTATTGGCCTTTTGGTATGACCAATTTGAAACCTATTAAAGCGGCTTTCCAGGTGCCGCGTCAAGGCGGCCCGGGATGACGGTTCTCGAATCGGCGAAAACCCAAGGTTTCAGCGCGGCAGGGCGAGGGCCTCGGCGGCGACCCGGGCGACATCGGCGCAGAGCGGTTGCGGCAGGGCGGCGAGGGCGGCCCAGCGCGCTTCCAGTGCATCGTCGCTGGCCAGAGGCTCGCCGGCCAGCCAGTCCAGGCGCACCGCGATCATCAGGTGATGATAGGCCCCGCCGCTATGGGCGTCGGTCAGGTCGGGCAGGATCAGGTCGATGGTGTCGAAGGCGACCGGATTGGCGCCCTCGATGCCGGTTTCTTCCTTCAGCTCCCGGATGGCGGCGCGGCCGAAGTCTTCGCCCCACTCGACCTTGCCGCCCGGAAAGCCCCAGTGCCTCGGCTGCGGCGGATTGGCGCGGCGGACCAGCAGCACCCGTGGCCCCGCGGCCCAGACGCGGGTCACCACGGCGAGCACGGAGAGGCTTGGTCCCGCGCGATGAGATGCCTCGGCGAAGCTGTCCATTCCTGATTCCACGACGCGGTCAGACGGTTCATGCTAAGGGTTTGGCACAGGAGCGCAATCGGAGGCGTGGACTATGACAGTGGAATGGCAGGGCGTGTTTCCCGCGGCGACGACGCAGTTCACCACCGACGGCGGACTCGACCTGGAGGCGACGACGGCGCACCTCGACATGCTGATCCGCGCCGGCGTGCACGGCCTGGTGATGCTCGGCACGGTGGGTGAGAACTGCTCGCTGAGCGCTGCGGAGAAGCGCAGCGTGGTGCAGGCCGCCGTGGAGACCGCCCGCGGCCGCGTGCCGGTGATCGCCGGCGTCGCCGAGACCACCACCGGTCTCGCCTGCAGCTATGCCGGGGACGTCGAGGCGCTCGGCGCCGACGGCCTGATGGTGCTGCCGGCCATGGTCTACAAGGCCGATCCGCGCGAGACCATGGCCCACTACCGCGCCGTGGCGCGCGCCTCCGGCCTGCCGGTCATGTGCTACAACAACCCCGTCGTCTACGGCGTCGACATCACGCCGGCGATGTTCGCCGAGCTGTCCGACGAGCCGACGCTGGTGGCCATCAAGGAATCGTCCGACGATCCGCGCCGGCTCACCGATATCGTGAACGCCTGCGGCGACCGCTACATCCTCTTCGGCGGCGTCGACGACCTGGTGATGGAATCGGTGATGCTGGGCGCCGTCGGCACCGTCGCCGGCCTCGTGAATGCCTTTCCCGAAGAGACGCTGCGGCTGTGGAAGCTGGCGACCGAAGGCCGCTACGCCGAGGCGCTCGAGCTCTATCGCTGGTTCACGCCGGTTCTGCACCTCGACTGCCATCCCAAGCTGGTGCAGTACATCAAGCTGGCCCAGGCCATGTGCGGCTACGGCACCGAGGACTGCCGTGCGCCACGCCTGCTGCTGGTCGGCGACGAGCGCAGCCGCATCATGGCGCTCATCCAGCAGGCCATCGACACGAGGCCCGCTTTGGCGGCGCAACCGGCGTGGACGCGCTTCAACCCGTCGCGGAAGAGTCCCTCGAGATCGTCGTGAAGCCCGAGGGCTTCGGCGACTGGGCCGGCCTGCTCGCCCTGCTGCGGGAGTGCTTCGCCACCATGGACGGGCGCATCGACCCGCCATCGTCGCTGCACTCCTTCGATGCGGCAAAGCTGGAGGCCAAGGCGGGCGAGGAGGAGCTGGTGCTGGCGTTCCTGGGCGGCCGGCTTGTCGGCTGCCTCTTCGCGGCGCCACGCGGCGACGCCCTCTATCTCGGCAAGATCGCGGTGCGGCCCGCGCTGCGGGGCCGCGGCATCGCGCGGCGCATGTTCGCCCTGGCCGAAGCGAGCGCGCTGGCACGCGGGCTCAAGGCTCTGGAGCTGCAGGCGCGCATCGAGCTGACCGAGAACCACCGCACCTTCGCGGCGCTCGGCTTCGAGAAGACCGGCGAGGGCAGTCATCCCGGCTACACCCGCCCGACCGACGTCAACTTCCGGAAAGTGTTGGTTCCCTAACGCGTGGCGATCAGTGGCCCGCTGAGGATCGGTGGCCCGCTCGGGACGCCGCCCGGGGCGCCGCCCGGCGGCTCGACGGTGATCGCCATAACATCGCCGGGCTCGGCCGCGACGTTGAGCAGCGTCGGCTGGTCCGGATCCACCAGGCCCACCGACTGCGGCGCCTGCCCCGACGGAATGCGCCAAAGCTCCAGCGCGCGACCCTGCGGCGCTGCAACACGCAGCGCGCGGACTGTCGCGACTCCCGTCTGGATATCGACCTCGACGATCATCGCCGGTCCGCTGCCGCCCTCCGGCGTCACCAGGGCCACGTAGTTGCGCGCCGGTGCTTCTTCTGGCAGCAGGCCGAGCGGCGCTGCCGCGATCCACAGCGCGAGGCAAGCCGCCACGGCGCCCGAAGCGATGGCGAGGGCACGCCAGCGCCGCGCACGGCGCTCGGCAAGCTGGACGATCTTGGCTGTGTTGCCGGCACCGTCCAGGCCACGTTCGATGCGCTCGAACATGTCGGCGGGCGGCTCGGCCGGCGGCGCGGCAAGCGCCAGCGGCGCCAGGTGGTCGTCCCAGGCCTTGCGCGCACGGTGCTCCTCCGCGATTTCGCGGTCGCGCGGCTCGGTGCCGAGGGCCCGCTCGGCGGCGTCCAGATCTTTGTCGTCGTGGTCGGCCATCTGCCGATCCTACTCCGCTTCTACTCTTCCAGGCAGCCGCGCAGCGCGAGCAGCGCCCGGCGCAGCCAGGTCTTCACCGTGTTCGCCGGCGCGCCGAAGCGCGCCGCCAATTCTTCGCGAGTGCGGCCCTCGCAGTAGGCGAGGATCACCGCCTGGCGCGGCGTCTCCTCCAGGCGCTCCAGGCACTGCAGCAGGTCGTCCAGGTCGGCCTGGCCGGAGCGCAGGGCCGTTGCCTCGTTCATCAACCGCTCGATGGCGTCGACCTCGAACGGCGTGTCGCCGCGGCCGCGCTTGCGCAGCAGGTCGAGCGCCCGGTTGCGGGTGACGCCGGCCATCCAGGCGAGCGCCGATCCGCGCGAGGGGTCGAAGTCCGCCGCCGTGCGCCAGATCCCGATGAAGGCCTCCTGGAAGGCCTCCTCGGCCAGGCTCCTCTCCCTGCAGATGCGCAGGGCGACGCCGAAAAGTTTCGCGGCGGTGGCGTCATAGAGTGCCCGGTAGGCGGCGCGGTCCTGGCCGGCGACGCGCCGCAGCAGGTCCTCGGCGGTAGGCAGGCTGTCTGCGTCCCCTGAGTCCATGCGGCCCGTCCACTCCGAAAAAATTTTCGTGGCCCCTGAAACTTTCCGCGGCCCGGCGGCGCAAACCTTGGGAGCGCGGATTGTCCGCCCTCTCAAGCAAAGGATAACACTGATGAACTCCCTGACGAAAGTGATCGGATTCGGCCTGGTCGCAGCGACCCTGATGGGCTGCGCGGCCAACGCCCAGACCGGCAGCTCCAACATGGCGGCCGCTTCCTCGGAGCAGACGGTGATGGTCGGCGGGGCGCCGATGTATCCCTCCAAAAACATCATCGAGAACGCGGTGAACTCCAAGGATCATGAGACGCTGGTCGCCGCCGTGAAGGCCGCCGGGCTCGTCGACACCCTGCAGGGCGATGGCCCCTTCATGGTCTTCGCGCCGACAGACGAGGCCTTCGCCAAGCTGCCGGCCGGCACGGTCGAGAACCTGCTGAAGCCGGAGAACAAGCTGCAGCTGCAGAAGGTGCTGACCTATCATGTGGTGCAGGCGAATGCCATGAGCGATGCCATCAACAGGATGATCGCCGACGACAACGGCAACCATCCGGTGCCGACGGTCGCCGGGGGTCAGCTGATGGCCAAGAACGACTCCAACGGCAACATCACCCTGACCGACGAGAACGGGCGCACCGCGACGGTCACCATCGCCGACGTGCGTCAGTCCAACGGCGTGATCCACGTCATCGACACCGTGCTTTTGCCGAAGTAAGGCTACCCACGGGCGGGCGGAGTCGCGGAACCCCGTGGCTCCGCCGCCCGTTCCGGCTCCAGGCGACAATGGAAGGAAAGGTTCGTCATGTTGACGCGACGGAACGCCCTGCTGACCGCCGCCGCCTCGCTGGCCCTGCTGTCACTGCACGGGGCCGCGGCGGCCGCGGCCTTCGAGGTGACCAGGAGCGCGGCGGAATGGCGCCGCCTGCTCAATGCAGACGAGTACGCCGTGCTGCGCGAGGAGGCGACGGAGAAGCCGGGCAGCAGTCCGCTGCTGACGGAAAAGCGCGCCGGCCTCTACCACTGCAAGGGCTGCGACCTTGCCGTCTATTCCTCCGAGCACAAGTACGACAGCGGGACCGGCTGGCCGAGCTTCTGGCAGGCGCGGCCGGACGCCGTCGGCACCAAGGAGGACAGCAGCTTCTTTTCGACCCGCACCGAAGTGCATTGCCGGCGCTGCGGCGGCCACTTCGGCCACATCTTCGATGACGGGCCGCCGCCGACCGGCGAGCGCCACTGCCTGAACGGCCTGGCGCTCACGTTCCGGCCGCAAGCGGCCTAGGGTGCCTCAGCGGGCGGTGAAGCCCTGGTCGGTGAGGCGCAGCTGGGCGAGATCGAGCCCCTGGCCGAGCACCGCCTTGTGCACCTGCTCCTGCAGCGTCTCCAGACCGGCCTGGTTGCCGGTGCTGCGCAGCTGGTTGGCGCTGGCGGCCGCGATGGTCGCCATGTAGGCCATGATCGAAGCCGCTTCCTGCTTGTCGGCGTCGGTGAGGTCCGTCAGCCGCGGGTCGGCGGCGTAGGCGGCCACCACGTCCTCGTGCACCGCCTGCACGCCGGCGGGATGCACCGTGGCGTCGGGGCCGTTCACCACTTCCCAGGCGATGATGTAGTAGGCGGTCGTGACGTCCGCCAGGTTGGTGGTGGAGTAGCCGGCCCTGTTCAGCACCTGATTGAACTGCTGCCAGACCACGTCCGTGGTGACGCTCTGCTTGATCTGCTCCTGCACCGCCGGGTCCGACGTGCTGGTGACCAGGCTGTCGAACAGCTTCTGGCGGGTGCGCTGCTCGACCTCCGGCGAGGGCGCGTAGTTGAGCGCCTGCTGCACGGTGGCATCCGGCTCGGCGTCGCTCGCCTCGCCGTCCTGGCCGGAGTCGAGGACCGGCTTGCCCATGGCGATGACGTCCTGCTGGAAGACGTCGGCCGAATAGATCGCGGACAGGCTCAACGGCTCCTGGGCCGCGGCCGTGAAGGGGCCGCCCGTCAGGACAGCGGCGAAGAGGGCGATGGCGAGGGCGCGCATGGGAGGCCTCCGGTGGAATGTCGGCTGGGACTCAATAGAGTGGGCAGGCGGGTCGCCGCTGCCCGTGACAAGGCCGTGGCAAGGCTGTGGACTCAGGGAGTCCTGGGGCCGTCCGCTGCATGAGGTCAATCATTTCACACTCCTGACCTCATCCTGAGGAGACTGCGCAGCAGTCGTCTCGAAGGATGGCTACGGGCCGGATCCTTTTTTCAGCGGCCTGCTAATCGTCCCCGCAGGCGCCGCGCTCGATCTGCACGGTGGAGTGGTCGATGCCGAAGCGCCGGGCCAGCACTTCCTTGATGCGCCTCAGCACCGCCTGGCTGTCGGCGCTTTCGCCGACCTGGGCGTGCAGGGTGAGCAGCGGCATCTCGGAGGTCAGCGACCAGGCATGGATGTGGTGCACGTCCTGCAGCGCCGGGATGTCCTCCAGCAGGGCCTTGCGGAGGCCCTGGGGATCGATCTGCGTCGGCGTGCCCTCCAGCAGGATATGGGCCGATTCGCGCACGATGAGCCAGGCGCTGCGCAGCACCAGCAGGCCGACCAGGATGGAAAGGATCGGGTCGATCGGCATCCAGCCGGTGCGCAGGATGACCACGGCGCCGATCACCGCGGCGGCGGAGCCGAGCAGGTCGCCCAGCACGTGGACCGCGGCGCCGCGCAGGTTCAGGTTGCGGCGGTCGCCGCCGTGCAGGATGAGCAGCGCGGCGATATTCACCAGCAGGCCGAGCGCGGCCACCACCAGCATGGTCCAGCCCTCGACCGGCACCGGCGCCATGAGGCGCTGCACCGCCTCGATGGCGATGCCGGCGACGATGACGATGAGCACCGCGCCGTTCACGAAGGCGGCCAGCACCTGGCCGCGATGATAGCCGTAGGAGCGCTTGGGGTCGGCCGGGCGGCGGGCGATGCGGAAGGCGATCCAGGCCAGCGCCAGGGCGGCAGCGTCGGTCAGCATGTGCGCCGCGTCGGCGAGCAGCGCCAGCGAGCCGGAGATCAGGCCGCCGACCACCTCCACCACCATGAAGCCGGCGGTGAGCACCAGCGCCCAGAGCACCCGCGTCTCGTTGTCGCTGCCCTGCGCGTGGCCGTGAGCGTGCCCATGGTCGCGGCCATGATCGTGGCCCGGGGAGGCATCCTGACGGCGGCCGGCGTGATGATGGGCCATAGGACTGCCTAGACGACCTGGAAGCCGTGCGCGTAGGGATCGCGCCCGTCGATGGTGATGGTGTTGAGGCCGGTCATGCGGGCCCAGCCCTCGATGGAGGGGACGATGCCCGGATGGTTGCCGACGCGGGTTTCCGCCTCGACGCGCCCGGTGAAGAGGCTGCCGATGATGCTCTCGTGCACGAAGCGGTCGCCGGTCTTCAGCTTTCCCTTGGCGTGCAGTTGGGCCATGCGGGCCGAAGTGCCGGTGCCGCAGGGGCTGCGGTCGATCGCCTTGTCGCCGTAGAACACGGCGTTGCGGGCGTCGGCCTCTGCCTTGGTGGCCTTGCCGGTCCACAGGATGTGGCTGACGCCGCGGATCGTCGGATTGTCCGGGTGGACGATCTCCACCGCTTCGTTCAACGCCCGGCGCAGCAGCGGCGAGAGCTTGAGGATGTCGGCCGGCGTCAGCCCGGTCAGGTCGGCATAGTTCTCCTGCGGCTCGACGATGGCATAGAAGTTGCCGCCGTAGGCGATGTCGACGGTGACGGCGCCGAGCGCAGGACAGTCGACGGTGACGCCCTCTGCGGCGAGGTAGGAGCCGACGTTGGTGATTCGCACCGACTCCACGTGGCCGTCCTGCAGGGCGTAGCGCGCCTCGACCGGCCCGGCGGGCGTCTCCAGGCGCAGGACACCGGGCTCGCGCGGCTGCACCAGACCGCGCTCGATCGCGAAGGTCACCGTGCCGATGGTGCCGTGGCCGCACATCGGCAGGCAGCCGGAGGTCTCGATGTAGAGCACCGCGACGTCGCAGTCGGGCCGCGTCGGCGGATAGAGGATGGCGCCGGACATCATGTCGTGGCCGCGCGGCTCGAACATCAGGCCGGTGCGGATCCAGTCGTAGCGGGCGAGGAAGTCCTGGCGCCTCTCGCTCATCGAGGCCCCCTGCAGCGCCGGGCCGCCGGCGGCCACCAGCCGCACCGGGTTGCCGCAGGTGTGGCCGTCGATGCAGAAGAAGGTGTTGGGCCGGATGGAGCCCGTGCTGGGCTGGCTGGCTTGGCTCATGGCCCGGAGTATCGGGGCGCCCCCCGGCTTTGGCAATGCCCTGCCTGCACGCACGATGAAGGCGGTGAAGGGGTGCGGTGGGGCGAGCGGGCGACCTGTCAAGCCGCTAATCACCCCAATCCCTAAGGTAGCATACTACGACTTTCCGAGGGCTCGTACCGTCGAAGTTGTCCGATCCTGAGCCATTGGTATTCCCTTTTCTGAGAGACGAGGCTCAGGTTTTCTGAGAAATGAGGCTCAGGATGGCCATTTGGCTGTGGTGGGATGGTCGCCATACGACGTACTACCTCATCGCGGCGGCGCGCGGTTTCCTCAAGCGCGTACTCCGTGTTGCCATGCTTTCCCCGCCGTTGTCAGCGCAAGTCATGCGGCTATGCCCCGAAAGGGTTCCACGGCTCCGGGCGTCTTAAGATCATCGCAGAAAATCATCACTTCATCCCCCGTGTAGTGGGTTTGCGCCGAGTACAGAAGGTCAAATGTTTGGCGCCGGTATCTGGAGTAGAGTTTGCAGAGCGCAGGGGAATTGTCATAGGACACAATCCATTTTTGCCGGATAGCCCCCACCAGCAAAGCGATCTTCGCGTGATCGCCATGCTGGTAGTGATTCTCGTATAGCTTCTGACCTTTCGAATAGTAGGGCGGGTCCAGATACACGAGTGCAGACTTAGGAATTGCCTTAAGGGAGGTCGTCAAAAACTCTGCCGCATCCTTGTTGTACAGGCTAATCCTAGGTCCGTAGCTAGCTATCTTCTCGATACGCTGAATGAGTCCTGCGCGATTGAACCTGGCATCTATCTTCCAAGCACCCGTTTGTTTCTTCCCTCCGATGATCCCCCCCCGGATTATCCCCGAGCGGTTTGTCCGGTTCAGAAAAAAAGTGGAGAATCCTAGAGCCAGTGTGTCGGCGTCAGGTGAGGTTTGAATCGCCTTTTGACGCTTCCATTCTCTCACGCTAATCGGCGTATCTCTAACAAGGCGGCATAGCGCCTCAGGTTCCGTTTTGACAGAGTGCCAAAAGGAGAACACTGATTTACTTAGATCGTTGAGATGAATGTGACTGACGTATTCAAGGTAGAGCAAAGAAATCGCGATGCCTGCGCCCCCTGCATAGGGCTCGACGTAATGGCCTCCGACCAGATCATTCATCTCGATTAACTCAATGACATACTGCGATAGCCGACCTTTTCCGCCAGGATACCTCAATGGGCTGTCAAACATGGGCGCCTCCGTTCGCGCCCATTTTAGCGAGGCTCAGTGCCGGTGGCCAGCGCCATGATCAGCGTGCCGCGTGCAATTGGCGAAGGTAAGTTTCCCAAGCGTCCCATGCATCACGAACGAGGCCTGCATCGGGACTTAGGGAGCGGTTATGGAAGTAGCCGTGCAGTGTTTCTATGGAAGAAGCCGACTTTGCGCTGGCGTGGATCGCAAGGCGAGCCTGCTGCAAGTCTTTAGCCTTCTTGGTGGGGTCAAGGTGGTCGGCCACACAGGCAACTTTTGCGGCAAGTGATATCCCGATATCGCTCCAGTTTGTCTTGCCAAGTTTGCTAGCCTTCGTCGGAAGGGGAATCTTCTTCTCCGACAAATATGCCTCGCTACTCAGTTCGATGAATACGCGCAGGAGGAGTGCGGCGGCGTTCTCATTGTTCTTTAGCAATAAAGTGCGGCACTCACGGTAAATCGCAGCTAGGCGGATGCCATCAACCTGAAACGTTCGGTGCCCACTCTTGGGTGCCAAGGTCGGTCGATCAGCTTGGTCCGTCTTCTTCTTAGACCCCTTGGCTGCCGTGGCCGAAGGGGCAGAGGTGGAAGCGCCTTCGGCACATGCTCCTTTAGATGTGCCGGAAGAGCGGCTTTTGTCGGCACCCTTTCTTAGCTTAACCGCGCTGCTCAGAAATCCTTTTAGAAAATTCTCTCGATCGCCGACCTTCTCGATGTCCGAAAAATCAAAAGTCGAACTGGCCATCTTACCGAGTATCTGACCGAGAAGTCTTTTTCCCGCTTCGATGTCGCCGTTCTCGAACGTGATGATCCCCTTTTTTGGATCGATCTGAACGCCCAGTACTTGGTGCATGGCCTTAGCATTCAAAACACGATCAACGGTTGTCCAGCGAACATCCAGTGCAGCAGCGATATTTTGCCAGTCCTCCGAATCATCTTCCAGAAACTCAACTACAGCTAACGACCGAGGAGCGCTAAGTCCATGTTCTCGGTTAGCTCGTCCCTTTGCCATCGGCTTCCAAGGCTGCAATCCCACGCCAGAGGTCGACGCCATGTGTCGGCGACGTATCCATGGCAAGGCTGCCTCCCGACTGGCAAAAACTCTTGCCTCTAACTCGCGGCGGGGATTCGCGGCATACTGTTTTGAAAGCGTTTTGAAGTCGCTTTCAACGACGGTTTTGTGGGCAAGCGCCGGGTGCTCGAGCAGCTTTAGCGCCGTAACTCGACGGTTTCCCTCTAGAACGACATACATGCCTGGCGAATCAGGATCAGGAGTGACCCAAATCGGCTCGCCCGGACTCGGTCCCTCCTCAAGTAAATCCTTTGCAAGGTTTACGAGTAGATGCTTTTGGTCATCGATGACCGCTTCTATCGCCTTGCGTTGTGATGCCTGCTGTCCAGTTCGATAATTTTTCTGATCAAGGGTCAGTTCGGACAGCTTCAGTGTTTTCCAATCGGCCATCGCCCGTTGGTCCCCCCAATTTTCTCGCATAGGTAGACTATGAAATGGGCGACCAGCAGTCTAGGTGATAATCCTTCGCCAGGGGGAGGACATCAGACAGCGCGGGAGGGGTGGGACCCCGAACGCTCGGCCCGATGGCAGTGAGATTTAGTCGGGCTTTTCCTGGCGGCGGCCCGGCGGCTATAGTCGGCGCCTCATGTCGACCCTCGAGATCACTGGCGCAAGCCGCGAAGAGCTGCAGGATTCCGGGCTTCTGGCGCCGGACGAGCCGCGCCCTTTCGAGCTTCTCAACGGTGCCGGCCGGGCGCCGCTGCTGCTGCTCTGCGACCATGCGACGCGCTTCATCCCGCGCGCGCTCGGGTCCCTCGGCCTCGACGAGGCGGCGCTGACCCGCCACATCGCCTGGGACATCGGCATCGCCGAGGTGACCCGCGAGCTGGCGCGGCGGCTCGACGCCCCGGCGCTGCTTACCCACTTCTCCCGCCTCATCGTCGATCCCAATCGCCAGCTCGACAACCCGACCCTGATGCCGGAGATCAGCGACGGTACCGTGGTGCCGGGCAACCGCGATCTCGACGCGGCGGCGCGCGCCGCCCGCATCGATACCTTCTTTCGGCCCTACCACGATGCCATCGATGCCCAGCTCGACGCCATGCTGGCGCCAGGGAAAGAAGGTGGCCGGGTGCCGGCGCTGGTCTCCATGCATTCCTTCACACCGATCATGCACGGCCTGCCGCGGCCCTGGGAGATCGGCATCCTGTGGAACCGCGACCCGCGTCTGCCGCGCCCGCTGATGGCGCGGCTGCGCGCCGAGGGCCTCACCGTCGGCGACAACGAACCCTATTCCGGCGCCGACGGCCACGGCTACACCCAGCACACCCACGGCGACAGCCGCGGCCTCGCCAACGTGCTGATCGAGGTCCGTCAGGACCTCATCGACACCCCGCAGGGTGCCGCCGTCTGGGCCGAGCGCCTGGCCGGCGCGCTGGAGGCGGTGCTGCGCGATCCGGCGCTCCACCGCGTCGAGCACCACTGAGCGGCGGCAACAGCGGCAACGATCGAGGAGCCGGCAGATGAGCAAGGGGAGCAGGCGGCCGGAACCGAGCTTCACTGTCGGCATGGAGGAGGAATACCTCCTGGTCGATCGCGAGACCCGCGACCTGGTGGTCGATCCGCCCGACAGCCTGATGAACCGTTGCGAGCAGGAACTCGGCGAGCGCGTCGCCCCGGAGTTCCTGCAGTCGCAGATCGAGGTCGGCACCAGCAAGTGCGCGACCGTCGGCCAGGCCGGCGCCGAGCTGGCCGAGCTGCGCCGCGCCATCGCGCGCATCGCCGGCGACTACGGCCTGGCGCCGATCGCCGCTTCGACCCATCCCTTCGCCCAGTGGGACACCCAGAAGCATACCCGCAAGGAGCGCTACGACGACCTCGCCCGCGACATGCAGGCGGTGGTGCGCCGCCTGCTGATCTGCGGCATGCACGTGCACTGCGGCCTCGACGACGACGAGCTGCGCATCGACCTCATGCAGCAGGCCGCCTACTTTCTGCCGCACCTGCTGGCGCTCTCCACCTCCTCGCCGTTCTGGCGCGGCGAGGTGACCGGCCTGAAGTGCTACCGCCTCTCGGTGTTCCAGGAGCTGCCGCGTACCGGCCTGCCGGAGACCTTCGACAGCTTCGGCGAATACCAGCGCCACCTCGACGTCATGGTGGATGCCGGGCTGCTGCAGGACGGCACCAAGATCTGGTGGGACATCCGGCCCTCGGCACGCTTTCCGACCCTGGAAATGCGAATCGCCGACGTCTGCACCCACGTGGAGGACGGCGTCGCCATCGCCGCCCTCTACGTCAGCCTGCTGCGCATGCTCTATGTCCTGAAGCGCAACAACCAGCGCTGGCGCAAATACTCCAACATGCTGATCGACGAGAACCGCTGGCGCGCCCAGCGCTACGGCATCGACGAGGGCCTGGTCGATTTCGGCAGGGGCGAGGTGGTGCCCTACGCGGTGCTGCTGGAGGAGATCCTGGCGCTGACCCACGATCACGCCGAAGCGCTCGGCTGCCTGCAGGAGGCGCAGCACGCCCGCGAGATCATCAGCCGCGGCACCTCGTCCCACCGCCAGTTGGAGGTCTTCAGCCAGGCCTGCTACGACGGCGCCGACAAGCAGGAGGCGCTGAAGCAGGTGGTCGACTACCTGATCGCCGCGAGCGTGCCAAGCTGAAGGCGGGGGAATCCGGTGTGGGCACAGGGTTCAAGCTGGACAAGCCGCCCCCGGCGACCCATCTAACGGGGAATTCCTGGCAGCCCCGCAAAGGAGGAGACATGACGTCGATGGATGACAAGACCCGCACCGAGCTGGAAGCCGCCGCCTTCCGCACCCTGGTCGCCCACCTGCGAGAGCGCACCGACGTGCAGAACATCGACCTGATGAACCTCGCCGGCTTCTGCCGCAACTGCCTGTCGAAGTGGTACCTGGCCGCCGCCGAGGAGAAGGGCGTCGCGCTCGACTATGCCGCCGCCCGCGAACTGGTCTACGGCATGCCCTACGAGGAGTGGAAGGCCAACCACCAGAGCGAGGCGAGCGCCGCGCAGAAGGCCGCTTTCGCACAGAGCCACAAGCACGGCTGAGGCGCGCGGCGGTGTTTCAACGCCGACTGGAGTTCGCGCCAGGCGCGCCGACGCCGCAAGACGTCAGGGCGCAGCTGCTCGATGACCGCACTTAAACAGGTTCACCATGAGGTTGCGTCAAATTGAGTCGGAGGAAATGGACAAATACTACTCTGAGGTGCTAGGCTATGAGCCTGCTAGGCGTTCGGCGGCGAAGGCCTCGAGAACATCAACACCCTATTGCCAAGCGACCGGGCATTTTGCCTGACGCCAATCCGCCCAGGTCGATTGGGCTCGTTCGCGCCGATCATGCGTGCTGGGGGCGGCTGTTTGTGAGCGCGCGGCCCTGTCGCAAGCACATCAATAGGTCGCCAGCGTCAATAGGTCGTCAGAGGTAGCCCGTCTTGCGAATTCTGCTTAGCCGGCTGTGCCGAGAGGAGTGTTCATGCTCAAAGTGCTCATAGCGGAAGACGAGCTGATGATTGCCGATCTGCTTGAAGAGACGCTGATCATAAACGGCTATGAGGTCTGCGGCATCGCGCGTACCGTCGACAAAGCCGTCGCGCTTGCCAAACAGCACAAGCCCGATCTCGCCGTTTTGGACGTCAGGCTCGCGGGAGGCGACCACGGCACTGAAATCGCTCGGCAGTTGAACGGCAGGGGAACGCTCGGGATCCTTTACGCGACCGGCGAGGACGCCCGGCACAGCACGCTCACACTGGCGGATGGCAGCGCTTCGATCGCAAAACCGTATCAGGTCGAAGACGTAGCCCATGCCTTGGTCATCGTCCGCGAGATCATGACGCTCGGAACGGCAACGCGGCCATTTCCGCAGGGCTTCCGTCTGCTGCCGAAATCGGCTCCCCAATCTGCAGACGCGTCGCCGGCGTGAGCGAAGCCCGCACCATCGAGAAGCTTCTGCGTCAACAAGCGGCGCTCGCGAACTTTGGCAGCTTCGCGTTCGGGGAAAGCGACCTGCAGAAGATTCTGACCGAGGCAGCCAGAATTTGTGCGCAGAGCCTCAGCGTGCCTTACGCAAAGATCTGCCGCTACCGTGCAGATCACAACGATCTTCTGGTCGAGGCGGGCTTCGGCTGGAACGAGGGTGTTGTCGGCTACGTCGTGTCGCCGGCCGACGAAACTTCGACGCAGGGTCGAGCATTCCTTACCGGCAAACCGGTGATCCTCGAAGACCTTTCGAAAAACAACAGCTATGCGCTTCCGCCTTTCTACGGGGATCACAGGATCGTCGCGACAGCCGATGTTCTGATCAAAGGCACGAGTGGGCCTTGGGGCGTTCTTGAGATCGACAGCGCAACCGCTCGTGCGTTCGATCAGCACGACATAGATTTCCTGACCGGCTTCGCTAATGTTATCGCCGAAGCGGTGGCCACGGCGGGCCGAACAACGGTCTTACGAACGACCATCGATCAGATGGAAACCTTGATTGTGGAGAAGGACCGCCTGCTGACGGAACGGCATGCATTATTGATTGAAAAGGATGTGCTGGCCGAAGAACTGCAACACCGTGTCCGCAACAACCTCCAGCTCGTTTCTGGAATGTTGCGACAACAAATCGACCTGAGTGACGGCGCGTCGAAAGCGGGACTCCGGTCCATCGCGCAACGTGTGATGAGCTTGGCGAAAGTCTATGACCACCTGCTCGGAAACGGCCTTAGTCGCACCATAGACTTTGATCAATATGTTAGATCGCTCTGCGAAAGCTTGAGCGCGTTCCAGGGCGACCGGGAGTTCCGTGTGACTCTAATTTGCGAGGGCGAGGCTGAACCTCTGTTGCTCGACCTGGATTCAGTGACCGCGCTGGGCATCGTCATCGCCGAGATTATCTCGAACGCATATTTTCATGCCTTCCCGGATCGCGCTGGTGCGATCCGCTTAGATCTGACACGAAGCGCCACTGGCGCCCTTCTCACGATTACCGATGACGGCATCGGCTTTGTCGAGCCTCCCACCACAAGCAAGCGTCACGGCCTTGGCCTCGTCCGGCGCCTCATGGAGCAGATCGGCGGAGCGGTCCGCGTCGTCTCGGATCGGGGGACGAAATGGACCATCGCATTTCCGATGGCTGCCGGGGCGGGTTCGGAGACCGTTTGACGAATTCGCGCGGTTCGCCATGGCGAGGCAGACTTCCGGCAGGTCGTCGACTTGCCGGCGGTACCGCTCCGAATTTGGTTTCCTGTGTTGGGGCCGCGGAGTTGGGTGCCACCGGCACAGACCATGAGGGGCCTTCACTCCGGAGGACGGGACGGTTGGTGTCACGTCGATCAGTTTAGAAGGCTGTGCTGAAGTTCAGCGGTAAACCAAAGGACTTGCTGCGATGTCAGCGCAAGACGCGACGCCACCTGTGTGGGATGCGAATCGCCTTCGAATCGCCACAAATGCCGCCGGAGTCGCACTCTGGTCGTGGAATGTCGATACCGACAGCATCGCCATGGATGAACGGGCGCACGGCCTGTGGGACTTGCCATCCGGCGAGGCGGTTACTTTTGAGGATTTATCCGCACGTATCCATCCCGAAGATCTTGATAGGGTTCGAGCCGCTTTCGCTGCGACCCGTGAAAAATTTGGGGTCTACGAGATCGACTTCCGTATTTTGCATCGCGGTGAGGTGCATTGGATATCCGCGCGTGGCCGGGGAGAAGATCAGGGCATTGTCGGCCGGATTATGTTCGGTGTCTTCCTAGACGTGACTGAGCGGAAACTGGCCGAGGAAGCCCGTGAAATGCTCGGGAATGAGATGAGTCATCGGGTTAAGAATCTGTTCGCCATCGCGGCTGCATTGACGGTGATTGCATCACGATCGGCGGACACGCCAAAGGAAATGGCTCGTGACCTTACCAAAAGACTTGTTGCCTTGGGTCAAGCCCACGACCTCGTGCGGCCGTACCTGGGTCAGCAAAAAAAGGCTGCACCTCTGGGCGACTTGCTTGCGGCCCTTCTCGCCGCGTACGATGACAAAGGAATTATCGGCAGCCGCATTCAAGTCTCTGTACCCGATATTCTTGTCGGAGAGGGCGCTATTACCGCGATGGCACTTGTAGTTCATGAGTTGGCGACGAACTCGATAAAGTATGGGGCGCTCTCAACAGAAGCTGGTTCGCTCGATGTCTCATGTACCGCCAACGATAGTGAGGTGGTGCTCGTATGGACGGAAATTGGTGGACCAAGCGTCTCTGCGCCGAAAGAGCAGACCGGCTTTGGAAGCGTTCTGGTAAAAAAGACCATCACTAGGAACCTCGGCGGAACAATTGCGTTCGACTGGCCTCCGGAGGGTGTAATTGTCACCCTGCATATGAATGGTGCCCAGCTGGGAACGTGACAGCCAATACGTGCCGGCATGCTTGCCGAGCTCGCTGTTGTTCTCATCCAGAATCCGGCCGCTCGCTTTTGATTTCCACCCCTCCGCCGATCCCGAGCTTCCGCTTTTCGTAGTTGCGCCATCGAGAACGGCCATTCCGCTCTCAGCCAACGCCTGTCACTGTGCGGCCGACCTCCAATGTCCTCCCGCGACTGCGAGGGAAGGGTCGAGACCGGCCAGCATATGACGGGCTTCTTTTGGAGAGCCGGGGCGCCCGCGCTTCGCGGCTGCGCCTGAAAAATGGACCAATCGGTACCGATAGATAAGCGTTCGGCCTGACTGGCCTTGAAGGCCTTGTGATCCTTGTGCGAATCTTCGCGTGATTGCGGGCGATAGTGTCCGTTTAAACTACGCGGACACTTATCGTGGCGGATCAGGGCAAGCGCAGGCGGCGGAACTACTCGAAGGCATTCAAGCGGCGCGTGGTGGCCGAGACGCTGGAGCCGGGTGCATCAGTGGCGGCGGTGGCGCATCGGCATGGGCTGAACGCGAACATGGTGTTTCTTTGGCGCGGCGATCCGCGGTTTGGTCCCGGTCGGGAGACAACCGCAATCCTGCCGGTCGAGGTCAAGCCGGGTGATGTGCCGGCGACATCTGAATCGGTCAGCGTCAGCAGTGTCGGCCTGGTCGAAACAACTCTCGAGAGCTATGTACGGGCTCTGCAGCTGCAAAGCTGTTTGCTTTCCGCTCACTTTAGTCAAAGGCACCTGACTCATCAATCCGGAAGACCCATGAACCTTCCCCCTCAAGTTCATCGGGATCAGGACTTTCAACGAATTCGCTGTTCATTTCTCTCTGACGTGAATCTGTTGAAGCCCAATAGGCTCTCGGAACTGCTCCAGCGTGCTCGACTGGGGTGAATGATTCTAGCCTCTTCGCCAAACAAACATAGACATACGGTGGTGGCGCATTCCTGACTCCGGCAAGCCAACTCGTCGGGACAACCAAGTAAGGTTCCGAAACATGAACTGATTTAATCGATTTCCTCGCAACTTTCCATTGTCGGAGCAGATCTAACCCCAGTCGAAATCCAAAATCTGTGATTGACGGCTTTCTTTCAACCTTCTCATACCGCGGCCGTATCGAGTGAACGTTCATATGCCATACTTCATCTAAGGATGTCCGAAACTCGTCGACGATATCTCGTAGATCATTCTCCCGAAATAAATGATCTCGTAGCGATGAATAGTTGTCGCTCAACAGTCCCAGCCTTTCGCCCTCAGCGCGTCCAATCCCTTCTTAGATGCAGTGCCTTTTTTGTGCTTATCATGTGGCGTCTCGTTTATGTTCCTGCTCCACTCTTTGCCTGTTCTTGGATCCGTTCCATGTGCGTGCGGCATTTGGCCTGGCTGTGTGGGATCACTCCCGTGGCCTAAATGTACGCTATCGTTCCGTGCTATTGTACTGATGATCATCGCCGGCCTGCCGCGGCGGGCGATCAGCGCATCCAGATCCCGTACGAGCCGGGTGCCGCCGATAGCCGAACCGGCGCCGCTCGTGCCGATAGTCGCTGAAGTCGAGCAGAGTTCAACTCGGCGCCTACTCGGACCGGCACACCTTGGCTTTTCGCCAGTTTTGGCGAACGGCTTGGATTTTCCCCGCCCGGCGGGTTATCCCCGCTTTGCAACCCTGTTCAGGCTCATTCGAAAGTTGTCAGGTCCCGGGCCTGCGGCTAGTCTGCGCCCCCTTCGCCCGGGCAAGCCTTTCCCGGGCTGAATCCCACGTGATCTAGGAGTTGAGCATGGCTGATGATGGCGGCATCGGGGCGGACCGCCTGCGGACCTTGATCGAGCGCATCGAGCGCCTGGAAGAGGAAAAGGCGGCGCTGACCGCCGATATCCGCGAGGTCTATTCGGAAGCCAAGGGCGAGGGCTTCGACACCAAGGTGATGCGCCAGGTCGTCCGCCTGCGCAAGATGGACTCCGGCGACCGCCAGGAGCAGGAAGCCATTCTCGACCTCTACAAGCAGGCCCTCGGAATGCTGACCTGAGGGCGCGGATCGCCGGCCGCACCGCCCTGCTTTCCGTCACCGACGGGCGTGACCCGAAGGTCCATCCAGCCGCTGCACCTCTCGCCCCATTGACGCTCTCGCCCGGCCCGGCGGATACTCCCGGCATGAGCAAGGAAATCGAAGGCGGTCCCGAGCGCTCGGACACGGTCCTGCTGCGCCGTCACCACGATATGGGCGGGCTGCCGGCCGGCCCCGTCGACCCCTACGCGCCCGGCGCCGAGCACGACTACGCGCCTTGGGAAAAGCGGGTCGACGCCATCCTGCGCCTGCTGGCGGATTCCAAGCGGCGCCTCATCACCACCGACGAGCTGCGCCGCGGCATCGAGGAGCTCGGGCCCGGTGCCTACGACGGGATGAGCTACTACGAGCGCTGGATCGCCTCGGTGACCAACAACCTCATCGAGAAAGGCGTCATCACGGTCGACGAGCTGGGCCGCCGCATGGCGGAGATCGCGGCCGCCTGGCCCGCCGGCAGCGAGGACAAGCCATGAGCGCGCGCTTCGCCGTCGGCGAGACGGTGCGCGTGCGCGCCGCCTTTCCGCCCGGCCACGTCCGCACGCCCTTTTTCGTGCGCGGCAAGTCGGGCCGCGTGACCCAGATTCTCGGCCCCTACCGCAACCCGGAGGAACTGGCCTACGGGCGCAGCGGCGAGCCGGCCCTGCCGCTCTACCGGGTGATCTTCGAGACGGCGGAACTCTGGGACGGCTACCGGGGCGCGCCGCAGGACACCACGGTGGTCGACGTCTACGAGAACTGGCTCGAAACAGCCGGGGAGGGCGCGTGATGGCGCACGACCACGACCACGACCACGAGCATGATCACGGACACGGGCACCGGCACGAACACGGGCCTGGACCGCATCCCTTCCAGCCGGACCTGGAGGACGCGCCGCTCACCCACTACCAGGCGATGACCCAGGCGGTCGGCGACCTGCTCATCGAGAAGGGCATCATCACCGCCGACGAGCTGCGCGCCATGCTGGAGGCGATCGACGCCAAGAGCCCGGCGGCTGGCGCCCGCATGGTGGCGCGCGCCTGGCGCGACGAGGGCTTCAAGGCGCGCATGCTGGCCGACGTGAACGCGGCGGCGCAGGAGCTCGGCATCGACGTCGGCGGCATCCCGATCCGCGCCGTCGAGAATACGCCGGGCGTGCATAACGTCATCGTCTGCACGCTGTGCTCCTGCTACCCGCGCCTGCTCATCGGCCTGCCGCCGGACTGGTACAAGTCGCGCGCCTACCGCAGCCGCACGGTGCGCGAGCCGCGGGCCGTCCTTCAGGAGTTCGGCACCACCATCCCCGACGACGTCGAGGTCCGCGTGCACGACTCCACCGCCGACCTACGCTACATGGTGCTGCCGCAGCGCCCCGCCGGCACCGAGGGCTGGGACGAGCAGGATCTCGCCGGCCTCGTGACCCGCGACTGCATGATCGGCGTCAGCTTGCCGAAGACTCCTTAGCTCAACATCGCGGCGACGATGGCTTCCGGCGCGTCTTCCTGCACCAGGTGCCCGGCGTCGGGCACCGGCGTCAGCCGGCCGCCGGTGAGCCTGGCGGCCAGCTTCCTGCCGCGCTCGAGCGGGATCCAGTCGTCGCGCTCGCCCCAGAGCAGCCGCACCGGACCGTCGAGCGGCCCGTAGCGGCCCTCGATCTCGTCGGTGTAGCGCTGGTCCATCTGGGCGATCTGGCGGTAGAAGGCGGCCTGGCCAAGCGCGCCCTGCCAGGGCCGCCCGTACACAGCCAATGCCTCGGCGCCGAGCGGCCGATGGGCGGCGGTCTGCAGGTAGGCGGCGACGAGGGCGTCGTGGGCATAGGCCGGCAGGCCGGCGAAGGCGGCCTCGTGGGCCCGCACGTGGGCCACGAAGGGCGAGCCCCAAGGCGCCACGGCCACCGGGTCGACCAGGGTCAGCCGGCGGTAGCGCAGGCCGTCGAGGTAGTAGGCGCGCAGCGCCGTGGCACCGCCGAAGTCGTGCGCCAGCACCTCCGGCTCCGCCAGGCCCCATTCGCGGCAGAGCGCCGCCAGCAGTCCGTTCTGCACGCCCAGCGAGACGTCGTCATCGTCGCCGCCCTTCGCCGACTCGCCGTAGCCCAGCAGGTCGAAGTAGTGGACCTTCCAGCGCCCGCCCAGCAGCGGCGCGATACGGCGCCAGACCTGCGAGGAGAAGGGGGTGCCGTGCAGCAGCACCAGCGGCTCGCCCGCGCCCAGGCTGCCCCAGGCGACGGCGCGGCCGCGGAAATCGAAGCGGTGCGGCAGGTCGAGCATGGACCTTTTCCCGGATAACCATTAAATTGCAGAAACAGGTTATCCCGGCGGGCGGCCGGGTCAACCGTTATTTCGCAAAAAGAGGTTACGGGCATGATGCAGTGGAGCGAGGAGGCTTTCGTCGGCGGGCACCCGGCGCTCGACTTTCTCAACACCGTCGACAACCAGGACAAGCAGCGCAGCGAGAGCCGGATCGGAACCTGGCCGGCCTTCTTCGGCTGGGCGGCCGCGTCGGGGATCTTCGAGGGGGCGGACCGCCGCCGCCTGGAGAAGCTGGGTGCCCGCGGCGGCGCCGCGGCGCCTCTCGCCGAGCTGCACCTGCTGCGCGAAACTGCGTACCGCGTGCTCTGTCCGCTGGCCGCCGGCCTTGCCCCGCTGCCGGCGCACTGGGCGCTGATGGAGGCGGAGCTGCAGATGACCCTGGGAGGTGCGATCCTGGAGCCCGGCGCGGCGGGCTGCCGCTGGCGGGCCCGGCCGGACCGCCAGAACTGGGTCGTCGACGTGCTGGCGCTGACCCTCGAGGATCTCTTGCGATCGCCGGAGCTGGCGCGGCTCAGGGAATGCGGGCGCTGCAGCTGGCTGTTCCTCGACTACGGCCGCGGCCGCGGCCGTCGCTGGTGCGATATGCGCACCTGCGGCAACCGCGCCAAGGCGGAGTCCTTCCGGACGCGCTGAAGCCGTTATCCCGCCGCCGGCAAGGTTGCGTCGTCCAGCGCGTTGGCGCGGTGGTAGGCGGGACGGTCGCTGACCCGGGCGAAGTAGTCGGCGAAGCCGGGGCGCGCCTCGATGGAGCCGAATTGCAGGCCCCAGCCGATGTGGGAGCCGAGATAGACGTCGGCGGCGGAGAAATGCGCCCCGGCAATGTAACCCTTGGCCGGGATGGCCTGCTCCAGGGTGTCCATCACCCGGGCGAAGTCGCCGTAGCCGACCATGCCCTGCTTGTCGTCCGCCGGCTCGAAGCCGAGGGCGTGGTTGGTGGCAGCCGCCTCCAGCGGCCCGGCGGCGAAGAACAGCCAGCGATAGTAGTCAGCGCGCGCGGCCGGCGGCGGCGCCAGGCCGGCCTGCGGGAAAGCTTCGGCGAGATAGGCGCAGATGGCGGCACATTCGGTGACCACCGCGGCGCCGTGGCGGATCGCCGGCACCTTGCCCATCGGATTGACGGCGCGGTATTCCGCCGTCCGCATCGCCGGTCCGAAGTCGAGGACCTCGGCGCGGTAGGGGCAACCGACCTCCTCCAGCATCCAGCGCGCGATGCGCCCGCGTGATCGCGGGTTGGTGTAGAAGATCAAGTCCTCGCTCATCGGCCGTCTCCGCGATTGGGGGACCCGGAGCCTATCCGGTCGATGGCTCGTGGTCACCCTTCCTGCGGGCTTCCCTGAACGATACCAGGCGCATCTGGGTCTCGTCCCAGAGGGCGAGGCGCACGCAGCCGAGGCTCTGGCGTAGGGTAACGCGGCTGGTGTCGGCGAGCTCGGGGTGGTCGCGCAGCACCCGCGGCAGGCGGTAATAGGGGATGCGGCTGGCGAGGTGATGCACGTGGTGCATGCCGATGTTGGCGGTGAACCAGCGCAGTACCCCCGGCAGGTCGTAGTGCGAGCTGCCGCGCAGGGCAGCCTCCTGAGGGCACCAGGTGCCGCTGTCGGCCCAGTAGGTCTCCTCGAACTGGTGCTGCACGTAGAACAGCCAGACGCCGGCGATGCCGGCAGCCAGGGTGATCGGCAGCTGCACCAGCAGGAAGGGTCCGGCGCCGACCAGCCAGATCATGCCGGCGACGACACCTGCCACGGCGAGATTGGTCGCCATGGCGCTGAGCCAGGCCCGCCGGCGGTTGCCGAACCGGCCCAGCGGAAAGCGGTGGCGCAACAGGAAGATGTAGGCCGGCCCGATCCCGAAAAGGACCAGGGGATGGCGGTAGAAGCGATAGCGCAGCCGGCCCCAGAAGCTGAGGGCGCGGTACTCGCCAATGGTCAGGGTGTCGATGTCGCCGACGCCGCGGCGGGCCAGGTTGCCGGCGCCGGCATGGTGGGCGGCATGGGCGCGGCGCCAGGCGTCGTAGGGCGTCAGCGTCAGCACGCCGATGATGCGGCCGACCCAGTCGTTGGCCAGGCGGTGGCGGAAGAAAGCGCCGTGGCCGCAATCGTGCTGGATCATGAAGAGGCGCATGAGCAGCCCGGCGGCGAGCAGCGACGGCAGCAGCGACAACTCCCAGCGGCCGAGATGGACCGCCGTCCAGGCGAGCGCCCAGAGACCGGCAAAGGGCAGGAAAGTCACTGCGATTTCAAAGAGGCTGCGGGCAGAGCTGGGGTTGCGGTAGGGGGCCAGCAGCCGGGACCACGGTGGGGTGGCGGTGGGAGCGGCTCGGGCCGCACTGGGCTGTTGGCTCATGGTCACGTCCGCGGTTCAGCCTGGATTGCAGTCAGATTATCGCCAGTGTCAGGCATAAAGCTGAGGATCGCGAGTATCTTTCTTCTCTCAGTAAAGAGCCGCCGCCTGTTTTCTCAGGCGGCGGCTCCTCAACTCGCGACGCGGCCCTTTGTTTGGGCCGCGATGCCTTACTCGATCTCGATGGTGCCGACGGCGAGCTTGCCGCTGCGCGCATCGGTTTCGGTGTCGAACTGCACCTTCTGGCCTTCACGCAGGCCATGGATGCCGGCGCGCTCAAGGGCGGTGGCATGGACGAAGACGTCCTTGTCGCCGTTTTCCGGCTGGATGAAGCCGTAGCCGCGCTGGTCGTTGTAGAACTTGACGGTGCCCGTAATCATGGAAAATTCCTTTCACTAACGGATTGCACAGGGGCCCCGGCGCGGGAGTCGCAGCCGATAACCCGGTTTCTTGATTTTGGAGAGATAGTCTGAAACGTGCGCGCCCGTCGGTGACGTAGCGAAGCGGCCCAGTCATTCGGCCAAAGATCAGTGGCATTCACATAGTCGCAATCGGGGGCGAATGCAAGCTGAAGTTCACCCCGGGGGCGATAGCCGGCTGGCACGATACCTGGAGACCAACCTGACCGGCACCTTCCCCGGCGCCAAGCACCAGTTGACGGCGATGATCGCCTCGCGCGGCGTCTCGATTGCCAGATCCTGGGATGGCAGCGCTGGTCTGCGCCACCCGCGCTACCTCCTTCGCCACACTGCCTTGCGGCCCTGAAGCCTGCTAGTCTGCGGCCGCGCGGATGCGCAGCGAACGCGGCAGCAGGGGGAAAGCAAGGCCATGGCACTCAACATCTATTTCGCGACCAACCGCCGGGTCCTCAAGGAAGGCGAGGAGGCCGAGATCGGCGAGGAATTCCACCCCAACGTCGACGAGCTGCGCTTCGGCAAGGTGAGCTTCACCGGCAAGGAGCTGTTCAAGAGAGACCTCGACAGCTTCATCGGCAAGGCGAGGATCAGCCTCGCGCCGGAGAAGCTGGACAAGGAGGACGCCGACAAGGCCAAGCTCGGCAGCAAAGCCATCTTCGACGAGGTACGCAGCGAGATGCTGCAGAAGGGCGATGCCCTCATCTTCGTGCACGGTTACGACCACAAGTTCCGCGAGGCGGCGGGCCGCGCCGCGCAGTTGCAGCAGTGGCTGGCCGCCGGCGGCAAGGACATGACGCTGCTCATGTTCTCCTGGCCCTCGGCCGGGGCGGGGGTGTCGCAGCGCACCTACGCCGACGACCGCGATCGTGCGCGCATCTCCGGCCCGGCCCTCGGCCGCGCCATCCTCAAGGCCACCGACTTCATCCGTAACACGCCGCGCAACGAGCGCTGCGACGGGCGCATCCACCTGCTGTGCCACTCGATGGGCAACTGGGCACTCCGCGGTGCCGTGCAGGCGATGCGCACCTTCGTCGGCAACAACATCCCGCCGCTGTTCGACGAGGTCGTCCTGGCCGCCGCCGACGAGGACGACGATACCCTCCAGATCGGCCACAAGGTGGCGCCGCTGCTGCGCGGCTGCCGGCGCCTCACGGTCTACTACAACCACCAGGACATCGCCCTGAAGGCCAGCGACTACGCCATGGGCAATCCGGACCGACTCGGCCGTACCGGGCCTGCCGGTGCTGCGGAGCTGCCCAAGAAGGTCGCGGTGGTGAACGTCTCGCCAAAGGTCGTCTGGGAGGCCAAGGGCGCCAGCGCCTGGACCGCCGACCCGACCGGCCACCAGTACTTCCGCAACAATGCGCGGGTCCGCGAAGACCTCATCCAGGTGCTGAACGGCAGGCTGGACGATGAGTTCGCCGCCGCCAAGGAGCGCCGCAGGAACGACTTTGGCGGGCACTGGCGGCTGGAATAGGGCGGCGCGATCTGCCACCGCCGAGGTGCTGGAATTTCCTCGCGCTTCTGTATAGTTTGCCTGCACCAGGAGTGCTTGGGAGTTGGGGGCGGATCGTGACCAGGGGGATCATGCCGAGGACCGCATCATGAGGTTGTGGCCGCGCACGCAGCTGCAGATCGGCTGGCGCGACCTCGCCGCCGGGACCTTCGCATGCCTGGCCGGGGGCGACCCCGCGGCCCTGGTGCGCCGCGCCGAGTCCTACTGGCCTGACGACCCCTCGCTGTTGTGCTTCTCGGTGCGCAGCGGCTTCGACCTGCTGCTGCAGGCCCTCGAGCTGCAGCCCGAGGACGAGGTGATCTTCTCGGCCCTCAATGTGAAGGGCATGATCAACATCGTGCGGCGCGAAGGCTACGTCGCCGTGCCGCTGGATTTCGACGCCGAGACCATCACGGCATCGGTGGAGACCCTGCAGCGCGCGCTCTCGCCGCGCGCCAAGGTGCTGGTCGTGGCACACCTCTTCGGCTGCCGCCTCGACCTCGACCGGCTGATCGACGCCGCCCACGACGCCGGCCTGCTGGTGGTGGAGGACTGCGCCCAGGCTTTCAACGGCCGCGCCTATGGCGGCCATCCCAAGGCCGACGTCTGCATGTTCTCCTTCGGTCCGCTGAAGACGGCGACGGCGCTCGGCGGCGCCTTGCTGAACGTGCGCGACGCAGCCCTGCGCGAGAAGATGCGCGCCATCCAGGAGCGCTATCCGCTGCAGCCGACGCAGCGGCAGGCCAAGCGCATCCTGCAGTTCGCCGGCCTGAAGCTGCTGACCCTGCCGCTGGTCTTCGGCCTGGTGCAACGCTTCTTCGCGCTGACCGGCCGCGACTACGAGGACGCGGTCGCCGAGAGCGTGCGCAACGTGGCCGTGCTGAAGAAGTCGAAGAACCTGCGCTACCGCTGCTCGACGGCGCTGGTCACCCTGCTGTGCCGCCGCCTCGCACGCTTCGATCCCACCTCGCTGACGCGGCGGGCGGACAAGGGCCGCCGGCTGAAGGAGCTGCTGCGCGGCAGCCTTGCCCTGCCGGGCCAGGCCAACGCGCACCACGACTACTGGGTCTTTCCGGCGGTGGTCGAAGAGCCTCTTGCCTTCATCGCCAAGCTGCGGCGCCACGGCTTCGATGTGGCCAACCTGCCGCGCTCACAAGCAGTTGCCGCGCCGCCGGACCGGCCGCAGCTGGAACCCAGGGCGGCGGCCGAGCTGCTTTCCAAGCTGGTGATCCTGCCGTGCTACGACGGCCTGCCCGACAGCGAGCTGCAGCGCCTGGCGAAGCTGGTGCGGGAAGCGGCACCGCGGGCGGCCTCGGCGCCGGCCTGCGCAGCCGAATAGGGGGAGGGCCGATGCTGCTGCCCGAGGACTTCCGCGCGCGCCGCCGCAAGCTGGTGAAGAAGACCGGCAAGCGCCTGATCCGCCGCCTGCGCGGCTTCCTTGCCGGGCAGTCCCTGGTGAGCAACGATCCCGTGCTCGACCCGGCAACCTTTCCCTTCATCCAGCCCTTCGAGGAGCACTGGGAGGAGATCCGCGGCGAACTGCGGGGAATCCTCCGCCACAAGGACTGCGTGCCGGCTTTCGAGGATGTCTCCACCGACCAGATGAAGATCGCCCGGAACCGCCAGTGGCGCACTTTCATCCTCTTCGGCTTCGGCAACAAGCTGCACAAGAACTGCGGCCACGCGCCGCGCACGGCCGCCCTGCTGGAGCAGGTGCCCAAGCTGCAGACCGCGTGGTTTTCGATCCTGGAGCCGGGCTATCACATCACCGCCCACAAGGGCGTCACCAAGGGCATCCTGCGATGCCACCTTGGGCTCATCGTGCCGGACCGGCGCGAGGACTGCTGGATGCGGGTCGAAGATCAGGTCTGCGTCTGGCAGCCGGGAAAGGCGCTGGTCTTCGACGATACCTACGAGCACGAGGTGCTGAACGACACGCCGCAGGAGCGCGTCGTGCTGCTGTTCGACTTCGAGCGCCCGATGCGCTTCTGGGGCCGGCTGGTGAACCGCCTCTTCATCCAGGGCCTGAAGCTGACGGCCTACTACCGCGAGCCGAAGGCACGACTGAAGGGCTTCGAAGAGCAGTTCGAGGCCGCCACCCGCCGCGCCGACCGCATGCTCGAAGGCATGGGCGAGGAAGCTGCTTCGAATCCCCCTCGCCTCCTTGAGGGGGAGAGGGTTGGGCAGTCTTTAGCGGGATCGTAGGGCGCGCTTAGACGAAGGTGGCTGAGGCAGCGACACTCTTGCCGCCTTCATCGTGCTTGCGCCATTCACCTCCCTCACTCCGAACCTCTGTCTCAAAGGGGGCGAGGAATTTTGCGGTAGCGCTCGACCTACTCCGCCGCCGTCTTGTGGCGCAGGGCGGGGTCGCGGAAGGCGGCGAGGAGGTCTGCCTCGCAGGCCTTTGCGGTCTTCAGGTGCCACTCCTTCACGTGGCCGAAGCCACGGATCTTCTCCGGAATCGCGGCGAGCTCGACCGCCAGGGCGTGGTTGTCCGGGGAGAGCTTGGTCAGCACCTCCTGCAGCAGCGTTTCGTAGTCGGCGATGAGGCGGCGCTCGGTCCGGCGCTCGGCACTGTAGCCGAAGATGTCGAAGGGCGTCCCGCGCAGTCCCTTCAGCCCGGCGAGCACCCGGAAGGCCGGCAGCATCCAGGCCCCGAACTCCCGCTTCTTCAGGTGGCCGGTGTCGGGATCGCGCTCGGCGATCAGCGGTGGCGCCAGGTGGAAGGAGAGCTTGTAGTCGCCGGCAAACTGTTCGCGCAGGCTGCGGGCGAACTGCGGGTCGCTGTAGAGCCGCGCCACTTCGTACTCGTCCTTCACCGCCAGCAGCTTGAAATAGTAGCGCGCGACGGCCTCGGCGAGCCCGCCGAAGCCCGGCGCCTTCGCCGCCTCGGCCGCTTTCGCCCGCTCGACCAGCGCCGTGTAGCGCGCCGCATAGGCGGCGTTCTGATAGGCGGTCAGGAAATCGCGGCGGCGGGCGACAACTTCGTCGAGGCTCTGTGAGAGGTGGTGGCTCCGCGGCTCGGCGCGCGGCGCCGCGGCCTTTTCCACGGCGGCGAGGTCGCAGGCGGCACGGCGGCCCCAGAGGAATGCGGCCCGGTTGGGCTCGACGGCCACGCCGTTCAGTTCGATGGCCTTGTCGATGGCCTCGCTGGTCAGCGGCACCAGGCCCTTCTGCCAGGCATAGCCCAGCATGAAGAGATTGGTGGCGATCGAGTCGCCGAGCAGCGCCGTGGCGATGCGCGTGGCGTCGAGGAAGTCGGTCTGGTCCGCACCGGCGGTCTCGGTGATCAGGCGCTCCATCTCGCCGCCGGGAAAGACGAGGTCCGGATTGCGGGTGAAATCGCCGGTCATCACCTGGTGATTGTTGATGACGGCGCGGGTGCGGCCGGCGGTCATCTTGGAAAGCGCCTCGTAGCCGGCCGCCACGACGAGGTCGCAGCCGAGCAGCAGCCTGGCGCTGCCGGCGGAGATGCGCACGGCATGGATGTCTTCGGGGCGTGGGGCGAGGCGCACGTGGCTGACCACTGCCCCACCCTTCTGCGCCAGGCCGGCCATGTCGAGCACCGAGCAGCCGCGGCCCTCGAGGTGCGCGGCCATGCCGAGCAGGGCGCCGATGGTGACCACGCCGGTGCCGCCGACGCCGGTGATGACGATGCCGTAGGGCTTCTCCAGGGCGGGCAGCTGCGGCGCCGGCAGGGCCTCCCAGACCGCAGAACTCTCGCCGCTCCTGGCCTTCTGCTGCTTGCGGATGCTGCCGCCGTGCACGGTGACGAAACTGGGGCAGAAACCCTTCAGGCAGGAAAAGTCCTTGTTGCAGGACGACTGGTCGATGGAGCGCTTGCGGCCGAACTCGGTTTCCACCGGTACCACGGAGACGCAGTTGGACTGCACCGAGCAGTCGCCGCAGCCCTCGCAGACCAGTTCGTTGATGAAGGCGCGCTTGGGCGGATCGGGGTAGCGGCCGCGTTTGCGGCGCCGGCGTTTCTCCGCCGCGCAGGTCTGGTCGTAGAGCAGCACGGTGACGCCCTCGGCCTCGCGCAGCTCCTTCTGCACGCGGTCGAGGTGGTCGCGGTGCTCGACGGTGACGCCCGGCGCCCAGTCGACGTCGAGCGGATACTTCTCCGGCTCGTCGCTCACCACCACGATGCGCTGCACGCCCTCGGCGGCGACCTGGCGGGTGATCATCGCCGGATCGAGCGGGCCGTCGACGGCCTGCCCGCCGGTCATGGCGACGGCGTCGTTGTAGAGGATCTTGTAGGAGATGTTGACGCCGGCGCCGACCGCGGCGCGGATCGCCAGGATGCCGGAGTGGAAGTAGGTGCCGTCACCGAGGTTGGCGAAGACGTGTTTGGTCTTGGAGAAGGGCGCCTGGCCGATCCAGGGCACGCCCTCGCCGCCCATCTGGGTGAAGGTATCGGTGCGGCGGTCCATCCACTGCACCATGTAGTGGCAGCCGATGCCGGCCAGCGCGCGGCTGCCCTCCGGCACCTTGGTGGAGGTGTTGTGCGGGCAGCCCGAGCAGAAGTAGGGCACCCGGGCCATCGGCGCCTTGCCGGCGTCCATGACCTTTTCCTTGTCGGTCAGGAAACGCAGGCGCTGGGCGATATCATCGCTGGAATGGAAGCGCGCGATGCGCTTGGCGATAGTGCGTGCGATGCGCGCCGGAGTCAGCTCGCCGATCGACGGCAGCGCCCACTCGCCTTCCTCGTCGAACTTGCCGATCACGCGCGGGCGCACGTCGGCGCGCCAGTTGTAGAGCTGCTCCTTCACCTGGTTCTCGATGACGGCGCGCTTCTCCTCGACCACCAGGATCTCTTCCAGGCCTTCGGCGAAGCGGCGGATGCCTTCGCGCTCCAGCGGCCAGGACATGCCGACCTTGTAGACCGCAAGGCCGATCTGCCTGGCGCGCTCTTCGTCGATGCCGAGGTCGTCGAGCGCCTGGCGCACGTCGAGGTAGGCTTTACCGGCAGTGACGATGCCGAAGCGCCGCTCGTTGTCGCCGACGACCATGCGGTCCAGCTTGTTGGCACGGGCGAAGGTGAGGGCGGCATAGACCTTGTGGCGGTGCAGGCGCTCCTCCTGCTCCAGCGGCGTGTCCGGCCAGCGGATATGGAGGCCGCCCGGCGGCATCTCGAAGTCCTCCGGCAGCACGATGCGGCTGCGCGCCGGGTCGATGTCGACGATGGCCGAGGACTCCACCGTCTCGCCGATGGTCTTGAAGCCGACCCAGCAGCCGGAGAAGCGGCTCATCGCCCAGCCATAGAGGCCGAGGTCGAGGAACTCCTGCACGCCGGCCGGATTGAGCACCGGGATCATGAGGTCCTTGAAGGTCAGCTCGCACTGGTGGGCCGTGGTGGAGGATTTGGCGGTGTGATCGTCGCCGGCCAGCAGCAGCACGCCGCCGTGCCTGGAGGTGCCGGCCATGTTGCCGTGACGCAGCACGTCGCCGGAGCGGTCGACGCCCGGGCCCTTGGCGTACCACATGGAGAACACGCCGTCGTAGTTCGAGTCGCCGAAGAGGTCGAGCTGCTGGGTGCCCCAGATGGCGGTGGCGGCGAGATCCTCGTTCACACCGGCCTGGAACCGGATGTGATGCTTCTCGAGGAACTGCCGGGCGCGGGCCATCTGCTGGTCGACGCCGCCCAGCGGCGAGCCGCGGTAGCCGGTGACGAAGGCGGCGGTGTTGAGGCCGGCTGCGAGATCGCGCTGGCGCTGCATCATCGGCAGGCGCACCAGCGCCTGGGTGCCGTTGAGGAACACCCGCCCGCGGTCGAGGGTATACTTGTCGTCGAGGGAAACCGCCTGCAAAGCCATCGTCGGATGTCCCGCTTGCTGTTACGGCGTTCGTCGCCAGGGGCTCAAGGCAGGGTTGAGCCGCCGGGGCTAAGTAAAAAGGTAATCTACGTTGACCTATTTAACAATTTCACAAAGCGATTACTCCGCAGAAAGCAAGGAAACGTCAAATCTACCGAGGCGCTGCATCATATCGTAAGGCACAGGGCCGCGCAGGCGAAAGAATAACGCAGGGCCTTCACGCGCTTTGCCCCGTGTTGCGCCGCAACACGGCATGCGGGCATTGCCGGCGGCCGTGGAAGCGCCGTACCATTGCCGTCGGCCGCCCTTGAACCTTTCAGGGGCGCGCGCAGTTGATGGTTACAAGTGGGCGCCCTACAAGTCGGTCAAACAGGGACGGCTTGCGATGTGGCAAGGGCGCGGCGCGGCGAGACAGCCGGCAGGCCGCGCGAGCGAAGGGCTGTGACGGATGTCGGACGCTGCAAAACCGCTGAGCGGAGTCTCGGACAGCAACGCGGACGGTCGCTGGGAGAATCCCATGCAGACCGACGGCTTCGAGTTCGTCGAGTTCACCTCGCCGGAGCCGGAAGAGCTCGGCCGGCTCTTCGAGACCATGGGCTTTACCGCCATCGCCCGGCACCGCTCCAAGGACGTGACGCTCTACCGCCAGGGCGACGTGAACTTTATCCTCAATGCCGAACGCGAGGGCTTCCCGCAGGCCTTCACTCTGCTGCACGGACCCTCGGTCTGCGCCATCGCTTTCCGGGTGAAGGATGCGGCCGCGGCCTGCCGTCGGGCCCGCGCGATGGGGGCCTGGGTGGTCGAGTCGACGGCCGGTCCGATGGAGCTGAACATTCCGGCCATCAAGGGCATCGGCGATTCGCTGATCTACCTGGTCGACCGCTACGGCGACAACGGCTCGATCTACGACGTCGACTTCAAGGCGATCCCCGGCGCCGACCAGCATCCCAAGGGCGCCGGCCTCACCTACATCGACCACCTGACCCACAACGTCTACCGCGGCCGCATGAAGGAGTGGGCGGACTTCTACGAGCGCCACTTCAATTTCCGCGAGATCCGCTACTTCGACATCGAGGGCAAGCTGACCGGCCTGAAGTCCAAGGCGATGACCAGCCCCTGCGGCAAGATCCGCATCCCGATCAACGAGAGCGCCGACGACAAGTCGCAGATCGCCGAGTATCTCGAGGAGTACAAGGGCGAGGGCATCCAGCACATCGCGCTGGGAACCGACGACATCTACGCCTCGGTGGAAACCCTGAAGGCCAAGGGCGTCGACTTCCAGTCCGGCGTTCCGGAGACCTACTACGCGCAGGTCGACCAGCGCCTGCCGGGCCACGGCGAGGATCTGGCGCGGCTCGCCGCCAACAGGATCCTCATCGACGGGGCACCGACCGAGGACGGCGGGCGGCTGCTGCAGATCTTCACCAAGAACGTCATCGGCCCGGTGTTCTTCGAGCTGATCCAACGCAAGGGCGACGAGGGCTTCGGCGAGGGCAACTTCCAGGCGCTCTTCGACTCCATCGAGGAAGACCAGATCCGCCGCGGCGTCTTGAAAGCCGAGGGCTGACAGCCCCATCTAAGGTGTTAAGGGTTCGGTAACGGCGCAGGCCCAGACTGTTCCGCGCCCCTGACTGTTCCGAGTCCAGGTCGATGCCGGTGATGTTGATCGACGCTTCCCCGTCGCAAGGGGAGGGAAAGTGATCATGGCCAAGACGACCACCTACGAGTCGAAGGTCCCAGACGCCAAAGGGATCATTCATTACGACGACGAAGAGAACGCCGTCTGGCGCGACTTGCGCCTGCGCCAGAGCGCGCTGCTTCCGAACCGCGTCTGCAAGGCCTTCCTGAAGGGGCTCGACCTGCTGGATCTCCCGGTCGACCGCGTGCCGCAGCTGAGGGAGGTGAACGCGCGCCTCGAGGCGATCAGCGGCTTCGGCGTCGAGCCGGTGCCGGCCCTCATCTCGCCGCAGCGCTTCTTCACCCTGCTGGCCAGCCGCAAGTTCCCTGCCGCCACCTTCATCCGCCGCCGCGCCGACTTCGACTACCTGCAGGAGCCCGACGTCTTCCACGAGATCTTCGGCCACTGCCCGATGCTGACCCTGCCGACCTACGCCGACTTCCTGCAGGGCTACGGCGAGGCCGCGCTCAGGCTCGACAAGTCCTATCTCTGGATGATGCAGCGGCTGTTCTGGTTCACCGTCGAGTTCGGCCTCATCGAGACCGAGGAGGGCATCCGCATCTACGGCGCCGGCATCGCCTCGTCGGCCGGAGAGACGCCCTACGCGGTGGAGAGCGCAAAGCCCGAGCGCCGGCCTTTCGACGCGCTGACCGTGATCCGCACGCCCTACCGCATCGACATCTTTCAGACCGTCTACTACGTGATCGACAGCGCCAAGCAGCTCTATGACCTGGTCTCCAGCGACCTGGTGCCGATCATGGACGAGGCCAAGCGCCTCGGCTCCCTGCCGCCGACCTTCCCGCCGAAGGAGCAGGCGGGCGCGGCGTGAGCGGGGGCGTTCGCGGGATTCTTTCAGGACAGGCGATCAGCCGACCGTCGGGCCGATGTTGGTGCGCGCGCATCTGACCTTGATGTATTCGTCGTCGCGCTTGTCGGCGATCGCCGTGCCGGCGAGGTAGGCCTGGCCGTTGAGGCCGCACATCAGCTCGTTCTGCGCATCAGGGCCGTTGATGACGGCGGTCGCGTTGTCGGGCCTGCAATCCTGCGGCGACAGAGAGACGGAACAGATCAGAATTAAGACCTTGAACATGGCACGGACCTCCTAGGGAGTAGGCCGGGGTTGCTGTTTCCCCTGTGGAGCAGGCGGCCGTGACCGGTTGGTCTTCCCTCCAGCCTCCGTCCTGATTGAAACGGCGCAGGCCGGACAAGGTTGCAGGGAAAAGATTCAGCCCCTCGCAAGCTGCGGCCGCTAGAACAGCACGTCAAGCGGCAGGTGGTAGTAGAGGTTCAGGACCTCGGTACCGGGATTGTCGCTGCCGATGTGGGCGTTGGAGATGTGGCTGAAGGCCAGCGAGAGCCGCGAGCGGTTCTCGAACTGGTAGCCGAGCTCCACCTGGCTGCGGAACTCGATGGTATGGCCGAGGTCCTTGCCGCCGCCGTCCTCGTAGAGGCCCGGCGCGAAGCTGCCGGTCAGCACGATGCTGTCGAAGAAGGTGATGTCGATCAACACGCCGATGCCGCCCCAGACACTGCCGTCCGAGGTGACCTCCAGGCCGCCCCAGGGCTTCAGCCAGAGGAAATCCTCGCCGTGGCGGTATTCGAGGCGGAAATCCACCGCCTCGTCGTCCTGCAGGTTGAAGTCGTACCAGCCGATGCCGCCGCTGATCACGGCCGGGGTGTCGTTCAGCGCCACCTGCGCCGCCGCCCGCTCACCGGTGGTCAGCAGGACAGCGCAGAACAGCGCGGCCATCAGCGCCAAACGTTTCATTTTTCGATTCCCCCGAACCCGAGACCAAGCTTTGGGAATTCTTGCCCGAAATCGAGTCCGGGAGCAAGGCAAAGGGCGGTAGCGCCAGGCGGCGTCAGTAGAGGTTCTCGACGATTTCGCCGTAGGCTTCCCTGATCTTGTGGCGGCGGATCTTCATGGTCGGTGTCATCATGCCGTTCTCCACCGTGAAAGGCTCGGCCAGCACGGCGAAGCGCCGCACCTTTTCCAGCGACGACAGGTTGGCGTTCACGCGATCGAGCACCTGGGCGAGGGCGGCGCGGAAGTCGGCGTCCTCACGCAGTGCGTCGAGGTCGCCCGGCTTGCCATTGCCGCGGCACCACTGCGCCACGAACTCGTCGTCCGGCACCAGCAGGGCGACCAGGTGCGGGCGCTTGTCGCCGAAGACGATGGCCTGCTGGATCTCCCGCTGCAGGGTGAGGAAGCCCTCGACCCGGGCCGGCGAGACGTTGTCGCCGCCGGAGAACACGATGATGTCCTTCTTGCGGTCGGTGATCTTGAGGTAGCCGTCGTTGTCCAGTTCGCCGATATCGCCGGTATGCAGCCAGCCGTCCTGTATTGCCTTGTAGGTGGCGTCCTCGTCGTTCCAGTAGCCGGTCATCACCATCTCGCCGCGCACCAGAATTTCGCCGTCCCCGGCGATCCGCAGTTCGACGCCCTCCAGGGGCGGACCGACGGTCTCCAGCTTCACCTTCCAGGGCGGATTGACGGAAACTACGGGTGCCGTCTCGGTCTGGCCGTAGCCCTGCAGGATCGGCAGGCCGAGGGCCGTGAAGAAGAGGCCGATGTCGTAGTTGAGGGCGGCCCCGCCGGAGACGATGGCCTTCACGCGGCCGCCGAAGCGGCGGCGGACCTTGGCGCGCACCAGGCGTTCCACGACGAAGTCCTGCAGGCGCTCCAGGAAGGTCAGGCTGCGGGGGTCGCGGTAGCGCTTCTCGCCGAGCTCGACCGCTTTCTCGAAGAGCTTGGCCTTCCAGCCGCCCTGCTTCTCGACGCCGCGGCGGATACGCAGGTGCATCGCCTCGTAGAGCCGCGGCACAGCGGTCATGATGGTCGGGCGCACCTCGCCGAGATTGCGCAAGAGATGGTCGACACCCTCGGCGTAGTAGATCTCGGCGCCGATGGTGATCGGGAAGAACTGGCCGGCGGTGTGCTCGTAGGCATGCGACAGCGGCAGGAAGGAAAGGAAGATCTCGCGCCCGAGGCCAAGCTGCTCGAGCAGCTTGTAGGCACCCATACAGTTGCAGAGGATGGCGCCGTGGCTCAGCATCACGCCTCTCGGTACGCCGCCGGTGCCGGAGGTGTAGATGATGCAGGCGGTGTCGCTGCGTTGGGCCCGGGCGGCCACTTCCTCGACGTCGTCGGGCAGATTGCGGCCGGCCTCCAGCAGCGTCTCCCAGCGGTGCACCGGCGTGGCCCCGACCCGGGCGCGGCGCAGCTCATCCATGGCAATCACCCAGCGGCAGGCCGGCGCGTCGAGCACCGCCGGCAGCAGGCGGTCGGCCAGCGCCTGGGTCGAGACGATGGCGCCGACCGCGCCGCAGTCGGTCAGCACGTGGCGGTGGTCGCTGGTCAGCGCGGTGGTGTAGGCCGGCACGGTGATACCGCCGGCGGCGATGATCGCCAGGTCGGCGACCAGCCACTCCGGCCGGCTTTCCGCCACCAGCACGACGCGGTCGCCGGGCTGCAGGCCGAGGCCGCGCAGGCCGCGGGAAAGATCCTTCACCTGGCGGGCAATCTCCGCCCAGCTCTGCGACCGGTAGCGGCCGTCCTGCTTGTGCCAGACGAAGGGGGCCTCTCGCCGCTGCGCTGCCTGGTCGAAGAAGGCCGCGGTCAGCGAGCGGCAGGCGTTGAAATCCATGCGTCCTCCCAGAAGACTCCCGGCGCCGCTGTTCTGCTGGCCATTCCGGCCCGGGTGTCACGGCTTTGCTCTTGGAGAAGCAGTATTTGCGGCCTATATCGCAAGGGGTCAAGATGTAGTCTGACCATCCAACCGTTCCCCAAGCTTCAGCAGGTGCCGTTTTGAACGCGAAAACCGTTGTCGACGATGCCCTCGGCGAACTGCCGACCTGGAACCTGGCCGATCTCTATCCGGGCCCGGATTCGCCGGCGCTGAAGGCCGATCTCGATGCCAGCGCCCGGCAGGCCACGGCTTTCCGCGAGCGCTTTGCCGGCCACCTCGCCGAGCTGGACGGCGCGGCGCTGGGCGCCGCCATCGCCGACTACGAGGCGACCCAGGAAGTCCTCGGCCGCGTCATGAGCTTCGCCCAGCTGGTCTATTCCGGCGACATGAGCGATCCCAAGGTCGGCCGCTTTTTCCAGTCGATGCAGGAGCGCTGCACGGCGATCTCCACCGAGCTGGTGTTCTTCACCCTGGAGCTCAACCGCCTCGACGATGCGGCCCTGAAGGAGAAGCTGAAGGCGCCGGCGCTGGCCCGCTATGCCCCCTGGCTGCGCGACCTGCGCGCCCTGCGCCCGCACCAGCTCTCCGACGACATCGAGCGCCTGCTGCACGAGAAGTACGTCGTCGGCCGGGCCGCCTGGACGCGGCTCTTCGACGAGACCATGGCCTCGCTGCGCTTTCCCTTTCACGGTGAGCAGCTCACCTCGGCGGAGATCCTCAACCGCCTGACCGAGCGCGACCCGGCGGCGCGCCGCGAGGCGGCCAAGTCCCTCGGCACGGTGCTGGGCGACAACGGCCGCGTCTTCTCGCTGATCACCAATACGCTCGCCAAGGACAAGGAAATCGAGGACAAGTGGCGCCAGTTCCCACGGCCAGTGTCCTCGCGCAACCTCGCCAACTTCGTCGAGGACGAGGTGGTCGACGCCCTGGTGTCCTCCGTGCAGGTCGCCTATCCGCGCCTGGCGCATCGCTACTACGCGCTGAAGGCCAAGTGGTTCGGTGGCGAGACTCTGCCTTACTGGGATCGCAACGCGCCGCTGCCGGACGACGACGACCGGGTGATCCCCTGGCGCGACGCCCGCCGCCTGGTGCTCGACGCCTATGCCGAGTTCTCGCCGGCACTGGCGGCCATCGGCAAGCAGTTCTTCGATCTCTCCTGGATCGACGCGGCGGTGCGCCCGGGCAAGGCGCCGGGCGCCTTCGCCCACCCGACGGTGCCCTCCGCGCATCCCTATCTGCTGGTGAACTACCAGGGCCGCGCGCGCGACGTCATGACCCTGGCGCACGAGCTCGGCCACGGCGTGCACCAGGTGCTGGCCGGCCCGCAGGGCCATTTGATGGCGGACACTCCGCTGACCCTGGCGGAGACGGCGTCGGTGTTCGGCGAGATGCTGACCTTCCAGGCCATGCTGAAGGGGGAGAAGGACCCCAAGCGGCGCAAGGTCATGCTGGCCTCCAAGGTCGAGGACATGCTGAACACCGTGGTGCGGCAGATCGCCATGCACAGCTTCGAGAGCCGCGTTCATGCCGAGCGTCGCGAGGGCGAACTGCTTGCCGAGCGGCTCGGCGAGATCTGGCTGGAGACACAGCGCGAGAGCCTCGGCCCGGCGATCGCCTTCGACGACGACTACCGCCACTTCTGGGCCTACATCCCGCACTTCGTACACGTGCCCTTCTACGTCTACGCCTATGCCTTCGGCGACTGCCTGGTGAACTCGCTCTACGCGGTCTACGAGGGTGCCTCGGCGGGCTTTGCGGAGAAGTACCTGGACATGCTGCGCGCCGGCGGCAGCAAGCGCCACAAGGAGCTGCTGGCCCCCTTCGGGCTCGACGCCTCGGACCCGGCCTTCTGGCAGCGCGGCCTCGGCGTGGTCGAGGGCCTCATCGCCGAGCTGGAAGCGATGGAGTAGAGCAGATCACGGTCACATGGAATCGCCTTCGGCGATCCATCGACCGTGTGAATCTGCTCTACCCGTTTGAATTAGCAGGCTGCTGAAAAAGTCATTCGGACCTGTGGCGCATCCTTCGAGACGGCGCTGCCGCGCCTCCTCAGGATGAGGTCAGAGATTGATATGTTGTCCTCATGCTGAGGAGCGAGCGCTAGCGAGCGTCTCGAAGCACGAGGTCAACACTGTCGCGAGGACTTTTTCAGCAGCCTACGAGCGGGCGGCCGGACTGATCTGGCTCAAGGCGCCCGACGCGCCGCTGTCATCTACTGGCTGTAGACTTTCGCCGAGTTTTCCTGGTTCAGGAGACCATCGTGACAGCACGACGCAAAGCACCGCGGCTGGTCGCCTTCGGCGGCACGACCTTGCCGCCGAAGGCGGCGCAGGCCGAAACGGAAGCGCCCGACGTCGCCCGCCTGCCGGACGTCGCCGGGCATCCGGTCGGCGCCGCCGCTGCCGGGCGCTAAGCGACGGCGGCGATGTAATCGCAGTGGACCCAGCCGGTGGCGACCGGTGCGCCGGCGGCGTCGAGCACCTCGACGAAGCCCCACTGGCCCTGCTGCGACAGCAGGCAGAGGCGGGTGCCGACGGCGAGGGGTGCCTCGGGCAGCTTGGCGCCGCCGGTGCCGGGGCTGTCACGGATGTTCAGCCGCGCCGTGGCCGCAAAGGTCTGCGGCTCATCCGCGCGCCGTCCCAGGACCGCCGAGCGGAAGCTGGCCAGGGCAAAAGCGGGTCCGGGATCGGTCTTGCGATCCGGGGCGATGTCGTCGTGGCCGAGCACGTCGACCAGCTTGTAGTGGCGGCAGATCGCGCCGGCGGCTTCCACCGCCGCGGCCAACTGGGCCTCGCTGTAGGCGTGCCAGCCGCGCTGCGGACCGCCATTCTTATGGCGGGCGACCACGACTTCCTCGTCCGGGTAGCCGCGGCCGAACCAGGACGTCCACCGCTCGCCCTGGGCCTCCAGCGGGCCGGCGTTGTCCAACTCGATGCCGATGGAATGCTGGTTGAGGCCTCTCAGGCCCTGCCACGAGCTGGTACCGGCGTGCCAGGCGACGCGGTTGAAGGGCACCAGCTGGGCGATGCTGCCGTCGCGCCCGATCAGCAGATGGGCGGAGGCGCCGGCGCCCTGCCGGGTCAGGTGGGCGAGGGAGCTGTCGAAGGAACTGCCCGCGGTGTAGTGCATGACCAGGAAGCGCGGCTGAAGCTCACCGCCGCGGTTGGGGCTTTCGGCGAAGCGGACGGCCTCACCGCTATCGAATTCCAGGCGATGGCGGCGAATCTGCATGGGCCCATTCCCCCTTATCGTTGATTCCCGGCCAGTCTAGGGTGCGCCCACCGGAGGCGGCAATCGGGCCAGAGGACTTACTCCTTTCGGCGTTCTGGGCCTCGCGGTCAGCCCGTCACTGGACATCCGGGGCGCCGAGCCCCACTTTCATGGGCATGTCCCAGCAAGGTACTGAAAATCCCGAAGGCAGCGTTCCCGGCATTGGCGACGAGGACTTCGGCGACGAGGACGGCTCGCGTCTTTCCGGCCGTGTCAGACGCTACGCCAAGGTCGGCTCCTCCGTCGGCGGCCTGGCCGCCCAGGTGGTCGGCGCTCGCTATCTCGGCATCGGCCTCGACCGCGGCAAACACTCCTCGGAGCTGAAGGCGGCGCTCGGTGGCCTCAAGGGGCCGCTGATGAAGGCGGCGCAGATCCTCGCCACCATTCCCGACGCCCTGCCGCGCGAATACGCCGAGGAGCTGCGCCAGCTGCAGTCCAACGCGCCCTCCATGGGCTGGCCCTTCGTGAAGCGCCGCATGCGCAGCGAACTCGGCGCCGGCTGGGAGAAGCGGTTCAAGTCCTTCGAGCGCGAAGCCGCGGCCGCCGCCTCGCTCGGCCAGGTGCACCGTGCCGTCGGCCTCGACGGCCGCAAGCTCGCCTGCAAGCTGCAGTATCCGGACATGCTCTCCGCCGTCGAAGCGGACCTGCAGCAACTGAAGATCCTCTTCGGCATCTACCGACGCTACGACCGCGCCATCGACCCCTCCAACATCTACCACGAGCTGGCCGACCGCCTGCGCGAGGAGCTCGACTACGAGCGCGAAGGCCGCCATATGCTGCTCTATCAGCAGATGCTGCGCGAGGAGAAGGGCGTGCAGGTGGCCGACCTGCTGCCGGAGCTCTCGACCAGCCGCCTGCTCACCATGGCCTGGCTGGAAGGCCAGCCGCTGCTCGAGTTCGCCCGGGAGAACGGCTCGGTGGCGCAGCGCAATACCGTCGCCATGAACATGTTCCGCTGCTGGTACGTGCCCTTCTACTACTACGGCATCATCCACGGCGATCCGCACCTCGGCAACTACACCATCCGCAAGGACGGCAAGGTGAACCTGCTGGACTTCGGCTGCATCCGCGTCTTCCCGCCGAGCTTCGTGAAGGGTGTCATCGACCTCTACTTCGCGCTGGAGCGCGACGATCCGGAGCTGGCGGTGGAGGCCTACCGTACCTGGGGCTTCATCGACCTCAGCAAGGACCTGCTGGCGGCACTCAATCTCTGGGCCGCTTTCCTCTACGCGCCGCTCTTGGAAGACAAACCGCAGAAGATCATGGGGGACAACGGCAGCCTCTACGGCGCCAAGGTCGCGGGAGAGGTGCACAAGGAGCTGCGCCGCCTCGGCGGCGTCAGGCCGCCGCGCGAGTTCGTCCTCATGGACCGCGCCGCCATCGGCCTCGGGTCGGTCTTCATGCACCTGGATGCCGAGATCAACTGGCACCAGATGTTCCACGACCTCATCCGGAACTTCGACGTCGACGCCCTCGAAAAGCGCCAGGCCGAAGTGCTCGGCAAGCAGGGCCTGCCGCTGCCGGTTTAGCCATCACGCCGCCGCCAGGCTCGTCTACTCCGCCGCGTGTTCCGTCGCCTTGGCGGCAGCCTGCGCGACCGCCTGGCGCGACTGCAGCCAGGCGGGGAAGAATCCATAGGGATCGAGCGCCGCGGCCTCGTCGAAGCCGACGCCAGAACCCTTGAGAAGGCGCTGCAGCTCGCCGCTGCGGTAAGCGTCGAAGGTTTCCGTGCAGCCACCGATGAAGGTGCCGCCGACGAAAATCTGCGGGATGGTGCGGCAGCCGGTCCGGGCAGTGAGGGCGGCGCGCAGGCGTCCGCCGAGGTTGCCGCCCTGCATGGCGACGGAATCGAGATCGACCGAGCGGTAGGGAATGCCGAGGCGAGTGAAGAAGCGGCGGACCGACCAGCAGAACTCGCACCATTCCAGGGCGAACATGACCACAGGCTTGGCGGGGTCGTCGATCGCCTGCGCCATGTAGGCCTCGGACTCGGCATCGGGCTGCACGGCCGGCGTGGCGACCTTGGCCGCGGCGGGCTGCGCCGCGGGTGGGGCGGAGGGCTGGTCGAAGCGGCAGCTCGGCGTCGAGCGCGAAAGCGCGATCTCCTCGGCCGTCATGTCGACGGAAATGTGCTCGAACAGCACGGTGCTGAGGTAGCGCTCGCCGGTGTCCGGCAGCATGAAGAGGATGTTGCTGCCCGCCGGCGCTTCGCGGGCGATCTCCAGCGCCCCGGCGAAGGTGGCGCCGCCGGTGATCCCGGTGAGGATGCCTTCCTTGAGGGCCAGCTCGCGCGACAGGCGCAGAGACTCTTCACCGCTGATCGGGACGATGCGGTCGACGTAGTTGCCGGCAAGGGCGTCGCCGGTCAGGCGCGGGATGAAGTCGGGCGTCCAGCCCTGCATCAGGTGCGGCCGGAACAGCGGATGACTCTCGCCGGGCGTATCGGGCATGGCGATGCCGCTGGCGAGAATCTGGACGTTGTCCGGCTCGCAGACCACGACCTTCGTCCGCGGGCTTTCTGCCTTCAGCACGCGGGCGACACCCTTCAGGGTGCCACCGGTGCCGGAACCGGTCACCCAGTAGTCGAGGGGCGCGTCGGCGAAGTCGTCCAGGATCTCGCGCGCCGTGGTGCGGGAATGGAAGTCGGCATTGGCCTCGTTCTCGAACTGGCGGCAGAAGAACCAACCGTGCTTCTCGGAGAGCTCGATGGCCTTGGCCAGCATGCCGCTGCCTTTCTCCGCCGCGGGCGTCAGGATCACTTTGGCGCCGAGAAAGCGCATCAGCTTGCGCCGCTCGACACTGAAGTTCTCCGCCATGACGATGACCAGGGGATAGCCCTTCTGGGCGCAGACCATGGCGAGGCCGATGCCGGTGTTGCCGCTGGTGGCTTCGATCACCGTCTGGCCGGGCTTCAGCAGACCGCGCCGCTCGGCGTCCTCGATGACGCCCAAGGCCAGGCGGTCCTTCACAGAGCCCATGGGGTTGAAGGCTTCCAGCTTGGCGTAGAGGTTGACGCCCTGCGGCGCCAGCTTGCCGATCCGCACCGAAGGCGTGCCGCCGATGGTTTCAAGGATGTTGTCGTAACGTCGTGTCATGGGATCTCCCCCTTCGTTCAGTTTTGCCGCAGCAGCGGCAGGACGTCGCGCACCAGGGTGGCGACTGGTCGCAGTTGCGAGAACGCGCCGCTCGCGGCGGACTGGTTCAGGGTGCCGCAGAGGATGGCGTCGGCCGCCGGCCAATAGAGCATGAAGGCCTTGAGGAAGCCGGTGTGGCCCCAGAGCGCGCCGCCGCCCTCGATGCCCAGCCTGTCGAGATCGAAGTGGCGCAGGCCGAGGCCGTAGGAGACGCCGGGCTCGCCGGTCGGCACCAGGGCCATCATCTGCGCCCGGCTCTCGGGCTTGCGAAAGAGGCGGCCGTCGATGAAGGCGCGCAGGAAGCGCGCCAGGTCGGCCGCGGTGCTGACCAGGCCGCCGCTGCCCCAGTCGGCCGAGGCGCTCCGAAGGCTGCCGTAGTCGGTGTCGCCGGCAAAGGGGCGTGAGACCGGGCGGCCCGGCTCGACCGGGCGCGCCGGCTCGCGGTAGAGCAGGTAGCTGTGGGCCATCCCGAGCGGCGTGAAGATCCGCTCGCGCAAGGCGGCGTGCAGGGCCTGGCCGGTGACCGCCTCGGCGACCAGTCCGGCGAGCAGGAAGCCGGTGTCCGCGTAGTGCCAGCCGTCACCCGGCGCGAAGCGCGCTGCGAGGTGGGCCTTGGTCCAGGCGACGACCTCCATCGGGTCCCAGAGGCGGTCGGGATCGGCGGCCATCTCGGCGACGAAGGGCAGGGTGCCGTCCGCTGCCGGCGTGCCGTCGCCGAAAAAATCGGCAAGGCCGCTGGTATGGCTGAGCAGCTGGCGCAGGGTGAGGGCCGGGCCGTGGCTGCGCCCGCCGAACTCGTGCAGGCCATCGGTCACGGTCTCCGGCAGGTAGGCGCCGAGGCCGCTGTCGAGATCGAGCAGGTCTTCCTCGGCCAGCAGGACGCAGAGGCTGGCCGTGAACATCTTGGTGATGCTGGCCGCCTGGAAGGCGTCATCGGGCCGCAGGGCAAGGCCGTGCAGGGGATCGCAGAAGCCGGCCGCGCCGGTCCAGACGGTCTCCGGCGTTTCGACGCGCAGGATCGCACCGCGAACGCCGGGTTCGTCGTGCAGGCAGCGCTCGAGCAGCAGCTGGAGCCTGGGCTCCCTGTCGAGCTGGTTCATGATATCAGGCCCCCATACCGGGGTGCGGCGGCGCAATCTGGCGCCGGCTCCCCCGTGAGGGCAAGGTTTCAATTGAAACAGCCGGCTGAAACACTCGGCCGCGGCTGGAATCAGCTCCGGATTATTGAAGACTTAACCCAAATGCCGTTAGAAAAGCGGTCGCTGGCAATTCTAAACGACGGCCTTAACGCCATGGCCCTGTTGATCGACTCAGACATACGGCAAACGCGAACACCCCTGCGGCGCTTTCGCGTGATCATCCGTGGCAGCGACTTCACGGTTCCAGGTCTGGAGGACGCCGGCGGCCCGGAGCGCAAGGGCTTCTATGTCGTGCGCACGGTCGTCGCCGAAAACGTGACCACCGCCGGAAAGCTCGCCCTCTTCGATTTCGAAGCGGAGCTGCTCATCTCCCAAAGTCTCGAAGCGCGATTCCTGACGACCGGATCCCTCGCTCTGGAGGAAAGCCGGCCTCTCGAGGACGATGAAGAAGACGTCGCGAGCGGCTTCATCTTCTATCCGATGGACTGAGATCCCCGTTCGTAGCTCACTCCGCCTCTGCTGGCGCCTTCAAGTGCAGGAGGGTGCGCAGCAGGTTGGCGTAGCCGCGGGCATCGTCGATGGAGAAGTGGCTGTGCGGCACGTGGCCCAGCCACTCGGGCGGATAGCCGCCGGTGAAGCAGGCGCTGAAATCCCAGCCAGTGCGCCCGGCGGCGAAGGCCTGGATGCAGAGCCCGGCGGTGTAGAACAGGCGCTCGCCTTCCCACGGTCCCTTCAGCATGCGCAGGTCGAGGAAGCGCCTGAGGTAGTAGTCGATCCAGGTGCCGTCGAAGGCCAGCGGATGGGCCGCGAAGATCGGCTGGCCCGGCAGGCCGCGCACCCAGTCGACATAGCGCGTCATCACCGCAAGCGGCGGTTCCGGGTTTGTGGTGGCTGCCGCCCAGGCTTCGGGGAACCCCTTGAACCACTCGATGGTGACGGAATTCTCGCCGGCTTCGGGCAGGGTCTCCAGCACCGCCTCGAAGGTGTCGATCTCGCCGCCGGCGTAGTCGAGCGCCACCGAGGCGAAGGCCAGCATGGAATGCTCGCCCGGCGTCGGGCCGTTCACCTCGATGTCGGTGACCACGTATACGGGGTTCATTACGGGGTTCATCACACCTCATACCCTGCGGCGGTGAGCGCCTCGCCGGCGACCGCGCAGTAGAGCCGGTTGCACTCCGCGTCGAAGTGATTCTTCCAGTCGCCGGCAATGCCCTTGCGCAGAAAACTCCGGGGATCGGCCTCGCCGGGCCGGCGGCCGCCGGAGGCGACGGCGAAGGCGTTGCGCGCCACCACCTCCGCCACCGTGGCCGGCGAGTCGTCGCAGCCGAACCACGCGAAGAGGCGCGCCATCTCCGCCTCGGCGTCGGCCAGCAGGCTCTCGTAGCGGATCGCGAAATGGCGCCCCGGGTGCTCGGCGGCGTCCTTCCGGAACTTCGCCATGGTGTCGCGCCAGGTGGTCGCGTGGCCCTGGATGCGGCCGACGAAGTCGGCGCGGTTCGCTTCGGCCAGGGGATCGCGTTCCGGGTAGAGGTGGAACCACAGGGAGACGTAGCAGTCGCGCCCGTCGCGGGCAGTGGAGACCACGCGCGCGTCGGGCAGGATGGCGCGCCAGGAGGCCAGATCGCGCTTGTAGTCCGGGTCCTTGTCGCCGATCCACTTGAGGGCATCGGCCTTGCTGGCCGCCGCGGCGGCGCGCTGCACGGCGCCGAGGCGGTCGAGGAAGAGGAATTGCATGATGGCCTGCGCCTGGGCCTGGCCAAGGGGCGGATAGACCGACTGCTCGCGGTAGATCTTGTCGTTGGTCTTGGCGAGGGCGCTGTTGTACTCGCGCAGCGCCGGGCCGAGCCGGGTGAGAAAGACGTTCAGCTTGCTCTCGCCGCCGCAGGCGATCTCCGGGTGGCTGTCGAGCAGGCGCTGCAGCCAGGTGGTGCCCGACTTGGTCACCCCGGTGACGAAGAAGGTACCGGCGGCAGCGAGCAGTCCCTGCAGCTCTTCGGCGCCGGAAAGCAGCTTCACCGATTCTTCTCCGTGACGGCAGTGGTCTCTTCGCCGTCCCTCTTATCGGTCGCGCCGCCTGCTGTCCACCGCCGGAGACCCGCGGCCGGTCTGGTCCCCAGCCCGCATCTACGTCATGAGGCCGCTAAAGTGGTCTGAAGCGTCGCCCAAGCGCAGAATTGGGTTGAAACGTTCGAGCGCGGCGGTCATTAACTTGCAGACTAGGCCCATCGGCCAATTGCATTGACCTTAGAAGTTTCTAGTCTATTTTCGGTATCTTAAGGTCAAGTCTGGAATCGTTCTGGGGAACGTCGGGGTATATCTCGGGGCATCATTGCGGGCAGACAAGGGGACATCCAAGGCATGAAGATCGCTATTCCCAAGGAACAGCGCCCGGACGAGGCGCGCGTCGCCGCGTCGCCCGAAACGGTGAAGAAGCTGATCAATCTCGGCTTCCAGGTTGCGGTGGAGACCGGCGCCGGCAAGGGCGCCTCGATCCCCGACGAAGCCTACGAGAAGGCCGGCGCGAGCATCGCCGCCGACGCCACCGTTGCCTTCGGCGGCGCCGATGTGATCGCCAAGGTGCGCCGCCCGCTGCCGAGCGAGACCAAGGGCCTGAAGTCCGGCGCCCTGCTGGTCTGCATCGCCGATCCCTTCCGCGCCGGCGACGAGCTGGAGCCGCTGGCCCGCAGCGGCGCCACGGTCTTCGCCATGGATCTCATCCCGCGCATCACCCGCGCGCAGTCCATGGACGTGCTGTCCTCGCAGTCCAACCTGGCCGGCTACAAGGCGGTGCTCGACGCCGCCGCAGTCTATGGCTCGGCCTTCCCGATGATGATGACGGCGGCCGGTACCGTGCCGCCGGCCAAGGTGCTGGTCATGGGCGCCGGCGTTGCCGGCCTGCAGGCCATCGCCACCGCCAAGCGCCTCGGCGCCGTGGTCTCGGCGACCGACGTGCGCCCGGCCGCCAAGGAGCAGGTGGAAAGCCTCGGCGGCAAGTTCGTGGCGGTCGAGGACGAGGAGTTCAAGCAGGCCGAGACGGCGGGCGGCTACGCCAAGGAGATGAGCGCCGAGTACCAGCAGAAGCAGGCCGCGCTGATCGCAGAGACCATCAAGAAGATGGATATCGTCATCACCACCGCTCTCATACCCGGGCGGCCGGCGCCGAGGCTGATCTCCCGCGAGATGGTCGAATCGATGAAGCCGGGCTCGGTGATCGTCGACCTGGCGGTGGAGACCGGCGGCAATTGCGAAGTGTCGCAGCCCGGCAAGGTGGTCGACCACAAGGGGGTGAAGGTCGTCGGTCACCTCAACGTGCCGAGCCGCCTCGCCGCTGACACGTCGGCGCTCTATGCCCGCAACATCTACAACTTCATCGAACTGCTGGTCGACAAGGAGTCGAAGCAGCTGGCGGTGAACTGGGAAGACAAAATCGTCGCCGATACCTGCATCATCCGTGACGGCAAGGTCGTGCATCCGGCGCTCGCACCCAAGGAGGAAGCGGCACCTGCCGCTGCTCCGGCCGAGGGCGCGGCGGAGCCAAGCGACAACTCCAGCGACGGACAGGGAGGCTGACGTCCATGGCCAACGAAACCTTCACTGAGCGCGCCGCAGAGATTGCCAATCAGGCGCAACACCTGGCCAACGACGTGGCCTCGCTGGCCGTCGAGGCGAGCCGCCTGACGGCGCAAACCGCCGGTCAGGGCGGCGGCTCCGCCCTGGTGGTCGGCCTCACCGTCTTCGTGCTGGCGGTCTTCGTCGGCTACCACGTGGTCTGGCGGGTGACGCCGGCCCTGCACTCGCCGCTGATGGCGGTCACCAACGCGATCTCTTCGGTGATCATCGTCGGCGCGCTGATCGCCGCCGGACCGGCGGACATCGGCTTCAGCGAGGTCATGGGCGTCCTTGCGGTGATTCTCGCCTCGGTGAACATCTTCGGCGGCTTCATCGTCACGCAGCGCATGCTGTCCATGTTCAAGAAGAAGTAGGGGAGCTGGACAATCATGAACGCTGATTTCGCAGCGCTGCTGTACCTCGTCGCCTCCGTCTGCTTCATCCTGGCGCTGCGCGGCCTGTCGCATCCGACGACCAGCCGCGCCGGCAACTTCTACGGCATGGCCGGCATGGCCCTCGCCATTCTCACCACCCTGGCGACGCCGGGGGTGGTGAGCTATTCACTGATCATCGTCGGCATGCTCATCGGCGGCGCCATCGGCACCTTCATCGCCCTGCGCATCCAGATGACCGCGCTGCCGCAGTTGGTAGCGGCCTTCCACTCCCTGGTCGGCCTTGCCGCCGTCTTCGTGGCGGCGGCCGCCTTCTTCCGGCCGGAAGCCTACGGCATCGGCGTGGCCGGCGACATCAATGTGGCCAGCCTCATCGAAATGTCGATCGGCGTGGCCATCGGCGCCATCACCTTTACCGGCTCGCTGGTCGCCTTCGCCAAGCTGCAGGGCCTGGTTACCGGCAAGCCGCTGGTGTTCCCGCTGCAACACCCCTTGAACGCGCTGCTCGGCCTGCTCCTGGTGGTGCTCATCGTGGCGCTCTGCATCGGCCAGTCGCCAAGCGTGTTCTGGCTCATCGTGCTGGTCGCCCTGGCCCTCGGCTTCCTGCTGATCCTGCCGATCGGCGGCGCCGACATGCCGGTCGTGGTGTCGATGCTGAACTCCTACTCCGGCTGGGCGGCCTGCGGCATCGGCTTCACCCTGCAGAACAACCTGCTGATCATCACCGGCGCGCTGGTCGGTTCCTCCGGCGCCATCCTCAGCTACATCATGTGCAAGGGGATGAACCGTTCGATCTTCAATGTCATTCTCGGCGGCTTTGGCGGCGAGACCGCCGGCGCGGCGGCGGCGGGCGGCGACGACGACCGCCAGGTGAAGTCGGGTTCCGCCGACGACGCGGCCTTCCTGATGAAGAACGCGACCAAGGTGATCATCGTCCCCGGCTACGGCATGGCGGTGGCCCAGGCTCAGCACGCCCTGCGCGAGATGGCCGACCTGCTGAAAGCCTCGGACGTCGACGTGCGCTACGCCATCCATCCCGTCGCCGGCCGCATGCCCGGCCACATGAACGTGCTGCTGGCGGAGGCCAACGTGCCCTACGACGAGGTCTTCGAGATGGACGAGATCAACCGCGAGTTCGGATCCACCGACGTCGCTTTCGTCATCGGGGCCAACGACATCACCAATCCGGCGGCCAAGACCGACCCGGCGTCGCCGATCTACGGCATGCCGATCCTCGACGTCGACAAGTCGGGCCAGGTGCTCTTCGTGAAGCGCTCGATGGCCAGCGGCTACGCGGGCGTGCAGAACGATCTGTTCTTCCGCGACAACACCATGATGCTGTTCGGGGACGCCAAGAAGATGTGCGAGGACATCGTCAAGGCGATAGAGCGGGACTAGATCTCGCCGGTAAGCCGGAATCGGTCGCTGCCGGAACAGCCCGGCGGCGGCGCCTGGCCCCAAATTCTACCTGTGGAAGCGGCTCCGGGCTTGATCCGGGGCCGCTTCCGGTTCACCCTCCGGGCGAAGCAGCAAATCAGGTAGGCCATGCCAGAAATCCCCAAGGTTCCTGCGGGAAAGATCCCCGCCACCGTGATCACCGGCTTCCTCGGCGCCGGCAAGACCTCGGCCATTCGCCACCTGCTGCAGAACGCCGGCGGGCGGCGCATCGCCCTGGTGATCAACGAGTTCGGCGATCTCGGCGTCGACGGCGAGATCCTCAAGGGCTGCGGCATCGAGGACTGCCGCGAGGACGACGTGGTCGAGCTGGCCAACGGCTGCATCTGCTGCACCGTGGCCGACGACTTCCTGCCGACCATCCAGGCGCTGCTCGACCGGCCGCAGCCGCCCGATCACATCGTCATCGAGACGTCCGGCCTGGCGTTGCCGAAGCCGCTGGTGAAGGCCTTCGCCTGGCCGGAGGTGCGCACCCGCACCACGGTCGACGGCGTCATCACGGTGATCGACGGGCCGGCCGTGGCCGCAGGCCTCTTCGCCGGCGATCCCGCGGCCGTGGCGGCGCAGCGTGAGGCAGACGACTCGCTCGACCACGACACGCCGCTGGAGGAGCTCTTCGAGGAGCAGCTGGCCTGCGCCGACATGGTGGTGATCAACAAGGCCGACCTGTTGGACGCGGCAAGTCTCGCCGAGGTCGAGGCGACGGTGGCGCGTCACCTGCGACCGGCGGTGAAGATCCTGCGGACCAGCCACGGCGCCATCGACATTGCCGTCCTGCTGGGTCTCGACGCGGCGGCGGAAGACGATCTCGACAGCCGCTGGTCGCATCACGACGCGAGCGGCGAGCACGACCACGACGACTTCACCTCTTTCTCGGTGGAGCTCGGCGAGGCGGAGACTCCCGATGCCCTGCTGGCGCGTCTGCGCCCGGTGATCGCCGCCCACGGCGTGCTGCGGGTGAAGGGCTTTGCCGCGGTTACCGGCAAGGCCATGCGTCTGGTGGTGCAGGGCGTCGGCGAACGCCTGCAGCACTACTACGACCGCGACTGGCGCCCGGAGGAAGCCCGCGCCACGCGCCTCGTCTTCATCGGCGAGACCGGCCTGGACGAGGCGGCGATCCGCGCGGCCGTCGCCGGCTAGGGCGCCGGGCGATGCATCTTCTCCAAGCGACGCCCGGTACGGTCAGCGACGGCTCGGAAGCGGTCGATCTTGGCCAGGACCCCGGCGACTTCGTCTTCCTCTCTGCGGCGGACACCGAGCTGGCGGCACTCTCGGCAGCACAGGCGAGCCTCGGCGCCGACGCGCCCAGCCTGCGCCTCGCCAACCTCATGCAGCTCGGCCACAACCTCTCGGTCGATCTTTATGTCGAGCAGGTGATCGCCGGTGCGAAGCTGGTGGTGGTGCGCCTGCTGGGCGGCGAGAGCTACTGGCCCTACGGCGTCGAGCAGATCCACGCCGCCTGCCGCCAAAGGGACATCAAGCTGGCGATGCTGCCGGGCGACGAACAGTCGGACCCGGGCCTTGCGGCCTACACGACGCTGGAGGAAGAGGCCACCTTCCGGCTCTGGCGCTACTGCATCGAAGGCGGGCCGGAGAACGCCCGCAACTTCCTGCGATACGCCGCCAGCCTGCTCGGCCATGACGCCGACTGGCAGGAGCCGCGCCCGCTGCTGCGCGCCGGAATCTACTGGCAGGGCCAGTCCCAGCCGGGCCTCGACGACCTGCGTGCTGAATGGAAGACGGCGGCACCGGTGGCGGCCATCGTGTTCTATCGGGCGCTGCTGCAGGCCGGCAACCTGGCGCCAGTGGATGCGCTCATGGCCGCGCTCAAGCGCCGCGGCGTGAACCCGCTGCCGCTCTACTGCAACAGCCTGAAGGACGCCCAATCGGCCGAAGTGGTGCGCGGCCTGCTGGCGGAGTCCGGAACGCAGATCGTGCTGAACGCCACCGGCTTCGCGCTTTCGGCGCCGGGTGCGGCGCGGGCCGAGACGCCTTTCGATGCCTGCGACGGACCGGTGCTCCAGGTGGTGTTCTCCGGTGGCAGCGCCACCGCCTGGGCCGCCGGCACCGCCGGCCTCTCGGCGCGCGACATCGCCATGAACGTGGCGCTGCCGGAGGTCGATGGCCGGGTGCTGACCCGCGCCGTCTCTTTCAAGGGCGCGGCGCGCTACGACCCTGCGACCCAGACTGCCGTCGTCGCCTACGAGCCGCAGGCCGACCGTATCGACTTCGTCGCGGCGCTGGCGGCGAACTGGCTGCGTCTGCGCCGCCTGCCTGCGGCCAAGCGCAACCTGGCCATCGTGCTGGCCAACTACCCGAACCGCGACGGCCGGCTCGGCAACGGGGTCGGGCTGGACACGCCGGCGGGCACCATGAACGTCCTGCGCGCCCTCAAGGCCGAGGGCTACGACACCGGCGAACTGCCGGCCGACGGCCAGGCCCTCATCGAGCGCCTGGCGGCGGGGCCGACCAACGACCTCAGAGACCGCGCGACCCGCCCGGGCGGCGAGCTTTTCCCGGTGAAAGCCTACAGGCGCTTCTTCTCGCAGCTTCCGGAAGCGGTCCGGCAGGCGGTTCTCGCCCGCTGGGGCGAACCCGAGGCCGATCCCTTCGTCGAGGGCGATGCCTTCCGGCTGGCCGCCTTCAAACTGGGCAAGGTCGTCATCGGGCTGCAGCCGGCGCGCGGCTACAATATCGATCCGGTGGCCAGCTACCACGACCCGGCCCTGGTGCCGCCGCACGGCTATTTTGCCTTCTATGCCTGGTTGCGCGAGGCGGTCGGCGTGCAGGCGGTGATTCACATGGGCAAGCACGGCAACCTTGAATGGCTGCCGGGCAAGGCGCTGGCGCTCAGCGAGGCCTGCTTCCCGGAAGCCGTCTTCGGTCCGCTGCCGCAGCTCTATCCCTTCATCGTGAACGACCCCGGCGAGGGCACCCAGGCCAAGCGCCGCGCCCAGGCGGTCATCGTCGACCATCTGACGCCGCCGCTGACCCGCGCGGAGACCTACGGGCCCTTGGCTGAGTTGGAACGATTGGTCGACGAGTACTACGATGCCGCCGGCCTCGATCCGCGCCGCCTGAAGGTGCTGCGCCAGGCGATCCTCGAGCTTTCGGCGTCCAGCGGCCTCGACAAGGACTGCGGCATCGGCGAGGGCGACGACCCGGAGACCGCTCTCGGCAAGCTCGACAACCATCTCTGCGAGCTGAAGGAGATGCAGATCCGCGACGGCCTGCACATCTTCGGCGCCGCGCCCGAAGGCCGCCAGCTGACCGACCTGCTGGTGGCGCTGACCCGTCTGCCGCGCCGCCGCGGCGAGGGCGGCGACGCCTCGCTGATCCGTGCCCTCTCGGCCGATCTCGGCCTGACGGGCTTCGATCCGCTGGACTGCGTGCTGGGCGAGGCCTGGGACGGCCCGCGCCCGGCGGCGCTCGGCACGGCGCCGGGCTGGCGCGCGCGGGGCGACACCGTGGAGCGTCTGGAAGATTTGGCGCAGGCGCTGGTGGCGGGCGAACGCCGGGCCGACCCCGCCTGGGCCAGGACCACCGCGGTGCTGGCGACGATCGCGACCGCGGTGCGGCCCGCCGTGGCCGCCTGCGGCGCCGCCGAGATCGCCGGGCTTCTCACCGGCCTGCGCGGGCGCTTCGTCGAGCCGGGGGCCTCCGGCGCGCCGACCCGCGGGCGCCTCGACGTGCTGCCGACCGGGCGCAACTTCTACTCGGTCGATACCCGCACCGTGCCGACGCCGGCAGCCTGGCAGCTCGGCTGGGCTTCCGCCGAAAGACTGCTTCTCCGCCATCGACAGGAGGTAGGCGCCTGGCCGCGCCGCCTGGCGCTCTCCGCCTGGGGTACCGCCAACATGCGCACCGGCGGTGACGACATCGCGCAGGCGCTGGCGCTGATGGGCGTGAAGCCGACCTGGGAGACGGCGTCCCGGCGCATCACCGGCTTCGAAATCCTGCCGCTCTCGGTGCTCGACCGGCCGCGCGTCGATGTGACGCTCAGGGTTTCCGGCTTCTTCCGCGATGCCTTCCCGGCGCAGATCGATCTGGTGGACTCGGCCGCCCGCGCGGTGGCGGCGCTCGACGAGCCGGCCGACCAGAACCCCCTGGCGGCCCAGGTCGCCGAGGACAAGGCGAGGCTGGTCGCCGAGGGCGCTTCGGAGGAGGATGCCGCGCGCCGCGCCGGCTTCCGCGTCTTCGGCTCCAAGCCGGGCGCCTACGGGGCCGGCCTGCAGGCCCTCATCGACGAGCGCGGCTGGCGGGAGGCGGCTGACCTCGCCAAGGCTTACCTCGCCTGGGGCGGATACGCCTACGGTGCGGGCGCCGGCGGCCAGGCCGCGCAGGGACTCTTCGAGGACCGCCTGAAGCGGGTCGAGGCGGTGGTCCACAACCAGGACAACCGCGAGCACGACCTGCTGGACTCCGACGACTACTATCAGTTCGAGGGCGGCATGACGGCGGCAGTGGAACATCTCTCCGGCGCCCGCCCGGTGGTCTACCACAACGATCACTCGCGCCCGGAAAGCCCGAAGATCCGCACCCTGGAGGAGGAGATCGCCCGCGTGGTGCGCGCCCGCGTGGTCAATCCCAAGTGGATCGCCGGCGTCATGCGCCACGGCTACAAGGGCGCCTTCGAGATGGCGGCGACGGTCGACTACCTCTTCGCCTTCGCCGCCACCACCCGCGCCGTCGCGGATCATCATTTCGATGCCGTCTATGCGGCTTACCTGGAGGACCCCGCCGTGCGATCCTTCCTGCAAGCCCACAACCCGGCGGCGCTGGCGGAGATGGCCGAGCGCCTGGCGGAGGCCCAGGAACGCGGCCTCTGGCGCCCGCGGTCCAATTCCGCTACCGCCGAGCTGACCGCCCTGAGGCGCCTGGAGGTCGCCTGATCATGACTGAGCTGAGCGAAGACGAGATCAACGCCCGCGCCAACGAGAAGGCGAAGAAGCGCAAGGCCGCGCGGGACCGGATGCTGGCCGACAAGACCAAGGAGAAGGGCCTGCTCATCGTCCACACCGGCAAGGGCAAGGGCAAGTCGACGGCTGCCTTCGGCCTGGTGTTCCGCGCCCTCGGCAACGGCATGAAGGTCGGCATCGTGCAGTTCGTGAAGGGCAAGTGGGAGACCGGCGAGCGCACCGTGCTGGAGAAGTTCGGTGACCAGGTAACCATCAGGGCGATGGGCGAGGGTTTCACCTGGGACACCCAGGACCGCGCCCGCGACATCGCCGCCGCCCGCGGCGCCTGGGGGATGGCGAAGGAGATGATCGATGCCTGCCGCGGGCCGGAGCGTCCCTATGACATGATCCTGCTGGACGAGATCAACATCGTGCTGCGCTACGACTACCTGCCGCTGGCGGAGGTGGTGGACTTTCTCTCCAAGCGCCCGGAGATGCTGCATGTCATCGTGACCGGCCGCAACGCCAAGCCGGAGCTCATCGAGGCGGCCGACCTGGTGACCGAGATGACCCAGGTGAAACATCCCTTCCGCGAGCAGGGCGTGAAGGCCCAGAAGGGGATCGAGTTTTGAGTTCGACCCCGGCCATCATGCTGCAGGGCACCGGCTCCGACGTCGGCAAGTCCCTGCTGGTGGCCGGGCTCTGTCGCGCTTTCACCCGGCGCGGCCTCGCGGTGCGCCCTTTCAAGCCGCAGAACATGTCCAACAACGCGGCGGTGACGGCAGACGGCGGCGAGATCGGCCGCGCCCAGGCACTGCAGGCGCGGGCCTGCGGCGTGGCGCCCGTCACCGACATGAACCCGGTGCTGCTGAAGCCGCAGAGCGAGGTCGGCGCCCAGGTGGTGGTGCAGGGCCGCATCCGGGGCAATGCCCGCGCGCGCGAGTACCAGGCGCTGAAAGGCGAGCTGCTGCCGAAGGTCCTGGAGAGCTTCGCCCGCCTGGAGGCTGAGGCCGATCTCGTCATCGTCGAGGGGGCGGGCAGCCCGGCGGAGCTGAACCTGCGCTCGGGCGACATCGCCAACATGGGCTTTGCCGAGGCCGTCGACCTGCCGGTGATCCTCGTCGCCGACATCGACCGCGGCGGCGTCATCGCCTCCCTGGTCGGCAGCCATGCGGTGCTCAGCGACGCGGAGGTGCGCCGGGTCGCCGGCTACATCATCAACAAGTTCCGCGGCGACGTCAGCCTCTTTGACGAGGGTCTCGCCATCATCACGGCGCGCAGCGGCTGGCCGTCGCTCGGCGTGGTGCCCTTCTTTGCCGAGGCGGCCAAGCTGCCGGCCGAGGATGCGGTGGCGCTCTCGCGCAGCGAGACGACCGCGGGCAGGGCAATCAGGATCGCCGTGCCGCAGCTGGCGCGCATCGCCAACTTCGACGACTTCGATCCGCTGATCGCCGAGCCCGACGTGGCGGTCGACTTTGTCGCGCCGGGCCGCGCGCTGCCGGGCGATGCCGATCTGGTGATCCTGCCGGGCTCCAAGGCGACGCTCGCCGACCTCGCATTCTTCCGGGAGCAAGGCTGGGACATCGACTTGAAAGCGCACCTGCGCCGCGGTGGCCGGGTGCTCGGTATCTGCGGCGGCTACCAGATGCTCGGGCGCCGCCTGGCGGACCCGCAGGGCATCGAAGGCGCCGCCGGCGCGGCGGCCGAGGGTCTCGGACTCCTGGACGTGGAAACGCAGCTGACCGGGGAGAAGGCGCTGCAGGAAGTGTGGGGCGTCCATCCGGAAAGCGGCGCGCCGATCAGCGGCTACGAGATGCACGTCGGCATTACCGCAGGCGAGGGCCTGGCGCGACCCTTCCTCGACCTGGACGGCCGGCCCGAGGGCGCTATTTCAGAGTCTGGGCAGGTGGCGGGCTGCTACCTGCACGGGCTTTTCGCCGACGACGGTTTCCGGGCCGCCTTTCTTTCCAGCCTGCGCGATCGCGAGGTCTCGGGCTTGTCCTATGATGCCCAGGTGGAAGCGGCCCTCGACAGCCTTGCGGCGCATCTGGAGAAGCATTTGGATCTGGATCGGATCCTGGCGATTGCCGGCGCGCGCGGCGTGGCGCATTTCCCTTTGCCCCGCCCCCAATGGGCCCCGTAAAGTCCGGCGCGGCCGGCAAGGCAGATGTGAAGCAGGCGATGCAAGGAGTAGCGTGATGGAGAAGTTCGGCGTGATGGTCTGCGGTCACGGCAGCCGCGATGCCGGCGCGGTCAGCGAGTTCGAGGCCGTGGCCCGCGGCATCCGCGCGCGCCTGCCACAGTACGCCGTCGAGAGCGGCTTCCTGGAGTTCGCCACGCCGATCATCCGCGAGGGGCTCGACAAGCTGCGCGCGAAGGGCGTCACCCGCTGCCTGGCCGTGCCGGGCATGCTGTTCGCCGCCGGCCACGCCAAGAACGACATTCCCTCGGTGCTGAACACCTACCAGGCGCAGCACCCGGAGATGGCCATCGATTACGGCCGCGAGCTGGCCATCGATCCCAAGCTGCTGCAGGCCGCCGCCGCCCGCATCGAGGAAGCGCTGGAAGCTGCCGGCGACGACGTGCCGCGCCATGAGACCCTGCTGATGGTGGTCGGCCGCGGCGCCTCCGACCCCGACGCCAACTCCAACGTCGCCAAGGTCATGCGCCTGCTGTGGGAAGGCTTCGGCTTCGGCTGGGGCGAGACCTGCTATTCCGGCGTGACCTTCCCGCTGGTTGAGCCCGGCCTGGAGCATGCGGCCAGGCTCGGCTACAGGCGTATCGTCGTCTTCCCCTACTTTCTCTTCACCGGCATCCTGGTGCAGCGCATCTACGATCACACCGACCTCGTCGCCGCGCGCCATCCGGAGATCGGGTTCGTCAAGGCCGGCTACCTCAACGACCATCCTGCCGTGCTCGACGCCTTCGCGGAGCGCGTGCAGGAGATACTCGACGGCGAGAACCTGATGAACTGCAAGCTCTGCAAGTACCGCGCGCAGGTGCTCGGCTTCGAGGCCGAGGTCGGCCTGGCGCAGGAGAGCCACCACCATCACGTGGAGGGCATCGGCACCGGGACAGCGGGCAATGGGCATCACCATCACCACGATCACGATCACGGGCACGATCACCACCACGATCACTCCCATGACCACGGCCATCATCATCATCCCTATCCTCATGCCGACCACCCGCTGGGACCGGTCAGCATGAAGAAGAAGACGGCGTGATGATGTGCTGCTCTGCACCCTATAACCCAAAGCTGTCATGCCCGGGATTGACCCGGGCATCCATGATCGCGGCAAAGACCTGGCCAGCGGAAAGATGGACCCCCGGGTCAAGCCCGAGGGTGACAAACGGCTATGCTGTGAGCAGATGACCACGACCCTCGACAGCTACCTCCGTGACCCGCAGGAGATAACACGCCGCTCCTTCGAGATCGTGCGGGCGGAGACCGATCTTTCGGGGCTGCCGCAAGATATCGGCGAGATCGCGCTGCGCGTGGTGCACGCCTGCGGCATGCCGGATATCGCGCCGGATCTCGCCTACGGCGGTGCGGTGGCGGCGGCGGGCCGCGCGGCGCTGCAGGCCGGTGCGGCGGTGCTGGCCGACTGCGCGATGGCGGCCGACGGCGTGACCCGCGCGCGCCTGCCCGCCGGCAACCCCGTGCTCTGTACTCTCAACGACCCGCGTACGCCGGCACTGGCCAAGCGACTCGGCACGACGCGCTCGGCCGCCGCAGTGGACCTCTGGGGCGATGACCTGAAGGGCGCCGTGGTGGCCATCGGCAATGCGCCGACGGCGCTCTATCGCCTCATCGAAGTCCTGCAGGCGGGCGCTCCGCGCCCGGCGGCGATCCTCGCCTTTCCGGTCGGCTTCGTCGGCGCCGCCGAGTCCAAGGACGCCCTCATCGCCGCCGATCTCGGCGTGCCCTATCTGACCCTGCGTGGCCGGCGCGGCGGCAGCGCCATGGCGGCCGCCGCCGTGAACGCGCTGGCGCGCGCCGGACTGTAGGCGACCATGTTGGAGCGCACCGCACCCTGGCTTTCCATCGTCGGCATCGGCGAAGACGGACTTGCCGGCCTGACCGCGCCGGCGCGCGCGCTGGTCGACGACGCGCAGATCCTCATCGGCGGCGAGCGACACCTGGCGATGCTGCCGGACGACGACCACCGAGAGCGTCTCGCCTGGCCGTCTCCGCTGTCGGCCTTGCTCGACGAAATCGAATCTCGTCGCGGAACACGCGTTTGCGTTTTGGCATCTGGCGATCCTCTGTGGTATGGGATTGGAGTCTCGTTGCTGCGTCGAATCCCGCGCAGCGAGATTGCCATCCTGCCCGGGCGGTCCGCCTTCACTCTGGCGGCCGCCCGGATTGGGTGGCCGCTGGCGGAAGTCGACTGCCTCACGCTGCACGGCCGACCGCTCTCTCTGCTGCATCCTTACCTGCAACCGAACGCCAAGCTGCTGATCCTCAGCGAGGACGCGACCACGCCGGCGGCGGTTGCGGCGCTGCTCTGCGAACGCGGCTACGGCGCCAGTCACCTGAGCCTGCTGGAGCATCTCGACGGCGCGAAGGAACGCCGACTCGATGGCACGGCTGCCGACTGGAAGGCGAACGACCTCGCCGACCTCAACACCCTGGCGGTCGACTGCATCGCCGGACCGCAAGCGCTGCTGCTGCCACGCACGCCGGGCCTGCCCGACGAGGCCTTCCGTCACGACGGCCAGATGACCAAGCGCGAGGTGCGCGCCGCCACGCTGGCTGCCCTGGGACCGGTACCGGGCCAACTGCTGTGGGACGTCGGCGCGGGCTGCGGCTCCGTCGCCGTAGAGTGGATGCGCGCCGCGCCGCGCGCCCGCGCCGTCGCCATCGAGCGCAAGGCCGAGCGCCGCGCCATGATTGCCGAGAACGCCGAGAGCCTCGGCGCCCCGACCCTGAAAATCGTGGCCGGCGAAGCGCCTGCCGCCCTCGAGGGACTGGAGGCGCCCGATGCGGTCTTCGTTGGCGGCGGGGCCTCCAAGGCCGGCCTCATCGAGATCTGCTGGCAGGCGCTGCAGCCGGGCGGGCGCCTGGTCGCCAACGCGGTGACCCTGGAAGGCGAGGCCGCCCTGCTCGCCTGGCAGAAGTCCCACGGTGGCGCGCTCACCCGCTATGCCATCGCCCGCGCCGAGTCGGTCGGGCCCTACCAAGGCTGGAGGCCGATGATGCCGGTGACACAGTACGCGGCCACGAAACCTCTGGAGGGCAGGTCGTGACCGGCACCCTCTACGGCCTTGGCATCGGCCCGGGCGATCCCGAACTCATCACCCTGAAGGCGCTGCGCCTGCTGAAGGCGGCGCCGGTGCTGGCCTATCCGGCACCGGAAGAGGGCGATAGCCTGGCCCGTGCCATCGTCGCCGATCACCTGCCCGGCGGGCAGACCGAGATCGTCCTGCGCATGCCCATGGTGGCGGCGCGCTTTCCGGCGCAGGAGGTCTACGACTGGGCGGCCGGGGAGATCGGCGGCCATCTCGCTGCGGGCCGCGACGTGGCGGCGCTCTGCGAGGGCGATCCCTTCTTCTACGGCTCCTTCATGTACCTCTTCGGGCGCGTCGCCGAGCACTACCCGGTGCAGGTGGTGCCCGGCGTGTCGTCCCTCACCGCCTGCGCGGCGGTGCTGGGCGCGCCGCTGGCCGCGCGCAACGACGTGCTGACCGTGGTGCCGGCACCGTTGGAGGAGCAGGTGCTGTCCCATCTGCTGCGCGACGCCGAGGCAGCGGCGATCATCAAGGTCGGCCGCCACCTGCAGAAGGTACGCAAGGTGCTGCGTATCCTCGACCTGCTCGACCGCGCCCGCTATGTCGAGCGCGCCACCATGAGCGACCAGCGCATCCTGCCGCTGCAGGACGTGGACGCCGACAGCGCACCCTACTTTTCGATGATCCTTGTCCACCGGCGCGGTGAGGCCTGGACATGACGGCTCTGGCGCCCGCACTCATCGTCCTGACCCCCGGCGGGGCCGCGCTGGCGACGCGCCTCAAGCCCGTGCTGCCGGGAGCCCAGGTGTTCGCCAGGCGCGGCCGCGTCGATGGCGCCGATGTTTTCTTCGACGATTTCACCGCGCAGGTCCGGGCGGCCTTTCTCGACGGGCGTCCCGTCGTCGGCCTCTGCGCGGCCGGCACGCTGATCCGCGCCCTGGCGCCATTGGTCGCCGACAAGCAAGCCGAACCTCCGGTCATCGCCGTCGCCGAGGACGGCTCGGCCGTAGTGCCGCTGCTCGGCGGTCACCGCGGCGCCAACGCATTGGCCAAGACCATCGCTCAGGCGCTGGGCGTCGAGGCCGCCGTCACCACCGCCGGCGATCGCCGCTTCGGCGTGGCGCTGGACGCGCCGCCCGCCGGCTGGCGTCTCGGCAATCCCGAGCACTACAAGAGTTTCACCGCGGAATTGCTCGGCGGCAGGCAGTTGCGCCTGGAAGGCGAAGCGACCTGGCTGGTCGACAGCGACCTGCCCTTCGACGGCGGCGCTGCGCTGGCGATCCAGGTCACAGAAGCGGTGGGCAGGCCCGGTCCCGACTGTCTCGTCTATCATCCGGCGGTCCTCTGCCTCGGTGTCGGCTGCGAGCGCGGCGCCGATCCGGCCGAACTCGAGGCGTTGGTGCGCCGCACCCTCGCCGCGGCGGACCTCTCGCCGCTGGCCCTGTCGGGCGTCTACTCCATCGATGTGAAGTCTGACGAGGCGGCGGTGCTGCGGCTCGCCGAAACCTTCGGCGTGGCGGCGCGCTTCTTCGATGCCGCGACCCTCGAGGCCGAGACCCCGCGCCTCGCCAATCCTTCCGACCTGGTGTTCCGTGAGGTCGGCTGCCACGGCGTGGCCGAGGGCGCGGCCCTCGCTGCCGCGGGCCCTGCCGGAAAACTGCTCGTCGCCAAGGCCAAGTCGCAGCGTGCCACCTGTGCCGTCGCCCTGGCGCCGGGCGTTCTCAATGCCACAACTGTCGGACGGGGCCGTGGCACTCTCAGCGTCATCGGCACCGGCCCTGGCGACCCGGTCTGGCGCACGCCGGAGGTCGAGACCGCCGTGCTGCGCGCGAGCGATCTGGTCGGCTACGGCCTCTACCTCGACCTGCTGGGCCCGCTGGCCGACGGCAAGGCACGCCACGGATACGAACTGGGCGAGGAGGAGAAGCGCGTGCGCGTCGCTCTCGACCTCGCCGCCGAAGGCCGCGACGTGGCGCTGGTCTGTTCCGGCGATCCCGGTATCTACGCCATGGCGACCCTGGTCTTCGAACTGCTGGAGCGGGGCGGGCGGCAGGCCTGGCAGCGCGTCGCCGTCACCGTCATGCCCGGGGTCTCGGCCCTGCAGGCGGCGGCGGCTAGGTCGGGGGCGCCCTTGGGACACGACTTCTGCACCATCTCGCTCTCCGACCTGCTGACGCCGTGGACTGCCATCGAGCGTCGGGTGAAGGCGGCGGCCGAGGGCGACTTCGTCATCGCCTTCTACAATCCGGTCTCCAGGCGCCGCACGCGGCAGCTTGCGGAGGCCGTGGCAATCCTGCGCCAGTATCGCCCCGACGACACCCCCGTCGTGCTCGCGCGCAACCTCGGCCGTCCCGGCGAGAGCGTCGCCACGGTCGATCTCGCCCAGCTCACGCCCGACATGGTGGACATGCTGACTGTCGTGTTGGTCGGCTCCAGCGAGACGCGGCGTGTGGCGCGCGGCGACGGCGGCGCCTGGGTCTACACCCCGCGTGGTTACGCAGGCAAGGCGGCGAAGAACTCGGAGGACGCGGCATGACGGTCTACTTCATCGGCGCCGGCCCCGGCGCGCCCGACCTCATCACCCTGCGCGGGCGCGACCTCATCGCGCGCTGCCCGGTGGTGCTCTATGCCGGCTCCCTGGTGCCGGCCGAGGTGGTCGCCTTCGCGCCGGCGGGCGCCAAGGTAACGGACACCGCGCCGATGACCCTCGACGAGATCATCGGGGAAATCGAGGCGGCTCATGCGGCGGGGCGGGACGTGGCGCGGGTACATTCCGGCGACCCCTCGCTCTACGGTGCCATCGCCGAGCAGATCCGCCGCCTGCGCGCCCTCCGTATTCCCTTCGAGATCGTGCCCGGCGTGCCGGCCTATGCGGCGGTGGCGGCGGCGCTGGAAAGCGAGCTTACCCTGCCGGAGGTGAGCCAGACGGTGATCCTCACGCGCACCACCATGAAGGCCTCGGCCATGCCGGCGGGCGAGGACCTGGCGACGCTGGGGAAATCCGGTGCGACGCTGGCCATTCACCTCTCGATCCGCAACCTGAAGCACATCGAGGCGGAGCTGACGCCTCTCTATGGCGCCGACTGCCCGGTGGCGGTGGTCTACCGTGCCTCCTGGCCCGACCAGCAGATCATCCGCGGCACCCTCGCCGACATCCGCGAGAAGGTGCGCGCCGCCAAGATCACCCGGACGGCGCTCATCCTCGTCGGCCGCGTGCTGGGCGAGACCGACTTCATCGACAGCAAGCTCTACGATCCCTCCCACGTCCACGTGCTGAGGCCCAAGCGCAGCGCCTGACCGATTGCGCCGCCGAGCCTGACAGGAGCGGCTGCCGTTCCTCCTGGAATGCGCTGCCCAGTGCTGACACAATGGTCAGCCAAGGCAAGCGCTCGCTGGAGGAACGGTGTGACCAGATCCCTTTTTGGCGCGACCGCGTATCTCGCCCTGTTGTCGTCCCTTGTGTTCCTGCCGCTGGCCGCCCTGGCCAGCAACTGCATCGCTTATGTGGAGCAGCGGCCGGGCGTCATCCCCGCCAGCTTTGCGCAGGTCCAGGCGAGCGGGTCGGTCGAGATCACCTACGTCGGCCACTCCACCTTCCGCCTGGAAACGCCGGCCGGCGTGGTAATCGCGACCGACTACAACGGCTATGCCGGCCGCGGGCCGGTGCCGACCGTGGTGACGATGAACCATGCCCACGAGACCCACTTCACGCCTTTTCCCGACCCGGCGATCGAGCATGTCCTGAGGGGCTGGAATCCCGAGGGCGGGCCGGCCGTTCACGACCTCATCGTGTCCGATGTCTACATCCGCAACGTGCCGACGGACATCAGGTCCTGGGGCGGCACCGTCGAGCGCTTCGGCAACTCGATCTTCATCTTCGAGGTTGCGGACCTCTGCATCGGCCATCTCGGCCACCTGCATCACAAGCCGGATGCGGAGCAGCTCGCGCGGATCGGTCGCCTGGATGTGGTCCTTGCCCCGGTCGACGGCAGCATGACCCTGGACCTGCCGTCGATGATCGAGGTGCTGCAGGACCTGCGTGCCAGCCTCGTCATTCCCATGCACTATTTCGGCAGGCACTCCCTGGACGTCTTCCTGGCCGGCATGGCCGGCGACTTCGACATCAAGATGTCGCGGGGTCCCACCGTCGAGGTTTCACTCCGCACCCTGCCGAAACAGCCCACGGTGCTGGTGCTCGGCGGGGGCTGAGCGTTCTTTGTTGGATCTGACCGCTCACGCGAAGATGTCCTGGGTGATGCTGTCGTACCAGCCGTTGGCGTAGTCGGCCTCCTGCTGGCGGAAGGCGTCGTCGGCATCGGACGGACTGAGGCCGCCGGCGCCCTCGATTTCCACGATCTTGCCGTCCTGGACGTCGTAGACCGCGGCCACCGAGATGCCGTAGTCCGGGGCCACCAGGCTGTAGCAGGTGTTCACGAACTTCGGACTTGCCGGATCCTGGCCGTTCAGCGCCGCCACGATGGCCGCGGCGCAGACCTTCGCCTGGGTGCTGGCTGAGAAGCCTGATTTCGGCATCGGCGCGGCGAGCGTGGCGTCGCCAATGACGTAGACGCCCGGGATCAGTGCCGACTCGAAGGTCTGCTGCTGGACCGGGCACCAGCCGGTGTTGTCTGCGAGCCCGGCATCCTGCGCGATGCGGCCTGCCAGCTGCGGCGGGATGAAGTTGACGACGTCGCCGGTGACCTCGCCGAAGTCGGTATGGAGCGTCATGTTGGCGGCATCGACGCGCACGACACGCCCGTCGTTCTCGAGATTGCGGTACTCGATCATCCCGGGATAGAGCTTCTCCCAGCCCTGCTTGAACAGCCCCTCCTTCGAGAAGCCCTTCTTCGGGTCGAGCGCCAGGATCTTCGACCGCGGCTTGTGGGTCTTGAAGTAGTGGGCGACGAGGCTGATGCGCTCGCCGGGGCCGGGCGGGCAGCGGAAGGGGTTGTCCGGCGGTGCGATCACGAAGACGCCGCCGTCCGGCATGGCTTCGAGCTGGCGGCGCAGCAGCGCGGTCTGCGTCCCGGCCTTCCAGGCATGGGGCATCTTCTCGACGATCGATTCCTCGGCGCCCTCGATGGCGCCCCACTTGAAGTCGATGCCCGGCGAGACGACCAGGCGGTCGTAGGGCAGGGTGCTGCCGCCGGCGAGGCGGACCTCCTTGCGTTCCGCGTCGACCGCCGTGGCCATGTCGTGCAAGACGGTGACGCCGTGGCCACGCAGGCCATCGTAGCCGTGGGTGATACGGGACAGCGGGTTCATGCCGCCGATCACCGTGTTGCTGAAGGGGCAGGTGACGAAGCTCTCATTCGGCTCGATCAGCGTGACCTCCAGCTCGCTGTCGAAGCGGCGCAGGTACTTCGCTGCCGTGGCGCCGCCGAAGCCGCCGCCGACCACCACCACCCGGGCGCTGGCGCCGCGGGCGACGTTGGCGCCTGCGAAGGGGGCCGCGAAGGCGGCTGTGGCCGCCGAAGCCGTGACGAGCTTGTTGAAGCTGCGCCGAGTGATCCTGGTCATGGTCTCGCCCCCCTCACTTCTGGCCGCTGAAGTAGTTCGCCAGGACCTCGATTTCCTCGTCGGTGAAGCCCTTGGAGATGCGCATCATCACCGTGGACGCCTTTTCGCCGTCGCGAAAGCGCTTCAGGGTATCGGTGATGTAGCTGGCAGACTTGCCGTCGATCGAGGGCATGGCGCCGGAGCTGCGCCCGTCGGTGCCGTGACAGGAGAAGCAGGTGTTGGCGAGGATGGCGCCGCGGCTCTCCTCCGCCTGCGCCGGGCCGGCGCCCAGGAAGGCGACCGCCGTCAGGGCAAGCGCCGCCGTTGCCAAGTTCAGGTTGTGCATGGTTCCCTCCCACCGGGTTCTTGCTGTTCTTCAGGCGTCGTTCCTCACCCAGCCGGCGAATTCTGGCGCATCTGATTCCACAACGCAATTGAGGAGAAATGAAGCTTCCGGTTCACCATCGAAGGTCCTAAGCTTCCGGATGATTGCCGGAGCGCCGGCCGGGGGTGGTCGAATCCAGCTATTTGGGGTCCGTAAATGTTGAAAGAATTCAAAGAATTCGCCATGCGGGGCAATGTCCTGGACATGGCCATCGGCATCATCATCGGTGCCGCCTTCGGCAAGATCGTGACATCCTTCGTTTCCGACATCCTGATGCCGCCGATCGGCCTGCTGCTGGGCGGCGTCGACTTCTCCAATATTTTCATCGTGCTCAGCGGTGGCGACTATGCCTCTCTCGAAGAGGCCAAGACTGCCGGCGCGGCGACCTGGAACGTCGGGCTGTTCATCAACACCGTGATCGACTTCCTGATCGTCGCCTTCGCCATCTTCCTGGTGGTCAAGGGAGTGAACAACCTGAAGCGCCGGGAAGCGGTGCCGCCGCCGGCGCCGTCGGAGAAGTCCTGCCCCTTCTGCACCACTTCCATTCCGATCAAGGCGGTCCGCTGTCCCCACTGCACCTCGGAGCTGGAACCCGCCTGACGACTTTGTCCACGCCATGCTGACCGAGGATATCCGCACCCTGATCACCCCCGAAGGCCTCGCGCGCTTTCAGGAAGAGTTGAAGCGGCTGCAGGAAGAGCGCCACGCGGTCTGCGCCATCGTCTCCTGGGCCGCGGGCAATGGTGATCGCAGCGAGAACGGCGACTACATCTACAACAAGCAGCGTCTGCGCCAGATCGACAGGCGGAGCAGCTGGCTCGCCCGCCGCATCGAGAACGCCACCGTCGTGCGCCCGGAGCATCAGAACATGCAGGGGCGGGTGCGCTTCGGCTCCACGGTCACCTACATCGACGAGGAGGACCGCAGCCATCGGATCCGCATCGTCGGTTACGACGAGGCCGACATGCAGCGCGGGGAGGTCTCCATCGGGTCGCCGGTGGCCCGCGCCCTCATGGGCAAGGCGGCCGGCGATGGCGTCGAGGTCGAAACACCGCAGGGCGTGAAGTACCTCGATATCGAAGCGGTCGCCTGAGCCGCGGACCGGCGGCTTTCCCGCCCTTTGCCCGCTGCTATAGCCAGCCTCGGCGCTTGAAGTACCAGTAGGGCAGAACGGCCGACGCGACCATCAGCCCAAGGGCGAGGGGATAGCCCCACGGCCACTGCAGTTCGGGCATGTAGTCGAAGTTCATGCCGTAGATCGAGGCGATGAGGGTCGGCGGCAGGAACGCGACGGCGGCAACGGAAAAGATCTTGATGATGGCGCTCTGTTCGATGTTGATCATGCCGAGCGAGGCGTCGAGCAGGAAGGTGATCTTCTGGGAAAGAAAGCTCGCGTGATCCGTCAGTGAGCGGGCGTCCCGCGCGAGGGTCTTGACGCGGGAGCGGATATCCTTGTCGCTCTTGCGTTGCGTGGTGGCCTGCCCGAGGAAGCCGATCAGCCGCTCGAGCGTGACCAGGCTGTCGCGAATCTTCGAAATGAGATCCCCCTTGCGGCCGATCGATTCAAGCACCGCCTGGAAATCCCGGCTCTTGGTGGTGGCCGCGCCCTTGTGCTGGAACACCTCGTGGGAGATACCGTCGATATCGCGGCCGGCGCGCTCGAGGATATCTGCGATCCGGTCGACGATCGCTTCCAACAAGGCGACCAGCACGACCTCGCCGTTGCTGCAGCCCATCGCGACCTTCTCCGCCCGCTGCGGAAAGGTCTGGAAGGCGCGCGGGTCGTGATAGCGCACGGTGATCAGCCGGTTGCCCGAAAGGATGAAAGTCACCGGCGCCATCAGGGGGTTGTCGCCGTCGGCCTGGGCCGGCAGGGTGGCGGTCATGAAGGCGGCGCCGTCCTCGTAGTAGAGCCGCGACGAGATCTCGATCTCCTCCATCTCCTCGCGGGTGGGAAGGTCGATCCCCAGTCTGGCTTCGAGTTCGGCCTCCTCCTCGGCTGTCGGGCTGAAGAGGTCGATCCAGACAATACCCTCGAGCTCATGGATAGCCTGTTCGGCAAGCCGCAGGCGGCCATCAGCATTCCGGTATCGGCGGATCACGGGCTTCCTCCTGCTTCAGCTGACCCCTTGGCTGCAGTGCGGGTCGACCCGGAGACTACCCGACCCGCCGCGGCTGACCAAGCCGTCAGCAAACGCCGGGAGCGCCGCATACTGTATTGGGGGCTAAAGCCGTGCCTCGATCCAGCCCAGCGCCTCGTCGACCGAGGCAGCGGTTTCCTGCTCCCGGTGGGGAGGGCGGTCGATCATGACCACCGGCAGGCCGAGTTCGCGCGCCACGGCGATCTTGGCGTAGGTCGCCTCGCCGCCGGAATTCTTGGTGACCAGCGCCTGGATGCCGTGCAGCAGCAAAAGCGCACGCTCGCCGTTCGCCTCGAAGGGGCCGCGGCCGAGCACCACCTCGTAGTCGTGCAGTGGCATGGCGCCGCGCGGCGCGTCGACCATGCGCACCAGGAAGCGGATCCGCGCCAGGTCCGAGAAGGCGTCGAGCTCCTGCCGGCCGACGGAGAGGAAGACGCGCTCGGCGAGGCCCGGCAGCCGCGCCGCTGCCGTCTCGGCGTCGCGCACGTGGATCCAACGGTCGCCGGGCCGCTCTTTCCAAGGCGGTCGGGACAGCAGCAGGTGGGGCGTGCCGCTCAGCCGGCAGGCCTGCTCGGCGTTGTCGGAAATGCGCGCGGCGAAGGGATGGGTGGCGTCGACCAGCAGGTCTATGCGCTCGCTTGCGAGGTAGCCGGCCAGGGCCTCGACGCCGCCGAAGCCGCCGATGCGCAAGGCCCCCGGAAGGGTTGCGGGCCGCTCGGTGCGGCCGGCGAGGGAAGAGATCACCTCGACATCCGCGCGCCCGGCGAGGCTTTCGGCCAGCAGACGGGAGTCGCCGGTGCCGCCGAGCAGCAGGATGCGCTTCGGCCGTCTCAAGGGGGATTCGCTCACGCCGGCCAACCTGCCGCCTTGCCGACGAGATTTCCAGTGCGGTCGAAGATCAGCACCTCGATTTCCGTGGCACCATCGAGCAGGGCGAGGGCGGCTGCCCGGGCCTGCGCCGCCACCGCATCGGCCAGCGGCAGTCCGGCCGCTGCCGCCAGGTCGAGCACCTGCTTGGCGGTGTTGGCCCGGCGCGCCTCGTCCTGCAGCGTGGGCGCGGCGCCGAGACCAGCGAGGGTCGCCGCCAGGAGGTCGAAGTCGACCTGGCTCCTGCCCGAATGCAGATCGAGGTGGCCGGCCGCCAGCTTGCAGAGCTTGCCGAAGCCACCGGCAAGAGTGAGGCGGGGCAGGGGATGCCTGCGCAGGTACTTCAGCAGCCCGCCGGCGAAGTCGCCCATGTCGAGCAGCGCGCTGTCCGGCAGGCCGTAGAGGCGCTGCACGGCCGCCTCCGAGGTCGAGCCGGTGCAGGCGGCGGCGTGGGTGAGGCCGACGGCCCGCGCGACGTCGATGCCGCGGTGGATGGAGTGGATCCAGGCTGAGCAGGAGAAGGGCACCACGACGCCGGTAGTGCCGAGGATGGAGAGGCCGCCGAGAATGCCGAGGCGCGGGTTCCAGGTCTGCCGCGCCAGCGCTTCGCCGTTGTCGACGGAGATCTCGATCTCCAGGTCGCCGGCGTCGCCGTATGTGGCGGCGAGTTCGGCCACCACCTGGCGCATCATCTGCCGCGGCACCGGGTTGATGGCCGGTTCGCCGACCGCCAGCGGCAGGCCCGGCTTGGTGACGGTGCCGACGCCGTGGCCGGCCCTGAAAACGATGCCGCTGCCCGGCGCGGCGCGGCTGACGGTCGCCTGCACCGTGGCCAGATGGGTGACGTCCGGGTCGTCGCCGGCGTCCTTCACGATGGCGGCGCTGGCTCCAGCGTCCGACAGCGTCTCGCGGGCCAGCGCGAAGGCCGGCTGTTCGCCCTTCGGCAGGGTGATGGTGACGGGATCGGGAAACTGTCCGGTGAGCAGCGCTGTGTAGGCGGCCTTGGTGGCCGCCGTGGCGCAGGCTCCCGTTGTCCAGCCGCGCCGCAACGCGCCTTCCGGTTTGCGTGTCATGTCGCTATTCTACAAGTACAGGCTTTTCACTGACTAGGACGGCCAGCCGCCGCCGTCTAGACTGCGCTGCATGGAAACTGACGATCTCTCCCTGCCGATCTTCGAGGCCGGAAGCGTGTGGCTGGTCGGCGCCGGGCCGGGCGATCCCGGCCTGCTGACCCTGCACGCGGTGAACGGGCTGCGGCAGGCCGACGCGGTGATCTACGACGCCCTGGTGGGGACCGCCATCCTGGACCTCGCGCGGCCGGATTGCGAGCGGATCTATGCCGGCAAGCGCGGCGGCAAGCCTTCGCCGGTGCAGGCCGACATCTCGCAGCGCCTGGTGCGCCTGGCCAAGGCCGGCAAGCGGGTGCTGCGCCTGAAGGGCGGCGATCCCTTCGTGTTCGGTCGCGGCGGCGAGGAGGCCCTGGCCCTGGTCGCCGCCGGGCTGCCCTTCCGCATCATTCCGGGCATCTCCGCCGGCATCGGCGGCCTCGCCTATGCCGGAATCCCGGTTACCCACCGCGACACCAACTCCGCCGTCACCTTCGTCACCGGGCACGGGGTCGGCGGCGCCGTGCCGGACGGCATCGACTGGGCGGCGCTCGCCAAGGGCTCGCCGGTCATCGTGTTCTACATGGCCCTGAAGCACATCGGCGCCATCGCCGGCGCCCTGCTGGACCATGGCCGCGCGGCCGAGGAGCCGGTTGCCGTGGTCAGCCAGGCGACCCTGCCTGAACAGGTCATCCTGGAGACCACCCTGGTGCGCTGCGCCGCAGACATCGCCGCCGCCGGCATCGAACCGCCCTGCATCGTGGTGATCGGCGAGGTGGTGCGCCTGCGCGCCGGTCTGGATTGGCAGGGCCTCGCCCGGGGCCGCGTGCTCGATCCCAACCCGCTCGGGGTGACCCGGCGGCGCGACACCGGGTGACAATGGCAAGTCTGCGTCGTCGGCAAGCCCCCTCACCCTCCCGCTGCGCGGGCCCCTCCCTCTCCCGCAAGGGGAGAGGGGCTTTCTTCGATCCCTCTCCCCTTGCGGGAGAGGGTTGCGCAGGCTTGGTGAGCCGGAACGGCGAACCTAGCCGAAGCTGGGTGAGGGGGGAGCGACAGCCTCTCGGCGAGACCCCGTAACATGCCGGGTTCTCCTCCCGGCCTCATCATCGCGGCTCCCGCCTCGGGCAGCGGCAAGACCACGCTCACCCTCGCCCTGCTGCGCCGGCTGCGCAATGAAGGGCGTGCCGTCGCCTCGGTCAAGGTCGGCCCGGACTATATCGACCCCGGCTTCCACGCAGCCGCAAGCGGGAGGCCCTGCCTCAATCTCGACGGCTGGGCGATGCGGCCGGCGACTTTGGCGGCAGCCCTTGCTCAGGCCGCCGAGGGGGCGGAGCTGATCCTCGGCGAGGGCGTCATGGGCCTCTTCGACGGCGCGCCGGAGACCGATGCGCGCGGTCTGGCCGCCGGCTCCACGGCACAGCTCGCGGCGCTGAGCGGCTGGCCGGTGGTGCTGGTGGTCGACTGCCAGGGCATGGGCGCTTCGGTTGCCGCCCTGGCGCGGGGCTTTGCCGGCTTCCATGCTGAGGTCGCACTGGCCGGGGTGATCCTCAACAAGGTGGCCAGCCCGCGCCACGACAGCCTGCTGCGCGCGGCCTGTGCGGACGCCGGCGTTACCGTGTTCGGCGCGCTGCGCCGCGACCCGGCGCTGGCGCGGCCGTCGCGTCATCTCGGCCTGGTACAGGCGGCGGAGGACGCCGAGCTGGAAAGCTTCCTCGAGGCGGCTGCGGCGGCGGCTGCAGCGCAGGTCGACGTGGCCGCTCTGAGGGCGGCGGCGCGCCCGGCGCGGCTGCCGGGCGGCGGCGCAGCGGCGCCCTTGCCGCCCTTGGGTCAGCGCATCGCGGTGGCGGCGGATGTCGCCTTTGCTTTCGCCTATCCGCTGGTGCTGGAGGGTTGGCGCCGCGCCGGGGCCGAAATCACGACGTTCTCGCCCCTGGCCGACCAGGCGCCGGACGCAGCCGCCACCGCGGTCTACCTGCCCGGCGGCTATCCCGAGCTGCAGGCCGGCCGCCTGGCCGCCGCCACACGCTTTCTGGACGCCCTCAGGGCCGCGGCGGCGCGCGGCGCCGTGGTCTACGGCGAGTGTGGCGGCTACATGGTGCTCGGCCAGGGGCTGGAGGATGCCGCGGGCGAGCGCCATGCCATGGCAGGGCTGCTGCCGCTGGAAAGCTCTTTCAAGGCGCCGGCGCGCCATCTCGGCTACCGCAGGGCGGAACTGCTGGCGCCGGGACCCTTCGGGCCTGCCGGTGCGGCCTTCCGCGGCCATGAATTCCACTATGCCCAGGTGTTGGGCAGCGAGGGCCCGGCGGCGTCGGCACTCTTCAGTGCCGCCTCGGCAGGCGGGGACCACCTCGGGCCGGTCGGGCAGCGTCAGGGCAGCGTCTTCGGCTCCTTCCTGCATCTCATCGACCGCGAATCCGTCTGAGGAAAGCCGGCACTGCCGTATCCCTCAGGTTGCAGTCGTCACAGAATTGGTTTTGGATTGCCGCAGGGCCCTGGGCTCCAGCCTGCGCAGAAATTGTCCCGGGTCAAGGCACAAACTCCTAGACCGACCTACACAAAGCATTCAAATTGCCTGGACTTCCGGTTTAACATGGCCGGGACCAGGCTGGGTACCAACCGTGCCGGCGAGTGGGCGCAAGGGGCCGCCTGGCGGCAGGCAGTTGAAAGGGGAAGTTTAATGGAGCAGTCCATCGAGGACGTCTGGACCATGGTGATGGCCCTGGTGGCCACCTACGGACTGAGCGTCATCGGCGCCATCGTTATTCTCGTTATCGGTTTCGTCCTCGCCGGATGGGTGCGCCGCAGTGTCGACAGGGGCCTCAGCAAGTTCAGGAAAGTCGACGAAACGCTGCGCAGCTTCTTCTCGAGCCTTGCCTACTACGCCGTCGTCATCTTCACCGTCATCGCGGTCCTGTCGCAATTCGGCGTGCAGACCACCAGCTTCATCGCGGTGCTCGGCGCCGCCGGCCTTGCCATCGGCCTGGCGCTGCAGGGCACGCTCAGCAACGTCGCGGCCGGCGTCATGCTGCTGCTGTTCCGGCCCTTCAAAATCGGCGACTACATCGAGGCCGGCGGCCTGGCCGGCACGGTGAAGAGCATTTCGCTCTTCGTTACCGAGCTGGCGACGCCGGACAATGTGCAGATCATCGCGCCGAATGCCCAACTCTGGGGCTCGGCCATCAAGAACTATTCCTTTCATCCGACGCGCCGAGTCGACATTGTGATCGGCATCGCCTACGAAGATGAGATCGAAAAAGCCCTTGCAGCCATCATCGACGAAGCGAAGAAGGATTCCCGCGTCATCGCCGAGCCGGCGCCGATGGCCGCAGTCACCGACCTGGGCGACAGCTCGGTCAACTTCGTGGTGCGCGTCTGGTGCAATGCCGCCGATTTCTGGGGAGTGAAATTCGATCTCACCAAGAACCTGAAAAACAGGATGGATGCCGAGAAGATTACCATTCCTTTTCCGCAGCGCACGGTGCACATGGCCGCCGCCGCTGCCGACTAGGACGGGGCTCGGGCAGGGAGGACGACCGGCTTGGCAGGCCCGCTTTGGGATGCCTGCCAGGGATTCTGGAATATCGGGGGATAACGGCGCTGCCGCCTGAGCGGCCGGCGCCCCCATCGGAGGTCTTACAGGTATGAAGAAGCTGCTCATCGGACTGGGTGTCGTCGTGGTGCTGATCATCGCGGCGGTCATCGTGGTTCCCCTGTTGATCCCCCTGGAGAGCTACAAAGGGGAGATCCAGGCCCGCGCGAAGGACGCCACCGGGCGCGACCTGCGCATTGACGGCGACATCTCGCTGTCGCTGATTCCGGTCATCGCGATTTCGGTGGAGGACGTCGGCTTCGCCAACGCGCCGGGCGCCTCGACGCCGGAGATGGCGACCATCGACCGACTCGATGTCGCCCTGCAACTGTTGCCGCTGCTGAGCGGCGAGGTGGCCATAGACCGCTTCATCCTCGAGAAGCCGGTGATCAACCTGGAAGTGGACGCCGAGGGCAAACCGAACTGGCAGCTGGATACGGCGGACGGCGCAGCGGCACCCTCCGGCGATGCCGGCGGCAGCTCCGGCGACGGCGCTTCGCCGGTCAGCGAAATCCGCCTCGGCGAGGTGCGTCTGGTCGACGGTACGTTGAACTACCTCGACCGCCAGAACGGGCAGGCAGTCACCGTCAGCGAGGTCAACATGGAGCTGTCGCTGCCCTCGCTGTCGTCGCCCTTCGAGGCGGCAGGCTCGGCGGTGTGGAACGGCGAGAAGATTGCGCTGGAAATAAACGCAGAGAATCCGAATGCGCTGATGTCCGGCGAGACCACCAACCTCGCCATGAAAGTCGATTCTGCACCGGTTACCTTTGCCTTCGATGGCGCTGCGCGCAATGCCCAGGAACTCGGCCTGCAGGGTGCACTGGAACTCGACGTGCCTTCGATCCGCAGCCTCGCTGCCTGGACCGGCAACCCGCTGGACTTCTCGGGCGACGGGCTCGGCCCCTTCAACATCGCCGGCCAGCTGGAGATGATGGGCGCCAAGGTGGCGCTGACCCAGGCCCGGCTGAAGCTCGACGAGATCGACGGCGAGGGCCTCTTCTCGGTCGACGCCACCGGCGCCAAGCCGATGATCAGGGCAGAACTGACGGTCGACCAGCTGAACGTCAATCCCTACCTGCCGCCGGAGCAGGAGTCTGCCGATGCCGGCCAGGCCGCCGGCGGTTCGGGCGGTGCGGGTGGCGAGGCCAGCGGCGACTGGAGCGACGATCCGATTGACGTTTCCGGGCTCGGTGCGCTGAACGCCGACCTCACCTTCGCTGCCGGAGGCATCCAGTTCCGGGACGTGAAGATCGGCCAGAGCAGCCTCACGGTGGTGCTGCAGGACAGCAAGCTGACGGCGGACCTGTCCGAGATGCAGCTCTACGACGGCTCGGGCAAGGGCAACATCGTGGTCGACGGCAGCAGCGGCAAGCCAGCCATCACGGCCGACTTCGATCTGGCGAACTTCCAGGCCGGTCCCTTCCTCAACGACCTGGCGAAGTTCGACCGCATTCTCGGCACAACGGAGAGCAAGCTCTCGGTGACGACCACCGGCGCCAGCCAGCGCGAACTGGTCTCCAACCTCGACGGCAACGGTGCGGTGGTGTTCCGCGACGGCGCCATCAAGGGCATCAACCTGGCGGCCATGGTACGCAATATCTCGACAGCGGCCATCGAGCAGTCCTTTGACGACGCCCAGGCGACAGACTTCGCCGAATTGTCCGGCAGCTTCACCATCGACAAGGGCATCGTCAGCAACGACGACCTCTCCCTGGTGGCGCCGCTGGTGCGCATGACCGGCCAGGGCAAGGTGCCGCTGCCGCCGCGCACGGTCGACTATCAGGTGAGCCCGAAGCTGGTGGGCAGCATCGAGGGCCAGGGCGGAGCGTCCGATGCTTCCGGCATCACGGTGCCGATCAAGGTGAGCGGACCGTGGCACGACATCTCTTACAAACCCGACCTCGAAAGCCTGCTGAAGGACCAGTTGAAGGATCCCTCAGCGGTCATCGAGCAGCTGCAGGACGGTGACGGCGCCAAGGGCCTGCTGGAAGGCCTGACGCCGGGCGGCAGCTCGGACACCGACGGCGGCTCCAGCGGTCCGCTCGACCTCAAGAAGAAGCTGCTCGGGAATTGATCCCCGCCTCGGTCCGGGGTGCGTTTCTCTCGGCAGTGCTGCTGCTGGCGGCTTGCGGCACCGCCGATCCGATCCCGCCCCTGGTCAGAGTGGTCGACGTGAGGCTGCTGGAGAGCAGCGTCTTCGAGCAGCGCTTCCAGATCGATCTCAGGATCGGCAACCCGAACGATTTCGCGCTGCCGCTCGACGGCTTGACATTCGATCTCGAGGTCAACGGCGAGGCCTTTGCCCGCGGCTTCAGCAGCCAGCGGGTCACCATCCCGCGCCTCAGTGAAAGCCAGCTCTCGGTGGAGAGCTCGACCACCTTGTTCGACCTGGTGCGGCAGATGATGCTGCTCGCCGAGCGCGGCGACCTCACCTATCGGCTGCGCGGCCTCGCCTACCTGAACAGCCTTCAGCGGCACTCGGTACCCTACGAATCGGAGGGCAGCTTCCGCCTGCGGTCTGCGGGTCCGCCCGGCGAGGCCATTTAGCAACGGTAGACCGCCGCTGGGGAGCAGCCACAGCAGGCTTCCGGAGACCTGCCTCCTTGGGGTATCATAGCGACGGGCTTGGTAGGGCACCTGCCGCATCCCCCTTGGGGGCGGAGGTAGGGCAGCGCGTGGGTTTCCCCTCGCGAAAAACTGGCGACGCGGGGCAAACCGCGCGCCACCCTGGTGTCCGGAGGAAGCCAAGTGTCAGTGACAGAGACCCATTTTCATAATGCCGTGCCGCCGGTGCGCCGGCTGCAACTGGATCGCCCCTGGGCCTGGCTCGCCGCCGGCTGGCAGGACCTCAAGCGGGCGCCGGGCGTCAGCCTGACCTACGGCGCCATCTTCACAGCGGTCAGCTTCCTCATCACCGCCGGTGTCTTCCTGGCCGGCGTGGAGTACCTGCTGTTCCCGCTGGCCGCCGGTTTCATGCTGGTCGGGCCGATGTTGGCGGTCGGCCTCTACGAGACCAGCCGCCGCCTGGAAACCGGCGAACCGGTCTCGCTCCGCTCGGCGCTCTTCGTCGCCACCCGCTCGCCCATGCGCCTCGCATTTCTCGGCGTCACGCTGATGGCGCTGCTGCTGATCTGGATGCGCGCGGCGACGCTGCTGCTGGCGCTCTTTCTCGGGCCGATGGCGTTTCCGCCGCTGGCGGAGATCGTGCCGACCCTGCTGCTGACGTCGCAGGGCGTCGCCCTGCTGGTGGTCGGCACCGCCTGCGGAGCCCTGCTGGCCACCGCGGTCTTCACCATCAGCGTGGTCTCGGTGCCGCTGCTGATGGAGCGCGACCTCGATTTCGCATCGGCGGTGTTCGTCAGCGTCCAGGCGGTGCTGCGCAATCCCAAGCCGATGCTGCTCTGGGCCTGGCTGGTCGCCCTGCTGACCGGCATCGGCCTGGCGACCTGCTTTCTGGGCCTCATCGTGACCTTCCCGCTGGTCGGCCACGCCACCTGGCACGCCTACCGCGAAACCGTGGGTCGGTAACCGGGACCCTCCTGCGACCCTCGCACGTTCCCGGCCTCGCCTTTGGGCGGCAGGGGCTTGTCTTCCTCGTCGAGCAGGACGCGGTGCGCGGCGCCGTCGAGGTCGTCGAACTGCCCGCTCTTCAGCGCCCACAGAAAGCCGACGAGGCCGAGCAGGCCGAGCAACAGGGCCGCCGGGATGAGGTAGATGAGGGCGCTCATTTTTGCCCGCCTGCGGGCACCTGCCCGCCGAGATTGAGCCGCAGGGCGTTGGCGATGACGATGATGGACGAGGCCGACATGGCCACAGCGGCGATCAGCGGCGTCACGTAGCCGGCGACCGCGATCGGTACGGCGATGAGGTTGTAGAGCAGCGCCAAGCCGAAGTTCTGCAGCACCAGCCGGCGGGCGCGGCGCGCGATGGTGAGCGTTTCGGCGAGCGGCGCCAGCCTGTCACCCTGGAAGATGATGTCGGCGGCGACCTGGCTGATGTCGGCTGACTCGGCCGGCGACAGCGAGGCGAAGGCGGCCGCCAGCGCCGGCGCGTCATTGAGGCCGTCGCCGATCATCGCGGTCTTGCGTCCTTCGGCGGCCAGCGCTTCCAGCCGGGCGATCTTGTCCGCTGGCCGGCAGTCGCCGTGCCAGGCATCGATGCCGAGCTGGGCGGCGAGATCGGCTACCACCGCGCTGCGGTCGCCGGACAGCAGCTCGATCCGGTAGCCGTCCCGCTTGAGGCCGGCGATCACCTCGGCGGCATCGCGGCGCGGGGCGTCGTGGAAGGCGAAGCGCCGGGGCATGCGGCCGGGACCGGTGAGCCAAAGCTCCATCGCCGCGCTCTCGTCGCCCGCGTCCGCCTCGGCGATGCCACACCACGCGCGGCGGCCGAGCCGCAGTGTCTTACCGTCCACCACCGCCTCCAGGCCGTCTCCGGGATGCTCGGTGACGGCGACGTCGAGGGCCGGGCGGGGGCCGGCAGCGCGGCAGAGCGCGCGGGCCAGTGGATGGCGGCTCTCAGCGGCCATGGCGGCGGCAAGCGCCAAGTCCTCCGCCGGGATTTGCGGCAGGTTCTGCAACTCCGGCCGGCCGGTGGTCAGCGTGCCGGTCTTGTCGAACACCAGGGTGTCGACGGCGGCAAGGCGCTCCAGCGCGTCGGCCGCCTTCACCAGCACGCCGCGCTTCATCAGGCGGCCGACGGCGGTGATCTGTACTGCCGGCACCGCGAGGCCGAGCGCACAGGGGCAGGTGATGATGAGCACTGCGATGGCATGCAGCAGGGCGCCCTGCCAGGGGATGGTCGAGAGGGCGAGCCAACCGATCAGCGTGCCGGCGGCCAGGATGTGGACAGCCGGGGCGTAGCGCCGCGCCACCCGGTCGGCCAGGCGCACGTAGCGGTCGCGGCCCTGCTCGGCGTTCTCCATCAGGCGCACGATCTCGGCCAGCAGGCTGGCGTCGGCAGTCTTGGTGACGGTGATGCGCAGCGCGCCGGCGCCGTTCATGGTGCCGGCGAAAACCGCGCTGCCGGGCAATGCCGGGTGCGGCAGGCTCTCGCCAGTCAGCAGCGAGGTATCGACCTCCGAGCGGCCGAGGCAGACGGTGCCGTCGACCGGGATGCGCTCGCCGGGTGCCACGGCCACGGTCATGCCCGGGACCAGCCGGTTGATCGGCAGGGGCGCGAGCAGGCCCTGGGCATCGACCACAGTGGCGACCGTGGCGCGCAGCGCCGTCAGGTTCTCGGCCGCCGAGCGGGCACGCCCGCGCAGGCGCAGGTCGAGGAAGCGGCCGATCAGCAGGAAGAACAGCAGCATCACGGCGGCATCGAAGTAGACGTGCTCGCCGTGGCGCATGGTCTCGGAGAGGCTCATGCCGGTGGCCAGGAGGACACCCAGCGAGATCGGGACGTCCATGTTCGTCCGGCCGCTTCGCAGGGCCGCCAGGGCGGAGCGGAAGAACGGCCGCCCGGCGTAGGCCACCGCCGGCAGCGCAATGAGGGCGGAGACCCAGTGCATCAGCGCGCGCGTCGCCGGCCCCATGTCCTCGGCCAAGCCGCTCCACACGGAAACCGACAGCAGCATGACGTTGCCGGCGGCAAAGCCGGCGACGGCAAGCGCCCTCAGCAGTTCGCGAGTCTCGGTCGCCTCGGCGCTCGCCATCTGTTCCGGATCGAGCGGGATGAGGCGGTAGCCCTGTGCGGCCACCGCCGCCAGCAGCGGGGCGGCCGTGGTCGCCTGCGGATTCCACTGCAACAGCAGTCGCCGGGTGCCGAGGTTGACGCGCGCGCGCTCGAGGCCCGGCAGCCCCTCGACGGCACCCTCGATGGTGTTGATGCAGCCCGGACAGTGCAGATTCTGCACGACGAGGGTGAGTTCCGCGCTGCCGTCGGGGCGCGTGACGACGTTGTCGCCGTAGTCGGCCGGGTCGGGCGCCGTCTCGACCTCGCCGGCGAGCCCGGCGATCTGCCCGCCAGGGCAGCAGCCCAGTGACAGCTCCTGTTCGGCCCTGGCGCCTACTTGAGCCATAGTCGGGCCCTCATCTCGAATGCCGGGTTACGGCCGTCGTCGGCACTGACCACGAGATCCCAGTTGCCGCGCTCCGGCAGGGCCACCTCGGCCTGGTAGCTGCCCGGCGCCGTCTCCCGCCAGGCGAGCGGCTGGTCGAGGCCCTCGTGGGTGGGGCGGCGCAGGCTGCCGTCCAGCTGCAGGCCGCTCAGCGGGCTGCCAGCGGCATCGCTGAGGCTCACCGTGATGCGCTCCTTGCCGGCGCCGGACGTGGCGGCGTTCACCGCGCCCTGCCAGCCGAGGCCGCGCTGGGCATCGCGTGCGGCCAGCACCTGGTTGTAGGCAAGCCCTTCCTTGTAGGGATTGGCGGTGGTGACGCCGGTGAAGGTGTCGATCGCCAGGTAGACGAAGACCATGTTGACGGCGACGACGATGCCGAAGAAGCCGAGCATCGCCAGCAGAACGTGCTTGCCCGTGATCGTCCGGCCGTTGGCTGGTGTCGTCATTGCGGCCCCCTGAAAACGGTATCGTAGCTCACCCTGTCGCCGGAGGTGGTGTCGGTCACCTGGAAGCGCACGTCGACGGAGCTGTCGTCCAGGGCCTCGCGCGGCGCCGAGACGAAGACGCGGAAGCTCTCCAGGCTGTCCGGTGCGACCTGCAGGTCGTCGGCCGTGACGTCGGCCCCGACCACATCGAGGCCGACGCCCTCGATGCCTTCCAGCGTCAGTGAAAAACGTCGTACGGCATGCTGCTTGTTGATGATCTTCACGGTATAGCCGTTGCGGATCGAGCCGTCCGACAGGGTGACGAACAGCGGATTGCGGTCGCGCAGGATGCTGACGTCGAGGTCGCTGCGGGTGATCAGGGTGAACAGCATGATGACGCCCACCAGCACGATGATGCCGGCGTAGACCAGGATGCGTGGGCGGAACAGGCGCAGGCGCGGCTTCTCGCCGGCGCGCACGCGCTCCACGTTGGCGAGAGTGTCGTAGGCGATCAGGTTGCGCGGCAGGCCGACTTTGTCCATCACCGAGTTGCAGGCATCGATGCAGAGCGCGCAGGTGATGCATTCGAGCTGCTGGCCGTCGCGGATGTCGATGCCCATCGGGCAGACGGCGACACACTGGTTGCAGGCGACGCAGTCGCCGAGGCCGATCGCATCGGTGCCCTTCTTGCGCGCGCCGCGCGGCTCACCGCGATCCTCACGGTAGGTGATGACCAGCGATTCCTCGTCGAGCAGCCCGCCCTGGATGCGTGGCCAGGGGCACATATAGGTGCAGACCTGCTCGCGGGCGAGGCCGCCCAGCAGGTAGGTGAAGAAGGTGAGGACGGCGATGGTGGTGTAGGCGACAGCCGGCGCCTGGAAGCTGGCGAGCTGCCCGGCCAGGGTCGGCGCGTCGGCGAAGTAGAACACCCAGGCGCCGCCGGTGCCGAGGGCGATCGCCACCCAGGCGAGGTGGGTGGCGGCCTTGCGGGCGACCTTGTTGGCGCTCAACGGCAACTTGTCGAGGCGGATGCGCGAGGCACGGTCGCCCTGGATCAGGCGCTCGACGGCGATGAATAGATCGGTCCAGACGGTCTGCGGGCAGGTGTAGCCGCACCACACGCGCCCGGCCAGTGCGGTCACCAGGAACAGGCCGATGGCCGCCAGGATCAAAAGCCCGGTGATGTAGTAGACTTCCTGCGGCCAGATCTCGATGAAGAAGAAGTAGAAGCGGCGGCCCGGGAAGTCGATCAGCACCGCCTGGTCGGGCGCGTTGGGCCCGCGGTCCCAGCGGATCCAGGGCGTCAGGTAGTAAACGCCAAGGGTCAGTGCCATGACGATCCACTTGAGACGGCGGAAGCTCCCCCGGGCTAGGCGCGGATAGATCTTGATCCGCTTCTGGTAGAGGGAGCGCCGTTCCTTCTTGTTGACCGGTTCAGCGTCGGAGCGTTCTACGCCTTCTCTTCTGTCTGCCGGCTTCGCGGTGGCATCCTGCACAACCGCTTGATCGACCATGGCAAGCCCTTCTGCGTTATTGGCCGCCGCCGAGGGAGTGGACGTAGACGGCCAGCTGTTTGATCGTGGTCTCGTCGAGGCGTCCGGTCCATGCTGGCATCATGCCGGCACGGCTGTTGGTGATCGAGGCCACTACGTCGGCCTTGTCGCCGCCGTAGAGCCAGATGCCGTCGGTCAGGTTCGGTGCGCCGAGCTCGGGGCTGCCGCTGCCGTCTTCCATGTGGCAGGCCGAACATTGCTCGAGGAAGACTTCCTCGCCGCGCCCGGCAGCTGCGGGATCGGTGGCCGAGCTCGACAGCGAGAGCACGTACTCGGCGACGTCGTTGATCTGTTCGCGCTCCAGGATCTGATCGGCACCGAAGGCCGGCATCATGTTGAAGCGGGTCTCGTCGTGATCGGAGCGGATACCATAGTGGATGGTATGGCTGATCTCTTCCAGGCTGCCGCCCCAGATCCAGTCGTCGTCGTTGAGGTTGGGATAGCCGGTGGAGCCGGCGGCCCCGAGGCCGTGGCACTGGGAGCAGTTCACCGCAAATGCCGATCCGCCGCCCGCCAGCGCGAACTCCAGGAGCTCGCGGTTGTCGGTGATCTCCTCCAGAGAGGCAAGTTCTATGCGGTCGAGGTACTGGCTCTGCGCCGCCCGCGCCACCTCCATCGACTCCGCCAGCTTGGCGCGGGAGGAGTAGCCGATCACGCCGGTAGTGTGGCTGCTGACCAGCGGCCAGGCCGGCATGACGATCCAATAGGCCACGGCCCAGATGCAGGTGACGTAGAAGGTCCACAGCCACCAACGCGGCAGCGGCGTGTTCAGCTCCTTGATGCCGTCCCACTCGTGGCCGGTGGTTTCCGTGCCGGAAACCTGATCGACTTCCTTGTTGTGTGCCACGACTCAGTCCTCCTCGAGCGGCAGCCGCGCCGCCTTGTCAAACTTCTTCTTGTTCGCCGGCCAGAAGGCATAGGCCAGGGCGCCTGCGAACAGGATAACCAGATAGACCAGGCCGTAGGTGGCCGCGAACTGCGCAATTTGCTCGTATTGCATGGTGCCGCCTCCTAGCGGTAGTTGGCTTCGGGTTGATAGGCCTCGAAGTCCACCAGGGTGCCGAGCATCTGCAGATAGGCGATCATCGCATCGAGCTCGGTGAGCTGCGCGGCGTTGCCGTCGAAATTGGACACCACGGCGCCGGGGTAGCGCTCGATCACGCCGTCGGCACCGTCGGAATCCGGGTCTGCCTGTGCGGCCAGGTCCTGCGCGGCCATCTCGATCATCTCGTCGCTGTAGGGCACGCCGATCATGCGGTTGGTACGCAGGTGCGCGGCGATGTCCCTGGCGCGCAACGGTGTCTCCGCCAGGAAGGGATAGCCCGGCATGATCGATTCCGGCACGACGCTGCGCGGATCGGCCATGTGGGCAACGTGCCAGGCATCCGAATAGCGCCCGCCGACGCGGGCGAGGTCCGGCCCGGTTCGCTTGGAGCCCCACTGGAAGGGGTGGTCGTACATGCTCTCAGCCGCCAAAGAGTAATGGCCGTAGCGTTCCTCCTCGTCGCGCAGCGGGCGTATCATCTGGCTGTGACAGTTGTAGCAGCCCTCGCGAATGTAGATGTTGCGGCCGACCAGCTCCAGAGGGGTGTAGGCGCGCATGCCCTTTACCTTCTCAATGGTGCTCTCCAGGTAGAACAGCGGCGCGATCTCCACCAGTCCGCCCACGGACACCACCAGCAGGGTCAGCACCAGCAGGAGGATCGAGTTCTTTTCGATGACGTCGTGCTTGAAAGCCATGTCCCGGTCCTCCCTTACTCGGCGGCGCCGACGGGCGCCGGGCGGCCCACGGGGGCGCCAATTCGGCGTTCCTCGCGGACGTCGCCGCGGATGGTCCGCCAGCAGTTGTAGACCATGATCAGCGCGCCGATCAGGTAGAGCACACCGCCCAGGGCACGAATGACATAGAAGGGATGCATCGCCTCGACGGTTTCCACGAAGGAGTACTCGAGGAAGCCGAGGCTGTCGTAAGCCCGCCACATGAGGCCCTGCAGGATGCCGGAAACCCACATCGCGGTGATGTAGAGGACGATGCCGATGGTCGCCACCCAGAAGTGCAGGCTGACCAGCGCCAGCGAGTAGAGCCGCTGGCGGTTCCACAGCTTGGGAACCAGGAAGTAGAGGGCGCCGAAGCTGACGAAGCCGACCCAGCCGAGGGCGCCGGAGTGCACGTGGCCGACGGTCCAGTCTGTGTAGTGGCTGAGCGAGTTGACCGCCTTGATCGACATCACCGGGCCCTCGAAGGTGCTCATGCCGTAGAAGGCGACGGAAACCGCCAGCATGCGCAGGACCGGGTCGGTGCGCAGCTTGTCCCAGGCCCCGGAGAGGGTCATCAGGCCGTTGATCATGCCGCCCCACGACGGCATCCACAGCATGATCGAGAAGGTCATGCCGAGGGTCTGCGCCCAGTCCGGCAGGGCCGTGTAGTGCAGGTGGTGCGGGCCGGCCCAGATGTAGAGAAAGATCAGCGACCAGAAGTGCACGATCGACAGGCGGTAGGAGTAGATCGGGCGGTTGGCCTGCTTCGGCACGAAGTAGTACATGATGCCGAGGAAGCCGGCGGTGAGGAAGAAGCCCACGGCATTGTGGCCGTACCACCACTGGGTCAGCGCGTCCTGCACGCCGGCGAACAGTGCATAGCTCTTGGAGCCGCTGAGCGAAACCGGCACCGACAAGTTGTTCACGATATGCAGCATCGCGATGGTGACGATGAAGGCAAGGTAGAACCAGTTGGCCACATAGATGTGTGGTTCGCGGCGCTTCATCAGGGTGCCGAGGAAGATCAGCAGGTAGACCACCCAGACCAGGGTCAGCCAGAGGTCGACGTACCACTCAGGCTCGGCGTACTCCTTGGACTGGGTGACGCCGAGGACATAGCCGCTGGCCGCCAGCACGATGAACAGCTGGTAGCCCCAGAACACGAACCAGGGCGCCCAGTCGCCGGCCAGCCTTGCGCGGCAGGTCCGCTGCACGACATAGAAGGAAGTGGCGATCAGCACGTTGCCGCCGAAGGCGAAGATCACCGCCGAGGTGTGCACGGGCCTGAGTCGCCCGAAATTGGTCCAGGGCAGATGGAAGTTCAGCTCCGGAAACGAGAGCTGCAGGGCGATGGCGACGCCGGCGAGAAAGCCGACCACACCCCAGAACAGCGAGGCTATGGTGCCTGCCTTGATGACCCCGTCGTTGTAGCGGGTGCCGTCTTCGGCCTCGACCGTGTCCTCCGCCTCGTCGAAGTGCCGCTTGATCATCCAGAAGATGCCAAGGCCGCAGAAGATGACGAAGAGGTAGCCGTGGAATGCGATGGCGCCGTCCTGCGCGTTGGCGACGAGGAACAGCCCCATGATACCGGCCAGCGCCAGCGCCAGACCGACCAGGAGGGTCGCTGGCGATACGCCGGAGGCCTCGGTTGAATTGCCCATCAGATGCCCCAGTGAGAGTCGAAACCAGTTGTCGTTGTCGCAACAGTTGCCAGGACTTCAACCGAACTGCCGCCTGGCGGCATAGATCCGGACCGCTCTTCAATCATGGCTCCCCTGCGATGCCACCTCATGACAGTCTCCGGGGGCCTTGCCATTGATCCAGGTCAAAGCTACCCAAGTGACTGTCTGCACGGTTTCTTGTGATCGCGGTGCCCCGCCTCTCGGCAGGCGGCGATCCGGCGGATTCGCATGGTTTTTGCCGGTGCCGACCCTAGAATGCTTCATCCGGAGTCGCGCTGCGACAGAAAGCCGCCCGAAGCCTGGAGCGCCGCCAGAGGCTAAACGTCCCAGTAGAAAGTGAGCGTGACATCAGTGCCCAACGATAGCGTCCAGGAAGCCACTTCCCGCTCCACACCTCCCCAGGCGCCTCGCAAGCCTTCGCGCATCGCCCTGCACGGCATGACCCGCGAGGATCCCTATGCCTGGCTGCGCGCCGACAACTGGCGCGAGGTGAT
>CAYYIV010000008.1:0-148584 GCA_964472095.1 uncultured Pelagibius sp.
CGCGCGGTCGGCGGCCGCCGCGGCGGCCCGCGCCGTCCGGGCCGCCGCGCGCAGGCGCCGTTTTGCGTCCTGGATGGCGGCGGAATCGACGGGCAAGGAAACACTCTATCTTTAAAGGGGGAGACGTCCGGCGGGCGGGAAATCACGTGGCGGCGCCGCAAAGGCCGTTGGCAATATGGAATCCTCTGTGGCCTGCCTAGACAGGTGGGCGCCATATACCGGGACCGGAATCCCGACAGGGACAGCTCCCTAGAGGTTGGTATTGGCCCCAGGGATTGCTTTACCTGACGCACCCCGCAGCGCCGCCAAGCGCTCGATGGTCCCGTCTATCTAAGCACCCTGCAGCCGGGCGGCAATAGCCTCGATACGCTGGGCACAGGCGTCGAGCGCCCGGGTCGCCTGCTGCTCGGAGGCATTCGGTCCTGGACCGGCCGCCGCGGCTGGGCTGCCAGACTGGGCAAGGATCCGCCCGGCCTTGAGGCCGTCGACCTGGCGCTGGGCATCGAAGAGCTCGTCGGCGATCAGCAGGCAGGACATGAACAGCAGGCGCTGCTCCCCGACCTGGCCAATGCTCGACTCCAGCTCCGCCATCTTGCGGTCGATGTGCTGGGCCAGCTTCTTCAGGTGGCTTTCCTGACCGTCGTCGCAGGTGACCTGATAGCTGCGGCCGTGCACGGTGAGCGAAATGATCTGCGACATGGCCGCTCCTCTCCTCGCCTAGCTCACCAGCTTGCGCAGGCGCCCGATGGTCGCGTCGAGGCGCGACGACACCGTGCCGGCAAGCTGCTGCAACTGGGCATTCTCGCGCCGCGCCGCCTCCAGGGCTGCGCGCAGGGCGGGGTCCTCGCCGCCGGCGCCTCCTTGGGCGCCGCGCGCCGTCACAACCTGTTCCAGGCGGTCGATGGCCACCTGCAGACGGTGGCTGGCTTCTTCCAGTCGAGGCATTCGGGTTCCGATCGGTGTTGCGCCAGCCGCGCCGCATCCGGTAACACGAAATGGCGGGGCGGCGGGCGGGCGGTAAAGGATAGGCTTCGCCTTCGTGACCGGTCAACCGCAGAGCCCGACGCGCCGATGCCGCGGCAAGCCTGCCGCACCGCCCTCGTCCTTTGCCAAATCGGGCAGAATCGCACGACATGCCGGTTGACCTTGGCCGGGCGTGGCGGCATGGTGCCGCTCAAAATCGGCAGGCACCGCCGTTTTTTCGTTTTCCCCATCAGGTGGACCTTCTCGATGGACGTCGCCACGTCGCCCTCGGCGCAAGACAGCTTAGTGACCCCCGACAATCACCGTGACATGGCCAATGCGATCCGCGCCCTCGCCATGGACGCCGTGCAAAGGGCCAACTCCGGCCACCCCGGCATGCCGATGGGCATGGCCGATGTCGCCACGGTGCTGTTCTCGCGCTTCCTGAAGTTCGATCCGGCGGCGCCGGACTGGCCCGATCGCGACCGCTTCGTGCTGTCGGCCGGGCACGGCTCCATGCTGCTTTACGCGCTGCTCCACCTGACCGGCTATGAGGACATGACGCTGGCGGAGCTGAAGAACTTCCGCCAGCTCGGCAGCCGCACCGCCGGCCATCCGGAATACGGCCACGCCACCGGCATCGAAACCACCACCGGCCCGCTGGGCCAGGGTCTCGCCAACGCCGTCGGCATGGCGCTGGCCGAGCGCCTGCTGAATGCGCGCTTCGGCGACGCGCTGGTCGACCACCACACCTACGTCATCGCAGGCGATGGCTGTCTGATGGAGGGCATCAGCCACGAGGCAATCTCCCTCGCCGGTCACTTGGGTCTCGGCAAGTTGATTGTGCTCTTCGACGACAACAACATCTCGATCGACGGCAGCGTCGATCTCGCCTGCTCCGATGACCAGCTGAAACGCTTCGAGGCGGCGGGCTGGGAGGCGAGCCGCGTCGACGGTCACGACCCTGACGCGGTGGCGGCGGCCATCGCGGCGGCCCGCGCCAGCAGTCGGCCGAGCCTCATCGCCTGCCGCACCGTCATCGGCTTCGGCGCCCCCAAGAAGCAAGGCACCGCCGCCACCCACGGGGCGCCGCTCGGCGACGAGGAGATCGCCGGCGCGCGCAAGGCGCTCGGGTGGCCGCATGCTCCCTTCGAGATTCCCGCCGCGGTGCTGGACAGCTGGCGCAGCGCCGGAAAACGCAACGCCGGCGCCCGCAAGGCCTGGCAGGGCCGCCTGGCCGGCAGCGACCGGCGTGCCGCCTTTGAGCGGCAGATGGCCGGCAAGTTGCCGCAAGGCTGGCAGGACGCCGTTGCCGCCTTCAAGGAGAAGGTGGTCGCCGAGGCGCCGAACCTGGCCACCCGCGTCTCCTCGCAGCAGGTGCTGGAGGTGCTGACGACGGCGATCCCCGAGATGATCGGCGGCTCGGCCGACCTTACCGGCTCCAACAACACCAAGTCGAAGTCCCAGGGCATCGTGAAGCCGGGCGACTTCTCCGGCGGCTACATTCACTACGGCGTGCGCGAACACGGCATGGCAGCGGCGATGAACGGCATCGCCCTGCATGGCGGCCTGATTCCATACGGCGGCACCTTCCTGGTGTTCACCGACTACTGCCGCCCCGCAATCCGCCTCTCGGCGCTGATGGACCAGCGCGTCGTCTACGTGATGACTCACGATTCCATCGGCCTCGGCGAGGACGGCCCGACCCACCAGCCGGTCGAGCACCTGGCCGCGCTGCGCGCCATTCCGAACCTCAAAGTATTCCGCCCGGCCGACGCCGTGGAGGTCGCCGAGTGCTGGGAGCTGGCGCTGCTTTCCGACGGCGGCCCCTCGGTGCTCGCCCTCACCCGCCAGAACCTGCCGACCCTGCGCCGCGAGTGCGGCGAGAACCTGTCGTCCTACGGCGCCTACATCTTGGCGCCGGCCGACAGCGAGCGTCAGGTGACCCTGATCGCCTCGGGCTCCGAGGTCCAGATCGCCATGCAGGCGCAGCAATTGCTGCGCGAACAGGGCATCTCCGCCGCCGTGGTGTCGATGCCGAGCTGGGAGCTCTTCCAACAACAACCGCCGCACTACCGCGACGAGGTGCTCGGTCCCGGCACCCTGCACATTGCCATCGAGGCAGCCGCCTCCTTCGGCTGGGATCACTGGATCGAGGCCGGCGGCACCTTCATCGGCATGCGCGGCTTCGGCGCTTCGGCTCCGGCGAAGGAACTCTATGAGAAATTCGGCATTACCGCAGAAGCCGTGGTCGAGGCGGTCAAGTCACGAATTTGACCGCGACCAGGCTCATGCGAGGTTTTTATATATGCCCTGCAGATAGAGAAGGCATGCAACTGGAGGCCCATCAATGAGTTCAGCCGCGCTTGCGGATACCGCGAAGGCTCTTGTCGGCGATGGCAAGGGGATCCTGGCCGCCGACGAAAGCTCCCCGACCATCAAGAAGCGTTTCGACAGCATCAAGATCGCCTCCACGGAGGAGAACCGCCGCGACTACCGCGACATGCTGTTCACCACCCCCGGAGCCGGCAAGTACATCTCCGGCGTCATCCTCTACGACGAGACCCTGCGCCAGAAGGCCGCCGACGGGACACCGCTGGTGAAGAAGCTGGTGAAGGCGGGCATGATCCCCGGCATCAAGGTCGACCTGGGGGCCAAGCCGCTGGCCGGTCATCCGGACGAGACGGTGACCGAGGGCCTCGATGGCCTGCGCGCACGACTGGAGGAATACGCCGACCTCGGTGCCCGTTTCACCAAGTGGCGCGGCGTCTACCGCATCGGCGACGCCATGCCCAGTCCCGGCTGCGTGACCGCCAACGCTCACGCGCTGGCCCGCTACGCCGCCCTGGCGCAAGAGGCCGGCCTGGTGCCGATCGTCGAACCCGAAGTGCTCATGGACGGCGACCACGACATCGATGTCTGCGAGGAGGTCACCGAAGAGGTGCTGCGCAGTGTCTTCAACGAACTGGTGCTGCAGAACGTCTGGCTCGAAGGCACACTGCTAAAGCCGAACATGGTGATCTCCGGCCAGGACTGCCCGGACCAGGCCGGCGTGCAGGAAGTCGCCGAGCGTACGCTGCGCTGCCTGAAGCGCACCGTGCCGGTCGCCGTGCCCGGCATCGTCTTCCTCTCCGGCGGCCAAAGCGACCAGCTCGCCACCGAGCACCTCAACGCTATGAACAAGGCGCCCGGAACGCTGCCCTGGAAGCTCAGCTTCTCCTACGGCCGCGCCCTGCAGGCCGCGCCGCTGAAGGCCTGGGCCGGCAAGGCCGCCAACCTGGACAAGGGCCAGGCGGCCTTCCTTCAGCGCGCCAAGGACAACGGCGCGGCGACCACCGGCAGCTACGCCGCCTGACGCTGCGGCCAGGGAAAAGCAGGGGAACCGCCGGCCCCGCAATGACAGCGGCCGGCTCTTAGGGAACGGAGACTGAATATGGCAGTTCGGGTTGGTATCAACGGCTTCGGGCGGATCGGGCGTCTCGTCTTCCGCGCCGCCATGGAGGCCAAACGCAAGGACATCGAGTTCGTCGCCATCAACGATCTCGGCACAGCGGAAGCGAACGCGCACCTGCTGAAGTACGATTCCGTGCACGGCACCTATCCCGGTAAGATCGAGGCCGGCAAGGACCACATCAAGGTCGACGGCAAGAAGGTGAAGGTGCTGTCCGAGCGCGACCCGGCGAAGCTGCCCTGGGGCAAGCTGGGCGTCGACGTGGTGCTGGAATGCACCGGCATCTTCACCAGCAAGGAAGCAGCCGGCAAGCACCTGGAAGCCGGCGCCAAAAAGGTGCTGGTCTCCGCCCCCGCCTCGGGCGCCGACATCACCGTGGTCTACGGCGTCAACCACGACAAGCTGAAGAAGAGCCACACCATCGTCTCCAACGCCTCCTGCACCACCAACTGCCTGGTGCCGGTGGCCTACGTGCTGGACCAGACGGTCGGCATCAAGCACGGCTTCATGACCACGGTGCACTCCTATACGGGCGACCAGCCGTGCGTCGACACTCTGCACAAGGACCTGCGCCGCGCCCGCGCCGCCGCCTTGTCGATGATCCCGACTTCGACCGGTGCCGCGCGCGCCACCGGCCTGGTGCTGCCGGAGCTGAAGGGCAAGCTGGACGGCACCTCGATCCGGGTGCCAACCGCCAACGTCAGCCTGGTCGACCTCACCATCGAGGCGAAGAAGAAGACCGACGCCGAGGCGATCAATGCCGCCATGGTGAAGGCTGCCAAGGGCAACCGCCTGAAGGGCATCCTGGCGGTCAGCGACGAGCCGCTGGTATCCAGCGACTTCAACCACTCCCCGGCCAGCTCCACCTTCGACCTGACCCAGACCCAGGTGCTCGACGACACCTGCGTGCGGGTGCTGTCCTGGTACGACAACGAGTGGGGCTTCTCCAACCGGATGAGCGACACGGCTGTGGCGCTCGGCAAGCTGATCTGACATCCTCAGCCGGCTTCCGGCCTCCGCCGGGAGATCCCCGACCACCTCAAAAGAAAGCGGGGCCTTCGGGTCCCGCTTTTGATTATCATCCGGTCATGAACGAGCGCGTCATCATCATCCACTCCCTGGAGCAGGCGGTCACCGCGCTGAAGGCGGCGCGCGAGCTCGGCCGTCCGGTGACCCTGGCCTCGCCGCCGGGCGCCGCCGCGTACACCGGCGCGCTGTGGTTCCGCGAGGTGGTGAAGCAGGCCGAGCGCGAGGTGCCGGACGCCGAGGCCTCCTCCATCCTCGACTGCGCCGACAAGCCGGGCCTGGTCATGGCGGCCTTCCGCCAGGGCGTCCTCCGGGTCCGCTTCACCGGCGGCGAAGAAGCCGCCGAGAAGCTGCAGGCCATGGCCGACGCCGAGAGCCTGCACCTCATCACCGGGCCGCTCGAGGCCCTCGATCTGCTCGACGTCAAGGACAAGGCCCAGGCCTGCCGCGACTGGCTGCAGCGCGACTGACTTCTCCCAGCCGCGCTTAGACGATGGAAGATTCCCCGCCCCGCTTGCTGCTCGTCTCGCCCTTGCTGGACCGCGAGGGCGCCGTGCAGGCTGTCGAAGAGGCCCTGGCCGTGGCCGCAGAGGTCGACATCGCCGCCCTGCTGCTGCGTGGCGGCGGGCTCGACGATGCCGCCTTCGGCCGGCGCCTCGCCCCGCTGCTGCGCGCTGCCCAGGACCACGGCATCGCAGTGCTGCTGGAGGACCGGCCGGAGCTGCTGGCGTCCAGCGGGGCCGACGGCCTGCATTTGACGCTGGGCGGCAAGGGGCCACGCCTGAAGGACTTGCGCGCCCGCCTCGGCACCGAGGTCATCCTGGGCGCCGGCTGTGGCGCCTCGCGCCACCTCGCCATGACCGCCGGCGAGCAGGGCGCCGACTACGTCGGCTTCGGCGATCCGGAGGGCGCCCCGGAAGCAGGCGGGACCGCCGATCCGGAGATGGTGGCCTGGTGGGAGGCGGTGATGACCCCGCCGCAGGTCGCCTTCGGCGCCGCCGACGCCGCAGCCGCAGCCAGCCTGGCCGCTGCCGGAGCCGATTTCGTCGCCGTCGGCCCGGTGCTCTGGGCGGCGGAAGGCGACCCCGCCGCGGCACTCAGGGCCCTGCGGGCGGCGCTTTCGCAGGCGCCGGACGGCGGCCTCTAGCCGTTCCGACTGCCGCCACGAGGGGCGTTGCCACCCCCGGGGCAAGCTGGTAGCTTCCGCGCGCTTTTCAGACCACCTCCTTTTGCGGACGATCCCTCATGAAGATCAACGGCAACGCGATCCGCCCCGGCAACATCATCGAGCACAAGGGCCGGCTGTGGCGCGCGGTGAAGATCCAGCACACGCAACCCGGCAAGGGCGGCGCCTATCTGCAGTGCGAGCTGAAGGATATCCGCGACGGCACCAAGCTGAACGAGCGCTTCCGCGCCAGCGAGGACGTGGAGCGCGTGCGCCTCGACCAGAAGGACTATCAGTTCCTCTTCAGCGATGGCGAGATGCTGACCTTCATGGACAACGAGACCTACGAGCAGATCTCCGTGCACCAGGACCTGGTCGGCGAGCCGGTGGTGTTCCTGCAGGAAGGCATGACGGTCACCATCGAGTCCTACGAAGACGAGCCGATCTCAGTGATGCTGCCGGACACCGTGGTGATGCAGATCGTGCAGGCCGACCCGGTGGTAAAAGGTCAGACGGCCTCCTCTTCCTACAAGCCGGCGGTGCTGGAGAACGGCACCCGCATCATGGTGCCGCCGCACATCGGCTCCGGCATCCGCGTGGTGGTGAACACCGCCGATGCCACCTACGTGGAGCGGGCCAAGGACTGACGCGGTCCGCCCCGCTCCTCGCCTGATTTCCGCCCTTCCCGTCCGCAGCAGACCGCAGGCTTTCATGGCCACCCGCTCCGCCCTCCTCAACGTCATGTTCATGGCCGCCGACAAGGCGGCGCGCGGCCTTAAGCGTGACTTCGGCGAGGTCGAGAACCTGCAGGTTTCCCGCAAGGGCCCGGCGGACTTTGTCTCTACCGCCGACCTCAAGGCCGAGAAGACGCTGAAGCAGGAACTGCAGAAGGCGCGGCCCGGCTACGGCTTCCTGATGGAGGAGTCGGCGGAGATCCCGGAGAGCGACGGCAGCGGGCGGCGCTGGATCGTCGATCCCCTGGACGGCACCAGCAACTTCCTGCACGGCCTGCCGCACTTCGCCATCTCCATCGCCCTGGAAGAGCACGGTGAGATCATTGCCGGGCTGGTCTACGACCCCATCAAGGACGACCGCTTCCACGCCGAGAAGGGCCAGGGCGCCTTTCACAACGACCGCCGACTCAGGGTCTCCGCGCGCCACCGGCTGAACGAGTGCCTGATCGCCACCGGCGCGCCCTTCGCCGGCAAGGGCGACCGCCCCCAGTTCCTCGACGAGATCGATGCCGTCATGGCCAATACCGCGGGTATCCGCCGCTGGGGCGCGGCCGCCCTCGACCTCGCCTACGTGGCGGCCGGGCGTTTCGACGGGTTTTGGGAGCGCGGGCTGTCGCCCTGGGACTATGCGGCAGGCCTCATCCTGGTGCGCGAGGCCGGCGGCTACGTCAGCGAAATGAACGGAAAGGCGCTCAAGATGGGCAGTCCGAGCATCCTGGCCAGCAACAATGCCATCCACAGCGACCTGATGAAGTTGCTGCGCAAACCTTTAAGTAACCAAAAGGCCTAATAATACGACCCTGGTGGCCGGGTTCGCCGGCCGCCCACCGACTTCTGCCGCAACCAAAGCTGGTTGTTCCAGAGGCGGGAGAAGCATAGTGTTAACCATAGCGGTTAGCCTGGGAAAGTCGGGGTATTAGAGGCTCATGAGCAGAATCGCAGCGCACGGCCGCAAGGCAGCCGAAAACCGGCCCGACTGCCGCCGGTACGGGCCGATTCCCGCCGTCGCGGGGGCCCTCGCGCTGGTGCTCGGCCTGGCGCCGGTCCTGGCCCCGCAGGCCGCGGCCCAGTCCCGATCGGGCATCTACATCAACAACGACGTGCTGAACAACCTCGGCCCGGGACCGGACGCCGCGCCGCTGACCCCGCTGGCGCCGGCCGCCCCGCCGTCGCCCTACGGGCAACCGAGCTATCAGGCGCCGGCCTATCCGCCGGCCGGCAGCGGCAGCGGCGGGCTGACCTTCCAGACCTATGGCAGCGGCAACTTCGTGGTGACCCGCCCGGGAACCCTGCTGTTCCCGCCGCTGCAGGATCCCAAGAGCACCCTGACCCCCGGATTTGGGGGTACCGACAACCAGGCCGCCCGGGCGCGGGCTCTCGACAACGCCTTTGCCGAAGGCCCGGAGCCGCGCTCGCAGCTGCTGATTGCGCCGCAGAACAGCGACAGCAACGAGAGCGTGGTCGTCTTCCTGGACCGGCTGCCGGCAGCCGACCCGGACGCCGACCCATCCTCCGCCCCGACCCTGGCGCTGCAGGCCCCGCCGCCGGCCCCACGCAAGCCCGCAGCGCCGACCCGGGCTTTGGCCATGGCGCAACAGCCCCCGGCGGCTGACAGCGCGGACGAACTGGCACCGGAATTCCGCACGCCGGAGCCACCGACCATGGCCGAGCTGCCGCCGGAGCCGCAGGTCGAGCACAGCGACTTCCCCGCCGAAGCGGAGGCGGTCGACGAGACACCGGCGCCGACGCTGGCCGAAGCGCCCGCCGCCAGCGCTCCCGCAAGCAGCGGCCCCACAAGCAGCGCCGAGGTTGCCGCACCTGTGGCGATGGCGGAGCTGCCGGCCGGCGATGACCCGGTCAGCCTGCTGCCTGCCGACACCAAGTCCGCCGCGGCGGCGGAAAATACCACGGAAACCCCGGCCCCTGCCTCCCCGGCCGTCCTGCAGACCGCCAGCCTGACGGTCGACGGCGGGATCGCCGACATGACTTTCCTCTTCGAAGTGGATTCGGCAGAACTGTCGAGCGAGGTGGAGGTGGAACTGCGTTCGCTGGCCGATGCGATGCTCACCAACGAAGACTGGATCCAGGTGCTCGGATTCGCCAGCGCACAGGACTCTTCGGGCGACCAGGCCCGCAAGCTGGCGCTCTCGCGGGCCCTGAAGGTGCGCAGCTTCCTGATCGACGCCGGCATCCCCTCGACCCGCATCCAGGTGCGCTCGCTGGGCGACCGGGCCGAGGACGGTCCCGCGAATCGGGTCGACATCAAGCCGATTGGCAGCTAACCCTTAGGGCCTGAGCCTTAAGGCAGGGTCTCGACCACGCCGGTCGCGGCGGGCGCGATTCTGCCTTATGATCGTCGCGTCCGCGTCGCGCAGCCGAGGGTAAGACTGCCAGCATGTCGTTCCTGCAGACCTATCTCATCCGAATGATGGTGTTCCTGGTGGTCGTCGTGGTCGCCGCTGCCGTCATCGCTCCGCAGCTGCAGGAAGCCTTCCTCGCCAATCTCTGGCTAAACGGCCTGATCATCCTCATTCTGCTTTTCGGCATCGCCTACAGCTTCATGCAGGTCCTCGGGCTGCGCGGCGAGATCTACTGGCTGGAAACCCTGCGCCGCGAGAGCCGCGGCGGCCTAGTGTTCCCGGGCACCCTGTCGCAGGACACGCCGCCGCGCCTGCTCGGACCGATGGTCACCATGATCGGCGACCGCGCCGGACGGCTCAGCCTCTCCACCATGTCGATGCGTTCGCTGCTGGACACCATCCATGCCCGCATCGATGAATCGCACGAGATCTCCCGCTACATCATCGGGCTGCTGATCTTCCTCGGCCTGCTCGGCACCTTCTGGGGCCTGCTCGAGACCGTCAACGCAGTCGGCCAGACCATCGGCGGCCTCTCCGCCAGCAGCGGCGACGCCGTCGCCCTGTTCGAGGAACTGAAGGGCGGCCTGCAGGCGCCGCTCTCCGGCATGGGGACGGCCTTCAGCTCCTCGCTGTTCGGTCTCGCCGGATCGCTGGTGCTCGGCTTCCTGGAGCTCAGCTCGGCGCAGGCTCACAACCGCTTCCTCAACGAGCTGGAGGAGTGGCTGTCCAGCGTGACCAAGCTGTCCAGCGGCGGCGGCTTCTCGGGCGAAGGCGAGCAGCCGGTCTCCGCCTATGTGCACGCCCTGCTGGAGAAGACAGCCGACAGCCTGGAGCAGCTGCAGCGCACCGTTGCGCGCGGCGAGGATGACCGCGCCTCGGTAAACCAGAACCTCTCGGCGCTGACCGAGCGGCTCAGCAACCTGACCGACCACATGCGTACGGAGCAGTCGGTGATGCTGTCGATCGCCGAGACCCAGTCCAGCCTGAAGTCGCTGCTGACGCGGCTTGCCGATGCCGGCCAGGACGGCGGTCTCGACAAGGCGACCAAGGGCCACATCCGCAATCTCGACCTGCGCCTCGAGCGCCTGTCTTCGGACATCTCCCACGGCCGCGACAGCGCGGTAGAAGAACTGCGCGGCGAGATTCGCCTGCTCACCCGCACCCTTGCCGCCATGGCCGAAGAAAGCTGACGCGCAATGTATGCGCTAGGCCGAGGCGGCTCGCGCCGCTCCATCAATATCTGGCCGGGCTTCGTCGACGGCCTCGCCACCCTGCTGCTGGTGGTGATCTTCGTCCTCATGGTCTTCATGGTGGCGCAGTTCTTTCTCTCCATCGCCCTTACCGGCAAGGACGAGGCGCTGACCCGGCTTGAATCAGAGATCAGCCAGCTGGCCGATCTGCTGGCCCTGGAGCGCAGCGCCAACACCGAGCTGCGCATCAACGTCGAGCAGCTCTCCGGCGAACTGCAGTCCTCGCTGGCCTCGCGGGAGTCGCTCAGCGGCCAGCTGGCGGTGCTCGCCGAAGAACGCGAGTCGCTCGCCAACCAGCTGGCCGCCCTCGCCGACGAGCGCGACCGCCTGGCCGCGCTGGTTACCGAGGAACAGCAGGAGCGCGAGCGCCTGAGCGGTCTGCTCGGCAGCAGCGAACAGTCCCTCGAAGAATCGCGCGGCGCGTTGCAACAGAGCCAGCAGGCGCTGGCCGAGAGGCAGAGCGAGCTGGACGAAGCGCGCAACCGCTTGAACGCCGCCGTCGCCCGCCTCCAAGTCGAGCAGCAACGGCTGGACGAGGCGCTTGCCGCCATCGCCGCCGGCAAGGCGGAGTTGGAAGACGCTTACACAACCATCGACGCCGACAAGGAAACCATCGAGGCTCAGCTCGCCGAGCTCGCCATCCTGAAGTCGCTGCGCGACGACTTGATCGAGAGGCTGCAGGCCTCCGAAGGGTCGCTTGAGGGCGAACGCCGGGCGCTTGCCGAACAGCGCGAGCTCTCGGCGGAAGCGCAGCTCCAGCTGACGCTGCTGAACCGCCAGTTGGCCGCTCTGCGCGAGCAGCTGGCGCGGGTGTCGGAAGCACTGGAGCTTTCCGAGGCGCAGAGCGCCGAACAGGAAGTGCAGATTGCCGATCTCGGCAAGCGCCTCAATGTCGCCCTGGCCAGCAAGGTGCAGGAGCTGGCGCGCTACCGCTCCGAGTTCTTCGGCCGTCTGCGCGAGATCCTCGGCAACCGCCAGGACATCCGCATCGTTGGCGACCGCTTCGTGTTTCAGTCGGAGCTCCTCTTCGCCAGCGGCTCGGCCACCATCGCCCAAGAGGGCCGCCCCCAGCTCGCCCGCCTCGCCAGCACCCTGAAGGAAATCGCCGCCGACATTCCCGACGACCTGGAATGGGTGCTGCGGGTCGACGGTCACACCGACCGCCAGCCGATCAATACTGTTGCTTTCCCGTCGAACTGGGAACTGTCGACCGCGCGCGCGGTGTCGGTGGTGAAGTTCCTCGTCGAGCAGGGCATTGCACCCCAGCGCATGGCGGCCACCGGCTTCGGCGAGTTCCAGCCGCTCGATACCGGCGGCGACGAGATCTCCCACCGCCGCAACCGGCGCATCGAGTTCAAGCTCACCGAGCGCTGAGACTTAGCCGGAAAACGCGCTGGCGCGTGGGCCGCCGGGCGCTGCGGCGGCCTCGTTGCCCAAGGCTGCGGCCTGGTCGAACTGCAGGGCAGCGAGGCGCGCATAGAGCCCCCCGGCGGCCACCAGTTCGCCGTGCCGTCCGCTCTCGATCAGGCGGCCCTGGTCGATCACCATGATGCGGTCGGCTTTCAGCACCGTCGCCAGGCGGTGGGCGATGACCAGGGTGCTGCGCCCCGTCATCAGGCGATCCAGCGCCAGCTGGACCACCCGCTCGCTCTCCGCATCGAGCGACGAGGTCGCCTCGTCGAGCAGAAGCAGCGGCGGATCCTTGAGGATGGCGCGGGCGATGGCGAGGCGCTGGCGCTGGCCGCCGGAAAGCCGAACGCCCTTCTCGCCCAGGTAGCTGTCGAAGCCTTCCGGCAGTTGGTCGAGGAACTCCAGCGCACCGGCCGCCTCGGCCGCTGCGCGCACCTCCGCATCGCTCGCCCCGGGGCGACCGTAGCGGATGTTCTCCCAGGCGCTGGCGGAGAACACCACCGGCTCTTGCGGCACCAGGCCGATGCGCGCGCGCAGTGCCGCCGGATCGGCCTCCGGCAGCGCCACGCCGTCGAAGCGGATGGCACCGGCCTGGGGATCGTAGAAGCGCAGCAGCAGCTGGAAAATCGTGGTCTTGCCGGCGCCCGAGGGACCGACGATGGCGACCTTCTCACCCGGCGCGACGGCGAAGCTCAGGCCTTGCAGAGCGGAGCGCTCGGGCCGCGACGGATAGTGGAAGACCACTTGCTCGAAGGTGACGGCGCCGCGCGGCGGCAGCGGCAGGGCGGTCGGGGCGGCCGGCGCGGTGATGTCGGGAGCCACCGCCAGCAGGTCAAGCAGGCGCTCGGTGGCACCGGCGGCGCGCTGCAGGTCGCCGATCACTTCTGAGAAGGCGCCGGCGGCACCGGCCACCACGATGGCGTAGAACACGAAAGCCGAGAGCTCGCCGGCGGAGATCCGCCCGCTGAGCACGTCATGGCCGCCGAGCCAGAGGATGACGCTGACCGCACCGAACACCAGCACGATCACCACGGCGGTCAGCATGGCGCGCGCAGCCACACGCTGGCGGGCCGCCTGGAAAGCCGCCTCGACGTGGCGGCCGAAGACACGGCGATCCTCCGCCTCGTGCACGAAGGCCTGCACCGTGCGGATGGCGTCCAGCGCCTCGCCGGCATAGACGCCGAGGTCGGCGACTCGGTCCTGGCTGGTGCGGCTGAGGCGGCGCACGCGGCGGCCGAATACGAGGATCGGCAGCAGCACCAGCGGCACCACCAGGAGGACCAGCGCGGTCAGCTTCGGCGAGGTGATCACCAGCAGCACGATGCCGCCGATCAGCAGCAGGAAGTTGCGGATGGCGATGGAGACCGAGGAGCCGACCACGGTCTGCAGCAGGGTGGTGTCGGTGGTCAGGCGCGACAGCACCTCGCCGGTGCGGGTCAGCTCGTAGTAGGCCGGCGACAGGGTCAGGATGTGGTCGAACACCCGCCGGCGGATGTCGGCCACCACCCGCTCGCCGATCCAGGACACCAGGTAGAAGCGGCTGTAGGTGGCCAGCGCCAACAGGATGACGACGCCGAACAGCACCAGCACCGCCTGGTTCAGCAGCGTCGCATTGCCGCCGGAAAAGCCCTCGTCGACCAGCCGCCGCAAGCCGACGCCGAGGCCCAGGACGGTGCCCGCTGCGATCAGCAGGGCGGTCATGGCGCCGGCCAGTTGGAGGCCGTAGGGCCGCACGAACTGCCACAGCTCGGCCAGCAGCTTGAGGCTGCCGCGCGCGCGCGCCTCGTCGCCGAGCGGTGCCGGTACTGCTGAAGACATCCTCATGAAAACAATCCCTTCGCCCCCGCCGTCTCGGCAGCGAGGGCCCGAAGATAGCGCCTCGCGGGGGCAATGGCGAACCCTGAAGCACCATGATCCCGGGTGGACGTGACGCGGGCGAAGGCTCCTATTGCGCTATCCGCAACGAATGGCGGCAGCCCGATGCCGGGCTCGGGAGACTGTCGGAAAACAAGGCTTTTCAGGACCCTCCCGGACGCCGGAAGGTTGCCCCCGAGGGCTTGCACCGGGCCGCCGTCTCGGGTATACAGCGCGGCGCTTTAAAGGATCGAAGCCATGAAAAAAGACATCCATCCGGACTATCACGAGATCAATATCGTGATGACCGACGGCACCGAGTTCAAGACGCGCTCCACCTACGGAGCCGCGGGGACCACCATGCGCCTGGACATCGACCCCAAGACGCACCCGGCCTGGACCGGCGAGCATCGCCTGGTCGACAGCGGCGGCCAGGTGGCGAAGTTCAACAAGCGTTTCGGCAGCTTCGGCCTGAAGCAATAAGCTTTGGGCGCCAGTGCGGGCCTACGCAAAGGGCGGCAGTTCTGCCGCCCCAGACTGCTGACAAACCCCGTCGATTTTCGGCGGGGTTTGCTTTTTGGTGGATTGTTTGTGCCTTGAGAGCGAGGTTTTGAGCCCGCTCAGCGCTCACCGTGATCTCGCGCACCAGTTGGCGCTCCGAGCGGACGCCGAACAGGTAGCCGATGAACAGCGCCTTGAACATGACCACCGGATCGAGTGCAGGGCGCCCGTTATCGGCGCAGTACAACCCCGCAACCCGGTCATGAATGAACGAAAAGTCGACCACCGCATCGATCTTGCGAAGCAGGTGATCCGGCGGAACCAGGCTCTCGAGGGTCACCATCTCGAGCACGGTTTGCTGCGGCGTCGGTTTCCTCAACATAACCCAATGAATCACAAAGGCCCCGCTCGCGCGAGACCTCTGTCAGCAATCTGAGGCGCGAAGACCAGCAGGTAGACGGCGCCCGCCTGCGGCGGCACCACCAGGGTTTCGCCGGCCGCCGGCGGCAGCAGGTCACGGCTGGTGCCACGGACTCGGGCGCCAGGGCAGCCTCGGGGCCTGTGGCAGATCGGCAGCGGCGGCGGCAAGAGCGCCGGAAACCAGGGAAGAGGACGCCTGAGAGCTCCTGAACAGGGTGCGTGGGGGGAAGCCCCGGGCGCGCCAAGCGCCCCGCGTGCGTCCCACTGGTCTGCCTGTCAATCGGCGGGAGGCCCGAAGAGGTTCAACCCATGGCCGGAAAGATGCGGCGCGCGAATTAACCATCCCGCCCGACCGCAGCCCCGAATAAAGACAAAGGGCCCGGCGGCAATCCGCCGACCCCCTTGGAGACTTCCGCTTTAAGCCTGGATGCTTCCGGTCTGTCTCAGTCGACGACGATATTGTCGGCCAGGTCGCCCGCAGCGGTCTGCAGCAGCACCACCGTGTAGTCGACCTGGCTGCCGCCGGTGGCGCCGTTGAGATCGACGGTGACCGTGGCGTCGGTGCCGTCGTCCGCGACGGAGACGAAGCCACCCAGCAGGGCATCGGACAGGTCGCCGCCGGCGAAGCTTCCGCTGTCGAGCAGCGCCGAGATGTCGAGCACGTCCTGGTCGCCGCCGGTCGCGTCGAAGTCGGTGATGGTGTCGAGGTCGCCTACCGTCCCGGCGCCGACCACGAAGCTGTCGGCCCCCGCGCCGCCGGACAGCAGATCGTCGCCGGGGCCACCGCTGAGGGTGTCGTTGCCACCACCGCCGAAAAGGCTGTCGTTGCCGTGGCTGCCGATCAGCCGGTCGGCACCGCCGGCGCTGCCAGCCGCAGAGCCGTCGCCGTAGAGCAGGTCGTCGCCGGCCTCGCCGTTGAGGGTGTCATTGCCGGCGCCGCCGTAAAGGGTATCGTCGCCCTCGCCGCCGAGCAGCCTGTCGTCGCCGCCGATGCTGTCGTCGGCGTCGGTGCTGTCGCCGTAGAGCAGGTCGTTGCCGGAGCGGCCCAGCAGCCAGTCGTCGCCGGCCGTCTCGACGAGGATCGCCGTGCCGCCATCGAAGGCCGCGACGTCGCCGACGATCACGTCGTCGCCGGCGCCGCCGTTGAGGGTGTCGTCGCCGCCGTTGGTCACGCTAGCGGTGCCGCCGAGCGCCAGCGCGTCGCCGACAATCGTGTCGTTGCCCCCATGGCCGTGGATGGCGTCGTCGCCGGCCGAGCCGCCGGAGGCGTCGACGTGGTTCACCACCACCGCGGCGCCGCCGCCGGTCGCCAGGGCGTCGCCCGAGACGAGGTCGTTGCCCGGGCCGCTCAGCAGGATGAGGTCGCTCCCGGCCACCGCCAGCGCCGCTGCCGCGATGTTCGTCACCCGCGCGGTGCCGTTGAGGCCGATCGCCAGCGCATCGCCGGCAATGACGTTATTGCCGCCGCCCTCGGCCGTGATGGTGTCGTTGCCGGCGGAAGCGCCCGCGCCGGCCGATTCGTTCGCCACCTCGCTCAGCCCCGCCTCGCCGAGCGTCAGCACGTCGCCGGCCAAGAGGTTGTCGCCCCCGGCGCCCTGCAGCAGGTCGCCGCCGGCGTTGGCCAGCGCGCCATCCTCCGAGCTTGCGATGTTGGTCGCGCGGGCGACCCCGTCGTCGCCGGCAGCCAGGGCGTCGCCCGCCACCGTGTCGTCGTTGCCGCCGTAGGACTCGCCGTCCGCGTTGTCGGCGTCGATGGTGTCCGCGTCTGCCAGCGCCCAGCCATCCCCGGAGGCTTCGGCGCGGTTGGTGACCTCGGCGAGAGCGCCCGCCCCGCCGGCGGCGAGCACGCCGCCGGAGAGCAGGTGTTCCGGGAAGCCGCCGTAGATCAGGTCGCCGGCAGCCTCGGCCCGGCTGTCCGCGTCGGCGCGTGCCGTGTTGGTCGCCGCGGCGCGGCCTCCTTCGCCCAGGGCCAGAGATTCGCCGGCGATCGTGCCGCCGGTCAGGGGAGTAAAGAACGTATCGCCGCCGGCCGAGGCGCTGCCCGCCCCGGAGGCCTCCGCAAGGTTCTCGGTCGCCGCTTCGGCAGCGTCGCCGAGGGTCAAGGCGTCGCCGGCGACAGCGTCGCTGAAACTGAAGTTCAAGCGGATCTCGTCGTCGCCGGCCGAAGCCCCGAGATTGCCGCTGGCAAGAGCTGTGTTGGTCGCCACCGCCCGCGTTTCCGCCGCCAGGGTCAGGGCATCGCCCGCCACAAGACTGCCGCCGCCGCCGCCGCCACGGCCGACAAAGAGCGTTAGGCTGTCGTTGCCCGCCTCGGCGACGGAGTCCATCCCGGCGGCCTCCGCCGTGTTGGCCGCGGTGGCATCGCCGCCAAACAGATCGGTCGTCGCCGCGTCGCCGGCCATCACGTTCCGGCCGGTGCTCCCGCTGATATCGTCGTTGCCGGCTTGCGCGTGGCCCCGAATCAACCCGGACTGCTCGTCGATCCCGCCGGCAGCGGCCCGGTTTTCCACCGCGGCGCTGCCGCCCGCGCCGCTCGCGAGTGCATCGCCGGCGATGCTGTCGCTACCACCGACGCCGCCGTCGGCATCGCCCTCGATGTTGTCGTTGCCGGCGCCCGCCGACCCGAGGACGAAGCCGATCGGCGTCAGCAGGAGATCGACGGTGGCATCGTTGCGGGCCTGCGCACTGCCGTCCGCGCCCAGGTTTAGGGCGTCACCGCCGATCGCGTCGTCGCCGAACAGGCCGCTGCTGTCGCCGACAATGACATCGCTGCCAGCTTCTGCGTGGCCGCCCGGACCGCGCAGCACGCCCGTGCTAAAGGCGGTGTTGTCGGCGAGCGCGACGCTTCCCGCCCCGGTCGCCAGCGCGTCGCCCGCGATGCTGTCGTGCCCGTTGCTGGCCTCGAGGTCGTCGCCGTTCCTGTCTCCCTCCAAGAGGTCGCCACCGGCATTGCCGCCCTCGGAGTAATTCAGTGCCTCCGCGCGGCCGCGGCCGAGCGCAAAGGCGTCGCCGGCCACCCGGTCGTCGCCCTCGCCCGCGTAGATGGCGTCGCCACCGCTGGAAACGAACTCGGTCCCGTCCACCCGGTTCTCGACCCGCGCGGTGCCGGGGCCGACCACGAGGGCATCGCCGGCCACGCGGTCGCCGTCGGCGCCGCCGTAGAGGGTATCCTCACCGGCGAAGCGGCCAGCGTCCGAGCGCAGGACCGCGTCGTTGATGACCTCGGCGAGGGAATCGGCATCGCCCCAGGCCAGCGCATCGCCGGCCATCAGGTTGTTGCCGCCCTGCCCGCGGATCAGGTCGCCGCCGGCGGACCCTTGCTCGCTGGCATTCTCCGCCCGCGCCTCGGCCGTGCCGCGGCGGGAGGTCGCCAGGGCGTCGCCCGCCAGCGCATCCTCGGCGCCGCCGCCATCGAGGCTGTCGGCGCCGACCTGGGCGTCGAGGGAGGAAGCGTCGATCCGGTTCGTGGCCGTGGCCGAGGCGAAGCCAGCGGCCTCGGCCAGGGCGTCGCCGGCCAGGCTGTCGAAGCCGTCGCCGCCGAGGAGGGTGTCGTTGCCGGCACCGCCCAAGCCGCTGTCGTCGATGCCGAGCCCACTGCCGATGTTCGCCGCCGTCGCCTCGGCGGTGCGGCCGATCGCGAGGGCGTCGCCGGCAGCCAGGTCGCTGCCGGAGCCGGCAACGATGCGGTCACTGCCCGCCCAGCCGCCTTGCGTCTCGTTCACCGCCCGGGCCAGCGCGATGCCAGCCGGCGAAAAGGCCAGGGAGTCGCCGGCGAGGCTGTCCGGCCCGGCGCCGCCGTTCAGAGTGTCGCCGCCGGCGGTCCCGTCGGCGGTGCTGTTCTGCGTGAGAGCGCCGGCCGCGCCGGCGCTTGCCCTCGCCAGGGCATCGCCGGCCAGGAGGTCGGCGCCGCTGCCGGCGCCGCCGTGCAGGCGGTCGGAGCCGCCCGCCCCGCCGTAGTGACCCCCGTTCTCTGCTATCGCCGAGGCCAGGTCCTCGCCCACCGCCAGGACGTCGCCGGCCACGCTGTCGTTGCCGCTACCGCCGTCGAGGCTGTCGTTGCCGGCCGGCCCTATGGTGTCCTGGTTCACGGTGTCGGAGAAGGCGACCGGCGCGACGGTCAGTGCCTCGCCGGCAATGAGGTCGTCGCCGCCGGCGCCGTCGAGGGTGTCGTCGTCGGCCGTGCCCACCAGGGTGTCCGGTCCCGGCCCACCCGCCAGCACGATGAAGGGCGCCAGGCCCATGGCGGCGGCGCTCGCCGTCGCCTCGCCCGCGCCCGCCGGCCCCACGGGCCGCGCGCCGTCCCTCTGCTCAGCCATCCCTGCTCTCCCGTTCTGCGCCCGCGGCCCCCGCGCGGCGCGGGCCGGGGCGGTGAATGCCTGCCGTCGAGGACTGTCGGACGGCGGCGCGCGGCAGGCCAGGAACCTAATTGAGGCAACCGTCGGGTGTGGGCGGCGTCACGCCGACGTCACACGGTTGTCATCGGGCGCGAACCGGGCGCAAAGAGATGGGCCCGGCGGTTTCCCGCCGGGCCTTCAGACTGCTGACAAAGGCCCCGCTCTCGCGAGGCCTTTGTCAGCAGTTTGGGGCGGCAGTTCTGCCGCCCTTTTGTCTTGCCTGGACGCACCCTCATATACACGACCACCGTCGTCCCGGGACTTGTTCCCGGGACCCACTGGCGTCAGCGCGTGGCGAGGCCTACGACGCTTTCATCCTCGCCAGCCGCCGATTAAGCGGCTAGGGCAATGGATCCCGGCAACGAGAGCCGGGACGACAGCCTTGTACGTCGCAAGGGCGAGCCTCTCCTGTCCGAGATGTGTGATTCCAGCAGGCTCGGGGGCGAAGGGTGACCGTCTGAGAGCAAAGCGCCACCGGCGCCTATTTCGTCCGCCGCTGCGCAACGTCCTGCAGGGCATCCAGCCGCGCGACGCGCTGGTAGAGGCTCAGGGAGCGGTCGAGCAGCTCGGCCAGGCGCGGCTGCAGGCTGCCTTCCACCGGCAGCCTGGTCTCCTCGCAGACCGACTTGCCGGCGAGGCGGAATTCCGGGGCCTTGGCCTCCTCGCGCGACATCTCCCCCGCATGCACCGCCCTCTGCACCAGCAGCCAGGCCATCACCTGGGTGAGGCGCGATGTGAGCCGCATCGCCTCACAGCTCGCCAGCATGCGGTCGTTCGGCGTCATGCGCTCGCGCTCGCGCGGCTCCCCATGGGTCAGGTAGTCGCGCGCCTCGCGGGTCAGCGCCAGGGCTTCCTCGAAGGTGCTGTCGAAAAAGGCAACCGTGGTATCGGGCAAAACCTGAAATCTCTCGCGCCAGTGGGCCTCGTCGACGGGCACAGCTGGGCCGTTCCCGTCGGGCGAGCGGCGAGTCTAGCCGCCTGCGGCTTAATAATCCCTTGGCCAGCGGCTGGCCATCCCGGCCAGCATCAGAAAATGCAGGATTATGTTCCCTATTTCAAGACCTCCTAGGCGTCTTGACTCGCCTGCGAGCCTTGCCGATATAGGCCTTGTCGCCGCGAGACGCCTCCTGGAGGGTCCCGCAAATCGGCGGCACGCAAGCGAGGGTTCGACCATCCGGTGAACCCCATGACCAGAACCATGTTGCTCACAGGAGAATGTGGACATGCGCACACTCGATCTTTCCCCGCTCTATCGCGCCTCCGTCGGTTTCGACCGCCTCGTGAAGACCCTGGACTCCGCCAGCCGTCTAGAGGAAAGCGCGTTCAGCTATCCGCCCTACAACATCGAGAAAGTCAGCGACGACGCCTATCGCATCGTTATGGCCGTCGCCGGCTTCGGCGAGGGCGACCTCGACATCACCGCGAAGGAAAACACCCTCGTCATCTCCGGCCGCAAGGACAAGCCGGAGGACGAAGTGGCGACCTTCCTGCATCGCGGCATCGCCAATCGCGCCTTCGAGCGGCGCTTCGATCTCGCCGACCACATCAAGGTGAGCGGAGCGAAGCTTGAGAACGGCCTGCTCTCCGTCGAGCTGGTGCGCGAGATCCCCGAGGCCATGAAGCCGCGGAGCATCGCCATCACCTCCGGTGAGAAGACCGCCAAGGTGCTTGAGAACGAAGCGGCCTGACGCGGTCCGCTTTCTCATAGACCACCCCATCCCTCAGATGGGGCGTTCATGACCTGAAAGTTCCCGGCCGGGCGGCGCTGTCGCCCGGCCGGTTTTGTTTTGCCCTAGGTGTGCCGCGTCCGTGAGGCCGCGAGGAAGGCGGCGAGTCCGGCCAGCGCCGCGCCCAGCATCACCACCAGCACCAGGTCGTAGCTGCCGATCTGCCACAGCAGCGCGCCGACGAAAGGTGCCACGGCGATGGTCAGCTTGAGGATCAGCGCCTGGCTGCCACTGATGCTGCCGAAGTTGGCGCGGCCGAGGATGTCGCCGATGACCAGCGGTTTCATGATGCTGGTCACGCCGTGGCCACTGCCCTGCAGGATGACGAAGGGCACCAGCATCATCGGCACCAGCGAGGCGGTGATGAGGCAGAGCGTCGCCAGGCAGACCGCGAGGAAGCAGGCGACGGTGATGCCGCGGTTCGAGACGTGGCGCTCGACCGCCATCATGGCGAGCCGCCCGGCCACCTGCATCGGCCCGATCATGGAAGCGGCGAAGACCGCCATGCCGGCCGGGATGCCGCGCTCGTTCAGCATCGGCAGGAAGTGGTTGAGGATGGTCGAATGGTTCAAGCCCAGCAGGGCGAAGGCGAAGGCCAGCAGCCAGAAGGCCGGCCGGCGCAGGAAACTGACGGCCCTGCTCTCGCCAACGCCGCTGTCGAGCGGCATCTCCGGGACCTCCACGCCGGCCTCCAGGGACCGCGCGCCACGCCACATCAGCGGCAGGCCGACGAGGCAGATCAGCAGCGCAAATGCGAGGCAGCTGAAGCGCCAGCCGAAGGCCTCGGCAACGCCATGGGCGAGCGGGAAGGACAGCGTGCCCGCCAGGCCGGCGACCAGGGTGATCAGGGTGATCGGGCGGCGCGCCTCGCTGCCGGCCGCGCGCACCACCACGGCGAAGCAGGCGTCGTAAAGGCAAAAAGCGGTGGCGACTCCGATCAGGCACCACAGCAGGTAGAATTGCCACAGCGATTGCACAAACCCCACCAGGCCGATGCAAAGCCCGCCGGCAAGGGCGCCGCCGGCCAGCACCTGCGGACCGAGACCGCGGTCGATCAGCCGCCCGGCCAGCGGCGAGAACACCGCCGATAGGGCGATGGAGAGGGTGACCGCCCCGGTAAGCTCCGCCTTGGTCCAGCCGAAAGCCGTCTCCCAGCGCAGAATCAGTGCCGGAAAAGCATAGAAAAGTCCGGCCCAGACGATGGTCTGGGCGACGGCGAGTTGCCACACCGCGGAGAGACGCAACACTTCGATCCCCTGCTCCGGTCCTCCTCTGGCCCGCCGAGGCTTCGGCGCGGGCGGAGTCCCGGCGGCCGCGATCATAGGGGGATCGCAGCACCGCGGGCCAGCCCCACCCTGCCCGGGCGCCAGACCCCGCTCATCTTTTGTTAACTATTCGGACGCGACCATCCGCCGATCCTCCGCAGTCGGCCGCGTCCGGCCGGCGGAAGAACGCCAGGGGTAGGACGGCGCGTGGACCAGATGAGGCAAGTGAACCCGCCGCAGGATGCCTTCCTGCGGAGCAAGACCGGCAGGGCCTGGCTCCTCATGCTCGTGCTCGCGCTGCTGTCCAGCATCGCCGGCGGCGGCGCACTCTACCGCTCCAACGTGCACTGGTTCGAGACCAACAAGGCGGAGGAGACCGCCACGGCGCTGCGGCTCGTCGAGGCCATGGTCGCCAACTACACCGACATTCGTTCGGTGATGCTGGGCGAGGAGGCGCCGGTCCCGGCAACCTTCCGCGCCCACTCCATCGAACGCTTCAACGCGGCGCGCGACAGCGACCACCAGTTGTCCATGGACTGGCTGGGGATTCCCGGGCGCGAGATTGCCGCGGCGCCGCAAGACACCGCAACCGCCGCCGCCATCAGCCGCGCCGCTGCGTCCGGGCAGAATTATTCGAGCAGCGGATGGCTGGACTTCGGCAGCGGCCTGGTGTTCCGCACCATCGCCCCGTCGATTGCCAGTCAGCAGGCCTGCGTCGACTGCCACAACAGCTACCTCGCCGGCCGCCCCGCCTGGCAGCTCGGCGACATCATGGGCGCCTTCGTGATCGATGTGCCCGCCGCCGGCTTCCTCGCCCAGGCCCGGCGTGACGCCGCGGCGGCAGGCGCCATTCTCTTCGTGGTCCTCGCCACGGTCAGCGGCGTGATCCTCTTCCTGCAGCACCGCCGCCAGGAGGCCGAGAGGCGCGCCGCCGTCAGCGCCGAACGGTCGCAGTCGGACGCCGAGGCGCGGCGCATCGCCGAGGCGGCCAGCGGCGCCAAGTCGCGGTTCCTGGCCTTGATGAGCCACGAGCTGCGCACGCCGCTGAATGCCATCCTCGGCTTCTCGGAGATGATCGCTCGCCAGACCATGGGACCGGTGGCGCCACGCTACGCCGACTACGCACAGGACATTCACCGTAGCGGCCAGCACCTGCTGACGCTGATCACCGACATCCTGGAACTGGCCAAGGCCGAGGCGGGCCGCCTGAGGCTGACGGAACAGGAGACCTCGCTGTTCGAGGTGGTGGAGCCCTGCCTGCGCCTGATCGCCCCTCGCGCCCAGCAGCAGAACGTCACCCTGGTCTCCGCGCTGCCGCAGGACGTCCGGCTGTGTGCCGACCCGACCAAGCTGCGTCAGACGGTGCTGAACCTGCTGTCGAACGCGGTGAAGTACACGCCCGCTGGCGGGCGCGTCGAGATCGAGTCGGTGCTGCAGGAAAGCGGTGGCCTCGCCATCCGCATCGCCGACACCGGCATCGGCATCAAGCCGGAGGACATCCCGCAGGCGCTGATGCCCTTCGAGCGGCTGGAGGGCGCTGAGCAGATCGAAGGCACCGGCCTTGGCCTGCCCCTCGCCAAAATGCTGGCCGAGCTGCACGACGGCGCGCTGGAGCTCACCTCCATGCTCGGCCGCGGCACCCGCGCGACCATCCACCTGCCGCCTTACCGCGTGCTGGCTGTGCTCGAGGCCGGACCGGAGCAAGAGCAGACCGCGCTGCGGGCGCTGCCCTGAGGCGGCCTGTCGCCGCACAAGAAGACGACAGTGCGGCGGCGATGGCGTAGTCTGCCGCTTCGATGCTCACCGTCAGAAATCTTTCTCGACCCGGCCTGGAGCCGACCTCCTTCGAGCTCGCCGCCGGCGAGTGCATCGCCCTGCGCGGTCCTTCCGGTGCCGGCAAGACATTGCTGCTGCGTGCCCTGGCCGACCTCGACCCGAACACGGGCGAGGTGCTGCTCGACGGCACCCCGCGCGACACGATCCCGGCGCCGCGCTGGCGCCGCCGCGTCGGCTACGTGCCGGCGGAGCCGGGCTGGTGGTCGGAGCGCCTGGCCGAGCACTTCCAGGACTGGGAGAGCCAGGCCGGCCCGGCCCGGCGCCTGAAGATCTCGCCGAGCGCCGCCGCTCGCCCCGTCAGCCAGCTCTCCACCGGCGAGCGCCAGCGCCTCGCCCTGCTGCGCGCCCTGGAGCACCGCCCCGAGGTGCTGCTGCTCGACGAACCGACGGGGCCGCTGGACGAGGAGGCCACGGCCGCCGTCGAGGCCCTGCTGCGCGAGAAGCAGTCGAACGGTCTCGCCCTCTTCTGGGTAACCCATGACAAGCGCCAGGCCGAGAGGGTGGCGGACCGACGATTCTGGATCGACGCCGGGCGGCTGCGCGAGGCGCTGCTGGAAGAACTGAAGGCCCGATGACCGACTACATCCGCCTCGACACCTGGGACCTGGCCCTGGCCGCGCTGCTGCTGCTCGGCGTGGCCGCACTCTCGCTCGCCCTGCAGCTGCGCATCGAAAAGAAGCTGCTGCTGGCGGGGCTGCGCTGTGCCCTGCAACTCGCCCTCGTCGGCCTCGTCCTGACCAAGCTCTTCGAGCTGGTGTCGCCCCTGTGGACCGGCCTCGCCGCGCTTGCCATGGTCCTCTTCGCGGGGCGCGAGATCATGGCGCGGCAGGAGCGCGGCTTCCACGCGCTCTGGGCTTACGGCATCGGCACCTCGGCCATGCTGATGGCGGCGGCGCTGGTCACCATCTTCGCCCTGACCACCCAGGTGAAAGCAGACCCGTGGTACGACCCGCGCTACGCCCTGCCGCTGCTCGGCATGATCCTCGGCAACACCATGACCGGCATCGCCCTCGGCCTGCAGCGCCTCACCGAGGGCGCCCGCCAGCAGCGTGCCGGCATCGAGGCGCTGCTCTGCCTCGGCGCCACCCGGCGCAGCGCCCTGTTGCCGGTGACCCGCCAGGCGCTCACCACCGCGCTGATGCCGATCATCAACTCGCTGGCCGCCACCGGCCTGGTCTCCCTGCCCGGCATGATGACTGGCCAGATCCTCGCCGGCGTCGAGCCGCTGGAGGCGGTGAAGTACCAGCTGATGATCATGTTCATGATCGCCGGCGGCACCACGCTGGGCGCCGTCGCCGCCGTCTTCGTCGGCCTCTACCGCCTCACCGACAACCGCGACCGCCTGCGCCTGGACCGCCTTGTGGGGGAGTAGAGAGGCAGCGCCTCTATAGCCGCAGCTTCGTCAGCGCCGCCCGCAATTCATCCGGGATCGGCACCGCCTTCATGGTGGCGCGCTCCACAAACACATGCACGAAGCTGCCGAGCGCCGCGGCTTCGTCGCGGCCCTGCTTGAAGAGGCCGATCTCGTAGCGCACCGAGCGGTTGCCGAGCTGCGCGACGCGGAGGCCCGCCTCCACCTCTTCCGGAAAGGCGAAGGCAGCCTTGTAGCTGCAGGCGCTCTCGGCGCAGACGCCGATGACCTTGCCGTCGTGGATGTCGAGCCCGCCTTCGCGGATCAGGTACGCGTTGATCACCGTGTCGAAGTACGCGTAGTAGACGACGTTGTTCACGTGGCCGTAGATGTCGTTGTCCATCCAGCGCGTCGGGATGGTAAGGAAGTGCGCGAAGCGGTCGCGGGTTTCCGGTGTCGTGTCATTCATCGGGTTCTCTACAGAATGGTCCTCAGCGCGTCGAGGGTCTCGTCGGGCTTCTCGGCCAGCATCATGTGGCCACAGGCGGGGATGACGATGGCGCGCGCGCCGGCGATCGCCGCGGCCAGCTTGGCGCCCGCCCTGGCCGGCGTCATGCGGTCCTCGCTGCCGATGATAACCGCCGTCGGGCAGGCAACCCGGGCGGCGGCTTCGAGCCCGCCGTCGTAGGCGTTGCAGGCGGCGAGGTCGGTGTGCAGCACGCCGGGCCGCACGCGCTCCAGCAGGCGCTCGCCGCCGCCCATCAGCCAGGCGCCGGGCACCCGGGCGCCGCCGAGCTGCCCCGCCGGGCCGAAGCCCCAGGACGTCATGAGCTCGAAGGCGGCATGGTCGTCGGCTTGCGCCGCGGCCAGCAGGTCTGGATGCACCGGCATCTTCGGCGCGGCGCCCAGCAGGGCCAGCGCGCTGACGCGGCGCGGGTGGCGCGCCGCCGCTTCCAGCGCCACCAGCGCGCCCATGGAATGTCCGGCCAGCGCCGCCTTCTCCACGCCGGTCTCGTCGAGCAGCTTCATCACCCAGTTTGCCAGATCGGCAATGGAGCCGAGCGGCGCGCCGGCCGACTTGCCGTGGCCCGGCAGGTCGACGGCGAGGACGGCGCGGTCGCGGTGCGCGAAGTAGCGCGCCGGCAGGGCCCAGACCGTGTGATCGAGGCCAGCCCCGTGAAGAAACACAACCAAGGGAATGTCGGGATCGAAGGCGTGCCCGCCGGTGCCGGCATGAATGCGTTGCCCCGCGACAGAAAGCTCCATGCCGCCGTCAGTCCTTCTGCGAAGCCCGCAAGGCCTGGCGCAGGTCGGCGATAATGTCCTCGACATCTTCCAGGCCGACGGAGAGGCGGACCATGTCTTCGCCGACACCAGCCGATTCGAGTTGCGCGGCGGTCATCTGCTGGTGGGTGGTGCTGGCCGGGTGAATTACCAGCGTCTTGGCATCGCCGACGTTGGCGAGGTGTGAGGCAAGCTTACAGGCCTCGATGAACGTCGCCCCCGCCCGGCGACCGCCCTTCACGCCGAAGGAAACGATGGAGCCGCAGCCCTTCGGCATCAGGCGTTGCCCCAGCGCGTGGTCGGGATGGTCCGGCAGGTCCGGGTGCAGCACCCAGGAGACCGCGGCCTCGCCTTTCAGGTAGTCGAGCACGCGGTAAGTATTGGCCATGTGGCGTTCCATGCGCAGCGGCAGCGTCTCCACCCCCTGCAGGATGTAAAAGGCGTTCTGCGGTGCCATGGAGGCGCCGAAGTCGCGCAGGCCCTCGCTGCGCGCCCGCATGGCGAAGGCCTGCGGGCCGAACTCCTCGGCGAAGGCGATGCCGTGGTAGCCGGCATAGGGTTCGGTCAGGGTGTCGAAGCGGCCGCTGGCCTCCCAGTCGAAGCGGCCGCCGTCGACCAGCAGACCGCCGATCGCCAAACCATGCCCACCCAGCCACTTGGTCGCCGAGTGCATTACCAGATCCGCGCCGAGTTCGACCGGGCGGCAGAGCCAGGGCGTGGCGAAGGTGCTGTCGATCATCAGCGGCAGGCCGGCGGCGTGGGCAACCTCCGACACCGCTGGAATGTCGAGCACCTCGAGGCCCGGATTGCCGAGGCCCTCGGCGAAGACCAGGCGCGTCTCCGGCCGGATCGCCGCGCGGAAGGCGGCGACGTCGCGCGGCTTCACGAAAGTCGTGGTGATGCCGAAGCGCGGCAGGGTGTGGGTAAAGAGATTGATCGAGCCGCCGTAGAGCGAAGAGGAGGCGACGATGTGGCCGCCCTGGCCCATCAGCGTCACGATGGCGAGATGCAGGGCGGCGTGGCCGGAAGCGGTGCCGATAGCCGCGACGCCATGCTCCAGCGCCGCGATGCGCTCCTCCAGCACCGCCACCGTTGGATTCGAGATGCGGCTGTAGATGTGCCCGGCGCGTTCCAGGTTGAACAGGGCGGCGGCCTGGTCAGTGTCGCGGAAGACGTAGGAGGTCGTCTGATAAATCGGCACGGCACGCGCGCCGGTCACCGGGTCTGGCTGCTGGCCGGCATGCAGCGCCAGGGTGTCGAACTTCAGGAACTTGGGATCCGCCACGGCGCCTCTCCTCTCGCCCCGGCTTGATTTCGCGCAGGGAATCGGGCGCAGCTTACACGAAAGCCGCCGACGCGCCGCAGCCGGAATCCCCTCGGCGCGGCCGCAGGCAGTCGCCAAAGTAGTCGACCGGGAGTTCAACTAAAGGAATTGGGGAATTACTTTAGAAAATTTCCAGAAACCAGCCATCCACCGGCGGTCGGAAAGAAATGGACAACAGAAATGAAGGAGGGCCTTCGATCCTTAAGGATCGTGGCCCTTCCCCTTGTTTGAGTCCTACCCTGTCAACTTGCCTTCGCCGAACAGTAGCAGGTGGCCCCGGAGGGTCAAGTGGAGAATCGTTAATACCACCGGGAGGTTAGCAGGATCCCATCGAGGAAGCGCTATCATCGGCGGATTCCCGGCTTTTCAGTCTTGTGACCGGTCCATGAAGATAAAGCGGAAAGAGAGCCTTGGAGCACCTGCGCGGCCGACAGCAAGAAACACCTGTGGATAATTCCGCAGGCACAAAAGAAAAAACCGCCGGGCGAACCCGGCGGCAAGTTTAACAGGGAGGCGTTACAAGGAACGGATAAACATCCGAAAGACGGCCGGGAGGACCCGGGGAGGGCTCACCGAGCCGTCTGTCTAAAATTATACCTAAACACCTTAAAGAATGGTTAACAGAGAAGTTAACAGCCAATTACTTATTGGCTAAGATAGACAATCCCACATTGCATCGCCTCGCGATAGAGTCGGATTTTACCCATATCCCTGTTTATTGCGCCGCTGCATCCGGCCCCTCCCCGAGGATTCGGTGGCGCGGTCTGCGAGTAACCGGCGCCCCCCTTGCTGCGGCCACCTACGTCATGGCAGGAACGCCGGTGGCGCCCTAGATGACAGGTAGGGAAGATCACACCCGATTTCACAGGGCATCGGAGATCGAGACGACGTACCCCAGGCAGCGACGGCAAGGAGGTGAATGATGTTCACGAGACGCGAGTTCCTGGCCGCCGGCGGCACAGCCATCGTGCTGAGCTTTGCCGGCGCTTCGCACGTGCTGGCACATCACGGCTGGCGCTGGGCCGAGGACGGCAACTTCGAACTGACCGGCGTCATCAAGGCGGCACAGCTGGGCAATCCTCACGGCGTGCTGACCGTGGATGTCGAGGGCGAGGACTGGACCGTGGAGGTCGGCCAGCCCTGGCGCAATGAGCGGGCCGGCCTCATGGACGACATGCTCTCCGTCGGTCGCGAGCTGACGGTTTCCGGCGCGCGGTCGGCCGATGCGGCGGACAAGCGGGTGAAGGCCGAGCGGGTCATCATCGACGGCCGAACCTACAACCTCTATCCGGACCGCGATTAGGGCAGCGCCGGGGAGACAGCGGGCGCCATGCTGGCCGAGGCGCTGACGGCGCTGCAGAACCTGGAACCGGTCGCTGCCCTGCGTGCCTCGCGCTGGGTCTATCCCCTGGTGAACTCCGGCCACATTGCCGGTCTCGCCCTGCTGTTCGGCGCCATCCTGCCGCTGGACCTGCGCCTCCTGGGGGCTTGGCGCAGCGTGCCTCTGCACCTGTTGGCGCGGGTCCTGGTACCGGTTGCCATGGCCGGACTCGTCCTCGCCGCCACCACCGGCTTGCTGCTGTTCTCCGTCAGTGCCACGAAGTATGCCGCCACCGCGCTTTTCCCGGTGAAACTTGGTCTCATAGCCCTCGCCGTGGCCAACGCCCTGCTGCTACGCCGCAGCCGGGACTGGACCCTGGCGCTGATTCCCGATCCGCCGGGGACGACCACGGCGCGGCTCAAGGCCGCTGGAGCCCTCTCCATCGGCCTCTGGCTGGCGGTCATCCTCTGCGGTCGCTTCCTGGCCTACCTGGCCTGAGCCGCCGCCGCTCGAAGACTGCCCCCGACAAGTCGGGGATTAGGGATTTTTTCCACAGAAAAAGCCGTCTCGGGGCTTGATCCCGCAGTGCAACATATTATATTGGAATAATTCCAATTAACAAGGAAAGCGGTCTGAGGCCAAGGCCATGATCGCACCATTCCCTGTTCGCTTATGCGAGGAGCTATACTAATGATTGGCCGAAAGCTTCCCCCCGTCACCTTCCGAACCCGCGTCCGCGACGACTCGATCGAGGGGCCTAACCCATTCAAATGGGAAAACAAGTCGACCGACGACTACTTCAACGGCAAGCGGGTCGTGCTGTTCTCCCTGCCCGGCGCCTTCACGCCGACCTGTTCGACCTACCAGCTGCCGGACTTTGATAAGCTGTTTCCGGACTTCCAGGCCAAGGGCATCGACGAGATCTACTGCCTGTCGGTGAACGACGCCTTCGTGATGAACGCCTGGGGCAAGCAGCAGGGCCTCAAGAACATCAAGCTCATTCCCGACGGCTCCGGCGAGTTCACCCGCAAGATGGGCATGCTGGTCTGCAAGGACAACCTGGGCTTCGGCATGCGCTCCTGGCGCTATGCCGCCATCGTCGACGACGGCGTGGTGAAGGCCTGGTTCGAGGAGCCCGGGTTCTCCGACAACTGCGAAACCGACCCCTACGGCGAGTCGGCGCCGCAGAACGTGCTCGAGCAGATCACCGACGAGGTCTTCGGCGAGAAGGTGAAGGCCGCCTGAGCGGCAGCCTGAGTTGTATCCGCGAACGGTCCGCCCTCAGGCGGGCCGTTTTCGTTGTTAGCGTATCGACAGCTACTGCGCCATCCAGCCACCGTCGATGGAGAGCGGCGCGCCGGTGATCTGGTCCGCCGCGGGTGAGCAGAGGAAGGCCGCCAGGCCGCCGATCTGCTCGGGCGTCGAGAAGTCCTTCGACGGGGTCTTCTCCGACACCAGGGCCAGCTTCTCTTCGTCATAGCTCTTGCCAGAGGCGGCCGCGCGATCCTCGATCTGCTTCTTCACCAGCGGCGTCAGTACCCAGCCCGGGCAGATGGCGTTGCAGGTGATGCCGCTGCCACCGGTCTCCAATGCCGTCTCCTTGGTCAGGCCGACGATGCCGTGCTTCGCCGCCACGTAGGCCGACTTGTGGGGCGAGGCCGAGAGGCCGTGCGCCGACGCGATGTTGATGATGCGGCCCCAGCCCTTGCGGCGCATGGCGGGCAGCGCTGCCTTGGTCGCATGGAAGGCGGCCGAGAGGTTGATGGCGATGACGGCATCCCAGCGCTCGTCGGGGAAGTCCTCGATCGGCGCCACGTGCTGGATGCCGGCGTTGTTCACCAGAATGTCGACCGCTCCGAACTCGGCCTCGGCGTCCTTCACCATGCGGGCGATCTCCGCCGGCTTGGACATGTCGGCGGCGTCGTAGCCGACGATGACGCCGTTCTGCGCCGCGATCTCGCCGCGCAGCTTCTCGATGGCAGCGGCCTCGCCGAAGCCGTTGAGGACAATGTTCGCCCCAGCGGCGGCCAGCACCTCTGCAATGCCTTGTCCGATGCCGCTGGTCGAGCCGGTGACGAGGGCGGTCTTTCCTTTCAACATGAGCTCTGTCCTCTGAAAAAACGGGATCACTCTACAACAAAGTCGCTACAGCGCCGGTTTCAAGAAGGCAAGCAGCAGCGACAGCGTGACCACCGACAGCGCCGTCGAGATCAGCACCGCCGAGGCTGAGCGCCCGAGGTAAAGGTCGTATTGCCGGGCCATGATGAAGACGTTGGCGCCCGAGGGACAGGCCGCCGTGAGGATGGCCACCGCCGCCGCCAGTGGCGGCAGCTCGAAGACATAGAACGCGAAGAGCGCCATGATCGCCGGGTGGACCGCCAGCTTCATCGCCACGATAGCGAAGGTTTCCTTGAGATCGCCGCTGATCTTGAAGGAGGTCAGCGAGGCGCCGAGAGCGAAGAGCGCACAGGGCGCCGCCGCGCCGCTGAGCAGCGCCAGGAAGCGCTCGCCGGCGCCCGGCAGCGGCAGGCCGCTCTGACCGTAGGCGATGCCGGCCAGCAGCGCCAGGATGATCGGATTGAGCGCCAGGGACTTGCCGGTGCTGGCGGCAAGGCCGCGCCAGCCCTGCCCGGCGCCCAGCGCCACCTCGATCAACACCGTGACGACCGGGAAGATCAGCACCGCGTGGAAGGTGATGATCAGCATCAGCTGAAGGCCCGCGGCTTCGCCGAGAGCGGTGAAGATCAGCGGGATGGCCAGCAGCACGGTGTTGGAGAACACCGATCCCATGCCGAAGAGCGCCCGCTCGGCCGGGCCGGTACGGAACAGCAGGCGGGCGACCAGCAAGGCCAGCAGGAAGGTGGCCAGCACGGCGCCGAAGTAGGCGGCGACGATGGCGAACTCGATGGGGCCGACACCGCGTGCCATGGCGCGGAACAGCAGGGCCGGAATGGCAAAATAGAAGACGAAGGTGTTGAGGCCCTTGATCGCCTCCTCGCTCATCCAGCCCTTGCGGCCGACCACGTAGCCGCAAAGGACCAGGCCGAAGATCGGCAGCACCGTCTCTAGAATGGATTGCATGTGTAGCGGAACAGGCGAAAGGTGAGGAGGACTCGGGCTTCGCAAAGCGGTTGGAGGCGGCGCTCAGGATAGTCCACAATGGCCGCTATGGAAGAAAAACTCTTGGCCTGGGCGATACTCGGTTTCGGCTACCTGCTGCCGCTCGCCCACGTGACGCTGTCGCCGCGGGGCGGCAGCTGGACGCCGCCGCCCGGCAGCGGCTGCCCGCTTGGCCCCCGGGTCGGCTGGATCGTCCTCGTGCTGCTGCTCGGCCCCGTCGGCTGGCTGCTGTTCTGGCGCAGCCGCAAGCGGGTGCAGCAGTAGTCCCAGCGGACCTCTAGTTCACCCGCTCCGGACCCATCAGGGTGTTGGGCAGCCAGGTCGAGATCGCCGGCACGTAGGTGATGAGGATCAGGAAGACGAAGAGGATGCCAAGCCACGGCAGGGCCGCCCGCACCACCTGCATCACCGACATGCCGGTGATGCCCGAGGTGACGAAGAGGTTGAGGCCGACCGGCGGCGTGATCATGCCGATCTCCATGTTCACCACCATGATGATGCCAAGATGGATCGGGTCGATGCCCATCTCGATGGCGATGGGAAAGACCACCGGCGCGACGATGAGCAGCAGGCCGGAAGGCTCCATGAACTGGCCACCCAGCAGCAGCAGCAGGTTCACGACGACGAGGAACATCCAGGGCGTGAGTCCGGCCGTGATGAAGGCCTCGGTGATTGCCTGCGGCACCCGCTCGGTGGTCAGCACGTGGGCGAAGAGCAGCGCGTTGGCGATGATGAACATCAGCATCAGCGTGACCTTGCCCGCTTCCAGCATGGTCTTCTGGGTGTCGCGGTGGAACAAGGCGGGCACCAGGGCCAGGGTCATGCGAAAGGCATTGCGTCCGGCGGCCATGCCGAGACCCTCGCCCTCCTTGTGCCAGGGCTCGTCCTTCAGCGGCCCCATGTCGCGATAGATGAAGAGGGCGATGAAGAAGGCGTAGACCGCCGCCACCGCCGCAGCCTCGGTCGGCGTGAAGATGCCGCCGTAGATGCCGCCGAGGATGATGACGATGAGGAACAGCCCCCAGCCGGCGTCCAGCCCTGCGTCAAAAACCTCCCGGAATCCTGCCCAGGGCTGCGCCGGCAGTTTCTTGACCCGGGCGGCGATGTAGATGCCGATCATCAGCATGAGACCGGCGACGAGGCCCGGAATGACGCCGGCCAGGAACATCCGCCCGACCGAAACGTCAGTCGCCGCCGCGTAGACCACCATGACGATGGAGGGTGGGATCAGGATGCCGAGGGTGCCGGCGTTGCAGATGACACCGGCGGCGAAGTCGCGGCTGTAGCCGGCCTGGCGCATGCCGCCGATGACGATGGAGCCGATGGCCACCACCGTGGCCGGCGAGGAGCCGCTGAGCGCGGCGAACATCATGCAGGCGAAGACGCCCGCCATGGCGAGGCCGCCGCGGAAGGAACCGACCACGGCGATGGAAAAGCGGATAATGCGTTGCGCCACGCCGCCGGTCGACAGAAACGCCGACGACAGGATGAAGAAGGGGATCGCCAGCAGCGTATAGTGCTGCTGCGCCTGAAACAGCTTCAGGGCGATGGAGGCCAGCGAGTCGTTCGAGAACATCAGCAGGAAGAGCAGGCTGGAGAGACCGAGCGCCACGGCGATCGGCAGGCCGATCACCAGCAGGATCAGCACCATGGCGAAGAGGAGCAGCGGTTCCATCGGTCAGCTCCTGCCGTCCGGTGCGTGCGGCGTTCTGGCGGCCGCGACCTGCGCCTCCGCTACGGCATCCTCCACCTCGTGGCCGGCGATCAGATTGGCGCGCCTGCCCATGGCGATCAGCACCGTCGCCTCGATGAAGCGGTACAGCAGCAGCGCCATGCCGATCGGCAGCGCCGCGTAGGGCACCCAGCGTTGAATGCCTACCGGTTCATGTCGATAGTCCGGGCCGCCGTAGAGCGCCTCCAGGATGACCCGAGGCACGTAGAGATCCTCGGTGTCGATACCAAAGCGCAGGATCTTGCTCCAGTAGTCCCAGGCGCCGTACAGCATGATGCAGGCGTATACGCAGCAGAGCAGAGCGGCCAGGAGGATGAGATACCTCTGATAGCGCGTCGGAAACATGCGGACGAAGGCATCGACGCCCAGGTGGGCGCCGGTCTTCACGCCGTAGGACACGCCGATCAGGACCAGCCAGGCAAAGAGGTAGGTGGTCAGCTCCAGGGCCCAGACGGCGCCGGAATTGAAGACGTAGCGCGCGACCACCTGGCTGAAGGTGATCAGCACCATGCAGCCAAGGAAAAAGGCGATCGCCCCTTCCTCGAGCCGATTGACGATTCTGGAAAACATGGCGGGAGTTCCGAGAAGCTGCGCGGGCCGCAAGCGTAAGACGGCATCACCCGGCACCGCCCCCGATCGGAGGCGGCGCCGGGCTGCACCTGAAGATGAGGTCAGCTACCCAGGTTGGAAGCCTTGGCGGCCTCGATCAGGTCGGCGCCGATCTCGCCTTCGAATTCGGCCCATACCGGCTCCATCGCCTTGGACCAGGCAGCCCGCTGCTCGGGCGTCAGCTCGCGGATGACGCCGCCGGAATCGAGGATCTTCTGACGGCTCTCGATGTCGAGGCTGTTGGCGTGCGCGTTGCCCTTGGCAGTCTCCTCCTGAAGGATGGTGGCGAGCTGATCGCGCACATCATCCGGCAGCGAGTTCCAGAACTCCACAGAGGTCACCAGCAGATAGTCGATGATGCCGTGGTTGCTCTCCGTGATGCCGTCCTGCACCTCGTGGAATTTCTTGGTGTAGATATTCGACCAGGTGTTCTCCTGGCCGTCGACGACACCGGTCTGCAAGGCACCGTAAACTTCCGAGAAGGCCAGCTTCTGCGGATTGGAGTCGAGAGCGCGGAACTGTGCCTCCAGGACGTCCGAGGTCTGGATGCGGAACTTCAAACCCTTGGCGTCCTCGGGTGTCAGCAGCGGCTTCTTCGCCGAGATCTGCTTCATGCCGTTGTGCCAGTAACCGAGACCGAGCAGGCCGTTCTTCTCCATCGAGTGCAGCATTTCCTGACCGGCTTCGCCGCTCTGGAAGCGGTCCACCGCATCGATGTCCTCGAACAGGAACGGCAGGTCGAAGATGCGGAACTTCTTGGTGTACTTCTCGAACTTCGACAGCGAGGGGGCCGCAAGCTGGGCGTCGCCCAACAGCATCGCCTCGAGGACCTTGTCGTCGTCATAGAGCTGCGAGTTCGGGTAGACCTCCATGCACAGCTTGCCGTTCATCTCTTTGTTGACGCGCTCGGCAAGCGCGGTCGCCGTTTCGCCCTTCGGGCTGCCTTGCGCCGCCACCACGTGGCTGAACTTCACGACGATCTCGCCGCTCTCGCAGGAGGCGAAAGCCGCGGAGGCGGTCACGGATACGGTAAGAGCCGCAGCGGCAGCCGCGGCAAACAGTTGAGTCTTCACTGGATTTCCTCCCAATTTTTCTGTCGTGCGCGCTGCCGGGACCTAGCATTCCGGCGCCGCCACGCTACCGAGTAGTTAGCAATGGCCGTGCCAGTCGGCGGCGGCGCGGTCAAATTTCTTAAGTTCCTGTTAACACTAGCCCAGGCCAAGGCCGGGGCCCTAGAGGGAAAGCGCCCTTGTCCCCAGTTTCACCCATTGTCGGGGTGAATGTGTAGAAATCCACCCATCTGGAGGCGTTGCCGGCCAGCGTGCCTGCGCAGTTGGCCGGACGTCGAACTGCGGTTAACGTCAATCGCCTTCTGGCTGCATGGCCGCCGCCCTCGGCCCGGAAAGCGACCGCACCACCAAGGAACCGCCCACCATGACTTTCCGGGTTCTGCTCGGCCTCGACATCCTCGCCGCCCTCATCGTTGCCTACTTCTTCCTGGTCGGCCTGGCCGACGGCTCGGTCTCCGCCTTCAACATGGAGATCTGGATCATCCTGCTGCTGTCGGTCACCACTGTGCTCGCCGGCGGGCTGGCGCTGAAGCGGGCCTCCCGGCCGGTCCTGGCCAACCTCCTGCTCGCGGTGCTGGCGGTGCCGACGGCGCTCTACGGCTTCTTTATGCTGGTGGTGCTGCTTTCCGGCGAAACCTGGAACTGACCCCCATCAGCTTTCGTAGCGCGTGTTGCCGCGGCGCTTGGTGTCGATGGGCAGCTCGATGAAGAGGGGCTGGTGCGCGCGCTGGGAGCAGGCCTGGCGCGGGCAAAGGTGGCAGTTGATGCCGATCGGGCTGAACAGCTGATCGTCCTGGGTATTGAAGGGCGCCGCATAGGCGATGCGGTGCGCATGCTTGAGTTCGCAGCCGAGCGACAGGGCGAGCCGCCGATCCTGGGTGTCGCGGCTGAACACCGGCCGCTCGGTGGTGCGGCTGAGGGTAAAGAAGCGCTCGCCGTCCGGCAGTTCGACGAACTGCGGGATGATCACACCGGGCGTCCTGAACGAGGTGTGGATGTTCCATACCGGGCAGGCACCGCCGTACTCCGCGATGTTGAACGAAGTGGCGTTGAACCGCTTGGTCACGTTGCCGGCCTTGTCGACGCGCAGAAAGAAGAATGGCACGCCGCGCGCGCCCTCGCGCTGCAGAGTGGTCAGCCGGTGGCACACCTGTTCGAAGGAGACGCCGAAGGCGGCCGCGAGACGGTCGACGTCATAGCTGCTGTGCTCCGCCGCCGCGTGGAACGGCGCATAGGGCATCAGGAAGGCGGCGGCGAAGTAGTTGGCCAGCTCGACGTGGCAGCGCGCGACGCCGATCTCCGAGCGGATGGCGCTACCGGCAGTCAGGCGTTCGAGCACCTCAGGCAGTTCCACCAGGCAGAGCACGTGGGCCAGCTGGAACACCCGGTTCTGATGGTCCAGCGCCTCGGAGAGGTGGACCACGGAGTCCGCCTCGTCATAGATGCGCAGCGCCTGGCTCATCTCCTCCACCGGCGCCGTCTTCACCTCGATGCCATGGACGCGGTGCAGGCGCGCCTTCAGCACGGCGTAGACGTCGTCGACCTCGCAGGGTTCGGCGGCGCGCAGCTTCTCCGCCGCCGCCTCCAGCTCGGCGAAGTGGTTGGCGTGGTCGCGGAAGAAATCGTGGATGATGGTCTCGGGCGACGAGGCCAGAAGGCCGTCCGGCATCCGCTCGCTGCCGAGCTGCATCATCTTCTCCAGCGCGGTACGGTGGCTGTGGTAGAGCTGCAGGAAGTGCCCGACGAGCCGGGGCGCGTGGTCGATGGCGGCGCGCAGCTCCTGCAAATCCGGCGGCGCCCCGCCGAAGATCGGATCCTGCATGGCGTTGCGCAGGTCGGCCAGCAGCGTCGACGATTCGTCTTTGATGAGGTCGCGCCAGTCCACGCCGTAGGCGTCCGAGAGTGCCATCAGCATCTGCACCGAAAGGCTGCGCTGATTGTTCTCCAGCAGGTTCACGTAGGCCGTGCTGACGCCGAGGGCCTGGGCCATCTCCGCCTGGGTCTGCCTGTGCTCGCGCCGAAGCTGGCGCAGCCGCGGTCCGATCAGTGTCTTGCGCAATGTCCTGATCTGCAAAAATTAACAATTTTACTAATATTGCCACTTGTTGTGCATACCGACAACACATTAACCCGAGAAAGAGTGAAACCGGCGCTTTCAGGCGTTAGGTTGTTTGACATCAATCGATCTCGGCTCCGCCCACTGGCGGCGGAGGCACAACAGACGGGACAGGACAGATGGCCTACAACATCCTCATCCTCGGTGCGTCCTACGGGTCGCTGCTCGGCACCAAGCTGCTCATGGCCGGGCACAACGTCACCCTCGTCTGCCGCTCGCAGACGGCGCGGCTGATCAACGCTGAAGGCACCGAAGTGCGAATCCGGCTGAAGGGCGAGGAGACGCACCGCGCCATCCGCTCAGCCGGACTGCCGGGGCGACTCGACGCCAGGACGCCGGAGGAGGTCGATCCGTCTGCCTACGATCTGGTCGGCCTCGCCATGCAGGAGCCGCAGTACGCCGTCCATGCGATTTGGACGCTGATGGTGCGCCTCGCCGAGGCGCGGGTGCCTTGTCTCTCGATCATGAACATGCCGCCGCTGCCTTACCTGAAGCGGATTCCCGGCCTCGACACCGCGAAGCTGGAGCCGAGCTATACCAACGCCCACGTCTGGGACCGCTTCGACCCGGAGCTGATGACGCTCTGCAGCCCCGATCCGCAGGCCTTCCGTCCGCCGGAGGAGCAGGCGAACCTGCTGCACGTCGGTCTGCCGACCAACTTCAAGGCGGCCGCCTTCGCCGCTCCGGCGCACAACGCCATGCTGCAGCGCCTCGAGACGGACATCGACGCCGTGCGGCTCGACGGGCAGGATGTGCCGGTGAAGCTGCGGGTCTTCGACTCGCTCTTCGTGCCGCTGGCCAAGTGGTCCATGCTGCTGACCGGTAACTACCGCTGCGTCACGCGGGGCGCGCCACGGCCGATCCGCGAAGCGGTGCACGGCGACCTGGAGAAGTCGCGGGCGATCTATGCCCATGTCGACGCCGTCGCGCAGCGCCTCGGCGCCACTGCCGCCGACCAGGTCCCCTTCGACAAGTACGCGCGTGCCGCCGAGCACCTGCTGAAGCCTTCCTCCGCCGCGCGGGCGCTGGCAGCCGGCTCCCCGGCCATCGAGCGGGTCGACAGGCTGGTGCATCTCATCGGCCGCACGCTCGACATGGAACATCCCGGCATCGACGAGGTCGTCGCCACCGTCGACGCCAGGCTTGCCGAGAACCAACGTATGTCCGCCTGACCAACCCTGCCCTGAGCCAAACTCGAAAGGGCGGACCGCTTAATGGTCCGCCCAATTCCTTTCCGTACCTTGCCCTGCCCGCCCGCGCAGTAGGGCTTCGACCTCTCGCCGCCGCTGCGCTATGCTGCAGGCCGTCGATCGAACCGGCAGACGGAAAGACAAGATGACCCGCACAGCACGGATCTTCTGCGGCCTGGCGGCGCTCCTTATCCTCCAAGGGGCGGCAGCGACGGCGAGCCTGGCGCGCACGCAATTGGCGCAGGCGGCGAGCGGCGCCCCGGACGCGACGGAAGCCGTCTACGTCAGCGGCGTCCAGAAGGAGCTGCTGGCCCACGGCTATCAGCCGGGACCGGTCGACGGCATTGCGGGCCCGCAAACCCGCGCTGCGGTGAGTGCCTACCAGCGCGATGCCGGCCTCACTGTCGACGGCAAGGCGGACAAGCGCCTGCTCGACCACCTGAAATTCGCGCTGCCGAAGATCTACACCTTCGGCGCGCCGGTCACCGGCCACATTCTCGACCTGCAGCGCGAACTGGCGAAGCGCGACTACTACCTTGGCCCGCACGACGGCCTCGCCGGGCCGGCGATCTACCGCGCCCTCGACCGCTTCCAGCGCGACGCAAAGATGCCGCCCAATACCGAAATCGGATCGAACCTGGTCCAGCAGATCCGTGAAGCTCCGGCCGAGATAAAGGCCGACCTCGCCAACTGAGGCTCTTCGACAATCAGGCTCCCGGCGCGCGAGAACCGGCGCCTGACGGCCTGACGGGGACCGCCTGGCCTTCTTTGAGTACTTGGTCAGATTGCTTGACGTCGTACGCCGCCGCGGGAGGCTTTCAAGCCTCGCGCAGGGTTCCAGCCTGGGATACCGCCGGCGCACTGGCAAGAATGCGCTCCATCGGCAGGTGGACGATGGCTATGGTTCCCTTTCCGAGAGCGGTTTGGATCTCCAGGTAGCCACCATGCAATTCGATGAGGGCCTCGGTCACGTTGAGGCCGAGGCCAGTGCCGCCTACCGACCGCGTGAGTGCGGAGCCGGCCTGGCCAAAGGGCAGCCTGGCGCGCGACAGTTCGTCCTCGGTCATGCCGATTCCGGTATCCGAAACCATGATCTCCAGATCGTCCGCTCCGACCTTCGCCGCGAGTTCGACGCGGCCGCCCGCGCCGGTGAACTTGATGGAATTGGACAGCAGGTTGAAGACGATCTGCTTGAGCGCCCGGGTATCCGCCCGCAGGCGAATGCTGCTGTCGTGGCAGGTCAGGGAGAGCGAACTCTGCTCCGCGCGCTCCCGCAACAAGGCTGCGCAGCGGCGCAGAACGTCGCCGAGAACGACCTCCTCCTCGTGGAGGTCAAAGCGGCCGGCTTCGATCTTCGAGAGATCGAGAATGTCGTTGATGATCGAGAGCAGGTGGCTGCCGCTTTCATGAATGTCCCGAGCGTAGTCCCGATAGCGCTCCGTCGCCGACCTGCCGAACACCTGGGTCGCGATGGTCTCCGAGAAGCCGAGTATGGCGTTGAGCGGGGTACGCAGTTCATGGCTGACCAGGGCCAGGAACTCTGACTTGGCGCGGCTTGCGGCAACCGCCTTGTCGCGCAGGTCGGACTCTACCCTGGCCTGCTGTTCTGCCCGGTCACGCGCGGCAGCGAGGGTTACCGTCAGATCCTGCAAGGTGCTATGGCTCACTTCCAGATCGCGCACCGTCCTCTGTGCGCGGCGTACCACGAACCAAAAGAGAAGCGCGACAACCAGAACCGAGACGAGGCCGGGGACCAGCAAGGGCCGAAGCATGGCGAAGCCGGGCTGGTCGGACTCCCACGCGAGCCTTCCGAGGACGGCGCCAGAGAGATCGACCAGGGCGACGGTCGCTCCCGCCGGCCGATCACCTGCGCCGGCCAGGTGGAAGCCGGAGAGCAGGTAGCGCTGTTCGATCGATTCCAGCATTTCCGTATCGAGCGAGCGCACGAAGACGAGGATCGCCGAAGCGCCGCTGTCATCCTGTGCCGGTTTCCCGTCAGTCCAAACGATCGGCGCAGCGGCGGCGATCGCAATGCCCCCATCGAGCAGGACGTAGCCGGACAGGGCCACCCCGAGAGGGTCCAGCGGCGTCGCCCGCGTCATTGTGATGAGCTCTCCGAGCCCGCTTGTGACCCGATCCATGATCTCGGGTCCGAGGCGCTCGCCACCGATCATGCCAAAGGTTACTTGCCCCCGGCCGTCCAAGACGATCGTCGCATTGATTCCCAGCCCCTCGTTCGCCCAGGTGCCGATATTCTCATCGGCCCAACTCTCGTCGAACGAGAGCACGAGACTTTCCACCGCCTCGCCCCAGGTCGCGTAGTCGCGCGCATGGTTCTTCACCGTGTCAGCCTCGGCGGCCAGGACACTCCGCGCGAGATGCTCCGAGGCCTCGATGGCCAGCTCGTTTTGTTCGCCTGCGGCATAAAGCAGCAGCACCACTATGATTGCGGCCAAACCGCCGATCAGCAGGCCGAGAGGCCACAGCAGGCTGCTCAGGGTCGCGCGCGATCCGCAGTGCGGCGGCTCGACGGGCGACGCTGTCGCTTTCTGCGAAGGGCGAATGCTTGCAAACAGCATGCTCTACAATGCGGTCAAGGGAGGAAAGTATTCTTTGCATCAGCGCTCTACGAAGAGTCACTGGGGCTGCAGCAAGCATACGATTCGTCGGGTTAAGCAGCCGTGAAGGCAGGAGCCTTTCTACCGCGTCTCGCTCACCAAAAAGTCCTCGCGCTTGAGGCCGTGGCGCTGCAGCTTGTCGTAAAGGGTCTTGCGCGACAGGCCGAGCGCTTCGTAGGTCGCCTTCATGCTGCCGCCATGACGGCGCAGCTCGGCGGCGAGGATCGACTTCTCCAGCGCGTCGAGGCGCTCAGGCAGCGGCCCCTGCCCCAGCCCTCCGAGCGCGGCCTCGCCGTTGTCACCGCCCGGCACCACTTCGCCCAGGCCGAGCACGAAGCGGTCGGCGGCGTTCCTCAGTTCGCGCACGTTGCCCGGCCAGTCGTGCGCCATCAGCGCCGTCAGCAGGCCGCCTTCGAGATCCGGTATGTCGCGCCGGTAGCGGGCGCGGGCCTCGCGCGCCAGGTGATTGAACAGCAGGGGAATGTCCTCCCGCCGCTCGCGCAGCGTCGGCAGCGTGAGGGAGACTACGTTCAGGCGATAGTAGAGATCTTCGCGGAAGCGCCCGGCGCGGCAGGCGGCGTAAAGGTCCGCCTTGCTGGCCGCCACGAAGCGCAGGTCGAGCGGGACGGCCAGGTTGGAGCCGAGCCGCTCGATGGAGCGCGCTTCGATGGCGCGCAGGAGCTTCACCTGCAGATCGAGCGGCATGGACTCGATCTCGTCGAGCAGCACGGTGCCGCCGTTGGCAAACTCCAGCTTGCCGGTGCGCGGCTTCTGGGCGCCGGTGAAGGCACCGGCGACGTGGCCGAAGAGCTCGCTCTCGATGATCTCGGCGGGCACGGCCCCGCAGTTGATGGCGACGAAAGGTCCCTCTGCGCGCGGGCTGAAATCGTGCAGGGCGCGAGCCGCCACCTCCTTGCCGCTGCCGGTCTCGCCGACCAGCAGCACGTCCGCGTCGGTGTCGGCCAGCGCCAGCACCTGGCCGCGCAACCGCTCCATTGCCGCCGAGCGCCCGACCAGCCTCGCTTCCAGTCCGCTGCCGGTCTCCAGCTCCTGGCGCAGCTTGCGCACCTCCAGCACCAGGCGGCGCTTCTCCAGGGCGCGGGCGACGACGCTGGCGAGATGGGCGGTGTCGAAGGGCTTCTCGATGAGGTCGTAGGCGCCGGCGCGCATGGCCTCCACCGCCAGCGGCACGTCGCCGTGGCCGGTCACCAGCACCACCGGCAGGGCGGGGTCGATCTCCAGCGCGCGGCGCAGCAGGGCGAAGCCGTCCATATCCGGCATCCTGATGTCGCTCACCAGAACACCGTAGAGGTTGCGGCTGAGCTGCGCTTCGGCCTGCCGCGCGGTGGCAAAGCAGGTGACCCGGTGGCCGCAGAGCTCGAGGCCCTGCTGCACCGCGTGGCGCAGTGGCTCCTCGTCGTCGACGAAGAAGACCCGGCCCTCCTCCATGATCAGGCCGGCTCCGACACTGGGGCCTTTTCCGCCACCGCTTTCACCGGCAGCAGCGGCAGCTCTATGGTGAAGACGGCGCCGCCTCCCGGGTGGTTCTCGGCGCGCAGCACGCCGTCGAAGTCTTTCATGGTGTTGTAGGAGATCGAGAGGCCGAGCCCGAGGCCCTCGCCAACGTCCTTGGTGGTGAAGAAGGGATCGAAAATGCGGCCGAGATCGGCCGCGGCGACGCCCGGCCCGTGGTCGCGCAGGCTGACGGTCACCCGACCGCCCGCCGTGCGCACCGCGAATTCCATACGCGGTACCGCCTGGTCCTTCATGGCATCGAGGGCGTTGGAGACGAGATTGAGAATGACGTGCTGCAGGCGCACCCGCCCGGCGAGCACGGTGAGGCTGCGATCCGGCTGATCGACGGCGACCTCGGCGCCGGCGCGCTCCAGCCGCGTGCGCAAGAAATCAAGGGTGTCGTCGAGCACCTCGGCAAGCACCACCGGGCGCAGCTCGCGGCGCGGCTTGCGTGCGAAGGTCATCAGGTGCTTGCTGATGTCGGCCATGCGGGTGGTGAGATCCTTGATGCGGCGCAGGTTGGAGCTGGCTTCGGCCTCGCGGTTGCGTTCGATGAGCAGCTGCGCGTTGTCGGCGTAGGAGCGGATGGCCGCCAGCGGCTGATTGAACTCGTGGCTGAGCGCCGCCGACATCTGGCCGAGCGCGGCCAGCTTGCCGGCCTGCACGAGATCGTCCTGGGCGCGGCGCAGGTCGGCGGTGCGCTCCTCGACGCGGCGCTCCAGCTCCTCAGAGGCGCGCCGCTGGTACTCGATGCGCTCGACCAGGCGGGCGCGGCGCTGGAGGATCACCATGCCGAGGAGCAGCAGCAGGGCCGAGGCCAGCGCCGCCACCAGCATGGCGGTCACGGTCTGGGAGCGCGCCAGCGCCGTCGAGGCCAGCACGTGCAGGGTCCAGCCGGCCTCCGGCATTTCCTTCGACACCATGATGTATTCGCGGCTTGCCATGGCGGCCGGCATCCCGGCGACGGTAAGCAGCTGCAGCCCGCCGGCGCCACGGCTGCGCAGCCTGAGGTCGAGCGGGCGCAGGTCCACCGACTCGTAGCGCCGGTTTTCGGCGATGGCGTGCTGCGCCTCGGCGTCCAGCGGTGCCAGGCTGCGGTAGCGCCACTCCGCCCGACTGGAGATGAAGATCACTCCGTGCGGGTCGGTGACGATGACGTCCTCCTCCTCACCCGCTGTCCAGCCGTGCTCGATCTCGTCGAGGCTGACCTTCACCACCACGGCGCCGAGGATCTCGCCGCCGCCGGAAACCTGCGAGGCGAAGTAGTAGCCGCGCTTGGCCGAGGTGGTGCCGAGCGCGAAGTAACGCCCGAGACGGCCCTGCATGGCCTGCTGGAAGTAGGGTCGGAAGCTGAAGTTATGGCCGACGAAGGGCCGGTCGCTGTTCCAGTTGCTGGCGGCGAAGGTCATGCCGTCCGCGTCCATGAAGTAGGTGTCCTCGGCACCGGTCAGGCGGTTGACCGTCTCCGTCAGCTGGTTGGCGTCGGCCTGGACGGCGGGATCGCCGGAGGCCTGGAAGAGCTCCGTCACGTCGGCGTGCAGCGCCAGCAGCTTGGGCACCGACTGGTACTTGCCGAGCGCGCCGGAGAGGTTGCTGGCGTAGAGGTCGAGCTTGGCCTCGGCGCGGGTGCGGGTCTGCTCGAAAAACAGGTTCTCGGCCCAGAGCTGGGTCAGCAGCACCACGGCGAGGCAGCCGGCAAGCGCCAGGGCCAGGCGTGCTGCCGGGCGCACGGCCGTCGATTCAGCCCTTGAAGAGAGAGGCTGCGCCACTGAGATAGCTCTTCTTGGCCTCGATCTTCTGCTTCACGCGCTCGGCCTCCGCCTCCAGGTTGGCAAGGTATTCCTCGAGCTCGTCCACGCCGAGACCGTCGAGATCCTTCGGCTTGGGCTTCTGCTTGCGTGGCTCCAGGTCGTTCAAATCCATGCGCCAGTCTCCGTTTCCCCGGGGGCCGGGCCGCTTTCCAGACCGCCCCGCCCCTTGCTTTTTCCGGCCGCACTATACTAACACCCCCCGACGAAGGCGATTCATCCGATAACTCCCGGGATCGCACCAGAATCATCCGAGCCAGAGGAGCCTGCCCGATGAGCCAGAGCCTGCCCGAGACCATGACCGCGATCGAAATCCGCGAGGCCGGCGGCCCGGAGGTCCTGGTGCCCGCCAGCCGGCCGGTGCCGCGGCCGGGCAAGGGCGAGGTGCTCATCAAGGTGGCGGCGGCCGGGGTGAACCGGCCGGACTGCCTGCAGCGCCAGGGCAGCTATCCGCCGCCGCCGGGCGCCTCGGACATCCCCGGCCTGGAAGTTGCCGGCGAGGTGGTCGCGGCCGGTGAGGGCGTCGAGGGCCTCAAGCCCGGCGACAAGGTCTGCGCCCTGGTCACCGGCGGCGGCTATGCCGGATTCTGCCTCGCCCCGGCGCCGCAATGCCTGCCGGTGCCCAAGGGCTTCTCCCTGGAACAGGCCGCGGCCCTGCCGGAGACCTTCTTCACGGTCTGGGTGAACGTCTTCGTGCGCTCCGGCCTCAAGGCGGGCGAGAGCTTCCTGGTGCACGGCGGTACCTCCGGCATCGGCACCACTGCGATCCAGCTCGCCAAGGCCTTCGGCAGCAAGGTCTTCGCCACGGCGGGTTCGGACGAGAAGGTGAAGGCCTGCGAGGCGCTCGGCGCCGACCGCGGCATCAACTACCGCAGCGAGGATTTCGTCGAGATCGTCAAGCAGGCGACCGGCGGCAAGGGCGTCGACGTCATCCTCGACATGGTGGGCGGCGACTATATTCCACGCGACATCAAGGCCATGGCGGAGGACGGCCGCCTGAGCTTCATCGCCTTCTTGGGCGGCCCCAAGGCCGAGGTGAACTTCGCCGCAGTGATGATGAAGCGCCTGACCATCACCGGCTCGACGCTGCGCGCCCGCCCGGTGGCGGTCAAGGCCGCCCTGGCCGCCGAGTTGAAGGAGAAGGTCTGGCCCCTGCTGGATGCCGGCAGGATCGCTCCGGTGATGGCCGCCAGCTTCCCCCTGGCCGAGGCCGCCAAGGCCCACGCCCTGATGGAGTCCTCCAGCCATATCGGCAAGATCGTGCTGACCCTCGATTAGACTGGAACCCCGGATTTCCGGGCCTTTCCGAGCGCTCCGGGGAAATTGATCCGCGACGGCGCCGGCACGCTTTATTCCCGCTTGGCGGGGCCTTATATTGGGAGTATTCCCACGTCGGCATCAATAGGAGTGCCGCCGGCCGGGCGCAGGGAACTGGCGCCGGTCGGAACGAAGGAGGATTTTATGTCACTACCGCTCATGCCGAAGGCGACAGCCGTGTGGCTGATCGACAATACCGGCCTGACCTTCGAACAGGTCGCCCAGTTCTGCGGTCTGCACCCGCTGGAAGTGCAGGGCATCGCCGATGGCGAGGTGGCCGTGGGCATCCAGGGCATGGACCCGGTCACCAGCGGCGAGCTGACCCGCCAGGAGATCGTACGCTGCGAGGGCGACCCGACGGCGCGTCTGACCACGGCCAAGAGCGACCTGCCGCAGCCCACCAAGCGCACCAAGGGTCCGCGCTACACCCCGGTGGCCAAGCGCCAGGACAAGCCCGACGGCATCTCCTGGCTGGTGCGCCACCATCCGGAGCTGAAGGATTCCCAGATCGCCCGCCTGATCGGCACCACCAAGACCACGATCCAGGCGGTGCGCGAGCGCACCCACTGGAATTCGCCGAATATCCGCCCGCGCGACCCCGTGCTGCTCGGCCTGTGCAGCCAGATCGACCTCAACGCCGCGGTGGAGAAGGCCCGCCGCGCCGCCGAGAAGGCCGGCATCACCCTGCCGAAGCCGGAGATCGAGCACGAGGAGCCGCTGGCCCCGGCGCGCGAGCCCTCGGGCAACCCCTTCTCGCTCGAAAACTTCGGCCTGCCCAAGAGCAGCAGCCACTGAAGCCTTTCGGTCCTGACTGACACGGAACCCCTCGTCCGCCCGGACGAGGGGTTTTTCGTCGCCGGTCCCTGACAGTCAGGCCAGTGCCTTCACCTTGGTCCATAGTTCGGCGTCGACGGCAAAGCCGCGGTGGCGGGCGTGGTCCAGCGCCTCGCCCTTGGCGAGGCCGGGCAGGTGCACGCCCTCCTCTGCCGTGACCGCGTCCAGCCAGGTGTTCAGACGCGCCTCGAAGCCGGCGAGCGGGTTCATCGCCAGGATGAAGAGGCCGGCACCGGGCGAAGCCGACCCCTTGTTGAAGGGCGGCGCGTCCTTCGACCAGTTGGCGCCCGTCAGGCCAGCCGCCAGCAGCTCCACCATCAGGGCGATGTTGGCGCCGCGTGCGCCGCCGAAGGGCAGCAGGCTGCCGGCCAGCGCCGCGCGCGCATCGGTGGTCGGGTGCCCGGCCGGGTCGAGCGCCCAGCCTTCCGGGATCTCGCGGCCGGCCTCGGCCTCGGCGCGCAGGGTGGCCAGCGAGGCGGAGGACGACGACTGGTCGATGACCAGCGCCGGCGCGCCTTTTCCGCCGGGCACCGCGAAGGCAATCGGGTTGGTGCAGTAGACCGGACGGCGGCCGCCGGAGGCGGCCATCACCGCCGGGCCGGCGTTGGCGGCGACCAGCGCGGCGAGGCCATGGTCCTCGGCGAGCTTGCGCGCGAAGTAGCCGAGCGCGCCGCAGGGATAGCCGTTGCGCAGGGTGAGCATCGCGACGCCCAGCCGCTCCGCCCCGGCAACGAGTCGCGGCAGCGTGCGCTCGACGCCCAGGTGCGGCAGTCCCTCGGCGGCATCGACGCGGGTGAGGCTGTCGGTGATTTCCTCGACGAGCGGCTCGGCGCCGCCTCTGGCCCGCCCCTCGCGCAGCGCCGCGCCGTAAGTGAAGACGTGCTTCAGGCCGACACCGCGATTGCCCTCGGCCTCCGCCGTCACCAGGGCCCGCCCGGTCGCCGCCGCGTGCGCCGGGGACGCCCCCTCGGCCTTCAGCGCGGCGACCACGGCGGCCAGTGCCTCGTTGAAGCTGACGGTGATCTGCGCCACGTCAGGCGCTCCGAACTTACTGCTTCACCGGCACCGTGTAGTTGAGGCCGAGGCGCCCGCCATCGGCGTAGATCACCTGGCCGGTGATGTAGCTGGCGTCCGAGGAGGCCAGGAAGACGGCGACGTTGCCCATCTCCTCCGGCTCGCCGAGGCGGCCCATGGGCGTGCGCGACATCAGGCGCGCCCAGGCGGCGGGATCGTCGTTCACCGCGCGCACCATCTCGGTGTTGATGGAGCCGGGGCCGACGGCGTTCACGCGGATGCCCTTGTCGGCCAAGGCGAGCGACATGACCTTGGTGAGCTGGTTCACGCCGCCCTTGGCAACGCAGTAGGGCGTGATGGCGGGGATCGCCACCACCGCGTTGATCGAGGACATGTTCACGATGGCGCCTGACGTGCCGTCGGCGCGCGGGCCCTGCTTCACCATCTGGCGCGCCGCCGCCTGGCCGCAGAGGAAGACGCCTTTGAGGTTCACCCGGATGACGCGGTCGAAGTCTTCTTCGGTGAAGTCGAGGAAGTCGGCGGCCTTCACGATGCCGGCGTTGGCGACCATGACGTCGAGCCGTCCGAAGGCGGCGACGGCCGAGTCCACCAGCGCCAACACCTGCGCCTTGTCGCCGACGTCACAGGCGACGAAGACGGCTTCCACCCCCTCGCCCTGCAGGCGCTCGGCCGCCTCCTCTCCCTTGGCCTGGTCGATGTCGGAGAGCACCACCCTGGCGCCCTCGGCGGCGAAGCGCCGGGCGCAGCCGTAACCGATCCCCGCCGCCGCCCCGGTGATCACGACGACCTGGTCTTTCACGCGCATGGGTAACGTTCCTTTTGTTCGTAGCGGCTCCCTCTCCCCTGGTGTATGGACTTGGGAGAGGGGTAAGGGGTGATTGTAACGACCGCACAAGAATTGTCATTGCCGGGCTCGACCCGGCAATCCATTTCGACGCCGGCAAAATCCTGCGTATGGAGGAATGGACCCGCCGATCAAGTCCGCGGGTGACAGGGGAGTACGAGGGGAGAGGACCCGTGCGTACTCACGCGCGGGCCCTCAGCCCTGCTTCGGATAGCCGATCCCCGCCAGGGTCTCCTTGATTTCGTCGAGAATCGCCGGGTCGTCGATGGTCGCCGGCACCTTCACCTCCACGCCGTCGGCGAGCTGGCGCATGGTGGCGCGCAGGATCTTGCCGGAGCGAGTCTTGGGCAGGCGCTTGACCACTGCGGCGGACTTGAAGGCCGCCACCGGGCCGATGCGGTCGCGCACCATCTGCACGACCTCCTTCGCCACGTCGTGACTGGCGTCGGCGCCGGCGTTCAGCACCAGGAAGCCGACCGGCAGCTGGCCCTTCAGCTTGTCGGCGACGCCGATGACGGCGCACTCGGCGACGTCGGGATGCGCCGCCAGCACCTCCTCCATGGCGCCGGTGGAAAGCCGGTGGCCGGCAACGTTGATGATGTCGTCGGTGCGCGCCATGACGTGGACGTAGCCGGCTTCGTCGATGACGCCGGCGTCGCCCGTCTCGTAGTAGCCGGGAAAGCGCCGGAGGTAGGCGTCGTGGTAGCGCTGCTTCGCGTTCCACAGGGTCGGAAAGCAGCCCGGCGGCATCGGCAGCCTGCCGACCAGGGCGCCGATGGTGCCGCGCGGTACTTCCCGACCGTCGGCGTCCAGCACCCGCAGGTCCCAGCCCGGCACGGGCCTGGTCGGCGAGCCGGGCTTCACCGGCAGATGCTCGATGCCCATGCAGTTGGCGGCGATCGACCAGCCGGTCTCGGTCTGCCACCAGTGGTCGATGACCGGCACCTTCAGCTTGTCCTCGGCCCATTCCAGGGTGTCGGGGTCGCAGCGCTCCCCGGCCAGGAACAGCACGCGGAACTTCGAGAGGTCGTAGTCCCCCATCAGCCTGCCGTCGGGGTCCTGCTGGCGGATGGCGCGGAAGGCGGTCGGCGCGGTGAACAGGCTGACCACGCCATGCTGCTGGATGACCCGCCAAAAGGCGCCGGCGTCGGGCGTGCCGACCGGCTTGCCCTCGTAGAGCACGGTGGTGGCGCCCTGCAGCAGCGGGCCGTAGCAGATGTAGGAGTGGCCGACCACCCAGCCGACGTCGGAGGCCGACCACCAGACTTCGCCGGGGTCGATGTCGTAGATGTTCTTCATCGACCACTTCAGCGCCACGGCGTGGCCGCCGTTGTCGCGCACGATGCCCTTGGGCTGCCCGGTGGTGCCGGAGGTGTAGAGGATGTAGAGCGGATCGGTGGCGGCGACCGGCACGCAATCGTGCGGCTTCGCGGACGCCACCGCCTCTGCCCAGTCGTGGTCGCGCCCGGCCTGCATCTCCGCATGCTCCTGCGGGCGCTGCAGGATGAGGCAGAAGTCCGGCTTGTGGATCGCCATCTGGATGGCGGCATCCAGCAGCGGCTTGTAGGGCACCACGCGCGACGGCTCGATGCCGCAGGAGGCGGAGAGGATCGCCTTGGGCCGCGCGTCGTTGATGCGGGTCGCCAGCTCGTTGGCGGCAAAGCCGCCGAAGACCACCGAGTGGATCGCCCCCAGGCGCGCGCAGGCCAGCATGGCGACCAGGGCCTCCGGCACCATCGGCATGTAGATGATGACGCGGTCGCCCTTGGCCACGTCGCGCCCGGCCAGCGCCCCGGCGCAGCGCGCGACCGCATCCTGCAGCTCGCGGTAGGTCAGCCGGCTGACGGTATCGGTCACCGGGCTGTCGTAGATGACGGCGGCCTGGTCGCCGCGGCCGTCCTTCACGTGGCGGTCGACGGCGTTGTAGCAGGTGTTCAGCACCCCGCCGGCGAACCAGCGGTAGTAGGGCGCCTCCGAGTCGTCCAGCACCCGGTCCCACTTCTCGATCCAGTGGATCTCCTCCGCCGCCGCGGCCCAGAAGGCCGCCGGGTCCTGCATCGCGGATTTGTAGACGTCGTCGAAACGCCCCATGGTCACATCGCTCCCTTTCGCGGGCCCTCCACCGAGCCCTTGTTCTTCGAACCACCCCCTGCCCTCATCCTGAGGAGCCTTGCGCAGCAAGGCGTCTCGAAGGATGGGCCCAGGGCCCGGCTCTTGTGCGCCCTCACCCTCTCAAGGCCGCCTCATCCTGAGAAGAGGCCCCAAAACGAGAGCCTCATCCTGAGGAGCGCCGGAACGGCGCGTCTCGAAGGACGAGGCGGCCCGCACCGGACAAGCCCGGCGCTGACGCGCCCCAAGAGCGGGGGCCGCCCGCCCCCGCACCCCCGGCTTTGCTTTCATTTCCGTGGGTTAGAGGTTCCAGGCAGCCAAAGGCCTTGCCCCGAGAATACGTCCGGGAGCAGGCGAAAAAAAGCCTAGCGATGGAGAGGGAGGAAGGCGTTGAGGTGGATCAATGGGAATTCGTCAATCGCTCGATTCACTTGATCCGGAAGTGATTTCGAATCGCTAGCAACAACAGGAACAATAATGCTGCAGACACTAAATATTGGAGAATCCCGATTGCTGTTATGGGATCCGGGATGATTGGACTCAGACTCTCAGACAGTTCTTGTGACTGCGAAGCGTCCGTCAGGTGTGCACCGTAGAGGCAAGAATACACTTGGTTGAGTTTGCTCACAGGGATCGCCCCAAATACCAAAACTGCCTTCTGTGCAGACAGTAAGGACGCAGCCCACACGGGATCACCTTGTCCAGTTACGCAGGAGAACGTCTGCTCATTAGATGCTATCTCCACTAATCTCCGTAGGATCGAAGAGGGGTACGGTGACCCGATCGCAATAGCCAAATGCCCGTATAGATGCACACCCGCAAAGAGAACGATGCTTCCAACCCACCAGAAAAACGGACGCCATATGGAACGACCATAGTCGGAGAACCATCCGAAGAGGACTCCGAAGATGTACACTCCGTGCCAAAACTGTTCTTCAGTCCCACGCCGAGCTTCGAGTTCCCCCTTGAAGAATGATTGCTCTCGGGCGTGATCATGACCCTGGACCGCCAACCGTTTCAAAGCACGCCACCGCGCCGCCAAATCAGGATCTCGCCGAGAGACTTTCTTTCCGTCTCGCTCAATCACCTGCCGCCGCTTTTGATACCCAATGCGGGAATTGTCGAGTCGTGGCGCTTCTAAGAAATGCGACTGGATGAAGTCAGGAACTGTTCGGAATATGGTGTCTGCAAGAGAAAAGGCGCTTTTGGCATCAATTGCGCGGAAGGCGGCTTCCCCCTCAAAATCCGCACGATCGAAACTGGTAAAACCCTGAAATTCTGCTTGCAGGAATTCGGCGCGCCCAACAAATCGCGTATCTGAAAACCACGCGCCACTGGAGAAAGTAGTTCCTGCGAAGATAGATTCTCCCAAGAACGTTACTTTATCAAAACGTGCTGCCCTCCCGAACGTTACACTACTGAAATATGCTCCGCCGTTGGGATTTCCCTTCAAAAACCTAGCCCCTTTGAACCGTGCATCTCCCTCAAATGTCCCTGAACCAAATTGCGCAACATCTTCAAACTTGGAGTTCTCAAAGTTCGCCAACCCCGCGATGTTCACGCTCTCGAAATCCGCTGCTCTCGCGAAATTCGCTCCCTCGAACTTTGCCTCACCAGTAAAAGTCGAATCCTTGAACGATGCAGGTCCTGCGAAGCAAGAGCTTCCAAAATCCGCGCGGCCGTTAAACCGCACTCGTTCAAAAACAGCGCGGCCAGCAAAGTTTGCATTCTCGAACTTGGCGCCTCTATCAAAGCTCGCTTTCGCAAAAATTGCTGCATCGCCGAAGCTTGCCTCCGAAAAGTTCGCACCGGAGGAAACCTTAGCGCGCTCAAAACTCACGGTTCCATTGAAGATAGCACCACCAAAATCAGCCGCTCCTTGAAAATTCGCTCCAGTGAACTCGACCTTCCCTTCGAAAACAGCTCGAGAGAATTTAGCGTCGTGAGCGAAAGTTGCGTCACTGAATCGAACGTTGCCGGGAAAGATGTAACCTGAATAATCGATTGGGTTTCCGAAGCGGACGCCAGGCACTTCGACATCAGCCTCCTTGTGCCAACGTCTGGTTTCTTCGCTACAGTCGTTGTCGCCTTCGCGCCAAATCCCTGTCTTGCGCAGGGCGTCGCGCTCGCCTTGCCGTAATCTTGCCCATATATTCCATTGCTCAACTCCGCCTTCCATGAGTTCGAGGCTTCTTTGTCTGTCCATTGCTTTCGCGGCTCGGTAATTAGTTCGAAGGAAGCAATATCACTCTGGAAAATTCTTCTGCTAGTTGTGGGCTATAATCAACCACCAATCGCTCCCGACTGGTGTTTCTCAGGCTCGTTCCGATTCCGCTTCGCGCAAGCGAGTGACGGTCGCCGGTCCTTGGCTTGGCCCAATTGGACCACACATATCGAGCCTGCTGCCCCATGCCACCCCTCCGCCCGCCATCCTTCGAGACGGGCCTTTCGGCCCTCCTCAGGATGAGGGGAAGAAGAATTCAGGGCGGAAATTAGGAAAGCAATAGCCCCCTCACCCGGCTTCGCCTAAGTTCGCATTGCTCACTAAGGCTGCGCATCCCTCTCCCGCATGGGGGCGAGGGCTTTAGGCGGCGACCGGATTGACCAGCGGCACCCGCTCGCCCGGCCGCAGCACCGTGGTGTCGTAGGGCTGGCGGCTGAAGACGTCGCGGACCATCGGGGCGAAGAACTGGAGCGGCAGGTTCTCGAAGTCGGGGTCGAAGCTCGCCTGGTCCCAGCGCTCGCAGAACGCGGCGCAGTCGTCGAAGTAGGGGTGGCCGCGGTGGCGCTCGCGCCTATCACGGTCGAAGCCCTCCAGCAGGTGGCCGTAGTAGGTGAGCTGGAACTCGCCGTGGCTGCGCGTCACCCAGGTGCACTGCTCGCGCACGAAGGGCTTCAGGATCGCCGCGGCATAGTCGGCGTGGCTGAAGGGCGCCAGGGTGTCGCCGATGTCGTGCAGCAGCGCCGTCACGATCCAGTCGGTATCGGCGCCGTCGCGAAAGGCGCGCGTCGCCGTCTGCAGGGAGTGGCCGAGGCGGGTGACCTTGTAGCCGGAGATGCCGTCTTCCAGCGCGGCCAAAGCCTCCAGCAGGCGGTCGGCCGTGTGCTGGTGGTGGTCGTACACCAGGTCGGTGAGGTACTCGTACTCCTCCTTGGTGCCGTCCTTCATCTGCGTGAACCTGACGGATTCCATTCAGCTGTCTCCGCTCCCCTTTTTTGAGTCCCGCGCCCCGCAGGCTCGCTCTGTGAGAATCCTGGGGGGCGCGGCCGGAGCCGTCAAGCCGCGCCCCGGATTGGTCCCGATCTGCGCGCAGAATGGACTGCCGCCAAGGCGGCGCTTGCCAGCCTGGTGCGGGCTTTCTAGCTTCGCTCCGGTAAAGCAATGGTGGGGGACTTCATGGCCGACGACATCTGCATCCGCGCCATCGGGCGCGACGACTATGACCAATGGCTGCCGCTCTGGCATGCCTACAACGTGTTCTACGGCCGCACGGGCGAGCCGCCCGTCGAGCCCGCGGTGACGGCGGCGAACTGGCAGCGCTTCTTCGATGCCTACGAGCCGGTCTGGGCGCTGGTGGCGGAACGGGAAGGCAGGCTGTCGGGCTTCACCCACTACCTCTTCCACCGGGCCACCAACTTCATCGAGCCGGTGTGCTACCTGGAGGATCTCTTCACCGCCGAGGCGGCGCGCGGGCGGGGCGTCGGGCGGGCGCTGATCGAGGCGGTCTGTGCGGAGGCGAAGGCGGCCGGCGTGAAGCGGGTCTACTGGCTGACGCAGGAGAGCAACGCGACGGCGCGGCGGCTCTATGACCAGGTGGCGGAGAAGTCGGACTTCATCACGTATGGGAGGGAGGTGTAGGGCCTGCTTCCCCGTCACCCCCACCATAGCTGTCATTGCCGGGCCTGATGTACGTCCCGGAGACATGGTTGACAGGTGGGGAGGTGGCGCGGGGCGGTGCGAGGTGCCAAGACCGTTGCGCCTCGGCGCGCGGGGCGCTACCTCTCAATGTGGCCGCCGGGAGAGCGGCTGTTGAGGGCGGAAAACGAGCGTTATGGGTGACGCGACAAATCCCTTCGAGAGCGACGCGCTGGCGCGCGGGGCGGCGAACCACGTGCCGCTCACGCCTTTGAGCTTCCTGCCGCGCGCCGCGGCTGTCTATCCGCAGCGCTGCGCCGTCATCCATGGCGATCTGCGCTATACCTGGGCCGAGGTCTACGCCCGCTGCCGGCGCCTCGCGTCGGCGCTGCAGAAGCGCTGCATCGGCAAGGGCGACACCGTGGCGGTAATGGCGCCCAACACGCCGGCCTGCCTGGAAGCGCACTTCGGCGTGGCGGCGGCCGGCGCGGTGCTGAACGCCCTCAACGTGCGCCTCGACGCGGCGAGCATCGCCTTCACCCTGAACCACGGCGAAGCCAAGGTCCTCATCACCGACCGCGAGTTCTCGGGCGTCATCGCGAAGGCGCTGGAGAGCGTGGAGCGCAAGCTGCTGGTGATCGACATCGACGATCCCCTGGCGGAAGGCGGCGACCTCATCGGCGAGACCGACTACGAGACGTTCCTGGCGAGCGGCGATCCCGACTTTCCCTGGCGCCTGCCGGAGGATGAATGGGACTCGCTCTCGCTGCTCTATACCTCCGGCACCACCGGCAATCCCAAGGGCGTGGTCTATCACCACCGCGGCGCCTACCTGAACGCCGTCGGCAACATGCAGGTCTGGGGCATGGGGCCGCACCCGGTCTACCTCTGGACCCTGCCGATGTTCCACTGCAACGGCTGGTGCTTTCCCTGGACGGTGACCGCGCTGGCGGGCACCCACGTCTGCCTGCGCCAGGTGCGCGCGGGGGCGATCTTCGATGCCATCGCCGACCACGGCGTCACCCACCTCTGCGGCGCGCCCATCGTCATGCAGCTGCTGCTGAACGCCACGGCGGAGGAGCGCCGCGCCTTCGGCCACAAGGTGAAGTTCATGACCGCCGCGGCGCCGCCGCCGGCCGCGGTGCTGGCGGCCATGCAGGACGCCGGCATCGAGGTGACCCACGTCTACGGCCTGACCGAGGTCTACGGGCCCGTCGTGGTCTGCGCCTGGCACCGCGAGTGGGACGACCTCGACATCGAGCAGCAGGCGGCGATGAAGGCGCGCCAGGGCGTGAACTACCCGGTGCTGGAAGGCCTCATGGTGGCCGACGCCGGGACGCTGGCACCGGTACCGCGCGACGGCGAGACCCTGGGCGAGGTCTTCATGCGCGGCAACGTCGTCATGAAGGGCTATCTCAAGAACCCCGACGCCACCGACAAGGCCTTCGCCGGCGGCTGGTTCCACACCGGCGACCTCGCCGTCTGGCACCCCGACGGCTACATCGAGCTGAAGGACCGCTCCAAAGACATCATCATCTCCGGCGGCGAGAACATCTCCTCCATCGAGGTCGAGGACGTGCTCTACCGCCATCCGGCGGTGGCCGGCGTCGCCGTCGTCGCCCGGCCCGACGCGAAATGGGGCGAAACCCCTTGCGCCTTCGTCGAGCTGAAGCCGGGCGCGGCGGCCGACGAGGCCGAGCTCATCGCCTTCTGCCGCGACCGCCTCGCCCACTTCAAGGCGCCGCGCAAGGTGGTCTTCGGCTCGCTGCCCAAGACCTCCACCGGCAAGATCCAGAAGTTCGTCCTGCGCGAACAGGCCAAGGGGCTGTAGGGGCCGGCCGCGCAAAACAAAACCGCGTCCCCCGGTGGCTCCGCGCAGGGAGGCCGGGGGACGCGGCTCTTGGATTCAGCCTGCTTGTCTCTGTCGTGCCGAGGACTGCCTTAGCCTCTCTTCTGAAGGGTCTCCCCTTCGGCACGAGCCTGCCTGGCTGCCGTTTTTTGGTCAGCGCCTAAGACTGAGGCTTTGCTTGGGAGTCGGGCTAGGCTTCGTCCATATGCCCCGCGATTTGGTCCTTGATCCGGAGCTTTTCGCGTTTAAGTTCAATGATGCGGAGATCATCGGGGTGCGGCCGGTGGCTTTCGTCGTCGATTGCGCTTTCGATGGCCGCGTGTTTTGTGCGCAACGACGCGATACGCTCATCCGCTGTCATTCGGGACCTCCAATGAGCCTTGGGTACGAAGGCATGGTAGACCAGGATTCGCCTCTTGGCAATGAAACCGCCCCCTGGACCGGGGACCAGCTCAGGCCAAAGTCGGGATAAAAAAGTGTCGCAAAATCAACGGTTGATTGTGGGCATCACGGGGGCCAGCGGCGTGCGCTACGGCGTAAGGCTGCTGGAAATTCTGCGCGACCTTCCGGTTGAGAGCCACCTCGTGCTGTCGAAGGCCGCGGAGCTGACCCTCGCCTACGAGACCGACCTCAAGGTGGCCGAGGTGAAGGCCCTGGCCGACGTGGTCTACCCGGTCTCCGACGTCGGCGCGGCAATCTCCAGCGGCTCCTTCCAGACCCTCGGCATGGTCATCGCGCCCTGCTCGGTGCGCTCGGCCTCGGAGATCGCCACGGGCGTCACCTCCAACCTGCTGACCCGCGCCGCCGACGTGGTGCTGAAGGAGCGCCGTCGCCTGGTCCTCATGCTGCGCGAGACGCCGCTGCACACGGGCCACCTGCGCACCATGCTGGCGCTCTCGGAGATGGGCGCCATCATCGCGCCGCCGGTGCCCGGCTTCTACGCCAAGCCCGAATCGCTCGACGAGATGGTCGACCACACGGTCGGCCGCGTGCTCGACCTCTTCGGGCTCGATGCCGGCACGGTGAAGCGCTGGGGCGAGGACTCGGGCAAGGTGCGGCCGCTGCGCGGCTAGTCACCGTCTTCCAGAATCCGGATGGCGTGGACCGGCGTCAGGTCCGGACAGGCGCCGCAGAGCACGGCGGCGAGGTCGGCGATGTCGTCGTCGGTCGGCAGCGGCTTATAGCGCGTGAGGTAGAGCCAGAGGTTTGCGGCGACGTCCTCGGGGGAGCCCTCGCCGGACGCGATCTCGAGTTCCTGATAGAGCATCAGCTGCTCCAGCATCTCGGCCTGCAGCTCCAGCGCCTTGACCTCCTCGCGGAAGGCCTCGCCGAGGTCCTCGGGCACCGAGGTCTGCTGCTTCAGCCAGCGCCGTGCGGCGCGCAGCGGCGCCACCACCTCCTCGTGCCAGGGCCGGGCCATCGAGCGCAGCTGGCCGAGATCGCCACCGTCGAGGCGCCGCCCGTTGCTGCCCGCCCAGGCGCAGAAAAGCAGCAGGTTCACGTCGAGTCGATGACGCTCCTGCAGGGCGAGGCAGGCCTCGGCCACGCCGCGCCGGGCATAGACCGTGCCGGAGAACTGCCAGAAGGGGGTTTCGTCCGGCGCGACCGGACTTTCCTGAACAGTCATGACGGGAACTCCCCGAGATAGATGCCGAGGCCTCGCGCAGTGTGCACCAGCGGCCCGTCGAGATCGACTGCCTTGTAGCCGGCGATCGCCTCGCTGATGGGAATGTCGATCACCGTACGGCCGCTCCAGGCGACCATGCGGTCGAAGCGGCCCTCGGCGATGAGGTCCACCGCGCGCACGCCGAAGATGGAGGCCATCAGGCGGTCACGGTCGGTCGGCATGCCGCCGCGCTGCAGGTGGCCGAGCACCGTCACCCGCGTTTCCGAGCCGGTCGCCTCGGCGATGCGCGCGGCGATATAGTGGCCAATGCCGCCGTAGTTCACACCACCGCTGGCCTGGGTCTGCATCACCGCCTCGCCCTCCTCTGTCTTCACCGCCTCGGCCACCACCACCAGGGCGAAGTTGCGCCCGCCCAACCTGAGCGAATCGATCTTCTCCGCCAGGCCCGCCAGGCTGTACGGCAGCTCCGGAATGAGGATCGCGTCGGCCCCGCCGGCGATGCCGGCACCGATGGCGATATGGCCGGCGTCGCGGCCCATGACCTCCAGCACCATGACCCTTGAATGGCTGGCCGCCGTCGGCTGCAGCTGGTCGAGCGCGTCGGTCGCGATCTTGACCGCCGTGGCATAGCCGATCGACAGCTCGGTATGACCGAGATCGTTGTCGATGGTCTTGGGGATGGTGACCAGGTCGATGCCACCTTCCTGGGCGAGGCGCCGGAGGATCGCCTGGCTGCCGTCGCCGCCGATGCCGATGAGGGCGTCGAGGTCGAGCTCCCGGAAACCTTCGATGACCTCGGCGGCGCGATTCACCCGGCGGCCGTCCGGCATCGGGTAGTCGAAGGGATTGCCCTTGTTGGTGGTGCCGAGGATGGTGCCGCCGCGGCGCAGCAGGGTGCCGTCCAGCAGGCCCAGGCCGAGCTGAATGGTCTCCGACTCCACCGGGCGCTTCAGCAACCCCGCGGTGCCATTGCGGATGCCGACGACCTGCCAGCCGTAATGGCCGGTGGCGCGCAACACCACGGCGCGCAGTGCCGCGTTCAGTCCGGCGCAGTCGCCGCCGCTGGTGAGAACGCCGATCCGCTTCGGCTCGCCCATGATCCCTCGCCGTTTTGCCGCAAAATGCTCTTCGCTTAAGACCTTAGCAGGCTGGGAGGGCGAAAATCTCCCCCGGAGAGGGCTTTTTCTGGTCTGCCGCGGCGGTCCAAGACTCCCACCGGGCGCCGCAAATAGAGTATACTGCGGCGCGTCCCCAACTGTGCCTGAGCGCAATGGATCAACCGGATCTCGACCAGCTGCGTCGCAAACTCGCGGAACTCAAGTCGGAGCATCGCGACCTCGACGACATCATCAGCCATCTCTCGGAAACCCGTCCCTTCGACCAGCTCCAGCTGCAACGCCTGAAGAAGCGCAAGCTGTCGCTGAAGGACCAAATTCTGAAGCTGGAAGACGCGCTCCTGCCCGACATCATCGCCTGATCGGGTCCAGGCTGCCCGCAAGCCTGCCGTCAGCCTTCCCGGCGGCCGCCGCGCTTGTTGGCGTACATCGCCCGGTCGGCGGCCTCCAGCGCATCGTCGGCATGTTGGCCCTCGCTGAGGGTGTGGGCACCGTGGGCGACGGTGACGCCCAGGGAGATGCCGTTCCAGACTACCCTATCCGCTGCGATGGCTTCGGCCAGCTTGGCCGCCTTGATGGCGGCCGGTTCCAGTCCCGCCTGCGCCAGAATGACGCCGAACTCGTCGCCGCCGAGGCGGCCGACCACGTCGGAGGCGCGGGTGTCGCGCAGCAGGATCTCGCAGATCCGTTTCAGCATCGCGTCGCCAGCCGCGTGGCCATAGGTGTCGTTGATGACCTTCATGTCGTTGACGTCGAAATAGAGCACCGCGCCGGCGGCGCCGTAGCGTTCCTCGAAGGCGGCCATGCGGCTCAGTTCGCGGACGAAGGCGCGGCGGTTCAGCACCGGTGCCAGGGTGTCCTGGTCGGCCAGCTGCTCCAGGTAGCCGACCCGCTGGCGGGCGTCATCGAGATCCTGGCGCAGGGAATAGACCTCGGCCATCAGCTGCTGCAGGGCCTGGCGGACCTTCGGCGTCAGCTCGCTCTCCGGGATCCCCATCACGGTCGCCACGTCTTCTGCTGGCGGCACGGCACGGGGCTGGACCGACTCCGCCGATCGGTAGGCGGCCCCGGCCCTGGCCGAGTCGCCGGCCGATACCGGGCGCGAACTGCCTGTCTTGCTAACCTTCATCGCGACTTCCATCTCTGGCGGCCTGCAGGGGCGCCGCAGCGGCCCGGAGCTTAGCACAAAGCTTAACGGGCGGGGGTAAAGGCTTCCTTGCGGCCGATCTGATCTCCGGCCCTGCGGGCCTCGACCCGGCGGCTTCCGCCCCTGCTCCTGACGGCTTGCGCCGGGGGGACCTTGTCCGGATAATGCGCCCCTTTTCCGGGGAGCCGGGCGCCCCGGGCGCCGGCATTGCCGCAGGCCGTAACATTGCAGGGGAAGTGAGAAGTCATGGCGGAGGAAGCCCCCCAGGTCGGCATCATCATGGGCAGCCAGTCCGACTGGCCGACCATGAAGCATGCCGCCGACGTGCTGGAGAAGCTGGGCGTGGCCTACGAGGTTCGTATCGTCTCCGCCCACCGCACGCCGCAGCGGCTTTACGACTACGCCGCCGGCGCCCGCGAGCGCGGCCTGAAGGTGATCGTCGCCGGAGCCGGCGGTGCCGCCCACCTGCCGGGCATGGCCGCCGCCATGACGCCGCTGCCGGTGTTCGGCGTGCCGATCGAGAGCAAGGCCCTGAAGGGCCAGGATTCGCTGCTGTCGATCGTGCAGATGCCGGCAGGGATCCCGGTCGGTACCCTCGCCATCGGCAAGGCCGGCGCCGTCAATGCCGGGCTGCTGGCCGCTGCCGTGATGGCGCTCTCCGATCCCGCCGTCGCGGTGGCGCTGGACGACTGGCGGGCGCGGCAGACGGCGGCCGTCGGCGAGCGCCCGGAAGACGACGACTGACCCCTGCGATCGAACCTCACAAGGTATAGAGGAAAGCGCCTTGCCCGATCTCATCGGCCCCCTTCCGCCCGGCGCCACCATCGGCATCCTCGGCAGCGGCCAGCTCGGCCGGATGGCGGCCCTGGCCGCCGCACGGCTGGGCTACCGCTGCCATGTCTACGGTCCCGAGCCCGATGCGCCGGCCAACCAGGTGTGCGCGGCGGCCACGATCGCGCCCTACGATGATGTCGTCGCCCTCAGCCGCTTCGCCCAAACCGTCGACGTGGTGACCTTCGAGTTCGAGAACATCCCGCTCGCCTCCGTCGAGGTGCTGGAGGAGCTGGCACCGCTGCGGCCGGGCGCCGCGGTACTGTCGATCTGCCAGCATCGGCTGCGCGAGAAGGCGTTCTGCAACAGCGTCTCCGTGCCGACCACCGACTTTCGCGCTGCCGAGGACAGCGACGGCCTGCGCAAGGCAGTCGAGGCGATCGGCCGGCCGTGCATCCTGAAGAGCGCGGAGCTGGGCTACGACGGCAAGGGGCAGGTCCGCATCAACCAGGACAGCGACCTGGGAGCGGCCTGGGCCGCGATGCGCGGCCACGCCGCCCGGGCCAGCGGCATCGTCGAGGCCATCGTGGAGTTCCGCATCGAGATCTCCGTCATCGTGGCACGCAGTGCCGACGGCAGCATCCGCACCTACGTGCCGGTGGAGAACCGCCACCGGAATCACATCCTCGACGAGACCATCGCCCCGGCCAACCTGCCGATCGAACTGGCCGATCGCGCCGAGGCCATCGCCCGCCACCTCGCCAAGGAGATGGGGCTGGTCGGCCTGCTGGCGGTCGAGATGTTCGTCACCCACGACGACAAGCTGCTGGTCAACGAGCTGGCGCCGCGCCCGCACAACTCCGGCCACTGGACGCTCGACGCCTGCGTGACCTCGCAGTTCGAGCAGTTCATCCGTGCCGTGGCCGGCCTGCCGCTGGGCTCCACCGACCGGCTCTGCGATGCGGTGATGAAGAACCTGCTGGGCGACGAGGCCGGCGACTGGCTGAAGATCCTCTCCGAGCCGGGCAGCAAGCTGCACCTCTACGGCAAGGCTGAGCCGCGCCCCGGCCGCAAAATGGGCCACGTGACCCGCCTGATCCGCCGCTGATGGGGCCGGACGCCGGGGCGAACCCTGCTACAGCGCATCGTTCCCCCAGCCCTCCACATCCGTTGGCGCGCGACTACCGCATGGGCAACTGATGCGGTAGTTATGTCTAGATTTATTCGCCAGACATGTTTATGGCAGCCTTCACAGGGTGGTTGCCATAGAAGAATCGTCATCGGAGGCAGGCCGTCACCAATGCAAGTTCTCAGTGACCCGGCGCAGATTGAGAGCCCGCTGATCCGTGACCTGTTCATCTATTGGCAGAGCAGGTGCCGCAGCGGCGCCATTCCGCGGCGGTCCGACATAGACCCGATGGCATTGCGGCACATCCTGCCGAATCTCCTTTTGGTGGAGTTCGAGTTGGAGCCCTTCCGAGTGAAGTTCCGCCTGGTCGGCACGAAGGTCGTGGAGTTCACCGGCTTTGAATTCACCGGCACGTATCTGGACGAGATTGCGCAGCCGGAAGTCGGGCACAGCTTCATTGACTGCTACGAGACGGCCTGCAGGTCGCGTCAGCCTGTGTTCAGGCGCATCACCTGGCGATTCGACGAAGAATCCACCGCCGATTACGATTTCTGCGTCCTGCCGCTGGACGACAACGGCACGGTCGCCACCAAGGCCGTGGCCGCGGAGTGCTATGAACGCCTGGAAAGGCAGTACGACCTGTCGACGATGAAATCACGAAACACGGGCCAGCCTTTGCGCGAGCGCTGAGCACCCCTGACCTTGCACCCGAATTGCCTCAAAATCGCCCCTGACCAGCGTCCAAACTGGAGTCGTCGCCATGGCGACGTCTGTGACATTCTGAACCCTCTGCGGCCCGGAGCGCCGCAACGCGGGCGAGCATGATGCAGAAGATCACCCGAGCAGAGCAGATCGAGAGTTCGCTCGTTCGCCAGCTGTTCACCTACTGGCAGAGCAAATGCAGGGACGGCACCATCCCGCGGCGTGCCGATATCGATCCCAGCGAAATTCCGAAGCTGATGCCGAGCCTGCTGATCGTCGACATCGAACGGGATCCCTTTCGGGTGCGCTACCGCCTTGTTGGCACCAGGATCGTCGAGGCCACGGGCTTCGAGTTCACCGGAAAGTATCTCGACGAGATCATCTTGGCTGACGACGAAGGGCCCTTCCTCGAAAGCTATCAGGCCGCCTGCGAGAGCAAGACGCCTGTGCTGTCCCGCATCAAGTGGCACCTAGACGACGAGACGACCGGCGAATACGACGCCTGCTTTCTGCCGCTCTCCGACGACGGGGAGACCGTCAACAAGGTCATCTCCATCGAATGCTATGAAAGCATCGAGCGCGACTTCACCTTCTTCGGCGGGCACCGCTTCGTGCCGACGGCAAAAAAACGACGCGACTAGCGCTCGCCCTACGCCGCCCCTCAGCGGCGGGCGCTGCGCAGGGGGCCACGGCCACGGCGGGGACCGTCGCGCCGGGCCGCAGTGACGGCAGCGAAGAGACGCTCCGGCAGGTTCATCGCCGCGCCGACGCCCTTGCCGAGGCGGCCGGCCACCTTCATCACCTCTGCGATGCGGCGGTCGAGGAAAGCCCAGGACGCCGCGAAGTCCTCCGACTTGTCGTTCAGCCAGAACAGCAGCGTCGAGGAGTAGACCCCGGCCAGCAGCGCCCGCTTGGTATAGAAGTTGTAGTCGGTCGCCTTGTCGCCGGCCGCGTACCAGATGGCGTCGACCGTGCGGTAGAGGCAGCCGAGCCCCACACCAGCGTTCTGCGGCAAGGCGAAGAAGGCGAGCCCGCTGCGCACCGCCTCGCGGTGAGCCGCCACGGCCTCGAGACGCGACCGCACGCCGGCGGCCACCTTCTCGCGGATCTTCATGGCGCCGAGGTCGAGACCCTCCAGGGTCTCCAGCATCTGGCGATCGGCGGCGGCGCTGAAGGCACGGATCAGTTCCTGTGGGCCGCCCGGGAAGAGGCGATGCGCCTCGCCGGGCGCCAGCGTCAGGTCGCGCGCGCCGGCGTCGATGGCGGTCCAGGTCCAGCCGTCGAAGGGCACGTGGCGGAGGGCCGCATCGAGCAGGCTGGCCCGCTGGCGGGCCAGCTTCTCCACCTCGGGGTCCCTGCCGCTTTCTGATTCAGCCATAGCTTTCCGCCCTTTCGTCTTCGAGGGCATGGCCCTCGTCGTCGCCCGCTTCCACTGTCTCTTCTTCCGACAGGCGGCCGATCTCGGAGGTGAAGGCCAGCAGCGAGAGATCGGTCATGCGCTGCGGATAGAGAACGCCATCGAGGTGGTCGCACTCGTGCTGCACCACGCGGGCATGGAAGCCCTCGGCTTCGCGTTCCAACAGCGTGCCGTCCAGGGTGAGGCCGCGGTAGCGGATCCGGGTCCAGCGCGGCACCTGGCCGACCAGGCCCGGCACCGAAAGGCAGGCTTCCAGCCCCAGCGCCGTCTCCTCGGTCAGCGGCTCAATCTCGGGATTGACGAGCGCCGTCAGCGGCACGTCCGCCCGACTGACCCCGTCGGCGGCCGCAGCGCGGCGCCCAGCGACGAAGAAGACCACCACCCGCAGCGGCACATGCACCTGGGGCGCGGCAAGGCCGGTGCCCCCCGCGTCGTCCATGGTTTCCAGCATGTCCTGCACCAGGCGGCCGACTTCGGGGGCCGTGGGATCGGCCACCGGCGCTGCCTTGTGGCGAAGGACCGGATGCCCCATGCGTGCGATCTTGAGAATTGCCATGCCGGAAATATGGCGTCGCGACCGCGCCGGGTAAAGCCGCCCGATGCCGACAGGAGATTGGCATCAGCGAATATATTCTTATGCGACGCAAGCGCCGGAATTGGGCGCCCCTACAGTCCCCAGGGCCACTGCCGCCGGGGAAAACTCTTAGAAAAGCCTTCCTTTTTCTACGACCCTATGATACCAAGCGGCCTGTTTCGGCGGCAGGCGTGTCGCGGAAGCGGTTGTTTTGCCCCAATTGATGAGCAATCCAGCCCGAAGGTCTGTCGGGAGGCAGGTCTTTGACGGCTTAAGAAAGGAGCACGGAGCGTCTGTGCAAGTCCAGGTTAGAGACAACAACGTCGATCAAGCCCTGCGCGCGCTGAAGAAGAAGCTGCAGCGCGAGGGTGTTTTCCGGGAAATGAAACTGCGCCGCAACTTCGAAAAGCCCTCCGCCCGCAAGAAGCGTGAGCGCGCCGAGGCCGTGCGCCGTTACCGCAAGCTGCTGCGCAAGCGCATGGAACGCGAAGGCTTCTAGGCCTTCGGCTGCCCCCGGCAAAAGGGGGCCGCGCAAAACCAGCGGCGCGCCGGGCGACGATTCCGGAAAGCGCGCGACCAAAGAAGACAAGCCGGTGCGTCAGCCCGGCTTGTTGCTTTCCCAGATATGAGACTTGAGATCAGGCCGCCGCTACCAGCGCGCGGCCTTTCTTGCATGCCTTCAGTTCAAGCCGCAGAGACACCCGCGATCACCGCCGGCACCAGCTTCGCCATGTGCACCGCCGGCACGGCGGCGCCGTTGGCGCAGGGCAGCGCCATGCGGGCAAGGCTTTGGTAGCCGAGCTTGCGGTAGAGCGGCACGCCGGTCAGGCTGGCCCAAAGCTCCAGCAACTGGAAGCCTGCGGCGACCGCTTCGGCTTCCGCGTGCTGTACCAGCCGCGATCCGAGCCCGAGGCGGGCATAGTTGGGATGCACGAAGATGGAGCGGATTTTCGCCGAGTGGGGCGAGAGGCTGAAGGGCTGCGCTGCGGCGCGACCGCCATCCTCCGCGCCCGCGGCACGTGGCAGGCGCTGCGACCAGCCGCCACTGCCAACCAGCCGGCCCGCCTGTTCGAGCACGAAGTAGGTGCCGTCGTCGATCAAGGCCGGGTCGTAGGTGCCGAGATAGCCGAGGAAGGCCTCAATCTCCGCCGGCGAGTAGTCGGCGGCGCCGAGCGCCTGCACCGACAGAAAATGCAAGGCATCGATGGCGGGGATGTCGTCCGGCCGCGCCTGCCGCAGCGTGATCTCCGAAGCGCCGAGCCGAAGCTTGCTGTCCTCTTGCCGTGGGAGTTTACCGATCGAGGACATGGCTGCCCCCTTCCTCCTGATTGCCGGGCGATCCAATCGCCGGAATTGGGTGCGTGCGATGCAGGGTGCCGGACCGAGCGGGCCATGGTTCAAGCGACCTTGACGGAGTCGCCGCATTAACCGCCGCAGAGGCTTGGAGCCATGTCGCAACCCGACCCCGGCACCGCACGCTGGAGACAAACTGCCGGAGCAATGTTTCAGCCTGTTGTCGCGACAGCAGGAGAATTGTTTTCTTTGTATCCGGCGCTGGCGATCTGCCACGCGGCAACAGAAAAGGGGGCCGCAAAGCAGCCCCCGGTGCTGGCAGGTGACAGAATAAAGAGGCGGGGGGTCAGGCCACCAGCGCCTGCTGCATGCGTTGCAGCGCCCGGCATCGATCCTCCGGCCGGCCGAGGTCGGCAAAGAGTTCGGCTGCACGGCGATAGTCCTCGGCCGCGGCCATGCCCAGGCCCATGCGCGTTCGGCAGTCGCCGCGGCCCATGTAAGCCCAGGGTTCGGCTGGATTGAGGATGACGTCGCGCTCGAAATCTCTGAGCGCGGCATCGAGGCGGCCCTGGCGCAGCAGGAAGCGCGCGCGCTGCTGGACATAGCGTCCGCTCCCCGGCTCCAGCTCGACCGCGCGGCTCAGATCGTCCAGCGCGCCGTCGCGGTCGCGCAGGCGCTCGCGCCAGCGGGCGCGCTCGGCAAGGATGCGCGCGCAGTTGGGAGCCAGGCGCAGCGCCTCCTCGCAATCGGCCAGTGCCTTCTCGTAGTGCTTGATCGCGCCAAAGCAGCGCGCGCGGTCGATGTAGAGCGACGCGCGGGCCTGGCCGCGGGTCAGCGCCGCGTTGAAGTCCAGCACTGCGTAGTGCAGCTGGCCTAGCTTGCTATAGCACTGGCCACGTCGGGCATGGGCCTGCCAGGAGCCGGGATCGAACTCCAGCTCGCGCGTGAAGTCGTCGATGGCGCCCTGGTAGTCCTCCAGACGTTGCAGCAGCCGGGCGCGATTGCCATAAGCCGGGGCGAAGGTCGGGTCGGCGGCAATGGTGAGGTCGAAGTCCTCCAGCGCTTCGGTCAGCCGGTCCTGTGCCTCACGGGCGATTCCGCGGCGGTTGAGGATGCTGGGTTCGCCCGGCGCCAGGCGGACTGCGAGGGTGAGGTCGGCCTCCGCCTCGGCATAGCGCTTCAGGCGCGTGTAGGCGGCGGCGCGGTGGAACAGCGTCACCACCTGGTCGCCGCCGAGATCGAGGGCGCGGGTGAAATCGGCGACCGCCTTCAGGTCCTCGTAGCGGTCGAGGTGGCAGAGACCGCGATTGGAGTAGGCCGCCGCGAATCCGACATCGTAGCGAATCGCCGTATCGAAGTCTGCAAGGGCGCCGGTGAGATCACCCTTCTCCCGCCGCACCATGCCCATGCCGTTGTGCGCCACTGCCCAGCCGGCCCCCATCGCGCCGGCGCGCTCGAAGTCGTCGATGGCGAGATAGGTATAGCCGAGACCGCGGTAGCTGTAGGCGCGCTCCAGGTAGATGCGGCCATTGCGCGGGTCCTGCGCCAGCGCAGCGGTGAACTCGCTGACGGCGCCCTGGTGGTCGCCGGCCTTGGCGCGTTCGATGCCGCGGGCGAGGGTATCGGCACCATCGCGGGTGCGGCCGCCGCGGGCCGGTGTCGCTGCAGCTGCAGGTGCGGTGTCGAGCGGCATCGTCTGCTGCATGCGCGCTGTCGCGTCGGTCAGGGCCTCGCCGAGAGAATCGACGAGCAGGTCGCGGACAGCGGTCGTCGCCTCGGCGCCTTCCGCGGGCCTCTTGGCGGGTGGCGCGCCGCGGTCCAGCCGGATCGGGATGCCGAGGGCCAGTGGGTCCAGCCCGACGGAACGTCGGACGCGCCCTTCCGGCGGCAAATCCGTGGGAACGAAATCACAAGGAATCCGTGTTGACACCCGGATTCCCATCTCCTGCGGCAGACCGTCTTGCTGTCCAGCCATTCAACTCCCCTTTAAATGGGCCTTTGCCCTTCGCGGACTTTATTCAGGGAGATGAGCTTGCCCGAGACGGCAGGACGGCTCTGTGAGGAAAGTCACATTGCCGGATCGTCGGGGAAAATAGGCGGAATTGCGCCGAAGACGGCGTGGAGAGTGGAGACGATCAGGTCCCAACTGGTAATGCCGGCCAGCAGCAGGAAGAGAATCGCCAGGCCGCCCACCAATCCTCCCCAGGTTGAGGGCGGGTCGTCGAAGTACTGCAGCAGATTTCTGCGGTCCGGCTCCATGACGGCAAGATTGCCGGCTCCTCAGAGATATGCGAAATGAATATGTGATCACACACTGATGAGAAATTTCAATATCATGGCACGACACCTCGATTCCGAGCTGCTGCGTACTTTCGCAGCCATCGCCGACCACGGCAGCTTCAGCCGGGCCGGCACGGCGGTCGGACGCTCCCAGTCCGCCGTCAGCCTGCAGATGAAGCGGCTGGAAGACACCGCCGGATGCAGCCTGTTCCGCCGCCAGTCCCATGGCGTCAGCCTCACGGCTAGCGGTGAAAACCTGCTGCAGAATGCCCGACGTATACTGCGGCTGATGGAGCGCGCCGCCGGCGAGTTGAACGGCGAGGCTGTCGCCGGGACCGTGCGGCTGGGCATGCCGACCTCCTACAGCACATCGATCCTGTCAGCAGTGCTGAAACGCTTCGCCGAGGCCTGTCCCGACGTCGAGGTCACCGTGTCCTGCGCCCAGGGCTTGCCGCTGCAAGCCGCCCTTGCGGCGGGAGAGCTCGACCTCATCGTCTTCACCGCCGACAACGCTGGCGCCGACGCCGAGCCGCTAGTGCACGATCCGGCGGTCTGGGTGACCTCCGTTGCGCACGACACGCACCTGTGCGACCCGCTGCCGGTGGCGCTCTTCGAGTCCGGCTGCTGGTGGCGCGACCGGGCCATGCAGATCCTCGAAGAGCGCGGCCGGCGCTACCGCATCGCCTGCACCTCGCCCAACACGGAGGCCGTCATCGCGGCAGTAGTCTCTGGCCTCGCCGTTGCCGTGCTGGAGCTTTCCACCGTGCCGGAGGGAGCGCGCATCCTCACCGAGTCCGAGGGCTTCCCCGGCTTTCCGGGCAGCACCGTGATGCTGCGCCGCCGCCCGGGCGCGACGACCCGCGCCGTCGACCGCATGGAGGCGGTCATCCGCAACGTCTTCTGCCGCAAGTAGGGACGAGCAAACGCAGCGCCGCGCCAGGAGAAATCAGGACTACGGCAGGTCTCCCTCAAAGATGAGGAGATCCCGCTTGGACGCCTTTGATGCAAACCGCTTGGCTTCCTGATAAGCGGGATCCTCGTAGCAGGCTTGGGCTAGTTCGTAGGGGGAAACTCCGCGACGCCGACTCGCGCGGTGTCGTGCGCTTCCTTCAACAAGGAGGAACTTGCATCGGATTGAGGGCATTCGAGAACAAGAGGGCGGATCGCTTTCCCCTTTTCGACACCCGCGACGTCGGCGCCGTCGCAGCGGCGGTCCTCGGCGATCTCGCCCACATCGCCTCCGCCTACGGCACTTCCGACAATGCCGCTTCACCCGATCTTCCAATGCTTCTCGGCCGGGAGCAGCGGTCGCTCTCCCAGTTCCTCGAAGATCACCGGCAGGCCTTTGCCGCCGCCGACACGCATCACGACAGCACAACAGCCTATTGAAACGCCGGCGCGCAGGGGCCATTTAGTCACGGCTGCCGCGGCGGACGCACGGACCATGTGGACAACACGATCTCTAGAGCACGGCCGGCTGGAGGAGGCGTTCGCCCGCGAGGAGGACGCGGGTCTGCGTTTCGCCTTCCGCCTGCGGCTGGTCACCCTTCTCGTCATCGCCGCGTGGCTCGTCTACAGCGTTCCGATGCCGCGCGTGCTCTATTACCTCGGCCTGATCGCCCTGTTCATTGTCCTGGGCGGCGTGCCGCTGCTGCTGCGCCGATACGGCCGCTGGGGCATGGGCGTGATCGCCATCGTCGTGCTGCTCGATGCCGGGCTGCTGACCTACGCACTGCTCGCGCCCAATCCTCTGCTTGAGACGACCTGGCCGCCACAGATCACGCTGCGCTTTCACAACTTCCTGTATTTCTTTGTTTTTCTAGCGGGCGCAGCGCTCAGCTACTCGCCGGGGCACGTGCTCTGGAGCGGTATCGCGGCGGCGGCGATGTGGAGCGTTGGCGTCTATTCGATCTGGTCGCGTTCAGACACGATCACCGACGCGGCCGGCAATCTCACCGGTCCGGACGGGTTCCTGAGTCCCTACTTTGTCAATGTCGTTACCTGGCAAAACGAGGTGGTGCTCATGCTCATCGTCGCCGCGCTCCTGGCAGCGGCGGTATGGCGGTCCCGCCGGCTGGTGCTGCGCCAGGTCGCAGCGGAGCAGGCGCGCTCCAACCTGGCGCGCTACTTCTCGCCGAACCTGGTCGACCGGCTCGCTCAGGCCGACCGTCCTTTCGACGCGCCGCGTTCGCAGAATGCCGCAGTACTCTTCGTCGACATCGTAAAATTCACCGCCATGGTCGAGACCATGGAGCCCGAGCGGGTGCTCGCGCTGCTGCGTAGCTTCCACCACCGGATGTGCGGCGTCGTCTTTACCCATCACGGCACCATCGACAAGTATATCGGCGACGCCGTGCTGGCGACCTTCGGCACGCCGCAACCGGGTCCGACGGATGCCACTAACGCTCTCCACTGCGCTTGCGACATGCTACGGGAGATCGAGCGCTGGAACGCGAAGCGCGCCGCGCGCGGTGCCGCGCCGCTCGCCGTCGGCATCGGCATCCACTACGGGCTTGTGGTGGCCGGCAACATCGGCGACGAGCGCCGGCTGGAGTTCACCGTCATCGGCGACGTCGTAAACGTGGCGAGCCGGATCGAGCGGCTTACCCGCGAGTACGGCGCGCCGCTCGTCGTGAGCGGCGATTTCATCGACGCGGTACGGCGGGAGGGGGATCGGACGCGCGATCTGCTGTCCGCCTTCACAGAGAGCCCCAACTCGGAGGTGCGCGGTCGCCGCAATCCGGTCTCGATCTGGGTCTATGGCGCCGGAGCGACGGGCGTCGCAGGCGCGGCGCCCGTCCCACTCGCGGCCGAAGACCCCGTCAGCGTCCCGGACGCCTGAACTGCTTGCGGGCGCGCTCGACCCTGGCGCGGACCACGCAGCCCTCGACATGGTCGTTGACGAGGCCCATGGCCTGCATGAAGGCGTAGACTGTGGTGGGGCCGACGAACTTCCAGCCGAGCTTCTTGAGGGCCTTCGACAGGGCGACCGATTCCGCCGAGGTCGATGCGGTCTGCGGCTTTGCAAGCTGCTTGCCGTCCGGTTCGTAGCCCCAGAGGAAGGCCGCCAGCGAGCCCTCCCGCGTGACAAGCTCCTGTGCGCGCCGGGCGTTGTTGACGACCGCCTCGATCTTGCCGCGATGGCGGACGATGCCTTCATCCTTGAGGAGACGCGCGATATCGCGCTGCGTGAAGCACGCGATCCTGTCGAAATCGAAATCATAGAAGGCAGCGCGCAAGTTCTCGCGCTTCGCGAGGATGGTGCGCCAGCTCAGGCCGGACTGAAACCCCTCCAGGCACAGCTTCTCGAACAGGCGACGATCATCCGTAACCGGGAAGCCCCATTCGGTATCGTGATAGCCGAGAAACTCCGGCGCGGCAGCGCACCAGCGGCAACGCGCTTTCCCGTCTGGTCCCACTATGGTGGTGCTCATATGTCTGCGCTTCGGATCAGATCTCCGGAGTGATCGCTCAGCCGAGCAGAAATTCCAGCCGTTCGTCAGCCTTTGACGGCGTGATCTCCAGAATTTCTGCGCTTACCACATTTTCCGCCACAAACGGATCGTCGCTCACCCTGCTTTGCAGTTCCGACAGCGACGTGTTGTGGGCCGCGATCCCACCGCCCAGATTCGGCTGAAGACCGCCGGCCAACAAAAAAATGCCGTCATCAAAGCCGCGCTTGAGCCATTCCTTGTGACCTTCCATGAATCGGCCGGCCTGGCTTTTGTTGCCGGCAAACTTAAGCAGCACGATGAACATCCGATTGGTTCTCCTATAGGCGCTTCCCGGCGCTTTGCGCGCCCGTCAAACACGACTGCAGCCAGTCGTGCATCTGCTCTACTTCCTGCCTGATGAACTTCTCGTCGTGAAAGGCGTTCGCCAGCGCGGCGACTCCCTGGCTGCGGGCAAGCAGATGCATCGCCAGCGCGTCGGCGTCTTCCTTGCGGCCGAGCAGCACGAACTGCCGACGCAACCAGGTGCGAAACAGCGTGAACAGCTTGTTCGCCTCCGCCTGCGAGGCATGTTCCAGCTTCGCAAGCTCGGCACAGAGCGTGCCGACCGGGCAGCCGTAGCGTTTTATCTCGATCCGGTTCGCGATCAGAATATTGATGAAGCTCCGGATCCGATCCGCAGGGTCTTTGCCTTTCTCTTCCCACCGCGCCAGCATCCTCCGGGTACCGGCCAGCCGCGAAGCGATCACCGCATCCAGGATCTCGTCCTTCGTCTTGAAGTGATAGTAGAAGTTGCCGCGCGAAATCTGCACGACATCCGCAATGTCGGAGAAAGAGGTGTGCTCGTAGCCTTGCCGGTAGAACAGCCGATCTGCCGCTTCGATGATATGGCCGCAGGTTGTCTTGTCGCTCATGGCACCAACAGGCAATTAGGACGGTCGTCCAAATCAGGGGCCAGATTAGGATGCTCGTCCGAGGCTGTCAAGAAGCAGACAGGGCTGGTTCCCTTGCCTGCAGGTCGATCTCCACCCTGGAAAGAAAAGAGACCGCGGTCGTGGACCGCGGCCTCCTGTTCTGAGGCGGACGGGACCGGTTCAGCTGCCGATGACGCCGCCGCCGTCCTTCTGGATCACCAGCACGGAAGGCCTGGGCGGCATGCCGTCGGTGAAGTCCGGCCAGCGGGTCGCCGGGTCGTCAAAGGTCGAGCTCCTCTCGAAGCCCGGGTAGTCCTTGGTGCCGTCGGTGGCCGGGTGCTGCACGGCGACGAACAGCGAGCTCACGTCAGGCGTGAAGCGCGGGCCGCAGACCTCGGCCCCAATGGGCGCGCGGAAGAACATCTTGCTGTAGCCGCGCAGGTCGCCTTCCGTCTCGACGCCCCAGAGGCCGTCGGCGGTGCCGGACTTGCTCCAGGCAGAGCCCTGGTCGGTGGAGACCCACAGGCGGCCACCGGCATCGATGGTGCAGTTGTCGGGCGAGCTGAACCAGCCGTTGGCCGAGGTTGCCGTATGATATCTGGCACCGACTTCCGGCTTGGCGGGATCACCGGCAACCACGAGCAGGTCCCAGCTGTAGGTGAGCGCGTCGTGGTCACCGTCGGGCGGCGTCATCTCGATGATATGGCCGAAGGCATTTTCGGCGCGCGGATTGGCCGCGTCCACCGCATCGGCCTTGCGCCGTGTGTTGTTGGTCAGCATGACGTAGACCTTGCCGGTCTCAGGGTTGGGGTCGACGTCCTCCGGCCGATCCATCGGCGTGGCGCCCAGCAGGTCGGCGGCCAAGCGCGTCTCGATCAGCACGTCGGCCTGGCTCGAGAAGCCGTTCACCGCGGTCAGCGGGCCATAGCCGTAGATCAGCGGCAGCCAATCGACGCTGCCGCCCTCGTTGAAGCGGGCGACGAAGAGGGTGCCATCCTCGAGGATATCTATGTTGGCGGCGCGGTCGTCCGGATTGTAGCGGCGCTCGGAGACGAACTTGTAGAGGTAGTCGAAGCGCTCGTCGTCGCCCATGTAGACCACCACACGGCCGTCGCCGTTGACGATGGGCTCGGCGCCCTCGTGCTTGAAGCGGCCCATGGCGGTCCGCTTCTTCGGCGTCGAGCTGGGGTCGAGCACGTCGACCTCGACCACCCAGCCGAAGCGGTTGGCTTCGTTCGGCTCGGCATTCACGTCGAAGCGCTTGTGGTACTTCGACCAGGCGTACCAGCCGCCAGGCACAGCGTAGCGCTGGTAGTTGCGCTCCTCCGGGTGGCCCTGGAGGGTACCGGAGAAGTAGCCGTGGAAATTCTCCTCGGCCAGCAGGTAGGTGCCCCAGGGGGTGATGCCGCCGGCGCAGTTGTTGAGGGTGCCGATGCACCTGCGGCCGCTGAGGTCGGCGGAAGTCTTCAGGCGGTCGTGACCGGCGGCCGGCCCGGTCAGCTCCATGTAGGTGCCGCCGGCGGTGATGCGGCGGTTGTAGCGGCCGTCGCGCACCACGGACCAGCGGCCGTTCTCGCGCATTACCTCGACGATCGAGCCGCCGTGGGCGGCCAGCTCGATGTTGATCTGCTCCTCGCTCTGGCCGGCGCCGTTGTCGGGGAACATGACCTCCTCGCTGGTATACTCATGGTTCACGCAGAGCAGGCCGTGATCCGGGTTGTCCGACCCGAAGGGCAGGCCGACGTAGCCGATGAAGTCGTTGTTGTAGCCGAACTGCTTCGCCTGAGCGGCAGCGCTCTGGTTCAGCGGATCGAACTCCGGCGCATCGGCCAGCACTGGGTCGCCCCAGCGCAGCAGCACCTCGGCCGAGTGACCCGACGCCAGGTGGTGCGTCGCGTCGACGCCGTGGGCGATCTCCTCCCAGACGTAGCGGCTGTCGGTCGCATTACCAGCCGCCGTGGCGGGTCGGGCCGTGGCCAGCGCACCAAGAGCGCCGCCGGCTGCCGTCAGGGCGGCCACGGAGAGGGCGCCCCTCAACACCTCGCGCCGGCCGTAGCGCCGCGACGCCACGCTGGCGAAACTGGTCGACAGGTTGGGGTTCGAGGGAATGTCCTCGGAGGCCTCGTAGGCGGCGCCCTTGGAGGCGAAGGCGCCCTGTGTGGCGAAGGCCCTCTTCAAGGCGGCTTTCGAAGTGAACGCGTCGCTGGTCGTCATGTCTTGCGGTCTCTCCTGATGCGGCTGGGCCACCGGCGCGGCCCGCGTTCTTGGTTGCAGAAGCCAGCCACCCTAGAGCAGCTTCATGCTGAAGCGGTGACGCTTTGATTGCAATTGCTTGACCGGCTCGCCCGATCCAATGGCCCGCAGGCCACCCCGAGAATTGAAATGATTTATTATTTTATATCATACGCTTAGTAACATTATCCCAAAGTGCTGCCGACATCCTGCAACCCGCCGCGCGATTTTCTCGTAGATCGCGGGCATGAACAATCGAAACGCTTTTCACCGCGCCGACACATGCGACTGAAACATTTCCGCTGCAGGGTCCTGCCGGCTGCGGAAGGTGCCAAGGCTGCCTGTCCAGCGAGCTCGACTCACGCCCGGCTGCAGCCCTATTCTCCGTCTTGGTTCACGCAGGTCGCCGCCATGTCCAAGCCCCGAGACTCCACCGCCGAGAGCCTCCGCCAGTTCACGGCGGCGCTGCAGCGGCTTGACGGCCCCGTGGCGCTTGCCACCGGCGGGCCTGGGCCCGCGCAGTTGCGGCTGGTCGGTGCCAATCGGGCCTTTGCAGAGGCCACCGGCTGGGACGTGGCCACGATGTCCGGGCACGACCTCGCAGAAGTCTACCGGCTGCCCCAAGTCGGTCTCGCCGCAGCCGGCCACGGCCAGCCCATCGAGATCCGGCCCCTCTTCGACCGTAATGGCTGCCGGCGCCACTGGCTGGTGCTGCACCGCGAGAAACCCTCGCGCCGCAGCGCCGCACCGGCAGCGGGCAAGACGGAGGCGGACAGCACGGCCACCGATTTCCGCGACCTGGTGGAGGGCATCGGCAACGGCATCCTGGTGCACCGCGACTTCAAGCCGCTCTACGCCAATGCTGCCTGCGCCCGTCGTGTCGGCTTCGAAAGCGGCGCGGCGCTGATGCGCGAGCCCACGCTGCTGCCCTTCCTGCCGGTCGAACTCCACAACCACGCCCTGCGCCGCCATGCTCGGCTGCTTGCCGGCGAGACGCCGGGGCCGGCGCGGGTGCTGCGCTGCCTGACCCGCAGGGGTGAGCCCTTTTGGGCCGAGGCGACGGAAAAGCGGATTCTCTGGGCAGGCGCACCCGCTGTGCTGGTGTCGCTGAACGACGTCACCGAACAGGTGCAGACGCGGCGTACCGAACTGATGCTGCGCGAGGCCATCGACAACCTCTCGGACAGCTTCATCCTCTATGATTCCGATCAGCGCGTGGTGCTGACCAACCGGCGCTTCCACGAAGCCCTGCCTTTCCATCCCGGGCAGGCGGAGATCGTCGGCAAGCCGATGCGCGAGCTGATCGAGAACAGCGTCGCCAACAACGCGGTGATGGATCCGCGCGTTTGGGAGGACCGCGCCCGCTTCGTCGACGAGTTCATCGCCGAGCGCATGAGCAACCGTTCGATCACGCGTGAAGATACCTGGCCCGACGGTCGCTGGGACCTGGTAAAGGAACAGCATACCCGCTCCGGCGGCTTCGTCAGCGTGCGCACCGACATCACCGAGCGCAAGAAGGCGGAACTCGCGCTGCGCAACCAGGAGAGCCGCCTCGAGCAGGCGCTCACCGAGCGCACCGCACAGCTGAAAGGCGTCCTCGCCAACATCGCCCAGGGCGTCACGGTCACCGCGCCGGACATGACGGTGCTGCTGGTCAACCAGGGCTACCTCGACATCTTCGACCTGCCGGAGGAGCTCGGCCGGCCGGGCATCCACCTCTCGGAATACATCCGCCAGGGTCTGGTGAACGGCGAGTACCACTCCAGCGAGATTGCGGCTGCCGGCGGCGAAGAGGCCTTCGTGCAGCACCGCCTGGCCGTGCTCTCCAAGCCGCAGCGGGGCGTCATCCAGCGCACACTCGGCGACGGCCGTGTCGTCGAGGTCCGCCAGCAGCGCCTGCCGGACGGCTGCATCGTGTCGACCTACAACAACATCACCGACCGGGTGCGCACCGAGCGCGAGCTGCAGCGCCAGCGGGAGAAGACCTACCAGAACGAAAAACTCACCGCCCTCGGCTCCCTGCTCGCCGGCGTGTCGCACGAGCTGAACAACCCGCTCTCCGTGGTGATCGGCCAGGCCGCCCTGCTGGAGAGCTTGGCCGGCGACAGCGAGATCGCGGAGCGCGCCATCAAGGTGCGCATCGCGGCCGACCGCTGCGCCAAGATCGTGAAAACCTTCCTCTCCATGGCGCGCCAGCGCCCCGCCGACCGCCGACCGATCCAGATCAACCGCCTGGTCGGCGACGTGCTCGACCTGGTGACGCACCAGCTGAGCACCACCGACGTCATAGTGACCTGCGACCTGGCCCCGGACCTGCCGCCGGTCGCCGGTGACTCCGACCAGCTCAGCCATGTGCTCCTCAACCTCTTCATCAACGCCCAGCAGGCGATGATCGATTCAGCACCGCCGCGCCGCCTGATCATCGCCACCGCCTTCCTGCCGGCCAGCGGGCAGGTGCGCATCACCGTGTGCGACAACGGCCCAGGCGTGCCCGCCGAGATCCGCTCGCGCATCTTCGACCCCTTCTTCACCACCAAGCCGGTCGGCCATGGCACGGGTGTCGGCCTTTCCGTCTGCCACGGCATGGTGAGCGCCCATGGCGGCAGTATCGGCGTCGGCGACGCGGCCGGCGGCGGCGCCGTCTTCACTGTGCTGCTGCCCGCCGGAACACCTGAGGAGGCATCGGAGCCCGAGGCCGCGCCGCTGCGGCGCTCGGCGACCCGGGGCCACGTCCTGGTGATCGACGACGAGCCGGACATCACCGGCTTTCTGGTCGAGGTGCTGGAGACGGCCGGCCACAGGGTCGACGTCGCCGCAAGCGGCCAGGACGCGCTGGAGCAGTTGAAGGCGCGCGACTATACGGCGATCATCTGCGATCTGCGCATGCCGCACCTGGACGGCCCCGGCCTCTACGCGGCCTTGAAGGCCCTGAAGCCGCAGCTGTTGCAGCGGATGATCTTCGCCACCGGTGATCTGCTGAACGCCGAGACCGAGCGCTTCCTGAAAGCGAGCGGCCGGCCCTGCATCGAAAAGCCCTTCATGCCAGCGCAGATCCGTCAGCTGGTGGAGGATGTCGCCGCAGAAGGTGAAAACTGAGCCAAGGTCACAGACTTGACCCCGTCGGTGTCTTGATCTGACGCCTCGCCTCGCCGTCAATAGAAGCAGGCCCGCAAGCGGCCCGGACGGCGACAGAACGGCGGCAGAGAATGGCTACGGTTTCATCTGACAGGCGGATTCCCGGACTGGATACAGCACGGTCCCTGGCCATCGCCCTGGCTATGCTGGCGCACTGCTTCATACACTTCGGCGTCTGGCCCCTGCTGACGGACGAGGTCCTGTCCGCCATCCGGTTGCTGACCCGTTCGGCAACGCCGACCTTCATCATCCTCTTCGGGATGATGTTGGAAATCGTCTACCTGAAGATGATCCGCCGCGGCGACCGCAAGGCCTGCTGGACCAGGCTCATCACCCGCGCCATCCAGTGCTACCTGCTCTATCTCTGCGTCGTCGCCGCCGGCATCGTCGGCGGGCATCTCAGTCCCACCGAGGGCGCCAAGGCCGCGTTGTTCCTGTCGCAGGCCTACTTCGCCAACATTCTGAAGTTCTACAGCCTCGGCCTGGTAGCCGGAATCCTGCTGGTCGAGCTTCGCGCACGCTTCGGCCTCGGCGCCGTGGCGGCCGCGCTGCTCGTCATCTGGCTGAGCTATCCCTTGATCCAGGCCCTGCCGGCCTTCCCGCACTCGGTCCGCCACCTTGCCTCCTTCCTGATCGGCGCCGGCGCCGAAACCGGACCCTCGGTGCTGCAGGGCATGAGCCTGGCGGCCCTTGGAATGTTCCTCGGCAACGCGGCCGGCGGGCTGTGGTCGGACGAAACGCAGCAGCGGCGGCGGTCGCGCCGCTTGCTCGGCGCGATCAACTTCCTCGTCGCAGCCGCCGTAGCAGCGCTGCTTCTGTCGCTCGGGCTCGGTCCGACACTCGATGGATTTATTGACTTCAGCTTTCGCGCCGCCAATCATCCCGGCTACTACATTCTGGGCAGCGCCGTTGCCATGACCTTGATCGCTTGCTGCACTCTGGCGGCAGCTGCCATGCCCCGTCACGCGCTGGCGCGCGTCAACGTCTTCGGCACCAGCAGCCTCTTTGCCTATGCCTTCGGCAATGTGGTCTTGAACCTGCTGCCGATGCACAGCGGCAGCCTCGGCCTGGGCCTGGCCTACAGTGCGGCCTTCCTGCTGGGCCTCTACGGCGCCACGGCTTACTTTCAGCTCACCCTGCAGGCGCAGGCTCCGGGCGAACCGCACCGTCCCATGGCAGCGCGTCTCGGTCGCCTGCACAACAGCCTGGGTGGATGGACGATGCGCTTCGCCGCTCTGTTCATCGATCGTCTGCTGCCCAAGAGCCCGTCTCGCTAGAGCACGATCCGCTCAGCCCTTGCGGCTTAGCTGCTCCAGCTCCTCGATGGACTTCGGCCAGTCCTTTTTCAGGAGGGTCGAGAGCGAGCGGTCGGCCAGCAGCCTGCCGCCGGTCTGGCAACGCGGGCAGTAGTTGGTTTCGTTGTCGGCGTGGCGGATGCGCTGCACCTTGGTGCCGCAGACGGGGCAGGGCTTGCCGTAGCGGCCGTGCACGGCCATCTCCTTGCGGAAGGCAGTGACCTTCTCCGGGAAGCCGCTCTTGGCCTCCTCACGCAGGCGCACCACCCAGTCCTCCAGCGTCGCGCGGGTCGCCGCGTAGAGCCGGGCGGTCTCCGCCTCGGCCAGCTTCACGGTCATGGCCACCGGCGAGAGCTGGGCACGGTGCAGGATCTCGTCGGAGTAGGCATTGCCGATGCCGCTGAAGATCCGCGGGTCGGTGAGCGCGCGCTTGAGCGTGTGGTTGCGCGCGGTGAGCGCTGCGGCGAAGGCCGGCAGGCCGGCCGTCAGCACCTCCAGCCCGCCGGGGTCGTGCGCGGCCAACGCCGCCTCCCCTTCCAGCAGATGGAGCGCGGCGCGCTTCTTGGAGCTGGCCTCGGTCAGGGTCAGGCTGCCGTTGGCGAAATCGAAAGCCGCGAGGGCGAACTTGCCGGTCAGGGGCGCGCCTGGCAGCTGCCAGTGCAGGCGCCCGGCGATCATCAGGTGGAGCACGAGCCAGAGGTCGCCCTCCAGGCCGATGGCGATGCGCTTGCCGAGGCGCCGCAGTGCGACCACCTTGCGCCCCTCGGCAGCCCGGATCGGCGGCACCGCCGTGCGCAGCAAGAAGGGGCTGGCCAGGCGGACCTTCTCCAACCTGTGGCCGCGAATGCGCGCCTCCAGCGCCTCGATATAGACCGTGATGTCGGGCAGCTCCGGCATGGCCGCGGGCTCAGCGTGGCGAATGGTCGCGGACGACGAGGTAGTCGGCGAAGCGCGCCTGCAGGTGCGGCGTCGCCTCGGGGTGGGCGAGGAACTCGGCGAAGGGCATCATCTTCCAGTACTGGCCCTCGTCACCGAAGCGGATGGCGGCGATCTCCGCCTCAGTGATCTCGGCCGCCAGGAAGTAGGAGGTGCGTTGCGCCGTCAGGACGCCGGGATAGGCGCGGCACCAGTGGATCCGCTCCGCCGCGACGGCGATGCCGAACTCCTCCTGCGCCTCGCGCAGGGCGCACTCCGCCGGCGTCTCGCCGCCCTCGCGCCCGCCGCCCGGCAGGTCCCAGCATCCGGGAAAGGGAATCGAGGGCTTCAGGTCGCGCCGGTAGGTGACCAGCTGCTGCCGGCAGACAAGGGCGATCTTCGCGCCGGAGAAAGCGTCGTCGTTCATGCCGCCAGCTTGCCGCAGAGCCGCGCGAAGGTCCATGGCAACAACCCGGCAAATGTTCTAGGCTCTGGCCCACCATGACCGAGCTGCCGCAGATCGAAACCCCGGAGCCCGTCGCGCCGGAGGCCGTCACCGACCCCCGCGCCGCCGCCGACCGACTGGAGGCGCTCTACGCCCAGGCCACCGGCTTTCTCTGCGATGGATTCGAATCTCTGATCGCCGGCAGGTCCCGGCCACGCCGGCTGCGTGCCTTCTATCCCCAGGTGGCGATCACCACCACCTCCTTCGCCCATATCGACTCGCGGCTGTCCTTCGGTCACGTGCCGATGCCGGGGCACTACGCGGCCACAATCACCCGTCCGGACCTCTTCCGCGACTACCTGACCCAGCAGCTCGGCCTGCTGACCAAGAACCACAACGTGCCGCTGATCGTCGGTCCCTCACAGACGCCGATTCCGCTGCACTTCGCCTTTCCCGACGGTATGCACGTGGAGGGCGCCCTGGTCGAGCAGATCGACCGCCCGTTGCGGGACATCTTCGACGTCCCCGACCTGGCGATCACCGACGATGCCATCGTGAACGGCACCTTCGAGGCGCGGCCCGGCCAGCCGCTGCCGCTGGCGCCCTTCACCGCACCGCGGATCGACTACTCTCTGCACCGTCTTGCGCACTACACCGCGACGGCGCCGGAGCATTTCCAGAACTTCGTCATCTTCACCAATTACCAGTTCTACATTGACGCCTTCTGCGCACTGGCGCGCGAGGCGCTGGCCCGCGACGACAACGACTACGAGGCCTTCATCGAGCCAGGCAACCTGCTGACGCCGCGCGGCGCCCTCGGGCCCGGCAGCACGCGGACGGATCGCCTGCCGCAGATGCCGGCCTACCACCTGAAGGGACCGAACCACAGCGGCATCACCATGGTGAACATCGGCGTCGGTCCGTCCAACGCCAAAACCATCACCGACCACATCGCCGTGCTGCGCCCGCACGCCTGGCTGATGCTCGGGCACTGCGCCGGCCTCAGGAATTCCCAGGCGCTCGGCGACTACGTGCTGGCGCACGGTTACGTGCGCGAGGATCACGTGCTCGACGCCGACCTGCCGACCTGGGTGCCGATTCCGCCGCTGGCGGAGGTGCAGGTGGCGCTGGAGGAGGCCGTCGAGGAGGTTACCGGCCTGGAAGGCTACGAGCTGAAATCGATCATGCGCACTGGCACGGTCGCCACCATCGACAACCGGAACTGGGAGCTGCGCGACCACCGCGAGCCGGTGCAGCGCTTCTCCCAGTCCCGCGCCATCGCCCTCGACATGGAAAGCGCCACCATCGCCGCCAATGGCTTCCGCTTCCGGGTACCCTATGGCACCCTGCTCTGCGTTTCCGACAAGCCGCTGCACGGCGAGCTCAAGCTGCCCGGCATGGCGACCGCCTTCTACAAGCGCCAGATCGACCAGCACCTGAAGATCGGCCTGCGCGCCATGGAGAAGCTGCGCGACATGGCACCGGAGCGCCTGCATTCGCGGAAATTACGCAGCTTCTCGGAGACGGCGTTCCAGTGAGCACGCCCAGGATACTCAGAGACCTGGGCTTACCGCTAGGGTCATGACGACTATGCTACAGGCGCCTCACTGAGGAAGAAATTGTCCCTCGAACGGCATGCATCAGGTTCTCAGGAACTTCACGAAATTACTGAAATGGTCCATGACTAGATTGGCTGCTCGGCGTATTTGCCCGACTTGCGGTCCCGGTTCACCATCCGCGCGCGCGCCAAAGCCGATAAAGTCCGCTTCCCAGTTCACTATCGGCTTGGGAGTATGTACGTGCTTCGCGCGCTCCAGTACGTAATCAATGGGTGTAACAAAGTGGTCGGTTGCCATTGATCTTACCAAACCAATCACATGACCACGGTCATTCACAACAGCACCTCCACTGTCTCCTTCTTCAAGAGCTATATCGACTGCGTAGAGCGTCATACCGAATCGCTCTTTGAATTGAGTAATCTTACCTGTCTTGTGCGAAAGACGGTCGCCTCGGGTGTAATGCGGATATCCCAGAACCGCTATACTTTCGCCAACTACCACTTCGCGTGTGGTCTCCGGCCTTAGTGGTCGATAGAAGCCTCTCAAGATCGGGCTGCCATCGAGAAGCGCTATGTCTCGAATTGGATCACAGAGGATCGCGTCTGAAATATCGAAATCAAACGCAGGATTATTCGCGGAGAAGACTTTGGTTGTGTGAGACAGAGTGTGAAACGCAGTGACTAGTCCTATTCCCTCAAGGAAGAAGCAGGAGCCCGTCTTGTATAGAACGGCGTCGTTGCCGCCATGAGCTATGCTGCTTCCGTAGTTCCGGTGGAACCCTTGGCAGACAAGGACATGTTGTTCGGTATACCGGCTTGCTTTTCGCTCTATGAGACGACCGATCTCGATCGGCCTTACTCCGACAAACGTTTTATTGAAGGTTTCGGCCATGGTAGTAAAGACACTGTCGGCGGAGCCTTTCGTATTTCTAATGTGCTCGATCTTCCCCCGCAGCACCTTTGAGATGTCCTTCGGTCCCTTCTTTCCCGACCACTCATGATGAGCCTTCAGTGCGTCATCGGGCGATTTCCCGGAAAGATGCAGAAGGGTGCGAATCTGGCGAACGTATCGTCGATCTACATTCACCTTCTTGTTAACAATCGACCCAACGACGATCTGCTTTTGTTGACGGAAGGCAACTCTCGTCTTTGCATTGTTTAAGCGAAAGCTGTTCGCTTCTACTATGCTCCGGAGCGGTTCCGCCGCAACGTAGGAAAACGTCTCCCTGTCTTGCTCGACCAGCGCCAGGAGATTCCGTCTCGTTTTCCCTGAGAAGACAAGATCATCGCTGTATCGGGAATAGCGGAACCCATGTTCCCTTGCGAAACGGATTAGCTCGCCATCCATCCTTCTTGCAATCAGGTTTGAAATTGCGGGGGATGTTGGCGCGCCTTGGGGCAGCACACCGTCACACGTGCAAAGTTGAGCAATGATCACTGCCCAATTGTGGGGAACTCTCAACGGGAATGCCTTCAGCGCACCGAGGACTCGTGGGAATGTGATTCTCCCAAAGAAATTTTCAATGTCGACACGCACCACAAACTCTCGCCGCACGTGCCGAGCGGCCATATCCTGCGCAGTTTTCCCCCAAGTATATGAGAACACGCAGGACCTGTTGTTGATCATCTCCGGTGTTAGGATCTTATCCAAAATTGCTCGCTGGATAATGTATAAACCCCTATCCGGAGATGTGATCAGCCTTACACCACCCCCGCGCTTCGGGAGTTTAAACTTTCTGTATCCGGAGCTTTGACCCTTCTTTGTGAAGGCATAGAAGATTATTGCCTTCCGATTTACATTCAAGAGATCGGCAAGCTCCTGCAGGGTCGCAAATGGGAGAGCTAGCAATCACAAGCCTCCGGGCACTTTAAGCTTTGCAGCCGAGGATACGCATAGGCATCACTAGACGGTGAGCCTTGTGGCCCAAACATTGTAAGAACATCGCAATTAGCACGATGCAGGTAGCAAGCACCCGGAGGCGAACGAAGACTATACAGCCGTGAATTGAATTTCAACAATTCAACGTCGCCTTGATGAGGCGCTGCTGAAGCTGCCTTGGCGAGCCACGCACAATCGCGCTAAAGCTCCGTCACCGCCGCGCTGCCGCCTGGGCGGATGACCAGGGGGTTGCGCAGCGGCCGCCCGAAGACTTCGGACTCGATCTCAAAGACGTCGTTCTCCTGCGCCCCCACGCCGTCGGTGAAGCTGAGGATCGCTGCACCGAAGTAATGCACGTGGACGTCGCCTGGCCGGCGGTGCTGCGGGTACTTGAAATGGTGGTGCTCGAGATTCGCGAGGGTATGGCTCATGTTGGCCTCGCCGGTCGCGAAGGGCTTCTCCCAGATCACCTGGCTGCCGCGGCGGATGCGGGCCTGTCCGCGGATGTCGTCGGGGGCCGTGCCGAGCAACAGCTCCGGCCCGAAGGAGCAGGGCCTGAGCTTGGAGTGTGCCAGATAGAGGTAGTTGCGCCGCTCGAGCACGTGGTCGGAGAATTCGTTGCCAAGGGCGAAGCCGAGGCGTCGCGGGCGACCCTTGGGATCGATCAGGTAGAGCCCGACCAGTTCCGCCTCGTCGCCGCCGTCCTCGGCGAAGTCGACCATGTCGAAGGCCTGCTCCGGCGGTGTCACGATGCTGCCGTCGCCCTTGTAGAACCACTCCGGCGCGACGCCGAGAACACCCTCCGCCGGCCTGCCGCCTTCGAGGCCCCATTTGAACATCTTCATGGAGTCGGAAAGCGCTTCCTCGCCCTGCTCCGCCACCTTGCGGTGCATGGAATCGCGGGCGTCGGCACTGCCCAAGTGGGTAAGGCCGGTGCCGCTGACCAGGCAGTGCGCCGCATCGGGATGATCGAGCGGCGGCAGCAGGCGGCGCTCGGCCACCACGGCATCGTAGTCATCGAACTCGCTGCCGACCCGCTCCTCGGCCACCAGCGCCAGGCTCTGGCCCTCCTCAAGAGCGATCTGCGCGAGGTCATAGACCCGCTCCACCCCGTCGAGCAACTGCAATTGCCGGCCCGATTCGTCGGGCATGCCGACAACACGGGTGGCCTGTCGGCTGAAAAACTGCACCAAACGCATTTCCGTTCCCACCTGAGTTTCTTGGTCTTGTCGTCGCTTGCATGTCGACGCCCCGTGCTTAGGGGGCCGGTGCGGCAGTCTAGATCACGGCGGCGGGAAGCTCCAAGCCGTCAATCGGCGGACGAGCGCGTCATCAGCAGGACCTCCGTGCTGTAGGGGTAGCAGGCGTGGGCGACGATGGGCCGCCGGTCGGCGACGCGGTAGCCGCTGCGCAGATAGAGTCGCAAGGCACCTGCGTTCTCGGCGAAGACCTGAACGCTGAGGCGGTCGCAGTGGGCCCTCCGGGCGCGCTCCAGGGCGATGTCCAGCAGGGCACCGCCGATGCCGCGGCCGCGGAAGAGCGGAAAGACCGCCAGGGCGTTCACGTAAAAGCTGCCCGGCACGCGATACTCGAGTTCGACCAGGGGGCGCAGCAACGGAGGAATCGCGGGCAACTCGGCCAGATCCTGCGCTCTCGGCGCCGGCAGGGTATAGGCCAACAGCATCCCGGCGATCTTGCCGTCGAGATGGGCCACCACGGCGTTGCGGTAGGAGAAGTTGGCGTCCTCGCGCGCCGCGCGCTCGGCACCGACGTCCAGGGCCGTGCGACCGTCACTGGCCTGCTGCGCCCAGAGGAAGCCGGGAATTCCCTCCCCCGCGATCTCGATCAACTGGGCGAGCGCCCGGGCGTCGTCTTTGCGTGCATCCCGGTAGAGCGGTAACCATGCTTCCATCGGATACATTCCTTCCACCGAGCCTGCTGTGCCGATGTCCGTGCCGCGCGGGCAGCGGCAAGTTCCTGGACAGCTACGCGTGGAGCCGCACCGGAGGTTTCAGGAAAAATGCTCTCCTACCTCGAAAAAGGAAAGCCCCGGGACAATGCCCCGGGGCTTTGTCTGCTCCGGCGAGGCCGGATATCGGCGAAGGCTATGCCGCCTTGATGCCGACAATGAAGTTCTGCACCACTTCGCGCATCCGCTCGGCGTGCTTGGAGAGCTCCTCCGAAGCGGTAAGTACGTCGCGCGAAGCAACTCCCGTCTCACTGGCGCCACCCTTCACCTGAACGATATTGTTGGTGACGTCGCTGGTGCCGACCGAGGCCTGCTGGACGTTGCGGGCGATCTCGCGGGTCGCTGCAGCCTGCTCCTCGACCGCCGCAGCGATGGCCGTGGTGATCTCATCGATCTGCTGGATCACCGAGGAGATCTGGCCAATTGCATTGACAGCATTCTCCGACTCGCCACGCACACTGGAGATCTGAGCGGAAATCTCCTCGGTCGCCTTGGCGGTCTGGGTCGCCAGGTTCTTGACCTCGCTGGCGACCACGGCAAATCCCTTGCCCGCCTCGCCGGCGCGCGCCGCCTCGATAGTGGCATTGAGCGCCAGCAGATTGGTCTGCTCGGCGATGTCGTTGATCAGCTTCACCACGGCGCCGATCGAGTCCGACTGCTCGCGCAGACCGTTGATGACGGCGGAAGTCTGGCTGGCCGCCGCCACCGCGGACTGAGCGACGTCGGTGGCGCGGGACACCTGTGAGGCGATCTCGCCGAGGGAGGCGTTGATCTCCTCCGTCGCCGAGGCCACGGTCTCCACGTTGGAAGAGGCTTCTTCGGCCGCTGCGGCGACCGTCGCACTCATTTCCTCGGTGCGCTGGGCGATCTGTGACATCGAGGAAGCCACGCTCTTAAGCTCCGTGGCACCCTCGGCGACGCTGGACACCAGCTCCGCGGAGGCCGTATCGAAGTCGGATGTCATCTCCTCGATGCGCTTTGCGCGCTTCGCTTTCTCCTCGTTCTCCTTGGCCGCCCGCGCTTCCATCGCGCGGTTCTCGATCAGGCGTTGGCGGAAGAATTCCACCGACTTGGCCATCATGCCGATTTCGTCGCCACGGTCCTGATTGGCTGTAGCATCGTCATAGTGACCCTCGGCGAGGCGGCCCATGAAGGCCGACATGCCGTTGATCGGCGAAGCGATCGCCTGCGACAGCACGAACCAGGCGGCCCCAGCGAAGAGCATGGCGACGGCGGTACCGCTCAACAGTACGATGAGGGTGATGTCGAAGGCGCTTTCCACGGCCTGCTCGTTTCTGGCCATCAGTTCGCCGGCCAGGCCGACCAGCGCGGTCAGTTCGGCATTGGCCTCGTCGAGCATGCGCTCGCCGTAGCCGTTGGCCTCGAGAACGCGTGCCTCGTCGACGGTCAGGGGATTGCGCATCAGGCCGATCTGCCGGGAGACGATGTCGTCCTGCCAGCGCGCGACCAGATCGCTTGCCGCATCCAGCAACCGCCTGGCCTCATCGACGGTCAGGCGCGACTGCAGCGATGCGAGCAGGTCGGCGTACTCGGACTTCGCCGTCTCATACTTGCCGATGTAATCGCGGTTGCCGCTGAGCAGCAGGCCGCGCACCGCCGCCTGCTGTTTGGCGACCTCCTGGCGCATGGCCTCCAAATCGTCGGTGATCTGGCTGATGCGCGCGGTGTCGGCAACGCGATCGCGAGACTCGCCGAGCTCATAGAAGGTCACGCCGGAAAGGCAGGCAATGATGAGGACCAGCGTCGCGAAGGCCGCGACCAGCTTGATCGAAATGCGGGTGTTGTTGACGATGTTCATCTTGGGCTCCGGATCTCTCAGACCTTGCCGGCGGCATGGCGGCGGCGCAGTTCCGTCAGGTTGACGTCCACCGTGATCGCACCGACCACCTTGCCTTCTTGGGCGATGGAAAGATTCAACTGGGCAATTTCGGTGCCCGTCTCCTCGTTGATTTCGATTTCGTCAATGAAGACGGCATCGGGACCGACCTGGTAGGTCTTCTGCCACTTGGCCTCATCACCCTGCCAGAAGTCCGAGGTAATGGCGCTCTGGCCGGCATTCAGCCCGGCGGCGTCCATCACGAAGATCGCGCTGAAGAGTCCCTGCGAATTCGCCTGGATCCGAGTCAAGTAGTTGGAGAGCGGGCTGGAGAGTACCGCGGTGATCAGCGGCTGGTCCTCGACCGCGCGCTCCGCGACCCACTGCTGGTCCAGTGCATCGATGCCGGCTTGACTGATGCCGGCATAGCGCACGTTGCTCGCTTCCAGCGTCATCAGGACGACCGGGGAACTGGACCACTGACGGACTTCATCGACCAGGTAGTCGCGAATCAGCCACTCGTCGGCCGTAGCCGTCCCGGACCAGAACAGAGAAAGTGAAACGATCGCCAGCCCGGCGATCCGACGCAGCTTTATCATCTCAACCTCGAATGGATCAGATCAGGTACTGCCGCTTGTAACGATCAGCCATTAATTAACTGATAAGATTAGATATTATAGCTGCTTACGTGCATGGACTTGGTCCACTACACGTCACGGTCTGACAAATTCATTCGCCAACGAATGGAAATATTCCTTCCACGCCCCCATTGGTCTTCTGCACAAACCAAAGGGCCGACCTGTCCGGTATGATTATGAGACCGGAAGCGACCCGCGACAATCGCGGCTACGCCTTTCGCCTCGTTCAAAACGCCTTTCCGGACTGGTCAGAGGTCGGCGACTGGCTGCGGGCCGCCATCGACAAGGCAGAGCAGAAGGCCGACAAGACGGCGGACTACGCCATCATCGACCGGGGCGCGATCCGCCTGCAGGTGCGCTATTTCATCGGCGCCACAGCTGCCATCGACATCATGGTCTTTCCGAAGAACACGCCGATCTAGGGTTTGGCGCCGCTGTCGCCTTCTACCGTCCGCGTGTTCATCGCCTGACGGTCGCGGGCGACCTCGGCCAGCTTGGAGCGCCACTGCGGCAGGGAGACGCCGATCTCCTCGAAGGCCGCTCGTGGCAGGAACAGCAGGTGCGAGTAGCTGATCGAGCGCACCGCGGCGCTGCGCCGGGCCTGGTCGAGCAGGCCCATCTCGCCGAAGAAGTCGCCGCGGCCGAGTCGCAGACGCTCCTCGCCGAGGACGATCTCCACCGCGCCGCTGGCGATGAAGTACATGCCGTCGGCGCGGTCTTCGCGGCGGAACACGAAGGCATCGGCAGCGAAGACCCGCTCCTGCAGCCGCTTGGCCACCCGCGCCAGCTCCGCCTCGCCGAGATTGCTGAACACCGGAAAGCCGCGCAGCAGCTCCGGCGTAGTGACGCGAATGTCGACCGCCGCCACGGAACGCTGGCTTGCGTGCACGCTCTCGGCCTCGGAGCGAAGGTGTCGCGCGAGATCCTCACCGATGATGCCGGCCTGGCGCATCTGCTGGACCTGTTCGACCTCCTCCCGATAGGCATAGCGCTCCAGCACCGCGTGGTCGAGGTCGCGGGCGAACTTCGGATACTGCAGGCGCAGGGCGTCGAGGTGGCGCTCGACCTCCGTAAGGCGCTGCTTGACGATCTCGCCCAGCACCTCGGCCAAGCGGTCACCCAGCAGGCCGGCCAGCCTGAACTCGAGGAATACTGTCAGTTCGAGCAGGATGATGCGGTTGATCAGCAGAGTCTGCAGGCGGTGGCCCAGGTAGGTGGCCAGCGGCCGGCTGATCCCGAGGCGCGAATGCAGGACGCTGATAAAGCGAAACCACCAGGTCTGGCGGTGCGGCCGGCGCGCGGCGCGCAGGTAGCCAAGGCGGCCTTCCTCGCGCGCGCCGTCGATCATGGCCTCCACGGTCAGCAGATAGCGATCGATCAGCTGACTCGACAAGCCGCCGCTCCAGTGCTGCTCCATCAGCAGGGACTTTTCCTGGTTGGCCAGGGCGATGAGGCCCACGGTCAGGCGTTCGCGGTCGCTCAGCTCCTCGGCGAAGGAGTTGTCCTCGGCGACCCGCGACAGCCGCTCGCTGTAGGGCCGCATGGCCTCATCGACCAGGTCGTCGGCGAGTTCGTAGCGCCCGGCGAAAGAGCGCAGGTTGGAGCGCACGCTGGATAGTGCCTGGGTCAACACCTGGCTGCGGAAAGCGCGGTCGACGGGCGATAGCTGGTCGAGCCCGAGCCAGCGCATCAAGACACTCAGCGTGGTGCCCTGGACCAAGAGGGTGAAGAGGGCGAAGCCCGTGGCCTGGATGGCGATGAAGCGCTTCACCTCCGGTTCGACGAAGGCGTTCTCAGTGACCGCCAGGGCCAGCGCCAGGGTGACCGATCCGCGCAGCCCGCCCCAGATGATGACGGTCTTCATCGGCGTCGAGACCTTCTGCACCACCCGCACTGCCGAGAGCAGCGGGAAGACCCCGAAAAGAATAAGCGCACGAGCGACCAGTGCCGCCACGACGGCGACCAGCAGGTAAAGCCCGTCGGCGAAGGTAAAGTCCTCCAGCAGGCGCGGCACCAGGATGGCCGCCAGCACGAAGACCAGGCTGGTTGCCCAGTAGGCGAGCTGCTCCAGGGTGTCGAGGCAGAACTTGAAGGTCTCCGGATGAAAGCGCGAGCGGCCGACGGCGCTGAGCACCAGTCCGGCGGTCACCACGGCGACCACGCCGGAAATCTCCAGGTAGCTGTTGCAGACGACATAGACCACATAGGGCGATGCTACAGTGATGGTGATCTGCGCACCGCGGTAGGCGCGCAAAAACGACAGCAGCGCGGCCACTGCCCGGCCGGCGACGAAACCGACCAGCACGCCGCCGTAGAGGCGCCAGGCGAGGCTCTCCGAGACCTGCACGAAATCCAGCTCGCGGCCGGTGGTGATCACCGCCAGAAAGGCGCCGAAGGCAGCGATGGCCGTGGCGTCGTTCAACAGACTCTCGCCCTCGACCAGGCGGGTCAGACGCGCCGGGGCGCCGAGGTCGCGGAACATGGCGATGACCGCACTGGGATCTGTGGTGGCCACGATGGCGCCGAACAGCAGGCAGACCACCAGCGGCATGGGGGCGACCAGGTAGACCGCGCCCCCGATCACGACCAGAGTGACCAGCACGGCGATCACTGCCAGCAGCACCACCGCGACGGCATCCTGGGCCAGGCGCCGCACGTCGATGGTGATGGCACCCTGGAACAGCAGCATCGGCAGCAGGATGGTCAGGAAGGTGGCAGAGGAGACCGGAATCTCGATCACCATCTCCGCCACCAGATTGAACTCGTCGGTCAGCGTGGTACGCAGCAGCCACAGCGCCGCCAGGCCGATCACCACCCCGACCACCGCCATCACGACGGTAAAAGGCAGGCCCGTGCGGCGCGCCAGCGGCTGCACGCTGGCGACGACCATCAGCAGCACGGCCGTGGTCAGAACGATCTCGGCAATAGGCATATCCGGATGTCTTCCACCAGGGAACCGACGGCGGCGGCGAACTGCCGCGCCACGATCACGGCCCCAGGACTACCTGTTTATCAAATTAAGCGGCTTTACACCAAGGCTGTGCGAAATCCCACCGGCCGATCAGCGGCGCAGGATCATGACATCGCGGCGGACCTCGTAGGAATCCAGGCGACGCAGGAAGGTCATACCGAGGAGGGATTCCGACATCGGCGCCTCGTTCACCGAGGCTGCGAGGCCGTCGTAGGCGATGGGGCCGATGGCGAAGCTGTCGAGACGTACCGGTGCGCCGCGGCCGATACCGTTGGCGGTATAGTACTGGCGGGTGAAGCTGAGGCGGTCCGGGTCGTAGCCGATTCGCCGGGCGTCGGCCGGGCTCAGCACGATGTCGCTGGCCCCGGTGTCGATGAGGAAATCGACCGGCCGGCCGTTCACGGTGGCGGTCACGGAGAAATGGCCGTTGGCCCCGACACGGATCTCCACCACGCCCTCGCCCACCTCGACGGCCTGGGAGGGCATCAGCTCCCCGGCAAGCCGGTTGCCGAGGCCCGAGAAATCGTGCCGGAAGGCATAGCCGAGCAGCAGCACAGCGCCGATAGCGGCCCAGATCGCCAGGTTGCGCAAAGTCTCCCCCATGCGCACACGGCGCAGGAAGAGCAGGCCGCTGGAGCAGACTACCAGGATGGCGCCCAGCTTCACCAGCTGCGCCCAGTCGGACTGGTCCAGCTGGCGCTGCGGAAAGGCCGAGGCAAGCAGCCAGACGAGAGCGCCGATGCCAAGGGCGGCCGCCAGCCAGAGCCAGGGGCCGCCGCCGCTTGGCGGCTCGCGGTCATGCTCGGTCTTGTTCCAGGGATTCCTCTCGGGCGTCATGCTCTCAGGCTCATGCTGGGCGACGGGCGGCTTCGTCCGCGCGGCCGCCGGAAGACGGCTTCCTACCGCTATATAGTGAAGATTGGATTTGCATCCAAGGTTGAAGGCCCGCCGGGATCCGCCTCAGGGCCCGAAGACTTCCGCCAGCGTGAGGTCGCGGTGCGGCCGCTCGACGAGGTCGAGGCCGGAGTGGAGATCGACGATGTGGCTCTTCATGATCTCGGCGGCCGCCAGGCCGTCATGCGCCATCATGGCGGCCAGCAGGGCATGGTGGGAATGGCTCTCGCAGGCGGTATCCGGGCGCTTCCAGTAGAGCGCGATGATAAGCGACGATCGAGAGATCAGCTGGCGGATGATGGCGCCGAACACCTGCTGGTCGGCAATGTCCGAGACGGCGATGTGAAACAGGCCGGAGAGCGAGAGCGACTTGCCCATCTCGCCGGCCGCGAGCGCTACGTGCTCGGCATCTATGTGGGCCTTCAGGTTCTCCAGCTGCAGCTCGTTCACCGCGAGCGCCGCGGTGCGGGCCACCCACGGCTCGATCAGAGCGCGCGCCTCGAAGACCTCGTGGGCCTCGCGGATGGTCGGGCGGGAGACGAAGGCCCCGCGGTTGCGCTCGATGGTAGCGAGGCCGGAATGGGCGAGCGCGTGAAGTGCTGCACGCACGACGGTGCGGCTGGCGCCGAAGATCTCGCCGACCTCATCCTCTGAGAGCTTCATGCCGGGGCGCAGCCGATGTTCCAGAATGGCTTTCTGCAACTCCAGGCAGATGGCCAGCGCCCGACCGGGCGGCAGCGAAAAGCCGCTGTCTGCGCCCTCCAGCGTTCCGCGCCCGGTCTCTGCCGCAGCCGCCGATGTCATGTTTCAACCTTCCCGAATGGCTTGCACGACCGATAGCCCGTTTGCGCAAATCAGGCAAATTAAAATCGTATACAATTTTTAGGCAGTTCGTATATCATTCTGCCCAAATCACGGGCAGTCCGGTATCGCCTTCACACGGCTGGTAAAATTAAGCAGGCGAATCAATCTCTTGGGCTGCCACCTCAACTGGCACAGCAGTTGCGATAGCTCATCAAAGGGCGCCGGCCGGCGCCCGAACGGGGGCAGGCGATGAGTACACAGATCAGCTTGGAGCTGGTTTCACTGACCAAGCGCTACGGCGATATCCTCGCCGTCGACTCCATCAACCACCGTTTCGCGGCGGGCAGCTATTCCTGCCTTCTCGGCCCCTCGGGCTGCGGCAAGTCCTCCACGCTCCGGATGATCGCCGGGCACGAGGCGGTCTCCTCCGGTGACGTCCTGCTCGGCAGCGCCAACATCACCGACCTGCCGCCGGCCAAGCGCGGCACCGCGATGATGTTCCAAAGCTACGCCCTCTTCCCGCACCTCTCCTCGGCGGAGAACGTGGCCTTCAGCCTGAAGATGCGCGGCGTCGCCAAGGCTGAGCGCCTGTCCCGGGCTATGGAGCTGTTGGAACTGGTCGACATGGCGTCCTATGCCGAGCGCCTGCCGGCGCAACTCTCCGGCGGCCAGCAGCAGCGCGTCGCTCTCGCGCGCGCGCTCATCACCAGTCCTTCGGCCCTGCTGCTCGACGAGCCGCTCTCGGCGCTCGATCCCTTCCTCAGGCTGCGCATGCGCCTGGAGCTGAAACGCCTGCAGCGTGAGTTGGGCATCGCCTTTCTCCACGTCACCCACTCGCAGGACGAAGCACTGGCGCTGGCCGACGGCATCATCGTGATGAACGGCGGGCGCATCGAGCAGGCCGGCAGCCCGCAGGAGGTTTTCAACGCGCCGAAAACCGAGTTCGTCGCCCGCTTCATCGGCGGCCACAACGTGCTGAAGGGTGAGCGCGGTACCATCGCCGTGCGTGCCGACCGCATCGCCGTCACCCGCAGCGCCGGCGACCCCGCGCCTGGCACGCCCCTCAGTGCCGTCGTGCGCGACGTCGAGTATCTCGGCACCACGGTCAACCTGGCCCTCAATGCGGGCCGCGCCGGCGACATCATCGCGACGCTGCCCGACAGCAGCTTCTTCAAACAGCCCATCGAGATCGGCGAGACCGTCTTCCTAAGCTGGAACGCGGCCGATGCTCACCCCCTTGCGGCATGACCGCAATCACCCTTGGCAGGCAAGCCATTGGACAACACCTCGGCAAAAAACTGGGAGCAGGGAATATGACGACAGGGAAAGCTAAGACTTACAATCGACGCAGCGTCCTCAAGGGCGCCGCCGCCACCGCCGGCCTCGCCTTCGGGTCGGGCGCCGTCACCGGATTCCCGACCATCTGGGCGCAGAACATCAAGGACGTGACGCTGCGCCAGTTCGGCACCGGCGTGTCGAACCTCAATGAGGTTGCCACGAAGGTGAAGGAGGATCTCGGCTTCACGCTGGAGATGACGGCGCTGGATTCCGACAGCGTCACCCAACGCGCGGCGACCCAGCCCAATTCCTTCGACATCGCCGACATCGAATACTGGATCTGCAAGAAGGTCTGGCCGTCCGGCAATCTGCAGGCCATGGACGTCGCCAAGATCAAGAACTACGACAAGATCGTCGGCATCTTCAAGAGCGGTAAGCTGACGCCGGAATCGACGATCGCCCAGGGTACCGCGCCGCACAGCGTCGGCTTCGTCGAGGGCATGGACGGCACCACCTTCGCCAAGGAAGAGACCGGCTGGATGACCCTCATCCCGACGATCTACAATGCCGACACCCTGGGTATCCGCCCGGACCTGATCGGCCGGCCGATCGAGAGCTGGACCGAGCTGCTGAACCCTGAGTTCAAGGGCAAGGCCTCGATTCTCGACATCTCCTCCATCGGCATCATGGACGCCGCGATGGTCTGCGAGGCCATGGGCGAGGTCAGCTACGGCGACAAGGGCAACATGACCCGGGAGGAGATCGACAAGACCATGGCGATCTTCACCGAAGCGAAGAAGGCCGGCCAGTTCCGTGCCTTCTGGAAGTCCTTCGACGAGAGCGTGAATCTCATGGCCTCCGGCGAGGTGGTGATCCAGTCGATGTGGTCACCTGCCATCACCGCCGTGCGCTCCAAGGGCATCCCCTGCGTCTATCAACCGCTAAAGGAGGGCTACCGCTCCTGGGGCGGCGGCATTGGCCTGTCGAAGAACCTCAAGGGTCTGGAGTTGGAGGCCGCCTACGAGTACATCAACTGGTACCTCTCCGGCTGGGTCGGCGGCTTCCTCATGCGCCAGGGCTACTACTCCGCCGTGCCGGAGACCTCCAAGGACTTCATGAGCGCCGACGAGTGGGGCTTCTGGTTCGAGGGCAAGCCGGCGGCGGGCGATATCGTGAACCCGCAGGGCCAGGTTATGGAGAAAGCCGGCGCCGTGCGCGACGGCGGCTCCTTCTACGACCGCATGGGCAGCGTCGCCTGCTGGAATGCGGTGATGGACGAGAACCAGCACATGGTCCGCAAGTGGAACGAGTTCATCGCGGCCTGAGGCAAAACGGGAGCAGCCCGCCCGGTGTCGCGGCATCGGGTGGGCGTCTCTCAACAGCGCTCACCGCCATGCCCCTGAAAAGCCTCATCGGCGCCGCCGAGCGCACTTCCTGGCTGCTGGTCAGCCCGCTGGTGGCGATCCTCGCTTTCTTCCTTGTGTTGCCGATCCTCACCATCGTGGCGGTCAGCTTTTGGAACTACAACGAGTTCACCTTCTTCCCCGACTTCGTGCTCGACAACTATGCCTACCTGCTGACCTCGAAGGTCACGCTGGCGACCTACCTGAAGACCCTGAAGTTCATGGTGCTGACCTGGATCTTCTGCACCGTCATCGGCTTCACGGTCGCCTATTTCCTGGCCTTCCACGTACGCACGCTCGGCATGCAGGTCGCGCTCTTCCTGGTCTGCACCATCCCGTTCTGGACCTCCAACATCATCCGCATGATCTCGTGGATCCCCTTCCTCGGGCGCAACGGACTGGCCAACTCCGCGCTGATCGACCTGGGGATCATCGACCGGCCGCTGGACTGGCTGCTGTTCTCCGACTTCGCAGTGGTCCTGGCCTTCGTGCACCTCTACGCGCTGTTCATGGTGGTGCCGGTCTTCAACACCATGATGCGCATCGACCGCTCGCTGATCGAGGCCGCGCGCGACGCCGGGGCAAACGGCCTGCAGGTGCTCATCAACGTGATCATCCCCTTGAGCAAGCCGGGCATCATGATCGGCTCCATCTTCATCGTGACCCTGGTGATGGGCGACTTCATCACGGTGCGCTTCATGTCCGGCGGTCAGAGCGCTTCAGTCGGCCGGGTGATCTCCAACGAAATCGCCCTGCTGCAGTATCCCGCCGCCGCTGCCAGCGCCGTGGTGCTGCTCTGCACCGTGCTGCTGATGATCGCCGTCATGCTGCGCTTCGTCGACGTGCGCAAGGAGCTTTAGCCATGGAACCGCGTTCGCGTTCCTTCTACGCCCTGGCCGCCTTCTTCGCGCTCTTCGTGCTGTTCCTCTACGGGCCGATCATCACCATCGGAATCCTGTCGTTCCAAGGCCCTCAGGGTGGTCTCACCTTTCCGATGAACGGTGTCTCGCTTCACTGGTTCCGCGACCTCTTCGAGAAACAGGCAGTCGGCGACATCTGGGGATCCTTCCGCCGCTCGCTGGCGCTTGGCCTCATGGTCATGGCGGTGACCGTGGTACTCTCGGTCATGGGCGGCCTTGCCTTCCGCCGCCGTTTCCTTGGCGCCGGCGCATTGTTCTATCTGATCATCGCCAGCCTCATCATCCCCTCGATCCTGGTCTCCCTCGGTGTCGGCCTGATCTTCAACATCCTGGACTGGAACGTGCACTGGGCGACCTCCGGCTTCGGCGCACAGCTGACCTGGACCCTGCCCTTTGGCCTGCTCATCATGTTCGCGGTGTTCAATCGCTTCAACAAAGCCTATGAAGAGGCGGCACGCGACCTCGGCGCCAGCGCCTGGCAGACCGTGCGCTTCGTGGTGCTGCCGATCATCGGCCCCAGCCTCATCGGCGTCGCCCTCTTCGGCTTCACCCTGTCCTACGACGAGTTCGCCCGCAGCCTGCTCACCTCCGGTTCCTACAACACCCTGCCGCTGGAGATCTTCGGCATGACGACCAACGTCACCTCGCCGGTCCTCTACGCCCTCGGCACCCTGACGACACTGTTCTCCTTCCTCATCATCGCCAGCTTCATTGCCCTGGCTCTGGTGCTGCGCCGGCGCCGGGCGAAACTCGGCACCGATGCCGGCAAGGGCATGGTCTAGGCCGCCCTCCTCATGCAGATCCTCGTCATCAATCCCAATTCCACGGCCAGCATGACGGCGGCGATCGCCGAGGCGGCGCGCCGTGCCGCAGCGCCGGGCACCACCATCGCCGCGCTGAACCCGTCGCACGGCCCGGCGGCCATCCAGGGCGCGGAAGACGGCGCCGCCGCGCTGCCCGGCCTCTTTGCCCTCTTCGAGCGCGAGGTCATGCAGGCCCACAGCTGCGACGCAGTGGTCATCGCCTGCTTCGACGATACCGGCCTTGCGGCCCTGAAGGCGCGTTCGCCGGTGCCGGTGCTGGGCATCGGCGAGGCCGGTTTCCTCGCTGCCATGCTGGTGGCCCGGCGTTTCTCGGTGGTCACCACGCTGCCCGTCTCCCTGCCGGTGATCGAGACCAACCTCGCCGCCTACGGCTGGGCCGGGCGCTGCGTCCGCGTGCGTGCCTCCGGCGTCCCGGTGCTTGATCTGGAGGGAGGCAGGCGTAGTGTGGTCGAGGCCGTCGCGGCGGAGATCGGGAAGGCCGTCGCGGAGGACGGCTGCGGCGCCGTGGTGCTGGGCTGTGCGGGGATGGCGGATCTCGCCGAGGACATGACGGAGCGTTTCGGCCTCCCGGTGATCGACGGGGTGGCAGCGGCCGTGACCTTCTGCGAGGCGCTTAACCGCGCCGGCATCGACAACAGCCCGCGCCGGCCGCTCGCCGCCGCCCTGCCATGACCAAGTCCGAAAGCGCGCTGGAGATCCGCCAGGCCAGTGCGGCGGACTTCAGGACCGCCCTGGACTGGGCCGCCGCCGAGGGCTGGAACCCGGGCGTCGACGACCTCGCAGTCTTCCACGCAACTGACCCGCAGGGGTTCTACCTCGGCTGGATCGATGACCGCCCAGCCTCTTCAATCTCCGTGGTGCGCTACGGCCAGGATTTCGGCTTTCTCGGCTTCTACATCGTGCACCCGGACCACCGCGGCAGCGGCGCCGGCATCGCCACCTGGAACCACGGCATGGCCTACCTGGCGAGCTGCGCCACCGTCGGCCTCGATGGCGTGGTGGCGCAGCAGGGCAACTACCGCAAGAGCGGCTTCGTCCTCGCCGGCCGCAACCTCCGCCACAGCGGCGTGCCGGCGCTGGATGAGCTGACACCTCGCGCGGCGATCAGACCGGTGACAGCCGCCGACCTGCCCGCCCTCCTCGCCTACGACCAGCAGTTCTTCGCCGGCCCGCGCGAGGCCTTCAGCGCCGCCTGGGCGCTGCCCGGCGGCGACGCCACGCGCCGGGCGCTGCTGGCGGTCGCGGACGGCGAGATTGCCGGCTACGGCGTCATCCGGAAATGCTGCAGCGGCCACAAGGTCGGCCCCCTCTTCGCCGAGGACGCGGCGACGGCGGAGGCCCTCTTCGTCGACCTTTGCAGGACGGCGCCGGGCGAAGAGGTGTCACTCGACACACCGCAGGACAACGCAGCCGCTCTACAGCTGGCCGCGCGCTTCGGCCTCGCGCCGGCCTTCGAGACCGCGCGCATGTACCGTGGCCCGGCGCCGGAGCTGCCCATCCAGCGGACCTTCGGCATCACCACCTTCGAACTGGGCTGATTTCCGCAGGGTATGCCACTTCCCGGCATCGCCTCCCGCCGCCCTCTGCTTGACGGCGGTGGTGCGGCATCAGGGGTGCGGGCATCGCGACCTCTCGCTATGATCGGCACCCGACTTCTGCAGGACCCCTTCATGCTCGATCATGTTTCCATCACCGTCAGCGACATCGCCCGCGCCGCGCCCTTCTGGGACGCGGTGATGGCCGCACTCGGCGTCGCCTGCGTGGTGCGCAGCAAAGACCAGCTGGGCTACGGCACCCGCAACGGGCCGGACGACGACGCCTACAGCTACATCTCGGTATTCCGGAGCCGTGGGCCCGACCTGGTGGCAGACAACCGCCACTGGTGCTTCCGCGCGCCGAGCCGCCAGGCCGTCGAGGCCTTCCACGCGGCGGGGCTGGCCGCAGGCGGGATCTGCGACGGACCGCCCGGCCTGCGCGCCGACTACCACCCCGGCTACTACGCCGCCTTCCTGCTTGACCCCGACGGCAACCGCGTCGAGGCGGTCTGCCATCGCGAGGCTCAACCGGCTGCGGTCACGCGCTGATCCCCCTCACCCAGCTGCGCCTAAACTCGCTACGCTCGCTAAGGCTGCGCATCCCTCTCCCGCACGGGGGAGAGGGATAAGAAGGTTAGTCGCGCTGCTCCTCGCGGTGCCAGAACGGCACGCCGTCGCGGCGGCGACCGCGGCCGCCGCGGCGTGTCGGCTCGCCGCCGGCGCCGGCACAGGCGGCAACCACAAGGGCGAGCAGGGAACTGCCGGCGAGGGCGATGGCGGCGCGGCGGCCCAGGGAACTGTCGGGCGGGCTGTCAGAGGGTGTCATTGGCTGCGTCTCGCTGAAGATCTAAGGGGGAAGCGGCAGCCCCGGAAAAGGGGGAGCGGTCTGCCGTACGCTGTTCCTTCAGCTAGGCACGGTAATTCGCCGGTCAAGCGGCCGGCGCGGACACAAGCGCGTGAGCCCGCTCGCCGGCGATGTAGGTGGCGACGACCGCGCGGTCATCGCCGAGGGTCATCAGCAGGAAGAGCTCCTCCTCCAGGGTCGCGATGCGCTCGGCGCGGTGGGCCATGGCCGGGGTGGCGCGGGTATCGAGCACCACGATGTCGGCCTCGCGTCCTGGCGCCAGCGACCCGACGCGATCGTCGAGGCCGAGGGCGCGGGCGTTGCCCAGGGTAATGGCGTAGAAGGCTTCCAGCGCCGGCAGATTCTGATCCTGCAGCTGCAGCACCTTGTAAGCTTCGCCGAGGGTTGCGAGCATCGAGTAGCTGGTGCCGCCGCCGACGTCGGTGGCCAGCGCCACGCGCAGAGGATGCGCGCCGCCCCGCGCCCGCGCACGGTCGAAGAGGCCGGAGCCGATGAAGAGGTTGGAGGTCGGGCAGAACACCGCCACCGAGCCGCTCTCGCTCAGCAGCTTCCGCTCGCTCTCCGCCAAGTGGATGCAGTGCCCGAAGAGCGAGCGCTGGCCGAGCAGGCCGAAGCGGTCATAGACGCCGGTGTAGCTCTCGGCCCAGGGAAAGAGCTTCCGTACCGTCTCGATCTCGCGGCGGTTCTCGCTGAGATGGGTCTGCAGGTAGCAGTCGGGGTGTTCCTTCAGCAGCGCGCCGGCGGCCTCCAGCTGCGCCTCCGTCGAAGTAATGGCGAAACGCGGCGTCACCGCGTAGCGCTGCCGCCCTTTGCCGTGCCAGCGTTCGATCAGCGCCTTGGACTCGGCGTAGCCGCGCTCGGCGGTGTCGGTCAGGTCCGCCGGCGCGTTGCGGTTCATCAGCACCTTGCCGGCGATCATCCGGGTGTTGCGGCGGTGGGACTCCGCGAAGAAAGTCTCGGCCGCCTGCGGATGCACCGTGCCGTAGACCGCGGCGGTGGTGGTACCGTTGCGCGCCAACTCGTCGAGGAAGAAGGCGGCGACCTGGGCGGCGTGCGCCGTATCGGCGAAGCGCTGCTCCTCCACCAGGGCGTAGCGCTCCAGCCAGTCCATCAGCTGCGCGCCGTAGGAGGCGATCACCTGGGTCTGAGGGAAGTGGATGTGGGCGTCGATGAAGCCCGGCAGGATGAGATTGTCGGGATAGTGATCGACGGCTACCTGCGCGTCGAGGCGCGGCAGCAGCGCGGAAGCCTCGCCCACCGCGAGGATGCGCCCCTCGCCCAGCAGCACGAGGCCGTCCTCGATGTAGCCGTAGGACTCGGCGCCCGCCGTCGCCGGATCGTCGGTAAATGTCAGCAGGCGGCCGCGCAGGGCGCGTGTTGGAGATGTCATCGGCGGGGAGTCTACCAAGCCGGGGCGCCGGCGGCGAGCCAGGCCGCGAGGATCAGGCGCTCTTCGTCTTCGAGGAAGGTGATGTTGCCCGGCGGCATGGCGTGGCTGCGCACCGACTGCATCTCGATGGCGCGGGCCTGGGCGCGGATCTGCGCGGGGGTTTCCAGAACGACCCCCTTGGGCGGCACGGCGAGGCCTTCCCACAGGGGCTCGGCGGCGTGGCACATGGAGCAGCGCGAGAGCACCACGTTCTCCACCTCGAGGCCGAGCTCCGCCGTCTCGATCTCCGGCGGCAGCGAAGCCTCCCCGGCGGGCGTCACCGGCTGCGCGCTGAGCCAGACGATGGCGGCAAGGCCGAGGGCAGCGGCACCCCAGGTCCACCAGGGCTCGCGGCCGCCCCTGTGTTTCACGTTGAAGAAGTGGCGGATGAGGGCGCCGATCACCAGCACGATGGCGAGGATGACCCAGTTCCAGCGGCCGGCGAAGGCCAGCGGATAGTGGTTGGCGATCATGGTGAAGATCACCGGCAGGGTCAGGTAGTTGTTGTGCAGCGAGCGCTGCTTGGCCTGCGCCCCCAGCTTCGGGTCCGGCGTGCGCCCGGCGATGAGGTCGGCCACCACCTTCTTCTGGTTGGGGATGATGACCAGGAAGACGTTGGCAACCATCATGGTACCGATGAGGGCGCCCATCTGCATGGTCATGCCCCGTCCGCTGAAGACCAGGGTGAAGAGGAAGGCGAGCGCCACCAGGAAGACGAAGCCGACGCCGGCCAGCGCGGTGTCGCTGCGGCCGAGTGGCGAGCGGCAGAGCAGGTCGTAGGCTATCCAGCCCAGCGCCAGACCGCCGAGGCTGATCGCCACCGCCAGCCAGGACGTCAACTCCATGACGCCCGCATCGATCATAAAGAGCTCGGCCTGAAGGTAGTAGACCAGCGCCAGGAGGGCCATGCCGGAGAGCCAGGTGGTATAGGCCTCCCACTTGAACCAGGTCAACTCGTCGGGCATGCGTGCCGGCGCGACCAGGTACTTCACCATGTTGTAGAAACCGCCACCATGCACCTGCCAGGCCTCGCCGCCGGCGCCCTCGGGCAGGCCGGCCCGCTGCTTGAGGCTGAGGTCCAGGGCGATGAAGTAGAAGGAGCTGCCGATCCAGGCGATGCCGGCGATGACATGCAGCCAGCGCACCACCATCTCGGCCCACTCCCACAATACACCCAGCATGCGGCTACCCTCCATCTGCCTGGCAATCCGGTCTCGCTCCTCATGGCTCGAGACGCGCCTGCGGCGCTCCTCACCATGAGGTCGTAGCATTGCCTCACCCTGAGGAGCCTTGCACAGCAAGGCGTCGCGAAGGGCGAGGCAAGGCGCACGGGTGTTCGTCACCGCCCCTAAAACCTTTGCCCACCTACAAAATTTTGCGAGCCCGGCCGACTCCCATGCTAGCGCGGGTCCAGCCCGGGCGGAACGGAATGCGCGGGGCTATGACTTTCAAATAAATCCGAATAAACTTCCGGGCTAAATGAGAGGCCAGGGAGAGAGAACGGCGATGTCCCTGCTGGAGAACATCCGGGTTTTCGTGCGCGTCGTGGAGCAGGATTCCATGTCGGCGGCCGGGCGCCAGCTGCGCCTCTCGCCGGCGGTGGTGAGCCACCGCATCCAGTCGCTGGAAAGCCATCTCGGCGTGCGCCTCTTGAACCGCACCACGCGGCGGGTGCAGCCGACCGAGCAGGGCCTCGCATTCTACCAGGCCTGCCAGGAGGTCATGGCGGCGGTCGAGCGCGCCGAGACCGTGGTGGCTGGCACCGGCGGCGTGCCACAGGGCTCGCTGCGCGTCACCGCGCCGCTCGGCTTCGCGCGGCGCATCCTGGCGCCCCTGGTCCCCGAATTCCAACGGCTGCACCCCAAGGTGACGCTACAGCTGCGCTGCTCCGAGCACCTCATCGACCTCTTGAACGAGTCAGTGGACGTCGCGGTGCGCCTCGCCATCCTCTCCGACTCTTCCCTGATCGCCCGCAAGATCGTCGACTGCGAGCGCCTGCTCTGCGCCGCACCGGGCTATCTTTCCGCGCAGGGCACGCCGCAGACGCCGGAGGATCTGCACGACCACAACTGTCTGCTGCTGCGATTTCCCGGTTCGCAGCAATTCCGCTGGACGCTCCAGACGCCGGAGGGCCCGCAGTCCTTCTCGGTGCAGGGGCGCTGCGATGCCGACGACGGTGACCTCCTGACCGACTGGGCGCTGGCCGGCCAGGGCATCGTGCTGAAGCCGCTGTGGGAAGTCGCCGGGCACATCAAGGCCGGCCGCCTCCTCCCCCTCCTCCTCGACTTCCCGCCCGAGCCGGTGAGCCTCAGCGTGCTTTACCCCCACCGCCGCCTGCTGCCCGCCCGCGTGAAAGCCTTCTCCGACTTCGCGGTCACCCGGTTCGCCGAGGAGATCGTAGGAAGCTTGAAGGGAATGAGTTTGGCGAGGTTGAAGGGGGCGGAAGTAAAGCCAAGAAAGCCGAAAGCAGGCCAGAGAAGGCGGGGATAAGCCACCGCCCTGGACGACCGCGGCAGTAGGAGCCGCAGCCTGCTGATGGCCCGACGTCCTGCGGCTTGGGCCTCGCTTGAGGCATAGTTTCATGTTATCGGGACGAGAACGCAGGGGCTCACGAATCGCCGTGGGGTTCTGCGCTCTAGGATACGATCGTCGCAGTGATGAACATTCAGGATCAGCAGGCCGTGAGCGGGCGCCATTCGTGGATCTTGGAAGCCTGTGCTTACGGCCTTGCGGCCGTCGTCGTCGTTGTGATCGGCGCCGCCAACCTGCATTTTCCCTTCGGTCCCGATCAGGCCGTCATCTTCCACGGCGCAAAGCGGCTCGACGAGGGCGCGATCTACTACGTCGACTATTGGGACAACAAGCAGCCCGGGCTTTACTACTTCTATCTGCTGGCGGGCCGAGCCTTCGGCTTCACCGAGTTCGGCATCCACTTGTTCGAGCTGCTGTGGATGCTTGCCTTCACACTGCTGCTGATGGCGACGCTTCGCGACGCCTTCCGGCTGCCGTGGCTGTCCGCCGTGATCCCCATTGCGACGATCGGCGTCTACTACGGACTGGCCGGCGAGGCCGAACTGACTCAGCTCGAATTCCTCGTATCGTTTCCGTTGTTCGCCATGGTCCTGTGCCTGCTCCGAGCCTATCGCCATCCCCGGGCCCTGCCCGCTCTGTACTTCGCGAGCGGCCTGCTGGCGGGCGTGGTCGTGCTGTTCAAGCTGCTGTTGGCGCCGCTTTGCATCGGCCTGTGGCTGGTCGCACTCGCCTACCAATTCAGGGCGCCTGGCGTCAGACTCGCCGCGCTGGCTCTCCGGGCTGTATTGCCCGCCGCGGCGGGTGTGGCTCTGGTGCTGGGGAGTATCGTTCTGCTCTATGTCCGTTGGGGTCATCTGGACGAGCTCATCTGGACCGCCTTCGTCTATCCGCTGCAGGCTCTGGCATACTCGCCGCCCGCCAGCAGTACCCGGCTGGTGACCGCCGTCGCCTTCTTCATGTCAGGGTTCGCGCCATGGGCCCTGTTCGCGCTCTTCGCTGCCGCGTTGTGGATCTGGCGCCGGAGGGAGCTGACCGGCGCGCTGATGCTGAGCTGGCTCGTGATCGGGATCGGCCTCTTCCTCGTGCAGCGGGTTTCGTGGTGGCAATACCATACCCTTCTCGTTCTGTTTCCGGCCGGCTGCCTCGCCGTGCTGGGCATCGACCGGCTGTGCGAGTGGCTCGGCGGTGAGGCCGCGGGAAGTGGCGCGCGCCGAGGCATTCTTGCAGGCGTGCTGGCGTTGACGGCGACCGCCGGCCTGGGCGACGCGCTGGTCAGGAAGGCACAGCCCCTGCTGTCGGCCATCGTGATCTCGGGCAAGAGCGTCCGGCAATACCAGGCGCAGGTGACGGTCAGCGAGCACTACGGACGCATCCAGCGCGGGGTCCAGTTCCTGCAATCGCCCGCCGCCCTGCCGGGCCCGATCTACGCCTTCGGAAATGCCATGGCCTATGAGTTTTCGGGCCGCGCCTCGGCACACGCGACGGCGGGATCCTCGTGGGAGTTCTATCTGCCTGGTCAGATCGACGACATCCTGGAAAGCCTGGACCGGCAGCAGGTACCCTATGTCTTCGTCGACCGCGTGGACACAAAGCTCTTCCACCTTCGTCCCAGAATCGGCGCTTACCTGGAAGCAAATTACGTCCACGACCGCAGCGACGACAGCGGCATCTGGTTCAGCCGCCGCGAATTGATGGAATAGCGGTCAGGAAACGCGCCCGGCGGCACGTAAAGACACTGCCGCGCCTTCGGCGTGGACCTTGTGGCAACCGTCAATGCCCGATCCGGGAAGCTTAGGCGTCCTGCTCCGGGAACCGATAGCCGCAGACGGTGCAGTAGCGCTTGGCGGCCGGTGCGCGGGCGCCGCAGCTGTGGCAGAACTTCATCACGGCTTTCGGCTTCGGCTTCGGCTCGGGCTTCGGGGTGCGGGGCTTCGGCTTTGCGGCTTTCGGCTTCTCCGCCTTCGGCTTTGTCGTTTTTGGGGCGACTTCCAGGGCGGCCAGCAGGGCGCCTGCGGAGGTGTAGCGCTGCTCGGGCGGCGCCACGCAGGTGTCGATGACCTCGATCAGATCGCCGGGCACGCCGCGGACCTCCAGATAGCGCCGCCAGCCCCCCTCCATCCGGCTGGCGACATTGCCGATGAGCAGCTGATAGCCGACCACGCCGATCGCATAGACGTCGTCGCGCGGATCGGGCGGGGCGAAGCGGTCGCGCATCGGATCCGAGTAGACCGGCGTGTGGGCAGCGTGGAGGAGCGTGGGGTGAGTCGCCTCACCGTCCCGGCCGTCGGCCGTTCTGGCTTCGGACTCGGCCATCACGGCGCCGATGCCGAAGTCGCCGACCTTGACGCGGCCCTCACGCGTGATCATCAGGTTCGCGGGCTTCAGGTCGCGATGCACGATACTGTTGTCGTGCGCGACCGCCACGGCCCGCGCGGTCATCTTCAGGACGGAGATGACCTCCTGCGGCTGCGGCGCCCGACCCTCGAAGCTGTCCAGCCAGTTCGCGAGGTTGCCGCCGTCGATGTATTCGTAGACCAGGAAAGGCGGATCGGCGCTGTAGGCGGTCTGCTGCAGCTGGACAAAGTCCTTCGCCGAGCTGTAGCCCTTCAGCCTGTCGAGCAGCTGGATCTCGCGCTTGAGGCTCGGCAGCAGCGCCTCGTTGAGGCAGAACTTCAGGGCAACCGGCGGCTGCCCCGCGAGTTCGGTGTTGCGGGCCTTCCACACTTCGGCAAAGCCGCCCTGCCCGAGCAGCGTTTCCAGGCGAAAGTCATAGCCGGGAATCTTGTAGCCGGGCAAGAAATGCGGCGGCCGGATAGGGAGGAAGCGCGCCATCTGTTCGGGACTGTGCGGCAGCTGGGACAGCAGCGTGGTGACATGCCCGCCGTCGTCCCAGCGGTGGAGGGCCTGTCGCGAGGTCATGGGAATGGCGGAGAGGTACTTGACCAGTTCCGTCTTCAGGTCTTCATCCAGGTCGGTTTCGGCGACCCGCTTGGCGGCGATGCCGAAGGTCCAGCTGAAGGGCAGGCGCGTGAAGGCATCCAGTATGCGCGGCTGATCCGATTCCCTGTACTTCTTGAGGATGCGGAGAAAGGCGCGGCCGACATGGGGGGCGAGCGCCATGGCCGTATGGCTGCCCGGCAGCACCATCCCGGCGACATCCCGCAAGGCCGCGGTGACCAGGTCCTGAAAGACCTCCTCGCCGACGATATCGGAGACCATGATTTCAGCCCTCCGCGCGTTATCGGCTCGTCACATACCGGCCAGCAACCCCAGGACGAACAGACCGACGACGACAATACCGATCCACTTGAAGACGTTCTCCCAAGAGGCGCCGCCCGATCCGCCGCCCTTCCCCGCCGATTCGATCTTGCGTCCACAGTCCCCGCAGAACTTCGCGTCAGCGGGATTCTTGGATCCACAGTCCGGACATTTCATGACCTGCTCTCCCCCGGTCTGGATCAACGACTGGTAAGATCCGAAGGCTGCCTTCCACCACTGGGGCCATTGCCCCCCATTCTCTGCCTATCCGGTTCCGTCTTCAATCGTCCGGGATGCTGCGAAACTTCCCAACGACCCCACGACGATCCTCACAGATCGCGCCAGTTGGGGTGTGTGGCGCGGTAGGCGGAGATCCGCTGCGTCATCCCGCCACGATATGAAGTCCTCCCCCTTTGCGGGGGAGGATTTCGGAGGGGGTCACTGCGCACTGGAGGTACATCACGACGCGCCGCGACCCCGCCCCAGCCTTCCACCATAAGGGGGCCGCTACGTCTCGCGCGGCCCGGCCTGCATCGGCCGGTCGGGGCTGGCCCCGGCCTTGCGCCACGGGCGCGGCAGGATCATCGGCACCTGCTGGCGGTAGCGGCGGTAGCGGTCGCCGAAGAGGGCGATGAGATCACGCTCCTCGAGGTGGATGCCGATGAAGATATAGCCGGTGGTGGCCACGGCGAAGAGCAGGTGGCCGGCGGTCATCGCCGGAGTCGCCCAGAAGGCGAGCAGGAAGCCCAGATAGATCGGATGGCGCACCCACTTGTAGAACAGCGGGGTCCTGAGCGCCGGCGGCGGCAGGGCGCGCCGCCGCAGCCGGGCATAGACCTGGGCGAGGCCGAACAGCTCCCAGTGGCTGATGAGAAAGGTGCTGATCAGCAGGATGATCCAGCCGAGCCAGAACACCGCCTGGAAAGCGAGGACGGCGCGCGGATCGGTGACCGTCCAGACGGCTTGCGGCATCGGCCGCCACTGCCAGAAAAGCAGCAGCAGCACGAGGCTCGTGAGCAGGACGAAGGTCGAGCGTTCCACCGACGGCGGAACGACCCGTGTCCAGCGGCGCTTGAAGCCCCGGCGCGCCATACCGCTGTGCTGCACGGCGAAGAGGGCGAGCAGCAGGCTGTTGATGACGAGAGCCGGCAGGATCGGCCCGGCCGGACCGCTGTCGATAGTCTTCGGCACCGGCAGGCCGCCGACAAAGGCGATGGCATAGAGAAAGGTGCCGAGAAAAAGCCCATAGGCGAGAGTGCCGTACAGGAGAGCCGCTAAACCGGGCATGAGTTTTCCTCCGGAATTGATGTTTTCTGTACCGCCCACGCCTCGCGCGGCGGCTTTCGGCCGCCTGCTGCCGCTAGAAGTATTTCAGCAGGCGCCATTGGCCCCGCCAGTCGGGCTCCGGGGCCGCCGGCGCCTTGGCCTTGTCGGCTGCCCGGATCCTGGGCTGCGGCCAGCGCGCCACGTCGAACGACTCCGGCCCGGCGATCTCCGGACCGGCGGACAGCGCGTCGATTCCGCGCGCAGCGGGGGAGGCTTTTCGCAACCGCATGAGGTGATCCTTCTCGCTTCGACCGGTCCTTGTCGGCGAAGAGCCTAGCCGGAGTGCCGGTTCCCTGCTTTGAGAGGAGCTTGAGAAAGACTTGTCATTTCCCTGATAATCCACGCGAAGGACCACTCTCGGGCGTGAACTGCCGTGCACTACCACTTTCTCGACTGCGAGATCGACACCGAGACCTACGAGTTTCGCTCGGGTGGCGTACTCCAGCGGCTGGAGCCGCAGGTCTTCGATCTGCTGTGCCACCTGGTCGCAAACCCCAACCGGCTGGTCAGCCGGGACGAGCTGATCGAGAAGATCTGGGACGGGCGGATCGTCTCGGAAGCAACGATCGCCAGCCGCATCAACGCCGCCCGCAAGGCTGTCGGCGACGACGGTCGGCGCCAGGGCGTGATCAAGACCGTCTCACGGCGCGGCATTCGCTTCCTCGCCGCCGTGCGGCGCGAATCCGCAACCGGGATGCCCGAAGCCGTCGACGGGCCGCCCGAGGCCGACTCTCCGGCCGAGGCGGCGCCTCCTGACGATCTCGTCCAGAAAGTCCGCTTCTGCCACGAACCCGACGGTACGCGCATCGCCTTTGCGACTTTCGGCGCCGGTCCGCCGCTGGTGCGCGTCGGCCACTGGATGACCCATCTGGAGCACGACTGGCACAGTCCGATCTGGCGGCCCTTCCTCGACGAGCTCGGCAAGTCCTTCACGGTGGTCCGCTATGATCAGCGCGGAAACGGCCTCTCGGAGCGCGAGATCGACGACCTGTCGCTCGACGCTTTCGTGCGCGACCTGGAGACCGTTGTCGACAGCGCCGGCCTCGGCCGCTTCCCGATCTATGCAAGCTCGCAGGGCGTCCCGGTCGCTCTCGAATATGCCGCCCGCCATCCCGAGCGGCTCACCTGCCTGGTGCTCCACGGCGGCTTCTTTCGCGGTCGCCTGCTGCGCTCGGAGGCGGACCGGGAACAGGGCGAGGCCTATCTCGCCCTGATGCGCCACGGCTGGGGTGCCGAAGGCTCGCAGTTCCTCCAGGCCTTCGCCTCCATCTTCGTTCCCGACGGCACGCCCGAGCAGATCCGCTCCCTGGTCAGGCTGCAGCAGATCACGACCTCCGCCGGGACCGCCGTACGCCTGCGCGAAGCCTTCGACCGCCTCGACGTGATCCAGCGGCTCGCCGGGATCGAGACGCCGACGCTTGTCGTGCACGCCCGCAACGACGGCGTGCACCCGCTCCAGCAGAGCCTCGAGATGGCCGCCATGATGCCCAACGCTGAACTCGTCGTGCTCGACACGCGCAACCACGTGATGGTGCGGCACGACCCGGCCTGGCAGGAGTTCTTCGCGGTGCTGACCCGCTTCGTCCGCGCGCACGCCGGAGAATGACCGGGCGGGTGCTCAGTCCGGCAAGCGCAGCACCTGTGGCGCTCATGCGCCCGCAACGCCAACGCCAGCACCTTCGATGCTCCGATGAAGGAACGGCGGGGATCGCTCCCCGCCGTTTTCGTTTGCGACTGATGCTGCGGCGTAGCCCCTACGCCGACACCCCCTCAACGTACCAGTCCATGCCGAGCAGGTCGCCGTCAGGGATGGTCTGGCCGGCCGGGATCTTCTCGGCGCCGGACTGGTCGTTGATCGGGCCGGTGAAGGGGTGCAGGGAGCCGTCGATGATGCCCTTGCGCACGGCTTCGGCGGCCTCGACCGCCTCGGCCGGCAGGCGCGGGTTGTAGGGCGACATCTCGACCATGCCCTCCTTGAAGCCGTACCAGACGTCGGAGGTCTGCCAGTTGCCGTCGAGCACCGCCTTCACGCGCTCGATGTAGTACGGGGCCCAGACATCGAGAATCGCCGTCGCGTGATGTTCCGGTGCGAAGCTCGACATGTCGGAGGCCTGGCCGAAGCACCAGACGCCGCGGCTGCCGGCGGTCTGGATCGGCGCCGGGCTGTCGGTGTGCTGGGTGATGACGTCGCAACCCTGATCGATCAGCGCCTTCGTCGCATCGGCCTCCTTGCCCGGGTCGTACCAGGAGTTCACCCAGACCACCTTGATCTCGGCGTCGGGGCGCACCTTGCGGGCGGCCAGGATGAAGGCGTTGATGCCCATCACCACCTCGGGGATCGGGAAGGAGGCGATGTAGCCGAACTTGCCGGTCTGGGTCACATGGCCGGCGATGGTGCCGATGACGGCGCGGCCCTCGTAGAAGCGCGCGTTGTAGATGGCGAGGTTCGGGGCCGACTGGAAGCCGGTCGCATGCTCGAACATCACGTCGGGGAACTGCTTGGCGACGCGCACCGTCGGGTTCATGAAGCCGAAGGAGGTGGTGAAGATCAGCTTGTGGCCGGAGGTGGCGAGCTGGCGGATGACGCGGTCGGCGTCCGGCCCCTCGTCGACGTTCTCGACGTAGCTGGTCGTCACCCGGTCGCCGAATTCGGCCTCGATGGCGCGGCGGCCGACGTCATGGCCGTGGGTCCAGCCGAAGTCGCCGATCGGGCCGACGTAGACGAAGCCGACCTTCAGGGGGTCGGCGGCGAAGGCAGCCGGGCCGCCCAGCGAAAGGGCGCCCGCCGCGGCGGTGCTGCCCGCCAGGAAATGGCGGCGCGAAAGGTCCTTGAACATGAAAAGCCTCCTTGTTGAGTCTTCGTTGAGAGCGTTTGTCGTTAGCTAAGTTGATGGCCTAAATGGCTTGCCAAGGCAAGCGGGGGCGTTGAGGCGGCCCTTCCAGGGCCCGGCGGCGATGATGGTCAGTACCAGGATGGTCGCCAGGTAGGGCAGCATGGACATCACCTGGGAAGGAATGCCGATCCCCCCGGCCCCCTGGCTGTACAGCTGGGCGATGGTGATGCCGCCGAAGAGGTAGGCGCCGGCCAGCAGGCGCCACGGCCGCCAGGAGGAGAACACCACCAGGGCCAGCGCGATCCAGCCGCGCCCGGCGGTCATGCCCTCGGCCCACATGGGCGTGTAGGAGAGCGACAGGAAGGCGCCACCGAGCCCCGCCATGGCGCCGCCGAAGAGCACGGCCTTGTAGCGCACGGCGATGACGTCGTAGCCGATCGAGTGGGCCGAGATGTCCGATTCCCCGACGGCGCGCAGGATCATGCCGGCACGCGAGCGCTTGAGGAACCAGGCGACCGCCGCCACCGCGGCGAGGGCGAGGTAGACCAGGGCGTCGTGGCCGAACAGCAGCGGGCCGAACAGCGGCAGATCGCTGACGCCGGGGATGGCGAGCTTCGGCAGCGCCGCGACGGGCACGCCGACGAAGCCGGCGCCGAGCAGCGACGACAGGCCGAGGCCGAAGATGGTGAGCGCCAGGCCGGTCGCCACCTGGTTGGCGGCCAGGGTCAGGGTCAGCACGCCCAAGATGAAGGCCATGCCCATGCCGGCGGCCGCGCCGACCACGATGCCGAGGGTGCTTGAGCCGGTGGTCACGGCGACGGCGAAGGCGGCGACGGCGCCGAGGATCATCATGCCCTCGACGCCGAGGTTGAGGACGCCGGACTTCTCCACCACCAGCTCGCCCAGCGCCGCGAAGACCAGCGGCGTGGCGGCACTGATGACGGTCAACAAGATGGGGGCGAGAACTTCGAAGCTCATGGATCCCTACCCCGCCGCTTGCGGCCGGGCGGCCGGCGCGCGCAGGCGCAGGCGGTAGCGCACCAGGAAGTCGGAGGCCAGCAGGAAGAACAGCAGAAGGCCCTGGAACACGCCGGTCACCGCCTGCGGCAGGCCGACCTCGACCTGGGCGGTCTCGCCGCCGATGTAGGAGAGCGCCATCAAGAGGCCGGAGAGGATGATTCCCAGGGGATGCAGCCGGCCGAGGAAAGCGACGATGATGGCGGTGAAGCCGTAGCCGGGGGAGACCACCGGGATCAGCTGGCCGATCGGCCCGGCCACCTCGAAGAGCCCGGCCAAACCCGCAAGACCGCCGCTCAAGAGCAGGCAGAACCACACGATGCGCGACGCGTTGAAGCCGGCGAAGCGCGCCGCCGCCGGCGCCTGGCCCAGCACCCGCACCTGGAAGCCGATGATGGTGAAGGTCATCATCACCCAGCCGGCCACCGCGATGGCCAGGGCGACGAGGGTGCCGAGGTGCATGCGCGTGCCGTCCAGGATGAGCGGCAGCAGGGCGGCGTCGCCGAACATGCGCGACTGCGGGAAATTGAAACCCAGCGGGTCTTTCAGCGGTCCGTAGACGAGGGTCGAGAGGAAGAGCGTCGCGACATAGGTCAGCATCAGGCTGGTCAGGATCTCGTTCACCCCGAAGCGGGTCTTCAGGAAGGCCGGCACCGCGGCGTAGGCCATGCCGCCGGCGACGCCGGCAAGGCACATCAGCGGCAGGGTGACGAAAGACTCCTCGCCCCAGAAGGAGAGCGCCACCACGCCACCGGCGATGGCACCGACGGTGAGCTGACCCTCGGCGCCGATGTTCCAGACGTTGGCGCGGAAGCCGACGGCAAGCCCGACGCCGATCATGATGAGCGGGGCCGCCTTCACCATCAGCTCGCTCCAGCCGTAGAGACTGAGCAGCGGCGAGATGAAGAAGTGGTAGAGCGCCCGCAAGGGGTCGTAGCCCATGGCGAGAAATATGAAGAAACCGGCGACCACGGTGAGCCCCACGGCGAGCAGTGGCGTCGAATAGAACAGGCTGCGCGGGATCTCCCGCCGCGCCTCGATCTTCAGGCTAAGCGACATGCGCCGCCTCCTTCTCTGCCGCTGCCGCGGCGGCGACCTCTTCCGGCGCCAGCCCATGCACGCCGCCCATCAGCAGGCCGATCTCCTCGACCGAGGCCTCGCGGGTCACCATGGCGCTGGAGAGCACACCGACATTGATCACGGCGAGGCGATCCGTGATGGCGAGCAGCTCGTCAAGATCCTGCGACACCACCACCACGGCGACGCCCTCGGCCGCCAGGTCCGCCAACGCCTGGTGAATGGTGGCCGCGGCGCCGGCGTCGACGCCCCAGGTCGGCTGCGAGACTACCAGCACCGTCGGCTTCTGCAGGATCTCCCGTCCGACGATGAACTTCTGCAGGTTGCCGCCGGAAAGACTGGCGGCCGCGGCGCCAACACCGGGCGTGCGCACGTCGAAGGCCTTCACAATCTCGGCGGCGAAGCGCGCCGCGGCGCCGGCGCGGATGAACACGGAGGAGAGCAGGTTCTTGCGGTGGTGGGCGCTGAGGACCGCGTTCTCCACCAGCGACATGCCCGGCACCGCACCGTGGCCGTTGCGCTCCTCCGGCACCGCACAGAGACCCAACTTGCGGCGCCGGCCGGCATCCAGCCGCCCGACGCCCTTGCCGTCGATGCGCAGCGCGGTCGCATGGTCGGTCAGGCGCTCGCCGGAGAGCGCCAGCAGCAGCTCGTTCTGGCCGTTGCCGGCGACGCCGGCGATGCCGAAGACCTCGCCGGCCCTGACCGCAAAGGAGATGTTCTTGAGGTCGGTGCCGTGGACCGCCTCGGACGCCAGCGACAACCCCTCGACCTCCAGCCGCACCGCGCCCTGGGTGCCGGCGCCACGGCGGGTGACGGTCTTCAGCTCGGCGCCGATCATCAGCTGCGCCATGGACTTCGCGGTCTCGACCTTGGGATCGCAGGTCGCCACCACCTTGCCACCGCGCAGGATGGTGGCGCGGTCGCAGAGCTGCTTGATCTCTTCCAGCTTGTGGGAGATGTAGAGGATGGAGACGCCCTCGGCGGCCAGCAGGCGCAGTGTTTCAAAGAGTCGCTCGACCTCCTGCGGCGTCAGCACCGAGGTCGGCTCGTCCATGATCAGCAGCTTGGGGCCCTGCAGCAGGCAGCGCACGATCTCGATGCGCTGGCGCTCGCCGACAGAGAGGGTATAGACGTCGCGCTCGGGATCGAGCGGCAGGCCATAAGCCTGGGAGACCTCGCGCACCTGCCGGGCCAGCGCGCCCATGTCCGCCGCCCTGTCCATGCCGAGCGCCACGTTCTCCAGCACGGTCATGCCCTCGAAGAGCGAGAAGTGCTGGAACACCATGCCGATGCCGAGCGCGCGGGCAGCGTGCGGGTCGGCGATCTCCACCGGCTCGCCGTTCCAGGAAAGCCTGCCCTCGTCGGGATTCAGCACGCCGTAGATGATCTTCACCAGGGTCGACTTGCCGGCGCCGTTCTCGCCCAGCAGCGCGTGGATCTCGCCGGGTGCCACGGCGAAGTCGACGCGGTCGTTGGCCAGCACACCGGGGAAGCGCTTGCTGACGCCCTCCACCTCGAGGCGGGGCGCGTTCATGCGACCCTTCCGTCGAGTGCAGCCGCCTCGGCGCGCAGCCGCTCGATGGTCATCAGCACGCGCTCCGGCGTCGCCGGCGCGTCGAGCCGCGGGCAGATGCGGTGATCGGCGACGCTGGCGACGGCGTCGGATAGCGCGTGCAGCACCGAGATCGCCAGCATCAACGGCGGCTCGCCGACCGCCTTGGAGCGATAGATGGTCTCCTCGCGGTTGGGGCTGTCCTTCAGCAGCTCGACATTGAAGATGCGCGGGCGGTCGCCGCAGGCGGGGATCTTGTAGGTCGAGGGGGCGTGGGTGCGCAGGCATCCCTTGTCGTCCCACCACAGCTCCTCGGTGGTGAGCCAGCCGGCGCCCTGAACGAAGCCACCCTCGATCTGGCCGAGGTCGAGCGCCGGGTTCAGCGAGCTGCCGACATCGTGCAGGATGTCCACCCGATCGATGCGGTACTCGCCGGTCAACGTATCGACGACCACCTCGCAGGCGGCCGCGCCGTAGGAGTAGTAGTAGAATGGCCGCCCTTTGCCGGCGGCACGGTCCCAGTGGATCTTCGGCGTCTTGTAGAAGCCGGTCGAGGAGAGCGAGACGCGGGCCATGTAGGCGGCGTTCACGAAGTCGGCGAAGGCGATCTTCTGATTGCCGACACGCACGAAACCCGGCAGGAATTCGACCTGGTCCGCCGGCAGCTCCCAGTGCTCGCGGGCGAAGTCGACGAGGCGCGCCTTGATGGTGTTGCAGGCGGCCAGCGCCGCCATGCCGTTGATGTCGGAGCCCGATGACGCCGCCGTCGCCGAGGTGTTCGGCACCTTGCCGGTCGAGGTGGCGGTGATGCGGACCCTGTCGATATCGACCTGGAAGGCCTCGGCCACCACCTGCGCCACCTTGGTGTAGAGCCCCTGCCCCATCTCGGTGCCGCCGTGGTTCAAGTGGATGGAGCCGTCGCGGTAGATGTGCACCAGGGCGCCGGCCTGGTTGTAGGCGGTGAGCGTGAAGGAGATGCCGAACTTCACCGGTGTCAGCGCGAGGCCGCGCTTCAGCACCGGCGAAGCCTTGTTGAAAGCCTGGATCGCCTCGCGCCGCGCCCAGTAGGCGCAGTCGGCCTCCAGCTTGGCGATGATCTCCGGCGCGATGTTGTCCTCGACCTGCTGGTGGTAGGGGGTGATGTCGCGCCCGGGCCCGTACAGGTTTCGCCGGCGCACCTCCAGCGGGTCCTTGCCGAGGGCGAAGGCGATCTCCTCGATCAGGCGCTCGCCACCGATCATGCCCTGCGGCCCTCCGAAGCCGCGGAAGGCGGTGTGGGAGCAGGTATTGGTCTTCAGCGGTTCGGAGGCCAGCCGCACAGCGGGGAAGTAGTAGCAGTTGTCGGCATGGAACAGCGTGCGGTCGGTGACCGGGCCGGAGAGATCGGCCGACCAGCCGCAGCGCGCTGCATAGGTCATGTCGACGGCGACAATGCGCCCTGCGTCGTCGAAGCCGACGTCGTAGTCGATGAGGAAGTCGTGGCGCTTGCCGGTGATGACGAAGTCGTCGTCGCGGTCGGGGCGGATCTTGGCGGCGCGGCCGGTCTTCTTGGCGACCAGGGCGGCGACCGCGGCGAAGAGGTTGCCCTGCGTCTCCTTGCCGCCGAAGGCGCCACCCATGCGGCGGACCTCCGTCGTCACCGCGTTGGCCGGCACGCCCAGCGCTCCGGCCACCATGGTCTGGATCTCGGTCGGGTGCTGGGTCGAGCAGATCACCCTCACCTCGTCGTCCTCGCCGGGAATTGCCAGCGCGATCTGGCTTTCCAGGTAGAAATGCTCCTGCCCGCCGACACTCATCTGCCCCGTGATCCGCCGCGGCGCCTTCGCCAGGGCCGAGGCCGCATCGCCGCGGGCCAGCGTCATCGGCTCCGTCACCATGACGCCGCGCGCCTTGGCCTCGGCGAAGCTCAGCACCGGCGGCAGTTCCTCGTAGTCGATCTCCGCCAGGCACACGGCGCGGCGCGCCTGGTCGCGGGTTGCCGCCGCCACCACGAAGATCGGTTGGCCGGCGTACTCGACGTTCCCGTCGGCCAGGATCGGCTCGTCGTGGCGGTGGGTCGGGCTGATGTCGTTCGCGCCGGGAATGTCGGCGGCGGTCAGTACCAGGGCGACACCCGGCGCCGCCCGCACGGCGTCCAGGTTCACCTGTTTGAGCCGGGCGTGAGCGACGCTGGAGAGGCCGAGGCAGAGGTGAAGCAGGCCCTGCGGCTCCGGCAGATCGTCCACATAGGCGGCCGCACCGGCCACGTGCTTGTGGCCGCTGTCGTGCCGCTGGGCGCTGTGGACGCCGCCTTTGATTGCCACTTCCCCGCTCACTGCCGCATCCCTTGCTCCGAAGTCGACTGTTCCGCCGACCTTAGTCTTGGGAACCCTCCGGAATGATCACACCACGAGGGGCCGCAAGAAAAGTCTCCGCTACTGGGCAAGCCTCCCTCGACCCACAAGTCTTGTGACGCTTGTCGGGTCGGTCGTCTCGATGAAATAGCGGCGCAGCAGATTCTGCGCCACTTTCAGCCGATAGGCGCTGCCGGCGCGCCAGTCGGTGATCGGCTGGAAGTCTTCGACGAGCGCGGCCATGGCATCTGCGACCGTGGCCTCGTTCCAGGGTCGACCAACAAGGGCGCCCTCGGCCGCTGCCGCCCGCCTGGGGGTAGCGGCGAGGCCGCCGTAAGCGAGCCGCGCAAGCGTCACGCGACCGGCGTCGATGGTCAGGCTGAAAGCGCCGAGCACTGCCGTGATGTCCTGGTCGAAGCGCTTGGAGACCTTGTAGGCGCGGAACTGCGCGCCTGCCGGCGGCAGCGGAAGGTCGATGCGCTCGACCAGCTCGCCCGGCGCGCGATCCTGCCGGCCGTAGTCGAGGAAGAAGTCCTGCAGCGGCAGCGAGCGCCGCTCCCTACCCTTGCGCAGGTGCAGGGTGGCGCCGGCGGCGATCAGCAGCGGTGGCGAGTCGCCGATGGGCGAGCCGTTGGCAACGTTGCCGCCGATCGTACCGACGTTGCGGATCTGCACCGAGCCGAGGCGGCGGATCACCTCGCCCATGTCGGGGTAGTGCTTCGCCAGCACCGCCATGGCCTCGCTGTAGGTGACTCCGGCGCCGATCTCGATGCCCACGGCGGTCTCGGCAATGCGCGCCAGCTCGGCGACGCGGCCGGCATAGATGACAGTCTGCGGCCGTTGGAGACCCTTCGTCACCCAGAGGCCGACGTCGGTCGAGCCGGCGGTGAGCGTCGCCTCCGGATGCTCTGCGTAGAGCGCGGCCAGTTCGTCGAGGCTCGATGGTGCGAAGAAGCGCCGCCCTGCCGCTCCGTCAGCGACCGCGACGGTCTCGCCGTCCTGCAGCGCAGCAAGCTGCTTCACGGTCGTCGTTTCCCCTGCGGCGAAGGCATCGTCGCGCGGGGCCATCGCATAGGCACGCTGTGCCGCGCGCACGATCGGGGCATAGCCGGTGCAGCGGCAGAGGTTGCCAGCCAGGATGTCGTCGATGGTGGTCTCGTCCGGTGCCTCGGCGTGGTCGCGGGTCATGGCGAAGAGCGACATGACGAAGCCCGGTGTGCAGAAACCGCACTGCGAACCATGACAGTCCACCATGGCCTGCTGCACCGGGTGCAACTGCCCCGCCTTGGCGAGATGCTCCACGGTGAGTAGTTGGCAGCCGTCCAGCGTGCCGAGAAACTGGATGCAGGCATTGACGGCCCGGTAGCGCAGCCGGTCGCCGTGGGGACACGCCACCACCACGGTGCAGGCGCCGCAGTCGCCCTCGTTGCAACCTTCCTTGGTTCCGGTCAGGTGCTCGACCTGGCGCAGGTAGTCGAGCACGGTCATGGTGGGGTCGAGCTGCGAAAGGCTGCGCGGCGCGTCGTCCAGCAGGAATCGGATTTCGCCGCGCAAGGTCTCAGCTTCCCCGGTAGGTGGAATAACCGTAGGGCGAGATCAGCAGTGGCACGTGATAGTGCTGGCCGGGCTCGGCGATGCCGAAGCGGATCGGCACCACGTCGAGGAAGGGCGGCTCCGGCAGGTTGGTGCCGGCGGCGCGAAAGTAGTCGGCGACATGGAACACCAGTTCGTAGGCCCCGGCGGCAAAGGCGGCGCCTTCCAACACCGGGCCGGCGCAGCGGCCGTCGGCGTTGGTCTCCAGGCTGACCAGGGCCTCCCGCGCGCCGGCGGCGAGGCGAAAGGCCTCGATGCGGATGCCCGCCGCCGGGCGTCCGCGCGCCGTGTCGAGGACATGGGTGGTCAGTCTGCCTGCCATTTCGTTCCCCCTCCCGATCAGCCTTGCTTTACTTGCCCTTTACGGGGCGAACCTGATTGAATACAGGTGCTCGGTGCTTGTCGCTGACCTTCTGAGTCGGTTAAGTCTCGCGGGTTGCGACAGCTGACGGAAGACTACTCCCTCCGGAAGCAGTTTCAAAAAAAACATGCAAATTCAGCCGCGTTCATCTGCGTTACTATGATGAGGGGTGTTGCAGCCCAGGCCAGCGGCGACACTGAAGGGGCCACAACAAGACGATGACCGGCGATTACCCGCGCGACCTCATTGGCTACGGCGAGGCGCCGCCCGACCCTCACTGGCCGGGCGGCGCCCGCCTCGCCGTGCAGTTCGTCATCAATTACGAGGAAGGCGGCGAGAACAACATCCTCCACGGCGACGCCGCCTCGGAAGCCTTCCTTTCGGAGATCGTCGGCGCCCAGCCCTGGCCCGGCCAGCGCCACATGAACATGGAGTCGATCTACGAGTACGGCAGCCGCGCCGGCTTCTGGCGCCTGCACCGCCTGTTCACGGCGGCCGGCGTGCCGGTTACGGTCTACGGCGTCGCTACCGCGTTGCAGCGCAACCCGGCGGCCGTCGCCGCCATGCAGCGCGCCGGCTGGGAGATCGCCTCCCACGGCCTGAAGTGGATCGAGTACAAGGACTTCGCCAAGGAAGAAGAGCGCGCCCACCTGGACGAGGCGATCCGCATCCATACGGAGGTGACCGGCGAGCGGCCGCTCGGCTGGTACACCGGACGCAACTCCATCCACAGCCTGGACCTGGTGATGGAGGATGGCGGCTTCCTCTATTCCGCCGATTCCTATGCCGACGACCTGCCCTACTGGGTCGCCGGACCGCAGGGGCCACATCTTGTCGTGCCCTACACCCTCGACGCCAACGACATGCGCTTTGCGACGCCGCAGGGCTTCAACGCCGGCGACCAGTTCTTCGCCTACCTGAAGGACTCCTTCGACCTGCTCTATGCCGAAGGCAAAGCCGGTGCACCGAAGATGATGTCGGTCGGCCTGCACTGCCGCCTCGCCGGGCGGCCCGGCCGCGCCGCGGCACTGGCCCGCTTCCTCGATTACGTGATGTCGCACGACGGCGTCTGGCCGGCCCGGCGCATCGACATCGCCCGCCACTGGCACGAGAAGCACAAGCCTTGAGCGCTGCCGACACACTCGAGCGCGACGCCTTCGTCGTCCGCTTCGGCGGCGTCTTCGAGCATTCGCCCTGGATCGCCGCCGCGGCCTTCGATGCCGGCTTGCCGGTGGGACCGATGACGGCGGAAGGACTGCACCACTGCATGGTGGCGGCCCTGCGCGCCGGCAGCGAAGCGCAGAAGCGCGCCCTCATCGTGGCCCACCCGGACCTCGCCGGACGTCTCGCAGCGGCCGGCCGGCTGACACGGGACTCGAAGAAGGAGCAGGCCGCGGCCGGGCTCGACCTGCTGAGCGATGCCGAGCGCGCCCGCTTCACCGCGCTGAACGAGCGTTACAAGGCGCGGTTCGGCCTGCCCTTCATCATGGCGGTGAAGGGCCGCAGCAAGGACGAGATCCTGGCCGCCTTCGAGCACCGCCTCGCAAACGACAAGGACCAGGAATTCGCCACCGCGCTGGCCGAGATCGAACGTATTGCCCTCTTGCGTCTGAAGGAGATGCTGCCATGACCCTCGCCACGGAATCCCTGGCCGGTGCCGGCGCCTGGATCAAGGCCATGGTCGACGGCTGGGCCAGCTACAGCGAGGACGAGGAGAAGCTGACCCGCGTCTTCCTCAGTCCGCAGCACAAGGCCTGCGCGCTGGCGGTGAAGTCGGCCATGCGCGCGGCCGGCATGACGGCGCGCATCGACGCCATCGGCAACGTAGTCGGCCGTTACGAAGCGGCCGAGCCAGGGGCCAGGACGCTGATTACCGGCTCGCACATCGACACCGTTCGCGATGCCGGTGCCTACGACGGCAACCTCGGCGTGGCGCTGCCCATCGCCTGCATCGCCGAGCTCGATTCGCGCGACCTGCGGCTGCCCTACGCCATCGAGGTCATCGCCTTCGGCGACGAGGAGGGCGTGCGCTTCCCGACCACGCTTTCCGGCTCGCGCACCATCGCCGGCACCATCGACCTCTCCGTGCTCTCGGTCACCGACGCCGAGGGGACCAGCCTGAAGGACGCCCTCGTCCACTTCGGCTGCGATCCGGCGGCCATCGCCCCCGAGGCGCGCCGCAAGGAAGACGTGCTGGCTTTCGTCGAAGTGCACATCGAGCAGGGCCCGGTGCTGGAGGCGGAAGGGCTGCCGGTCGGCACGGTCACCGCCATCAACGGCGCCAGCCGCTTCTCCATCACCCTGGAAGGCATGGCCGGCCATGCCGGGACCGTGCCGATGCACCTGCGCCGCGACGCCCTGGCCGGTGCGGCCGAAATGATCGCCGCCATCGAGCAGCGCGCCGCCGCCGAGGAAGGCCTCGTCGCCACCGTCGGGCGCCTCGCCGTGGCGCCGGGCGCCATCAACGTGATCCCCGGCAAGGTCACCTTCAGCCTCGACATCCGCGCGCCGGAGAATGCGCAGCGCAACGCCGCCGTCGCCGCCCTGAAGGAGAAGCTCGCCGCCGTCGCCAAGCGCCGCGGCCTCGCCCTCGATATCGAACTGCTCTATGAAGAGGGCGCGGTCGCCTGCGATCCCGGCCTGATGGACGAGCTCGACCGCGCCATCGAGCGCCAGGGCTTCCGCGCCCTTCGGCTGCCGAGCGGCGCCGGCCATGACGCCATGGCGCTCTCCGCCCTCTGCCCCATCGCCATGCTCTTCGTGCGCTGCGGCGGCGGCATCAGCCACAATCCGCTGGAGAGCATCACCGCCGAGGACGCCGAGGCCGCGGCGCGGGTGTTCCTCGACTTCCTCGAAAATGTCGACCCGAAGCTCCGCTGAACCAGCGCTGGAAGAGACAAGGAACGATGCCTGATTTCGAAGCCACTATCCGCGACACCCTGGAGGCCGCGCGCGAGGCCGAGACCCGCTTCCTGGCGGAACTGGTAAAGATGCCCTCAGACAACCCGCCGGGCGACTGCCAGGCCCATGCTGAGCGCGCCGCCGCGCTGCTGGAGGGCCTCGACTTCACGGTCGAGCGCCATCCGGTGCCGGCGGAGACGGTAAAGGCCGCCGGCATGATCGCCGCCACCAACCTGGTAGTGCGCAAGAAATTCGGGGCGCCGGAAGACAAGGGCCCGACCATCGCCCTCAATGCCCACGGCGACGTGGTGCCGCCCGGTGAGGGCTGGACGAAGAATCCCTACGGCGCCGAGATCGTCGACGGTTGGATGTACGGGCGTGGCGTCGCCGTCTCCAAGTCCGACTTCGCCACCTACAGCTTCGCGCTCCTGGCGCTCGACGCCGCCGCGAAGGCCGGGGCGAAGCTGAAGGGCACGATCGAGCTGCATTTCACCTACGACGAGGAGGCCGGCGGCGAGATCGGCCCCCGCTGGCTGCTCGACCAGGGCCTCTCCAAGCCCGACCTCTCGATTGGCGCCGGCTTCTCCTACAACGTGGTCACCGCCCACAACGGCTGCCTGCACCTGGAGGTGACGGTGACTGGCAAGTCGGCCCACGCCGCCATGCCCTTCACCGGCCACGATGCCCTGGAAGCCGCGACCGCGGTGCTGACCGCGCTCTACGACTGGCGCAAGCGCCTGACCGACAAGGTCTCCGGCATCGAAGGCATCGGCAGCCCGCAGTGCACCGTCGGCCTCATCGACGGCGGCATCAACACCAACGTGGTGCCCGACAGGGTCACCTTCCGCCTCGACCGCCGCATGATCCCGGAGGAGAATCCCGAGGCGGTGGAAAAGGAACTGCGCGACCTCATCGAGGGTGCCGCGCGCAACTACGCCGGCATCGGCGTGAGGATCCGCCGCATCCTGCTGGCCGCCCCGCTGACGCCGCTCGACGGCGGCCAGCGCCTGGTCGACCGCCTCTCGCTGCGCGCCAGCGAGATCATGGGCGAGCCCGTCGGCCCCAAGGGCGTGCCGCTCTACACCGACGCGCGCCACTACACGGCGGCAGGCATCCCGACCGTGCTCTATGGCGCCGGCCCGCACACCATCGAGGAAGCCAACGCCCACCGCGCCGACGAGCGCCTGCCGCTCGACGATCTCTACAAGGCGACGGAGGTGGTGGCTCTCACGCTCTACGACCTGCTGAGCGAAGCGTAAGGCGCCCGGCATGAGGATAGAGCGCATCTCGGTATATGCCCTGGAGCTGCCGTTCCGGGAAGGTGCCTATCGCTGCCGCAACCGCACGGAGCACGGCTTTTCCTCGACCCTGGTGGAGATCGAGACCGATGCCGGCCTCACCGGCTGGGGCGAGGTGGCGCCGCTCGGCGCCTTCTACTCGGAGGCCTTCGCCGGCGGCGTGCGCGCGGGGCTGCAGGTCCTGGCCCCCGAACTGCTGGGCGCCGATCCGCGCGAGGTCGTGAAGCTCAACCGCCTGATGGATGCGGCCATGGCCGGCCAGCAGGACGTGAAGACGCCGCTCGACATGGCGCTCTGGGACCTCGCCGGGCAGGCCGCCGGCCTGCCACTTGCCGAATGCCTCGGCGGGCGCTGCGGCAGCGACGTCGCGCTCTACCGCTCGCTCTCGCAGGGCGAGCCGGCCGCCATGCTGGAGAGCGCCCGGCGCTACCTCACCGACGGCTATCGCCGCCTGCAGGTGAAGGTCGGCGGCGACCCGCTTGAAGATGCCGCGCTGCTGGCGGCCGTCGCCGCGGAGGTCGGCCCCGAGGTCACGCTGTTCTGCGACGCCAACGGTGCCTGGACCAGCTTCGACGCCCTGCGCTTCGTTGCGGCGACGCGAGAGTTCGACTACGTGCTGGAGCAGCCCTGCGCCGGCTACGAGGCCAACCTCGCCGTGCGGCGGGCCTGCGGCAAGCCCTTCGTGCTGGACGAGTTGGTGGACAGCCTGGAGGCCCTGCTGCGCATCCGCGCTGACGGGGCGGCCGACGGCGTCACCCTCAAGATCGCCCGCTTCGGCGGCATCACGAGGACACGGCAGATCCGCGACCTTGCGGTCGACTTCGGCCTGATGGTGACGGTGGAGGACATCGGCGGCGCCGAGATCGACACCGCCGCCATCGCGCATCTCTGCCTCTCCACCCCGGAAGAGCTGCGCATGCACAGCGTCGACTTCCACAACTGGGTGACGGTCTCCAACGCCGAGGGCCTGCCACCGATTGCCGGGGGCCGCATGCAGGCGCCCCGCACGCCTGGCCTCGGCGTGCAACCGCGCAAGGAGGCCTTCGGCGCGCCCCTCCTCCAGTTCGCGGCGCGACGCCGGACGTCGCAAGGATGACTCCGGACGGCCTGAGCGACGACCGCCTCTACGACGACCCCGAACTGGTCCAGTTCTACGACCTGGACAACGAAAAGGGGCCAGACGACGACCTGTGCATCCGGATGGCGGCCGAGGCGCGCAGCGTGCTGGACCTGGGCTGCGGCACCGGGCGCCTCACTGTGGGACTGGCGGGCAATGGCCGCGCTGTGACGGGCGCCGACCCGGCCGCTGCCATGCTGGACATGGCGCGGCGGCGCGAAGGTGGCGGCAAGGTGGAGTGGGTCGAGGCCGACGCGCGGAGCCTGAGGCTCAACCGCCGCTTCGACCTCATCGTGCTGACGGGCCACGCCTTCCAGGTCTTCCTGACGCCGGCGGACCAGGCGGCGGTGCTCGCCACCATCGCGCAGCATCTCACCCCGCGCGGCCGCTTCATCTTCGACAGTCGCAGCCCGGCGGCGGAGGAGTGGCGGGAGTGGGTACCGGGCGTCTCCGACTGGGAGCTGACCCACCCGAGGCTCGGCCGGGTCGAGGCCTGGAACGACGCGAGCCACGACCCGGCGAGCGGCATCGTCACCTACGAGACCCACTACCGCATCCTCGCCGACGGCCGGCACTTGGTCGCCCGCTCGCAGATCAAATTCACGCCGAAGGAAGAGTTGGAGGAACTGATCGCCGAGGCCGGGCTTCACGTCTCTCAGTGGTACGGCGACTGGCAGGAGGCGCCTTGGACACCGACCTCGAAAGAGATCATCCCCCTCGGCGGATTGACGCAGTTGGCGGCGGCCTGATGGGGCTGCTTTTGAGATACTGATACCGTCGGGGAATGTTAGTATTCCGCGATGGCGAAAGTAGTACTGATCACGAAGGTCAACCCGACCTATGACGACCTGCCCGAGGAGCGATATCACTTCCCCCGGACATACATGAATGCCATTCAACAAGCTGTTGGTGATTGGGCGATCTACTATGAGCCTCGGAGGACAAGCACAGAGCTGAGTAGTCGGGGGGGCCGGATGGCATACTTCGCTACGGCGCGCATCACGCACGTTGCGCCCGATCCTTCGACGCCAGATCACTTTTATGCATACGTCGCTGACTTCCTTGAATTTGAACGCTACGTTCCTTTCCGCGAGGAAGCGCACTACTACGAGTCAGCGCTGCGGCGGCCAGATGGGGGCACTAGCAAGGGTATGTTCGGTCGTGCGGTTCGTCCGATACCTGATCAGGAATACGACCTGATCTTAAAGGCCGGTTTCGCTAGCTTGCTTCCTTTTTCAAACGGGGCTCCGACTGGAGAGATAGCGTCAGGTCTGGAGGAGGAGTCGAGTATATTTGAGCGGCCGATTATCGAGCGAGTCGTTGCTCGCCCGTTTCGGGATGCCGCCTTTTCTCGACTCATCAAGTCCGCCTATGGAGATGCCTGCGCAATCACCGGCCTTAAGATCATCAATGGCGGTGGCCGATCAGAAGTCCAGGCTGCACATATACGTCCGGTCGCTTCCAAGGGTCCTGATTCCGTTCGCAACGGCTTGGCACTCAGCGGAACCATCCACTGGATGTTCGATCGGGGCCTGATCTCGATTGATGACGACTACTCGATTTTGACTGCTCAGGGTCGGGTTCCCGACACCTTGGATCGTCTCATCCGCCCGGAGCGGTGCATAGCAACGCCATCACGAACGGAGTTCCGCCCTCATCCTCAATTCCTAAAGTTTCATCGTGATCACGTCTTCAAAGGTTAGATAGCGTCACCGGTCTCTCGGCTAGGCATCTCCGCCTCACAACTTGGTTTACAAAGCGTCCCGGAGTCCCTCCCCATGTCTTCCTTCTCCTCTTCCCAGGTCACCCGCAAGCCGGCGACCTCTTCCTCCCAAGGCATCGTCGCGGCGCAGCATCGGCGGGCGGCGGAGATTGGTGCCGAGGTACTGGCGGGCGGCGGCAACGCGGTGGACGCGGCGGTGGCCGTGTCCTTCGCCATCGGGGTGGTCGAGCCCTGGATGAGTGGGCCGGCGGGCGGCGGCGCGGCCATGCTGTGGCACGCCGAGGAAGGCCGCGCCGAGGCGCTGTTCTACGGCATGCGGGCGCCGGCGGGGCTCGACCCGGCCGACTTCCCACTGACCGGGCGGGACTCCAGCGGCGACCTCTTCCCCTGGAAGGAGGTTGTCGGCGACCGCAACGTGATGGGCGCCACCGCCGTCGCGGTACCGGGGCTGGTTGACGGCCTCGGCAAGGCGCACGCGCGCTACGGAACCCTGCCCTGGAAGGACCTGGTGATGCCGGCCGTCGCGCTGGCGAAGGAGGGCTTCCCGGTCGACTGGTACGTCGCCCTCCTGATCGCCGCCGCTTCGCGCAGCCTGACGCAGGACCCGGACGCGGCAGCGCGCTTCCTCGACGACGGCCGCTGGCCGAAGGTGGCGAACTGGACGGCGCTCTCCGACCTGCGCATCGACATGTCCGCCATGGCACCGACGCTGCAGGAGATCGCCGAGCAGGGCTTCCGCGCGCTCTACGACGGCGACCTCGCCGCCGCGCTGGCCAAGGACGTCGCGGCCAAGGGCGGCTCGCTGCTCCTCGCCGACCTGCAGGCCTACCAGGCCGAGTGGCAGGACCCGCTGAGCTTTACCTACCGCCGTGCGCGCTTCCACGTCACGCCGCGGCTCACCGCCGGGCCGACGGCCGCCGACGCCTTCGCGCAACTCGAAGCCGCCTTCACGCCGCGTGAGCGGCCGGACGGCAACGCCTTCGCCGCCTATGCAACGGCCCTGAAGGGCGCCTACGCCAGGCGCCTGAGCGGCGCCGGCGATCGCATTGCGGAGAATGAGCACCCGGCGGTGCCGGCCTCGACCACCCATTTCTCGGTGGTCGACAAGGCGGGCAACATGATCGCGGTGACCCAGACTCTGCTGTCCGCCTTCGGGTCGCGCGTGGTGTCGCCCGCGACCGGGCTGCTGCTGAACAACGGCATCATGTGGTTCGACCCGGAGCCGGGCAAACCCAACTCCCTGGCGCCCGGCAAGCGCTGCCTGATGAACGTCTGCCCTCTCATCGGAGAGTCGAATGGCCGAACCTTCGCCCTCGGCGCCTCGGGGGGACGCAAGATCATGCCGGCGGTGGCACAGCTCGCCTCCTTCCTCGCCGACTTCGGAATGAGCCTGGAGGAGGCCTTCCACCAGCCGCGCATCGACGCCTCCGGCGGCGACACGGTGATCGCCGACGACAGCCTGCCGCCGGCGACCCTGGCTGCCCTCGCCGGGGCGACAAAGGTAGTAACCACCCGGCGCACGCCCTACCCCTATGCTTTCGCCTGCCCCGCCGGAGTGCTGCGCGAGGGGCAGGAGAATACCGGCGCCACCGAGCCCTTGTCGCCCTGGGGCGACGCCGTCGCGGCTGTTTGATTCAGCGCAATGCACAGGCCGGCGGGCCGGCCGATGATGCTCCAAAAGCAAGGAAGAGGCTGCCCTATGACAACATTCCTCTCAGGACTTGAAGTTCGCAGCAAGCTCATGGGTCGCATGATGGCGCGCTGCGGGATCGATCCGGTGTCGCTGGCGCAGGACCGCCTGGGTCTCACCCTTGCCTCGGCCGCGCGCAGCTGCATGGCCTGCGGGCGGACGGAGACCTGCCGAAAGTGGGCCGAAGCGGCCGACGCTGACGGCAGGGTCTGCGAGCCGCCGGCCTTCTGCCCGAACGCCGAGCGATTCCGGCAGGTGTGGGCGCACTGACCGCAGTCGGTAGCGTCAGTCGGCAGATTTCTTGTCGTCGCTTTCCGCCGCACATTCGGCGGCGATGAGATCGGAGAACGCGCGGCTTTCCCTTTCCAGCTCGCGGCGCACGGCGATTGCAGCGTCGGCGTAGCGCAGCACCGGGCTGCCGGACTCGAGCGCCGTCAGCGCCGCGTGACGCAGTGCGCCAACGATGCTCCGCCCGGACAGCTCGTAGCGGGCCAGCGCCGCCGTGAAGGCGTCGGGATCGGCGGGCGCCGGCTCGCGCGGCAGGGCGCCCTGCCAGATGCGGCGGCGCTCCGCCTCCGCCGGCAGGGGAAATCGCACCACGACATCGAAGCGCGCGAGGGCGGCGCGGTCCAAGCTGCCGGCCAGATTGGTGGCGACCACGACCAGTCCGTCGAAGGACTCGAGGCGCTGCAGCAGGTAGCTGACTTCGAGGTTGGCGTAACGGTCGTGGGAGTCCTTCACCTCGCTGCGCTTGCCGAAGAGCGCGTCGGCCTCGTCGAAGAACAGGATCCAGTCGCGGTGCCGGGCAGTCTCGAAAAGCCTGGCGAGGTTCTTCTCGGTCTCGCCGATGTACTTGGATGCAATGCCCGAGAGGTCGACACGGTAGACCTCCCTCCCCGAGACCTTGCCGAGCAAGCCAGCCGCCAGCGTCTTGCCGGTGCCCGGCGGCCCGTGGAACAGCACCCGCCGGCCCGCGGCCGATGCCGGGCGGTGGTCCAGCCAGCGCCGCACCTCCTCGATCTGCGCCTGCGTGCCGGGGTCGAGCACGAGGTCGCCCCAGCGCGCAGGCGTCGTCACGCGCCGCGCCATGTCTCCGAAGCTTTCCGCGGCGGAGTCTGGTCCAGGGTCGTTCATGGGCGATCCGTCCTTGCCTGGTGCCGACTGCCTTCCAGGCTACAGGTCCCGACTGCTCTGCTGAACGACTATTAAGAAGGAAGAGGGTCGCGGCAACGCCGGATGGCCGATGCGCCAGTTCTGAACAAACCCCTAATCTGCCAGCGAAAAAAGTGAAATTTTCACCTTGCATCGGGAAGCGGATCGGCATATCTACCCCCTGCCCAAATTCGCACGTGCCCGTGGTCGCTCCCACGACGCCCAACGGCTGGAAAGTCGGGATGGCGGGGCTCTCCTACCCTTCGGAGGGCCGAGCGGCTTAAAGCAACGACGTAGAGGGCTTTTTTGGTCTCTGCCGGCTTTCCAAAGGCCGGGGTTACTGAAGAGGCAGCTACATCCTTGCCAGTCGTGCGGAGCGGGCTTCCCGTTCCAAGCAAAGGCAGCACTTCAGGGTCGCGACGACCATGCCGGTGTTCGGCGTGTTCGTGCGACGGCCGGGTCCGCATCGGGCCGCCGTCTCCACAGCGGCGGGCTCCCGGGGCAGCACCGGCGCATCTTGAACGTCCATGCCAACGGGAGAGCCCGATGACCGATCGTGTTCGCGAGTACCTGCGCACCAACCACCACGACGGCCCCTGCCTTGTCGTCGACCTGGAAGAGGTGCGTCAAAACTATCTGGCCTTCGGGCAGGCACTGCCCGACAGCCGCATCTTCTACGCCGTGAAGGCCAACCCGGCGCCGGAGATCCTGGCGGCGCTGGCAGAGCTCGGCTCCTGCTTCGACTGCGCCTCGGTGACCGAGATCGAGGCGGCCCTGGCCGCCGGCGCGACCCCCGAGCGCATCTCCTATGGCAACACCATCAAGAAGGAGCGCGACATCGCCACCGCCCATGCGCTGGGCGTCGGCCTCTTCGCCGTCGACTGCATCGAAGAGGTGCGCAAGATCGCCCGCGCCGCCCCCGGCGCGCGCGTGTTCTGCCGCATCCTCTGCGATGGCAGCGGCGCCGACTGGCCGCTGTCGCGCAAGTTCGGCTGCACCCCAAGGCACGCGCCCGAGGTGCTCGAGGCGGCGCACCGCGCTGGCCTGGTGGCCGCCGGCATTTCCTTCCATGTCGGCTCGCAGCAGCGCAACACCGAGGCCTGGGACGCGGCCGTCGCCAGCGCCAGCGCGATCTTCCGCACCATGGCCGAGCGCGGCATCCGCCTCAGCCTGGTCAACCTGGGCGGCGGCTTTCCGGCGCGCTACCGCGGCGACGAGCCGGCGGCAAACCTCTACGGTGTCGCCATCCGCGAGTCGATCCTGCGTCACTTCGGCAACGTCCCGCCCGAGACCATCATCGAACCGGGCCGCGGCATGGTCGGCTCCGCCGGCATCCTGAAGACCGAGGTCGTACTCATCGCCCGCAAGGATCCCGCCGAGGAACTGCGCTGGGTCTACCTCGACATCGGCAAGTTCGGCGGCCTCGCCGAGACCATGGATGAGGCGATCCGCTACCCCATCCGCAGCGCCCGCGACGGCGGCACCGCAGGGCCCTGCGTGCTGGCCGGCCCGACCTGCGATTCGGCCGACGTGCTCTATGAAAAGACGCCCTACCTGCTGCCGCTGTCGCTGGAGATCGGCGACGAGCTGTTGATCGAGGGCACCGGCGCCTACACCACGACCTACGCCTCGGTCGGCTTCAACGGCTTCGCACCGCTGAAGTCCTTCGTCATCTAGGCCGGCGGCGGAGAACCGTCGATGTGGATTGTCGACGAAGAGGTGCCGGGCGAGGCCGGCGCCCGCGAGGCCCTGCTGGACCGAGCCCTCGGCCCGGCACGCTTCGCCAAGACCTCCGAGCGCCTGCGCGAAGGGCGCTTGCCGGTGCTGGCGCTCGCGGCGCGCTTTGACGGGCAGCTGGTCGGCACGCTCCGCCTCTGGTCGGTCGAGGACGACGCCGGCTGCCGCGCCCTGCTGCTCGGGCCGCTGGCGGTGACGCCGGAACTCCAGGGTCGGGGTATCGGCGCCCGGCTGATGCGCGGCGCCCTCAACCGCGCCGCCGTTGCCGGCCACGGCGCCGTGCTGCTGGTCGGCGATGCCCCCTACTACGGACGCTTCGGCTTCAGTGCGGCGCTGACCGAGGGGCTGGCGCTGCCGGGGCCGGTCGAGCGCCACCGCTTCCTCGGTCACGAGCTGCGGGCCGGCGCACTCGCCAGCGCCCGCGGCCTGCTGCGACCGGCCGGCGAGCTGCAGCCTGCCGCCGCATTCCTGCCGGCCAGACAGGGCCGGCGTCGCCCCCACAAAGAGACAACAGGCGCAACGTCATCAAACCGCGCTTGAACTGGCGGCGAGATTGAGCATGCTGCCGGCCTGAGGGGTCGGCCAGTCCAAAAGTCGGGTGCCCCCGAACCGAAGCGAGGGAGATTCCGCCATGACCACCCCCTGGCCCGACTACGGTGCCATCAGCGGCCCGATCGTGATGATCGGTTTCGGCTCCATCGGCCGCGGCACCCTGCCGCTGATCGAGCGCCACTTCGACTTCGACAGCAGCCGCTTCGTCGTCATCGCCCCGGACGATACCGACAAGGCGCTGCTCGACGAGCGCGGCATACGCTTCGTGCAGGCTGCGCTGACTCCCGACAACTACAAGGAGCTGCTGACCCCGCTGCTGACCGACGGCGACGGCCAGGGCTTTTGCGTGAACCTCTCGGTTGACGTCTCCTCGCTCGACGTAATGAAGCTTTGCCGCCACCTGCGTGTGCTCTACATCGACACCGTGGTCGAGCCCTGGCCCGGCTTCTACTTCGACGAGGATGCCGATCCGGCCTCGCGCACAAACTATGCCCTGCGCGAGACGGTGCGGCAGGAGAAGGCGCGCAACCCCGGCGGCACCACCGCGGTGTCCTGCTGCGGTGCCAACCCGGGCATGGTGTCCTGGTTCGTCAAGGCGGCGCTGCTGAACATTGCCGCGGACACCGGCGTAGACGCCGGCGCCCCCGCGAACCGCGAGGACTGGGCGCGGCTGATGCAGCGCCTCGGCGTCAAGGGCGTCCACATCGCCGAGCGCGACACCCAGCGTGCCCGCGAGCCCAAGCCGATGAACCAGTTCTGGAATACCTGGTCGGTCGAGGGCTTCCTTTCCGAGGGCATGCAGCCCGCCGAACTCGGCTGGGGCACCCACGAAAACTGGATGCCCGAGAACGCGCGCGGCTTCGACTACGGGCCGCAGACGGCAATCTACCTGCTGCAGCCCGGCGCCAACACGCGGGTGCGCAGCTGGACGCCGACGGCCCAGGCGCAATACGGCTTCCTGGTCACCCACAACGAGGCGATCTCGATCGCCGACTACTACACCGTCCGCGAGGACGGCAGGGCCGTCTACCGCCCGACCTGCCACTACGCCTACCACCCCTCGGCGGTCGCTGTGCTGAGCCTGCACGAGATGTTCGGGCGCAATGGCCGGGCACCGGATGTGCACCACATCCTCGACGAGCACGAGATCATCGACGGTATCGACGAGCTGGGCGTGCTGCTCTTCGGCCACGCCAAGAACGCCTACTGGTATGGCTCACAGCTATCGATCCGGGAGACCCGCAACCTGGCGCCGCACCAGAACGCCACCGGCCTGCAGGTGACATCGGCGGTGCTGGCCGGCATGGTCTGGGCGCTGGAGAACCCTGACGCGGGCATCGTCGAAACCGACGAGATGGATCACGCGCGCTGCCTCAAGGTGCAGCGGCCCTACCTCGGCCCCGTCGTCGGCGTCTACACCGACTGGACGCCGCTCAGCGACCGCCGCGGCTTCTTCCCCGAGGATATCGACTCCTCCGACCCCTGGCAGTTCCGCAACATCCTGGTGCGCTGAGGTGGCGAACGCCGGGATCGCCGGCGCCTCTCCTCAGGTCACACCGACCCGCCCGGCGTCAGCCTTGGACGGTGGCGTTTCCCAATGGCTTCCGGGCGGCATTCCAGATCGGAACCCGCACCGTTTTGAGCCATCGATCAAGTCTGGGGAAAATGGTGGGCGCACAAGGACTCGAACCTTGGACCCGCTGATTAAGAGAAAGCCGGTGCAAGCCATTTCAAGGACTTAGGTCCTTTCGGAATAAGGCTGCTGCCGCTCCATAAAGCACTCATTTCCTTTACTTTTTCGGCACGGACCCGCTAACGTAACGGCGAAAGGTCCGGCTGCGGACGGCCGGATTCCGTTATTTGGGTCTGCCAAATAAGCGCTATAGGGAGAGTGCCATGCCAAAGACGAAGCTGACAAAGCAGGGGATCAAGAAGCTGCCCGCCCCACACCCGAGCGGCCGCCAACGCCTCTTCTGGGACACCGAACTCAAAGGCTTCGGCCTTCTCGTATCCGGTAAGACCGAGACCAAATCCTACGTTGTGCAGCGGATGGTGAACGGACACTCGCGCAGGATCACGCTGCGTACGGTGGTGGAGGCAGAAGCCAAGGACATGTCGCTTGAGGATATCCGGAAGGAGGCCGCGGACCTCATTCACGACATGCGCCAGGGCAAGGATCCGAAGGCACATCGAGGACCAAAAGCCAACGTCACCCTCCGAGAGGTGATGAACGATTACGGCAAAGTCAAAGAGCCCATCGAACGCCACCTCAAGAAGTGGCTGGACAAACCCCTGCGCGAGATCACACCCGACGCCGTCGAGAAGCGGTTCAAACAGATCAAGGAGGAAGTTGCTGCTCGGCAGAAGAAGCGGAAGCGTACATCAGACGCTTTCTCGTCGGACCCAGGCTCGGCCAGCGCCAACGGCGCGATGCGGGCACTACGGGCCGTCTGGAACTATGCAGCCAATGGGCGGGTGCCGGAGCTACCACCCAACCCTGTCTCCATCCGCCTCAAGAGGGACGCCTGGAACCCGATCCTGCCGCGCGAGCGCCACGTGTCCGGCGACCAACTTCCAGCTTGGTACAAGGCTGCACACACCTATCCCAGCCGCACGATGAGAGACTATCTGCTTGTCCTCCTTTTCACCGGCCTGCGTCGCGATGAGGCAGCAGGTCTGCGATGGGCCGACATCGACTTTGCACAGCGTATTATCCTGCTCCCTGCAAAGCGCGTGAAGGCCAAGCGGAAGCTAAATCTGCCAATGTCGGACTTCGTACACGACCTACTGCTGGCTCGGCGGGAGCTCGGCATTGAGAATGCCTACGTCTTTCCTGGTGACAGCAAGAGTGGGCACGTTGCGGAGCCGAAGAAGGCTCTGCGCAAGATCGGAGCGGACAGCGGTGTCTACGTGTCTCCACATGATCTGCGTCGAACGTTCATTACCGTCGCCAGCCGCTGTCGGATTGCGCCGATGGAGCTAAAGGCCCTGGTCAATCATGCTCTAGGTGGCGACGTTACCGAGGGCTACAGCCAGGTATCCACGCACGACTTGGCAGAGGCCATGCAGGTCGTCACCGACCGGATCAAGGAACTTTGTCAGATCAAGCCGGACACCAAGCCCCGCAGGAAGCCACAGGCCAGGAAACGTCCTTCGATAGGGGGAAAGGGCCGCAAAAAGGCTCGGACCAAATCTGCGACCACCTGAGTGGCCTGCAGGCAATGGAAAGGGCCGCCCCGAAGGGCAGCCCTAATCCGTGGTAGGCGGTGGTAGGTCTACTTCTTGCCGATCTTGATGTGCCCAGCTTCCAGAGCCTTCCGGATGGCGACACGACGACGAAGGAAGCCAGCATCCCTCTGTGCCTCCAGGCACTCCCCGACCGTTTGGCCCGACTTGAACAGCCGGAACCTCGAAGCTGCCACGCTCCCGTCCTCATAAGGCTTCGCGGTGACCACGGTGATGACGTCATCATTCGAGAAGTCATCCAGCGCCCACACGCCGCCTTTGCCGCCGGTCTTCTTAGTCCGTGCCTTCTTGGTTGCGGGCTTCTTGGCGGCACCTGGCTTGCGCTTCGGGCGGGGCATCCCGGCCGTGGTCTTGGCACCCTTGGCTTTTGCCGGCGGGCACTTGGTCACGGTCGGCTCGGTGGCCTTCTTCTTGGTGGCCGCCTTCTTGGCCGGGGCGTTCGTCTTGGAAGCGGTCATTTTCTCCTCCTGGTTAACTGATCATGGCATTTTCGCCACCTTTGATTGTGCTTCCAGGCGGACACGCTCCCAAGACGGAAATGACCGACATCCGGGCTTGCGAGGCCGTTTCTGGGCTTTTCTGGCAGATTTCGGGGGTTCTGGGCCGCTGCGGTGGGTGCAGGCCAGGATTTGGGGCCGGGGTGGGGCTTTCCCCGACTGCGGGCGTATTTCCACTGCAGGGGTCCCCTGCAGGGGCTTTCAGCTGGGTCTGCTGCAACCGCCGGGCACTAGAGCGAGCATTGCGCTAAACTCTGCGCAATATTTGCAACCGCTCCGATTCGCGGTCGATGAGGGGAACGATGCTGATTTGGGGAATTGAGATCGGGCCTGCCGTACTCTCGGTGGTCGCTACTGTGCTGGCAGGGCTAATTCTGGCTTGGTTCCAACCAAAGGTGAAAATCATATGGTCGGAGCCTCACGAATGGACCTTTTTAGTCCGACCACCCGGCCACCCCGCGGAACCTCTTTTCAATGTGCACACCCGCAGTGTGTACGTCCAGAACATAGGTAGGCAACCGGCCGAAGGCGTCGAGGTAATCTTCAACTGGCAGCCGGACAATTACAATCTTTGGCCGATCCTCCCTCACACAACCGAGTATATGGAAGATGGGCGCTTCATTATCCGCGCGAACAATCTAGGGCGCCAGGAGTGGTTCCAAATCGAGATGCTGGGCACTAACAACCTTCCTGCCACAGTGCGGGTTCGTTCGCGGGAGGGTGACGGGAAGCTCGTCAAGGCGAGAGTGATGCGAGTCTTTCCCAGTTGGATCATCTTCGGCTTCTTGGCGCTGGCGCTGTTGGGAGTGTTTGCGATCATCTATCACATGATTGAATGGCTTCTGCGGATCTTCGGATAGGGGGATGGTTGATGGTGGACGTAACAGCGATAGCAAGCGCCCTGTCAGCACTAAAGGCGGCAAAAGATATTGCGCAGACGATGGTGGGATTGCGCGACGATGCCGCGTTTAATCAGAAGCTGATTGAGTTTCAGTCCAAGCTCATAGATGCGAACAACGCTGCATTCGCAGCACAGGATGAACGCGTTGCTTTATTGAATGAGATTGGGCAACTCAAAAAACAGATTGCGTCACTAGAAGCATGGGAATCGGAGAAGCAAAGATATCGCTTAACTCAACTAGCCCCAGGCACCATGGTTTACATGGTGATGGAGGAGGCTCGCGGGGCCGAACCGCCACACTGCATATGCCCGAACTGCTATGAAGACCGGAAAAAGGCGATCCTCCACATTATGAAGGATTACACAGGCACGGCTCACATTACCTGCCCGAAGTGCAAGACAAAGCTGCAGTGTTGGGGTGAAGGCGACGGCTTCCCGCTAGCACTCGAATGATTTTAGACGGCTGCGGCAACTCGATGCCGTGACCGTTCGCCGATGGTGATTATAAATAGGATGCTTGAATGAATGCCAAGGAATTCGCCGAGGAGATGAAACAGACCGTCGCCGGAATCAAGGCTAACGGCATTGAGGCGATCAAATGCGAAAACATCATGGCCTACTTGGATGAGGTTTTGAACTCTCCAGAGGATGAACCAAGGCCCATCGATGTCGAGCGATATAGAGCCGACCTCCAGAACTGGATAGAGGCGAACAAGTACCAGCACGAGAACCATTTGGAATTATTCCGGTCGGTCATCACCGCCGGGCAGAATGCAATCAAGTCTTCGTTCTTGCTCAACGGGGGCGCCGCCGTTGCGTTGCTTGCGTTCATTGCTCACTTGGCGGAATTCGACCCGACCAAAATATCGGCATTTGCGGCTTGCCTCGTGTACTTCGCTATTGGAGCGTTCGCCGTCGCTGTGATCTCTGGCCTCACCTATCTGTCACAGTGGTGGTATGGAAGTGATTACGGATGGGCCCGGAAGCTGGGTTTCGGATGCAATATTGCTTGCATCCTTTTGGGCATTGGCTCGTACGCGATCTTTGCATGGGGGTTGCTCGCAGCCCATCGCGCCTTTCTGACCTTCGGCTGACATTCACAACTGAATTTGATGCGGAATCAAGATTCGCGCGACGATTGCATCCGCACGCCGCAACGTTTCGGTGGCATTTCGCCGGGTTGGATCGTGAAGCTTTAGAAACGAAAGGTCGGGGGTTCAAATCCCTCACCCGGCACCATTATTCGGGGGGTGGCAGCATGCTCGGGTTGATCCGCGATGGCCTAGCGAAGCGCTGGCGCCATCTGCGTCAGTGGGTTCGCGACGGCAAGACTCTTTGGTATTGGATCGTTGCGGCGGCCGTCCTCTTTGGAGCGCCGGCCTCGCTTGCATGCTTGTCCGATCATGATCTTGCCGATGGCATTCGTTGGTCAGGACTCGCTTTCCAGATAGTCGGTCTACTCACCGTAGTTTGGGGACTCGAAAAGTCGGGGCTTCTTTTCGAAAAACCGTCACCGATGAGGCGGGCCTTAGGTTGGCTGAGCCGTCTGAGGTACGTTTTCGTACCGCCAAAGCGTATAGTGGTCTCGGGTGTTGGCTTGGCGTCGGGATCAGCTGCGGTCACCGGCGTTGGTCAAGTTTGGCCTGCGGTAAAGAGTGATAGCGTTTCGGACCGCTTAGCAAAGTTAGAAGCGGATCAAAAACTCCTCAAGCAGTGGGTGGGCGAAGTTCACAGGTCGAACGTAAAGCTAGGTCAGCATATTGATAACCTAATCGCTAGAGAGCAAGAAGCTCGCAGAGCCGTTGAGCGTGCTCTCGAGCAGAAGATCGAGAAGTCAGCAATTGGCGATATCGACTTGGAAATAGCCGGTGTGGCGCTTCTCTTCCTTGGAATCACACTTGCGACGATACCAGAAGAAGTAGCCCAACTGCTGCTATTCACTTTTTTCGCCTAGAGCAGCGGGGGAAGAGCGGAATGACCCAACCGGCGCCTGCGCCGCAGTGGAGTGAGGTGGTGTTTCAGAAAGGGCGCTTCGGCTATGCGACTAGTGATTTAGCCAAGTACGCTGCCTTTGGCCGGGAAGCCATTCGCTTTATACTTTTCGACAATCCTCCAAAGCACACTCCTGAACGATGACAGTGAGCTATTTGCTAAAGCCAGCCGTCTTGGCGCGAAAGCCGGAGATCGCGATCACGGAGCAGGAATATCTCGATGCCAAGCGCTGCCACAAGCAGGTCTATGAAGCATTTGAGGTTGAACTCGCCTTCGATTTCGTGGTGACCAACTATATTGAGGTCGAGAAGTATATCGCAGAGCACCTCGTTCTCGATATGGTCGGTCAATTGGAGGCCGAGGATGCGCTAAGGATGCAGCAATGGGGCTTCATCCGAACCGTGAATAGCTGGCTCGCCAGCATTAGTTTCTGGCATGACCTCACTCGCAATCGCCTCACTTCCGTTTGCGGGCGCGGATCGGAACGCAACGCTTTTGAGATTGCAAGCGACACGCTCCAGCATGAAGAGTTCGTAACAGCTTTCCTCTTTTACCTGCGTGACTATAGCCAACACGGGGGGTTTCCTCTCACGCATTCATCGACAGGTGGTATGTGGAATGACGAGCGCACAGAGCGAACGTTCTCGGCAGAGTACATGCTTCACTATGACTACATCCGGCCTTACTTTGAGCAAACTAGGAAAGGCTCGAAGGCGCGCAAGGCGTTCGGGAAGAGGATCGTATCCTACAGCAACGGTCGACCCTTCGACCTGAAGCCGATCATCCGGCAGTCCCTATCTTTCTTTGGCAAGTTTATGGATGAGGCACGCGCCCTCATGAGTGGTCACGTCCTGGCCAATGAGGCGTTCGTCCTGGACCTGATCGAGCGCTATCAATCAGCACATCCAGAAGTCTCTATAATGGCTCTGTCGGTTATGCCGGTCGATGCGAATGGAGTTGTCGCGAATAAGGTGGACATCATCCCTGTCCGGGATGAGCCCATTCGCCGGGCAAGAGAAATGCGCAGAAAGAACAACGGCAAGACGCTGGCATCCATAGACAAGCGCCTCATCTCGAACAGATGAGTACTTATCCATTCATCAGCCGTAGGCACGACGCACAGCCTCTTTGGCAATCCGCTCGACGTGCTTGTCAATGTGCTCCGCCATGCCTTTCAGCAAGCGTCGCTTCAGCCGCAGGCGATTGAATGGGTCGAGGTAGTCATCCCGCTCATCCAGAAGGTCGTCGATCACTTGCTCTACGGCTTGATCCACCAAAGCTTCCATCAGCTTCATGGCTTCCTGTTTTGCCAAAGCATGTTCATAGCTGCTCATGTCTCACCTCATTCAAACAAGCCCTGCCACGACTTCGGGTGTGGAGAGGCCGTGGCAGGGAGTTAAACAATGCCTGTAAATCGTGGGCTCGCGATCCTTGGCCGTACTTTGCCTGAGACAGCCGGAGCAAGAACAACTGCCTCCACACCACGCCACCGGCATAAGCAGGATCGCTTGGTTCGCTGGGACTGCCCACGAGCCCCCAGGAGTCCTGACGTGGTGTGTTTCACTGGTAGGGCCTCCTAGCCGACTACTCGGTTAGGAAGCTCCCCACGTAACCTGCTCCATGACGGCAACGCCGACATTGTGCCGGAGCCGGATATCGTTCCAGGTCCTCGTGCGGATGGCAGAGCGGTCGGTCTCGAAGAGCGACACAAGCTGCCCATCGAGCGTGACAGCCGCATTCGTGGATCGGTCGATGCCGACCTGCGCCACGTCACCCAGCATGACCTCGCTGGCGTCTGCGGCGATGATCAGGCTTTCGTCGTTTCCGCTGCCGAGGTTGTTCGGAACGTTGTTGGTCTGGTAGTAGGGCCAGCGGAACAGCGTGCCCCGCTCGATTTCGTTGCGGAACACGAACTGGCCATCGGCGTTCAGCAGCGTCAGCAGGAAATTCGTCGTGCGTGGCGACCAAATCCAAACTGGCGTCCGCATCTTCACATCGGCGTTGGCCAGCGTGGTCATGGCTTTCCGGAGGTCAGCCACGACGTTGTCGACGTTCACCGTGCCATTCGCATTGAACTTCTGCGAAGCTGCGGCTTGGTTGACGATGCCAAGCGGCTCCGCTTCGGCCCCGGTGCCGAAGAGGAACTTCTTGTCCTCGGTTTCGCCCATGCTGCCGAGCATTTCGGCAAGCACCACCTGGTCGATGTTGGTGTCGCCCTGGGAGAACCGGGCCAGCTCATTGCTCATCACAACCAGCGTGGCCAGCTTCTTCGCGATGAGCACGACGGCGCCGGTCTTGATGTCCGCTGCGGGGATTGCCTTGCCTTCGGCTACGTAGCCAGAGGTGGCCCCGACGTCGATTCGCGGCGTCCGCATGGTGCCACGCGGAATGTCCACGTTCATGGCACCGATCTGCCGCATGACCGAGACGGGACGGAGCAATTCGATGATCTCGGACGCCTGATCGTCCTGCAACAGCAGGCCACCATCGGCTGCACTGCCGGCCGACATGGCTTTGGTGTACTCGCCCTCGACGTCCAGATTCCGCGCCGTTTCCAGTGCCAGACCGCTGTCGGGCATGGCCATAGCGATACCCAGGCAAGCGAAGGTCCGGGCAGCACCAGTCAGTTCACCCTTGCGGCCACCACGACCACCGAGGATCTTGTCCATGTACCCGGTGGATGACGGCTGATCTTTCAGGAAGTGCCGAACCTCACGCTCGGCGGCGTCCCGCACTTCGTCCGTCACGAGCGACGCGATCTGTGCGCGCAGCCGCTCCTTCTGCTTCGATGTCAAACTCATGTCTCATATTCCATCATTCCGATATCGTTGGAGGGAGGAATGCCTGCTGCCCGGACCCGTGCTCGTGGCTATGCCACGTGGACCCAGACAGGCGTTCAGGCATTTTCATTTCAGTCTTACTTCATTCCAAGCCGCTTGCGAGTCTTGGCCAGCGGCCCGATTGGTCCCAGATATTTCTCTACCGAGCGTGTCCAGGATGCGAGCTTGCTTGCCCTAGAGGGGCTTTCCTCACCAAGCTCGTGCCACGACAGGCGCGGTAGTGCACTTGATCCGTTGACTCGCAGCTGCTGTGCCTGGGCCTCGATTGCTCTCACGGTGGCGTTGGTTTCAGCGGCAGCAGCGAGCTTGCTGTGCAGGGTCTTCACCGCTGCCATATGTTCGGATTGCAGATCTGCCAGGGCATCGCGCTTTGCCTCGAGGATGGCATCTTGCAAGGATTTCTCGGCGAGGTTGATGGCCTCACGGTGCTCGTGCACGGCTGCCATAAAAGTCTGGTGATCGGGGAGTGCATCAAGGCGCTGGGGTTTCTTGCCGTTCGCTATGGCTCTAGCAGCACCACGTGCGGCAGCCTCTCGCTCCATCTCCGTTCGACTGATTGCCTGCTCGGCCTTCTCGAGACCTTTTCTGCAAGCCTGAAGGTTGTCGTGTGCTAGCTTTACTTTCGGATGGGTATCAATAGCGGGGGTCATTGGGGTCTCCTATTCACGCATTGTTGCTGGGCATCCAGGACCGAGCGCAGACGGCGCTCCGCTTCTGTCAGGTCATCGTCTAGACGGTCTCGTGCCTGCCGGAGGGCTTCTAGGTGACGAATTGCTCGCTCGACCGAGACCTCATCCGACAGCGAGCGGGGATTTGGCTGGGGAAGGATGCGGGTCATGCCCAAAGCCTTTCGTCGTAGAGCCAGGGGTTCTTCGCCGGATCGGTTTCCACCCGTGCCGGCTGGGCCACCTGCGTCGCTGCGGGCCTCGCAGGCGAGGATTTCAGCCTCGGACGCCGCCGGGGCCGCTCAAACCCGCAATTTCGCTCAGTGGCCTTCTGAATAGGTGCAGCGACCTCATCCTGGCGGGGGCGGAGTTTCTGCCGCAGGTGGGCAGCTGTTCGCTTGGGGTCGGGTGCTTTCAAGCCATATGCCTCGAAGACAGAGGCATCGGCAGGTTCGGGCTCATCATCGAGCTCGTCCGGCAGGTCGTGCCCGAGAGCCTTCATCAAGGTCCGGTGTGCCTGCTCGCGTTCGGGTGCCGAGACGTTGGACGAGGCCCACAACGGCAGCCTGGGGCGCACACGACGGGCTCCCAGGTCACCATCCTCGGACACAGCAGCGGACAGTTCGCGGTCTACCTGCCTAACCAGAGGAGCAAACTGCGGATCGTCCCAGGCATCGAGGACATGCAAGGCCGAGAACAGGTCGAGAGCTTCTTCGGACATGCGGGACACAATTGCCTGGAGCTGGTCGCGGTCGTGCTCCTGGTCGCGGACCTTCTGCGGCTTCTTCTTGTCTGGCCAGCGCATCCTCTTCGGCATCAGTTCAGCCCCTTGCCGTTGATGCCGTTCGCACTCAGCCTCTTGCCCAAGCTGCGTGCACGAGGTCCGGTGTCGCTAGCAGGAGATCCATCGTCCCGAGGTCTGCCAACATGAAGGTACTTCCCCTGGAGCCGTTGCTCGGCACGGTGTGCGGCCTCCGTTGCCTTACGGAGTTCTTCGCCGTAAGCGATCAGTTGCGTGGTGCTCAAGTTCGATAGTTGGTCGATACGCCAGGAGAGATGTTCAGCGTAGACAAGGGCGGCAGCAGCAGCGGCGATCCGGCTGCGCATCAGGGGCGTCTCGCTTCCTTCTGTCGCAAGGGCTAGGTCGGTGCAGTACTGCCTGTACCGCCGACCTTCCAGGGTGCGAGCATCGAACTTCCTTGCCCCAGGGACGATGGCCTTACCGATGCGGCCGAGCTTGATGCCCTTCGGGGACTTCCTCTTCTTAGCCATTTAGCTCCACACTACAATTCAAATAACGTGAGGTGCTGTTTCAGCTATACACAGCACAGATACATCAAACATACGTCCCCAAGCGGGCTGCCCAAGAAGTTTCTTGGTACAAAGTATTGCCGAGTATTGTCGTGTAACTTGGATGGGGGCCTACGGAATCCCTGGTTTCTACTAGGGATCGCGTTATTTGGGCTGGAGCTACTGCGCCGAAGTCCCTGGTTTTCCAGGACTTCTAGGTGGGAGACCCGATTGTCTGCTGTTAGCGGGTGCAGCGGTGGGCGACCCCTATTAGCGGCGGCGGGAAGGCGAGCTATCGGCTGGGCTATGATTTCGAGGCGGATGAGAGGACTAGGCAGCTATGATTTCGAGCCGATTGCAGAGGCTAGACATGCGGGATGACAAAGGGTGTGGGAGCCAAGTGTCAGCTAGACGTCAGGTCAATTCAGGCGAGCTACATCTTTCGGTCTGACTTCGGAGCCAGATCAACATTCCACTTATCACTCTCGTCTCTATCAACTGCGAAGCCACCAATCTCGCAGTTCACCACCATCTGTTTCAGCACCTCGTTCGCCTCATCAGGATCGAGGCCGTCAACGAAATCCATAACCTCTTTCCCTGTTCGCAGCATCTTCATCTCAGGTCTCCATGTTCATCAGACCGCATTTCTTTCTTCACCACCTCGACCATGTCCTTAGCAGTGATCGTGAACTTGCCGTCACGGGTAAGGTCATACACGAGGAGTTCCATTCCTCGATGCTCAATGACGACACCCTCGCAGGTGCGTCGCGGACCAGTTTGCTCTGCGAACCTCACAATCGTGCCTTTTGGATAGTCGTCGCGCAGCAGGCGGCTCACGCACACCTCAGCGCTGTGCAGCCTATAAGCGGCCTGGATCAGTCTTTCACCGGGTTCACCTTTTGCCTTATCCTTCCTCATTTAAACACCCCAATCGAGCGCCAGTACTCCCGCATGGTCATCCCGTTAGCTTCAACGTAGCGTTTGCGTTTCTCGTCCTCTTGGTCGAGCCGATAGATGATCAAGTCGTCGATCACCCCACGTTTGTCGAGAATGTCCAATAGCACCTTCGCCTCATCTCGACTCAGGCCGTGCACGAAGTCGACAACGTCACGCTTGGTCTTTAGGAACCGCATTGTCTAGTCCTCCTGGCTATCAACACACGGACTACCACTGGTGGACCGCTTTACCGCTTTGACCGCTCCAAACGGGGCCTTGAAGGTATATATCTTTCGAAAGTCTCCTCGAATTCGATCTTCTTGTAGCCACGAACCTTGAGGTTAGTAGTTGGGTGAGAAACGCGGCCGGACTTGATATTGAACTTGCCTAACAGTTGCCCCACGGCGTGCGGCGTGATTGGCTTCCCTCTGCTGTACTCACCCCATGGGCGGTCCGTGCGCTTAGCGAGCATGTCACACATATCCGTCGTCACGAAGTAATCGCGGTTCTGGTCGCGCGCGAACCAGCGGTGGATATCGGTGAGCAGCATAATCTCAGCTGTCTCACTCGCAGCGCTTTTCGAGAGATTGAGGGCTGCCTTATGTGCCTGCCGCTTCCACTCGACGCCAAGATGCTCAGCAATAGCGAACAGTGGTCTCCAATTGTCGCGGGCACGCGCGTTCACCAGCTCCTTTGGCATCCTTGGCTTGGCCTGACTCAACTCCTCCATGTTTTTGAGCACCCAGCACGCTATCTTGCGTCGTAGTTCGTCGAACGGATTTTGGTCCACTCGAAGCCTCTTCACATTTTGGCCTGAAAGCAGCCGCTGCATTGGGATCGTAATGCTGCGATCCGCCAACGTTGGAGGCAGCCGACCGATCAACCCAATAGCCTTCGGCGCCCAAGTCGAGAAGGGTTGTGGTGTGTGATCGTCGCCCACGAGGCGCAGGACCATGCCACCCCTCCTGTGACCTGAGTCGAGCACACCCCTCAACTCTTCCTTGCCTTTGAGAAAGGCATCAGCTTCATCTATTAGTAGTGTTGACTTGAAGTCCTCGATGAGCCGGTAGACGACAGCCGTCGTAAGGTTGTCTACACGAATGGCGCGCGGCGTTAGCTTTTCAATGAACATCAGGGCCGTCGTCTTACCACAACCAGGGACCGGACTGACGAGCGCGAGAAGGGGTGAAGTCTGAGCGGCGTCGTGCGCGTGCGCATGCATGATCCACAAGGCTAGTGCTATGTCACCCGACTGGGGCAGCACGCAGTAGCGATTGATCTGCTTGACCAACTCCTTGATCAACTCATCACCACTAACCAACTCAGGCCAGGGCTCAATCTCGGGGAGGAAGTTCTTCGTTACGTTCTCTGCTTCCTCCTGCTCGTCTCTCTTCTTCTTGATCAGCTTCACTTCCTCGTCCAGAGCCAGTACGCTGCAGCCCAGCTTTTTTGCAGCGGGCTTGCGCTCCTTGTCGTAGTCGATTGGACTCAGCGTAACGAGATAGTCGAGAATTTCATCCCTACCCATCGCCTCCTGGAAGACCTTGGGCAGACGCTTGCGCTTGCGTTGTGTAGTCATCTTACTCACCCTCCGCCTTGGCGACGTCAGCCCAGTCCTGTCCTTCCTCAGGTGGCATAGCCACGCTGCACTTGAGTCCTCTAGCAGTTAGTGCAGCCTTGAGGGTGTAGGCATCGTTCTTTCCAACCTTGTCATGATCAGCTGCTATGATCACCCACCTGACCTTCTTTGGCAGCACCACGTAGTGGAAGTTCCAGCTTCCCAACGTGGCCCAGCCTGGCACATCTGCCATTTCAGAGGCGCAAAGCGTGGTCTCGACTCCTTCTCCAATCAGCAGCGTGTCCTTGACCTTCCCTAGCCTGACGGTGCCTCCCTGGATCAAGCCCAGCGACATCTTCTCGTCGTCTACCGGAGCTTTGCTACCCTTCTTCCAATGAGAGAGATATATCCGCTGGATGCCCACAAGATCTTGGCTGGGCCATCTGGTGACTTTGGCGACTAGGGCTGGTCGCTTTCGTTTTGACGGTGCGTGCCAGAGGGATGGGTGAAATCGTAGGCTCGATGGGATGCGAGCACCGTAGCCACGTGCCCTAAGATAGTCCTCGGCCAGAGTGCCACGTGTGCTCTGTGCCTCGTCCCAAATGGCCTGGGCACGGCGACTGTTCTCAGTCTCCGAACGGGAAACCCTTTCACTTTTTACTTCCCGTTTGGAGCGGTCAAAGCGGTAAAGCGGTCCACCAGGCCACAGCTTCATCGTCCGTAGGGCAGCGATTACGTCCTCCTGGGCACACCCGGCGTGGCAGTTGACCAGTACCTTGCCGTCGTTGCCCACGGAGATTGACAGGCTGGGCTTGCGGTCGTCGTGGGCTGGACAGCAAGCTATCCAGCCGTTGCCAGTCGGATGACCACCAAGAGCACACGCAATATCTTCTGCTGTAACTTCCATGATTCTAATCCTCCAATCGGCCTCGGCTGCGGATTGGAGGACACAGCCGAGGCCTCGTTGAATCACCTGCGGAAGCTACTCGCAGGTGGCGCATGGGTTGCGCACAACCTTTATACAACCACCCTAGATTGTGCCCAAAATCAATCTGGACTCCGGTGCAAGTCCTTAATAAGGCGGAGCAATCAAGTGCTCTGAGTCCGGGGCCTAGAAGGAAGAGGAGGCTGCCTCTCTGAAAGACATCCTCCTCACTTGCCCACCAGGCGCTAGTCAACATTAAGTCCGGCACTGTCGATTACGGACTTAGCAGCTGCTAATGCCTGTTTCCTAGTATCGTAAACCTTGTCTAGCGGTACTACCGTGCCCGGAGGACCATCCTTCATTATTTCATTAGGCATCCAAACAGCGAACTTCCCGTTGGGCATTCGCTCGATAAAAAATTCTTGGTCGTTGTAGCAGTAGTCGTAGTGGCGGGAGCCGTAGTCACCCATCGTCATCTTCCTTCTCGTTGACATCATCGAGCCTGCTCGGCCAACGCCTGGAGCAAGTGCGTAGGCAGCCGTGGACGCACACGCGTACGCCGCCGGGCGCGGCTTTCGAGCCAAGCCAGAACATCGGAGCGCCGGTAGCGCACGCATCGGGGGGAGAGTTTTACGAAGGTTGGGCCGAGGCCCTTGTGCCGTGCGACCTCACACCAGCCGACGCTTACGCCAAGCCAGTCGCAGAGATCGCGAGTACTTAAAAGTTCATCGGGAGGACCAGCACTGGCGGCTGCTAGATCAGCCGCGCGGCGGTCGAGGTGGTGTCGTGTCATAGCGAGTCTTTCTCAAAGCTCGCTGCGGCACGAAGAAGGACGCGCAACGAGCAGTCTGCTCCACGTCCTCCTGGAGCAAATACTCGTCGCCGTCTTTTTGTACATACTGAGATGGCAACAAGGGGCTGTCGTACCCCTCAATACAGTTCTTAACCCCGAACCCGAACGTGGTCAAAAGAATTTGGGCGTCTAAGGGTTTCAAGGGCTTACGAGGGTTTCAGGCCGAAGTCACCCTCGAAAACCGTTATTTTCCGTTATTTGAGGCCCCGCCCAAATAAGAGACCAAAAATCAAAACCCCCGAAATCCTAACGATTTCAGGGGTTTAAATGGTGGGCGCACAAGGACTCGAACCTTGGACCCGCTGATTAAGAGTCAGCTG
>CAYYIV010000009.1:0-145664 GCA_964472095.1 uncultured Pelagibius sp.
GGTACCAGACGTCGCGGCCGTCCTCCCAGTTGATGCTGCCGCCGGTGCGGCGCACGACGAAGACCGTCTTCACGCCGGGGCAGGACTTCAGCGCCGCGTCGGTGTTGGCCTTAAGGGGAACCTTGCGGCCGCCGCGCAGGCCCTCGTCGGCGGTGATCACGCAGTTGGACTCGCAGTCGACGATGCGCCCGGCGAGCGCGTCCGGCGAGAAGCCGCCGAACACTACCGAGTGGATGGCGCCGATGCGCGCGCAGGCCAGCATGGCGTAGGCCGCTTCCGGGATCATCGGCATGTAGATGGTGACCCGGTCACCCTTCTTGATGCCGCGCGCCTTCAGCGCATTGGCCAGGCGGCAGACGTTCTCGAAAAGCTCACCGTAGCTGATGTGCTTGTGCTCGGAGGGACTGTCGCCCTCCCAGATGATGGCGGTGTCGTTCTTCTTGGCCGGCAGGTGGCGGTCGATGCAGTTGTAGCAGGCGTTGGTGGTGCCGTCGGCGAACCACTTGATGTGGACGTCGCCGGGACCGAAGCTGACGTCCTTCACTTGGCTGTAGGGCTTGAACCAGTGGAGCCGCTTGCCGTGTTCGCCCCAGAAGGCGTCAGGGTCGGCGATCGACTGTTCATAGAGCTTGAAATATCCCGCCTCGTCGCACCAAGCGTTCGCTGACGCCTCGCTGGATACGGGAAACACTGAATTTTCCGACATGAATTGACCGGCCTCCCTCGCTGGTTCTTTGAACGGGGCGGCCTGCTGCCCTACTGCCGCCTTCTCTCTGCACTTGCCGGGATTATTTCCGGTCGGTTCCCTGAAAACAAGGCCTTACCCGCCGGACCTCGGCGCCACCGGCGCCAGCCCCTGGAAGTGCAGCAGGCCATCGTGGTCGCGGCTGATGCGGACGCCCTGCAGGCTTTCGCCGCGGCAGGGGCCGGCCAGGCAGAGGCCGTCGGCAGGGCGGAACTCGGCGCCGTGGGTGGCACAGAGGATGTTGCCGCTGTCGGCGCTGACGAAGCTGCCCCCGCCGTCGAAGCCGCCCCAGTCGAGCGGCGTGCCGAGGTGCGGACAGGCGTTCAGGTAGGCGAAGGCCTCCGCTCCCTCGCGCACCACGAAGAACGCGACCTCCCCGGCGCCCTCGCCGAGTCGGAAGCCGCGGCCCTCGCCGTCGGGGATCTCCTCGAGGCGACAGAGCGGCGCGCCGGCGAGAGGATGGTTCACCTGGCCCGGCTCACCGGCTGGGGGTCTTGCCCATCTTGCAGATCAGGGCCCACTCCTCCTTGCCGACCGGCTGAACGGAAAGCCGCGAGTTGCGCACCAATGTCAGGTCCTTGAGGCGCGGCTCGGCCTTGATCCGGGCCAGGGTGACCGGCTCGACGAAGGGTTTCACCGCCTTCACGTCGACCATGCCGAAGCGCCCGCTGGCGTCGCTCGGGTCCGGGCGGTAGAGCTTCACCACCTCGACGATGCCGACGATCCGCTTCTCGTCCACCGAGTGATAGAAGAAGGCGAGGTCGCCGACCGCCATGGCCTTCATGTTGTTGGCGGCCTGGTGATTGCGCACGCCGTCCCAACCGGTGACTTTGGCCTTCACCTGATCGTCCCACGACCAGCTGCCGGGCTCCGATTTCACTAGCCAATACGCCATCTTGCGGAAACCTCTTAGGGGAAGACTTTCTTGAAGGGCTTGATGGTGACGCTCTCGAAGAGGCCGGCCTTGGCGTAGGGGTCGCCGGCGGCGAAGGCTTCGGCGGCGTTGCGGTCGGCGACGTCGATGATCAGTACGCTGCCGGTCTTGCCCGTGCCGTCCTCGCTGGTGGTCGGCCCGGCCAGCACAATGCGGTCCAGGTTGCTCTTCAGGTAGTCGATATGGGCCGGCCGGTTCTCGGCGCGGACGTGGCTGTGGTCGGCCTTGTCGACGCAGTAGAGGACGAAGTTCATCGGCAATGCTCCCTGGAACGCGAAAGAGTCGATTGATTGCAACGGCGGGGCCCGGCGAGCGGGCGGCGACACTATGCCGAAAAGCCCTCGGCCTTGAAAGGGCGGCCCAGCAGGCCGGCGATGGTGACATCCAGGTCGGCGCCGCGGTTGACCACCGCGTCGACCGCCTCGCAGATCGGCATCTCGACGCCCAGCCCCTGCGCCATGGAGAGCGTGGCGGCGGCGGAGAAGCGCCCCTCGACGATGCCGCGGGCCGCCGCCAGCGCGGCCTCCAGGCTGCGGCCTTCACCCAGCGCCATGCCCAGGCTGTAGTTGCGCGACTGTGTCGCCGTGCAGGTCAGAGTCAGGTCGCCGAGGCCGGCGAGGCCCATCAGCGTCTCCGCCTTGCCGCCACGGGCCAGCGCCAGGCGCGACATCTCGGCCAGGCCGCGGGTCACCAGGGCGGCGCGCGCGTTGTCGCCGAGCCGCCGCCCGGCCACGATTCCGCAGGCGATGGCCAGCACGTTCTTCACCGCCCCGGCGATCTCGGCGCCCAGAGGGTCGTCGGAGACGTAAGGACGGAAGCTGCGGGTGCCGAGGGTTTCGGCGAGGCGCGTCGCCAGGTGGGTGTCTTCGCTCGCCAGGGTGACGGCGGTCGGCAGGCCGCGCGCTACCTCGGCGGCGAAGGTTGGACCGGAGAGGACGGCGAGTGGATGGCCGGGCAGGGCCTCGGCCCCCACCTCGGTCATTAGCCGGCCGCTCACCGCCTCGATACCCTTGGCGCAGAGCACGACGGGCACCCCGGCGTCGAGCACCGGAGCCAGCGAAGTCGCTACCGCCCGCAGTGCCTGCGCCGGCACCGCCAGCAGGCAGAGTTCGGTCTTGGCCAGATCGCCCAGCCGTATCGTCGCCCTGACCGCGGGATCGAGGGCGATGCCCGGCAGGTAGGCCGGGTTCTCGTGGCGCGCGTTGACGGTCTCGATCAGACCGGGGTCGCGGCCCCAGAGCAGCACCTCCCGGCCGGCCCGGCTGCAGAGGCTGGCCAGGGCCGAACCCCAGGCGCCGGCCCCCACCACGGCCACGCGGTCGAGCGTGTCAGCCACGGCCCGCCAAGCTCTCCAGCGGCCAGCGTGGGCGCGCCGCGAAGTCGAGCGGATCGGTGAGCCCGAGGGCGAGGCGCTCAACGCCGGCCCAGGCGATCATCGCCGCGTTGTCGGTGCAGAGCGCCGGCGGCGGCGCCACCAGGCGGCTGCCAGCCGCCGCGGCCACCGTCTCCAGGCGGGCGCGCAGGCTGCGGTTGGCGGCGACGCCGCCAGCCACCACCAGCGGCCCCGGCTGGCCGTACTCCTGCGCGAAAAGATCGAGCGCTTTGGCGCAGCGCTCGGCCAGGATGTCGCCGACAGCGGCCTGGAAGGAGGCGGCCAGATCGGCGCGTGCCTGCGCATCGCCGCCGCCGGCCAGGATGCCGGCCTTCTCGGCGGCCTGCCGCACGGCGGTCTTGAGGCCGGAGAAGGAGAAGTCGAGGCCGGGCCGCCCCAGCATGGGGCGTGGCAGCGCCACGGCGGCCGGGTCGCCGGCCCTGGCTTCCTGCTCCACCGCCGGGCCGCCGGGATAGCCGAGGCCCAGCAACTTCGCGGTCTTGTCGAAGGCCTCGCCCACCGCGTCGTCGATGGTGCCGCCGAGCCGGCGGTAGCGGCCGACGCCTTCCACCGCCAGCAGCTGGCAGTGTCCGCCGGAGACCAGCAGCAGCAGGTAGGGAAAGTCGAGGTGGTCGCTGAGCCGTGCGCTCAGTGCGTGGCCCTCCAGGTGGTTCACCGCGAGGAACGGCAGATCCCAGGCGAGCGCGATGGCCTTGGCCGTCATCACGCCGACGAAGACGCCGCCGATCAGGCCCGGCCCGGCGGTGGCAGCGACGCCGTCCAGCTCACCGAAGGTTAGCCCGGCCTGCGCCATGGCTTCGCCGACAAGACGGTCGATGTGGTCGAGGTGGCTGCGCGCGGCGATCTCCGGCACCACCCCGCCATAGGGGCGGTGCTCGTCGAGCTGCGACAGCACCAGGTTGGCGCGGATCTCGCCCGCGCCGGTCACCACCGCGGCGGCCGTCTCGTCGCAGGAAGTCTCGATGCCCAGGACCGTGAGATTTGTTACCGGCTTCGTCATGGCGCCGGACCTTACGCGCTCACCACGGAATTGGCTACGCCCCGCGAAGCGGCCTTCGCAACGGTTTAACTTCCGCCGCGCTTGCTCTAATCCTTAGCGCCATGAATGCAAAACCGCTGATCCGCCTCGGCACCCGGGGCTCGCCGCTGGCTCTCGCCCAGGCCGATGAGGTGCGCCGCCGTCTCGGCGCGGCGCATCCCGAGCTGACGGCCGAAGGCGCCGTCGCCGTCGTCGTCATCAAGACCACCGGCGACCGCATCCAGGACCGCGCCCTCTCGGAGATTGGCGGCAAGGGCCTCTTCACCAAGGAGATCGAGGAGGCCTTGATCGCCGGCGAAATCGACGCCGCGGTGCACTCCATGAAGGATGTGCCGACCTGGCTGCCCGACGGCCTCATCGTCGAGCACCTGCTGCCGCGCGAGGATCCGCGCGATGCCTTCTTCTCGCCGCACGGCACGCGTCTGGCCGACCTGCCTGAGGGCGCCGTGGTCGGCACCGCCTCGCTGCGCCGCCAGGCGCAGGTGCTCGCCCGGCGGCCCGACCTGAAGGTGGTCACCTTCCGCGGCAACGTGGCGACGCGCCTGCGCAAGCTGGCGGAGGGAGAGGTCGATGCGACGCTGCTTGCCGTGGCCGGCCTCAAGCGCCTTGGCGAGGCCGCCAGGATCACCGCGGCGCTGGCGCCGGAGGAGATGCTGCCGGCGGTCGGCCAGGGCGCCATCGGCCTGGAGATCCGCGTCGAAGACGAGCAGGCGTGCCGCTACCTCGACGCCATTGTCTGTCGCGAGACGATGCTGCGGGTCGGCGCGGAGCGCGCGCTGCTGGCCCAGCTCGACGGCTCCTGCAAGACACCGATCGCCGGGCTGGCGGAGATCGAGAGCGACGGCGAGACCTTGCGGCTGCGCGGCCTCATCGCCCTGCCGGACGGCAGCCGGATGCACGCCGCCGAGATCAGGGGACCGAGGGCCGAGGCGAAGGCCCTCGGCCGCGCGCTCGGCGAGCAATTGCAGGCGGCCGCCAGCCCCGCCTTCCTCGCCGCCATCACGGCGCCTTGAGGCCCTGGCCCTGATGCGTGTCCTGGTCACCCGGCCGCGCGAGGATGCCGCCGGTCTGGTGGCGGCGCTGGCGGCGAATGGCCACGAGGTGGTGCTCGAGCCGCTGCTCACCATCGTGCCGCGCGCTCAGCCGGACTGGCCGGCCGGCCATGAGCAGGCCCAGGCCCTGCTGATCACCAGCGCCAATGGCGCGCGCGCTTTCGCCCGCCTGGATTCGCGCCGCGACCTGCCGGTCTACGCGGTCGGCGACGCCAGCGCCGCCGAGGCAAGTGCGCTCGGCTTTCGCCAGGTCGTCTCGGCGGCGGGCGATGTCGAAGACCTGGCCGCCCTAGTGCGCCGCTGTCTCGACCCGGGCGCCGGGCCACTGTTGCATCCGGCGGCGGGCCGGCTGGCCGGCGACCTGCAGGGCGCGCTCGCCGCGGCCGGCTTTGTGGTGCTGCGCGCGGTGCTCTACGACGCGGTGATGGCCGACGCCCTTTCGCCGGAAACGACGCGGATCATCAACGATGGGTTGATCGACGTGGTCACATTTTTCTCGCCCCGTACCGCGGCTGCCTTTGTTAGCCTTATCCAGGCGGCCGACCTGACACCGGCTTGCCGGAAGATTGCCGTGCTCTGCCTCAGTCCGGCCGTGGCGGCGGAACTCTCCGGCGTCGCCTGGCGCCGGGTGTGCGTCGCTGCGCTGCCCGCGCAGTCGGCACTGGTGGCGGCACTGGACGATGCGACGGCCGGCGACACGTAAGCAGCGCAACTTTTGCGCTGCAACGTACGTTCCGGGGGCGTACAAAGGGGCGTACGAACACCGGCGACAGGCGGCGGGGCAGGCACAGAAAGGGGAGCTTCCGGCAAGCAGCGATGACAGCATCCGACGGGCAAGACGGCGACGACAACGCCGGGGGCGGCACCGGCGGCCCGCAAGTTTCCGGCCAGGCGTCGGAGGCGCCGGCGCTGGCGATCATCGAGGCCTTTGGCGGCATCCGCCCCATGGCCAAGACGCTCGGCCTCGCCGTGTCGACGGTGCAGGGCTGGAAGGAACGCAGCGCGATTCCTGCCAACCGGCATGACCAGATCCGCGCCGCGGCCCGCAAGAACAACATCGAGATCGATGCCGGGGTGCTACGCGCCTCGGCGGGTGAAGGTGCCGCGGCGCAGCCGCAGGTAATCGAGGGACAGGTGATCGAAGGCAAGACAACACCGGCCGAGGCCGCCGCCGACAAGGCGCCAGAGAAGCCGGCCGACATTCCGGGCGCCAAGGCCGCCCCGGCGGGACCGGACAAGCCGTCCGAAAGGGCAACGGGCAAGTCTGGCGAGGCGCCCCGGACTTCGGCGGCCAGCGCCGCCGCCGCCCGGCGGCCGCAGGCACCCGCCGACGCGCCGGCAGCGAAGCGTGGCGGCGCTTTCCTGCCCGGGCTGGCGGTCGGCGTCGTTCTGGCGGTGGCGGTCGCCGCCGCCACGGTCTACACGCGGCCCTACTGGGCGCCCTTCCTGGATGGGGGGGGCGACAGCGGCAGCAGCGCCGCCGATGCCGCAGCGCTGGCCGACCTGCAAGCGCGCCTCGACGCGTTGCACGAGGCGATGCCGGCGGACGGCTCCCAGGCACTCGCCGAGATGAACGAGCGGCTGGCCACGCTGGAGACGGCACTGTCCCAGGGCGCCGGGCAGGATCCCGACGCCCTCGCGGCGCTGGAGTCGCTGAACGCGCAGCTGGCGCGTACGACCGACCGCATCGCGGCGCTGGAGCAGGACGTCGTCGCGGTGCGCGACCTTGCCGACTCGCCCTCGCCGGAGGTCTCCAGCCGGCTCAGCAACGAGGCTCAGCGCCTCGATGCGATGCTGGACCAGCAGTCCGACCTGGCCGCGCGCATTGCTGCCGCCGAAGCCGACCTGGATGCCGCCCAGGCCGCCCGCGACGCGGCCCCGGGGAGCCGTGAAACCCTGTTGCTGCTGGCGACGCTGCAACTGCGCGACGCGCTGCAGGGATCGGGGCCCTATGTCGAGCCGCTCGCCATGCTGAAGAACCTCGCCGCCGAGGACGCGCCGCTCGGCGCCATCATCGAGCCGCTGGAGCGCCGCGCCTCGGCCGGGCTGCCCGGCCTCAGGGGACTGCAGGCGCGTTTTCCCGAGGTCGCCCGCCGCATCGCCGCCATCGAGATCGGCGAGGAGGGCGAGGGCTGGTCGGCGGGTGTGCTGCGCCGCGTCGCAGAGGCGGTGAATCTGCGGCCGGTTGGCCTCATCGAAGGCGATGCGGCGACGGCGGTCGCGGCGCGCGCCGAGGTGAAGTTGAACGACGGCGATCTCGCCGGCGCCCTGGCCGAGCTCGACAGTCTCGAGGGCGCCACCGCCGAGGCCGCCGCCAGCTGGCGCAGCGAGGCCGAAGCGCGCCTTGCCGCGGACCGCGCCGTCAGCCGGCTCGGCGCTCTGGTGTCGGAGCGCTTCGCCACCATGTCCGGCGGCTGAGCCATGCGCCGCGCCATCGTCTTCGCGGTGCTCGCCACCGCAGCCGTCTTTGCCGCCTACTGGCTGGCTCGGCATCCGGGCCAGGTCACCATCGACTGGCTGGGATACCGGATGGAGCCGCCAATCGGCCTGCTGGTGCTGGCGGTGATCGCCTTCGCCGTAGTGGTCGTGGTGCTCTACCGGGTCATCCGCGCCATCCTCGGCACGCCGCGGCGCATCGGCCGGGCCAGGGCGGCGAGCCGGCGCAAGCGCGGCTACAAGGCGCTCAGCCAGGGCATGGTGGCGGTTGCCGCCGGCGATGCGCAGGAGGCCGCGCGCTGGTCGCGCCGCGCCGACGACCTGCTGGAGGATCCGCCGATCACCTTGCTGCTGTCGGCCCAGGCGGCGCAGCTGAACGGCGACGAGAAGGCGGCCGAGAAGTACTTCAACGCCATGCTGGAGAAACCGGAGACCCGCTTCCTCGGTCTGCGCGGCCTGCTCATGCAGGCTCTGCGCGAGGGTGATCATCCGCGCGCCCTCGGCTACGTGCGACAGGCCCACGCGCTGAGGCCGAAGACGCCCTGGGTGGTGACCAACCTCTTCGAGCTGAGCCAGCGCAGCGGCGACCTCGACGGCGCCGCGGCGGCGCTGAAGCAGGCGGTGAAGATCAAGGCAATGGACCGGGTCGAGGCCGACCACAAGGGCGCCGTGATTACCCTGGCCAAGGCGGAGCGCGCGCTGGCCGAGGGCCGCGACGAGGAGGCCCTGACCGAGGCACGCCTGGCCGACCGCAGCGATCCGGATTTTCTCGCCGCCGCGCTGCTGCATGCGCGACTGGCGGTGGAGCGCAAGGCCTGGCGCGAGGCCGCCAAGGTGGTCGAGCGCTCCTGGCCGCGCACGCCGAGTGCCGAACTGGCGGCGCTGTACCGCCAGGCTGCGCCGGAGGCCAAGGCCCTGGAGCAGGTGAAGCGCTTCACCAAGCTGGCCGCCCTCAATCCCGATCACCGCGAAAGCTACCTGGCACTTGCCGAAGCGAACCTGGAGGCCGGCCTGTGGGGCGAGGTGCGCCGCCACCTCGGCCATTTGGTGACGCTCGCCGGCGAGGACCCGCCACGCGCCCAGGTCTGCCGCCTCATGGCCCGGCTGGAGGAGGCAGAGCGCCACGACAACGCCGCCGCGCGGCGCTGGCTGGAGCGCGCCGCCGCGGCGCCGCCGGATCCCGCCTGGGTCTGCGACAACTGCGGCGCCGTCGCTACCCGCTGGAGCGCCAACTGCGGCTCCTGCCAGAGCTTCGACAGCCTGGACTGGCGCCTGCCGCGCCGCGTCGGGGCGCTGCTGCCGGCCGCCGCCACAACCGACCTGCCGCTGATGATTGCCGCCAAGGCGCCGCCGGCGGTGCCGCAAAGCGGTGCGGCAGGCGCGGAAGCGACGCCGCGCCTGCCGGTGGTGGCGCCGCTGCCGGGCCCGCCGGATCGGGTGAAGCCGGCCGCTGAGAAGCCGCCGGAGGCCAAGCCGGGGCCCGAGGCCGCCAGGCCGGCCATGGCGGGCAACAGCGCCGACGAGGACGACGACGACGATTCCGAGGCGGCGGCGGTCGAAGGCTATATGCCACCGCGGCCCTCCTGACGGGCATGCCGGGTCTCGCGCGTTAACCCTGGTTTAAGGCGGAAGCCTTAGCTAGAAGGCGGCCCGGCGCCTGCGCCGCGGGCCTTGCGCCGGGCGCGGCTTCGCCGTAATGTCCGCCCGCGAAAAGGAACCGCCGGGTCCGCTTCGGTTTTCGGGTCCCGGCCGCCGTGCCGCCTTAGCTCAGCTGGTAGAGCATCGCATTCGTAATGCGAGGGTCGGGTGTTCAAGTCACCCAGGCGGCACCACCTTTCCCGGCTTCCTTTCCCCGTCCCCCGATCCGCAGCCTCGTTCGTACACGCTTTACGCAGAGCTTGCGCAGCCACGGAAGCTGTTCTGCCGACCCGTGCAGTCGGCGCCGATCCTGCGTCAAAGATGGGCGAACGTTGGACTCGTTTACCGCTTTAGGTCGCCAGCCCTGCTAAGCCGGGACTTCGCCGGCTGGCGCCCTGCGTGCAGCCCGACGTTCCCACTCCAAGCAGGATTGCGAGGCCTCGATCCATGACGGCTGTCACCAACGCCAGAGGCGTGCTTCTTTCATACAGCACCGCGTCGCTCCACCACTTCTCCGCCACCGGCGCGGGCCCGCTGCTCGAGGGTACCGAAGGACCCGACTCCTTCTGGGGCGACAACCGGGTGACGGTAACCCTGGCCGGCGGCGCCGGCGACGACATCTACAACGTCTACGGTCCGAGAAACACGGTGCTCGAGCAAGCCGGCGCGGGCATCGACACAGTAAAGACCTGGATGAGCTATCGCCTGCCGGACCACGTCGAGAACCTGGTGGTGACCGGCGCCGGCCGCCATGCCTTCGGCAACGACCTGGACAACATCATCACCGGCGGAGCGGGCCGCCAGACTCTGGACGGCGGCCTTGGCGACGACGTCCTGATCGGCGGCGCCGGCGCCGATGTCTTTGCGGTGACACAAGGCAACGGCAGCGACCTCATCGTCGACTTCACCGCCGAGGACTCGCTGCGCCTCACCGGCTACGGCCTCACCTCCTTCGCGGAGGTGGCGGCGCGGCTCAGCCAGGTGGACAGCGACGTGGTGCTCGACCTCGGTGGGGGCGAAATCCTGGTCTTCGCGGACAGCGATCTCGGCGACCTGCAGGCCGATCAGTTCGATCTGGAGGTCGATCTCTCCGCCATGACCCTCAGTTTCGCCGACGACTTCGACAGCCTGGTGCTGTGGGACGGAACCGACGGTGCCTGGGAATCCAACTTCTGGTGGGGGGCGGATAACGGCTCGACCCTCGCCAGCCAGCAGCAGTGGTACATCGACACCGACTATGCGCCGACGCAGTCGCTCAACCCCTTCTCCGTCGACGACGGTGTGCTCACCATCACCGCGGCGCCGGCGCCCGAGCACCTCCGACCGGAGATCGACGGCTACGCCTACACCTCCGGCCTGCTGACCTCCTACCGCTCTTTCGAACAGACCTACGGCTACTTCGAAATCCGCGCCGACATGCCGGAGGGCAAGGGACTCTGGCCGGCCTTCTGGCTGCTGCCGGCCGACGGCCGCTGGCCGCCCGAGCTCGACGTCATCGAGCTGATCGGCCAGGAGCCGAACCGGCTGATCCTCACCGCGCACTCCGAGGCAGGCGGCAGCCACAGCATGGAGAGCCTCACGGCCGATGTCTCGGATACGGCCGGGTTCCACCGCTTCGGCGTGCTCTGGGGACCGGAGGAGATCGTCTGGACCTACGACGGCACCGAGGTGATGCGGACGGACACGCCTCCCGACATGCACGTGCCGATGTACATGGTGGTGAACCTCGGCCTCGGTGGCATCGCCGGCACGCCGGGCGCCGCGGTGGCCGCGGGCGCCGAGATGAAGGTCGACTATATCCGCGCCTACAGCCTCGACGAGGCGGCGCTGGTCCCCCGGCAGGCAGACGGCGGCAACGACACCTTGATCGGCACGGCGGAGGGCGAGGTGCTGCAGGGCGGCTCCGGCGACGACGTGCTGCACGGAAAAGCCGGCGACGACCGCCTCTTCGGGGAGGCTGGGGACGACACCCTGTACGGGGGGCTCGGCGTCGACTACCTCGACGGCGGCAGTGGCAACGACACCATCGATTTGCGCGAAGCCAACTACAGCTGGCGTGTCGACCTTGCGGCCGGCAAAGCGCGCCAGGATGACGCCCCCATGAGCGCGACCGAAACGCTGGTCTCGATCGAGAATGCGACCGGCGGCAAGCGCAATGACACGCTGACCGGCGACGACGGCGCCAACGTGCTGCGTGGACGCGAAGGCAACGACTGGCTCACCGGGGGGCTGGGCGACGACCTGCTGGACGGCGGCAGCGGTGCCGATGTCTTCCGTTTCGTGTACCTCGACCGTGCCGGCGGCGATGGCGACGACAGCATCGTCGGCTTCGCCCGCGGCCAGGACCGGCTGTCCTTCGGCGACGTCGTCGATGCGGACGGCGACGGCGACGCCGATCTCGGCGACCTGCTGGCGGCGGTCGGCTCGGTCAGCGACGGCGGTCCCGGTGGCGACGTGAAGGTCACCTTCGACAACGGGGCGTCGATCACCTTCCTCGGCGCCGGCACCGGCACTGTCAACTCGCTCACCGACCTGGTGAACGACGCCACGACGCAGATCCAGGTGTCCTAGGTTTTGCTGCCGAGGAAGTCCTGCATCCAGGCCTGGTAGTCGCCGCTGCGGGTCAGGCGCTGCATCAGCTCGGCCGAGGCGACACCGGGAAGCTCCTTCGGCGGCGTGCCGGCACGCAGCGCGCCGAGGCTGTCGTAGACCGCCTGCACCGCCGCCATGAAGGGTTGGTGGCCCTGCAGACAGAGCCGCACGCCCATCGCGGAGAGATAGTCGAGGTCCATGATCTCCGCTCCGGCGCCGCCGAGGATGAACGGCAGCTTCACTGCCGTGCGCAGGGCGGCCAGCTGCGCCTTCGTCTTCACGCCGATCAGGAAGATGGCATCGACGCCGGTGGCCTCGTAGGCGACGACGCGCGCGATGGCATCGTCGAGCCCGGTGACCGAGACCGCGGAGGTGCGCCCGGCGATCAGCAGTGCGGGGTCGCGCCGGCCGGCCAGCGCCGCCCGCATCTTGCCGGCGCCTTCCTCGATGGAGATCAGCTGGGTCTTGCCCGACGCGCCGAAGGGCTGCGGCAGCAGGGTGTCCTCGATGGAGAGTCCGGCAACCCCGGCGGTCTCCAGCTCCTCAACCGTGCGGGTCACGTTCAGGGCATTGCCGTAGCCGTGGTCGGCGTCGACCATCAGCGGCAGGTCGCCGGCGCGGTTGATGCGATAGGATTGCTCGGCAAACTCGCCGAGCGTCAGCACGATGAGGTCCGGCGCCCCCAGCACCGTCAGCGAGGCGACGGAGCCGGCGAACATGCCGGCCTCGAATCCAAGTTCCTCGGCGATGCGTGCGGAAAGCGGATCGAAGACGGAGCCGGGGTGGACGCAGCGCGCCCCGGCGAAAAGCGCGCGAAAGCGCGCGCGGCGCGCGGTCCAGCGCATCAATGAAGCCTCCCTCCGGGTCCTGATCGGCCGTGTCGTTCTGCCTGACTCGGCCGGCGCGCGCGGATTAAACCATATCCTCTGCCGCTTGCCTCCTGCTTCCTGGCACGAAATGCACCTTCGGTTGATTTTGCGACCGGCCGTGTCCGGTGCTTTAATGGGCCATCGCGCCACGTCGGCGGGCAGCCCGCCGCACCCAACAGGGGGAATGAGAGGAAGATGGCGTTCGGGGCCCTTGGGATGCGGATGCTGGCTGTCCTGGCGGCGCTGCCGCTCGCCGCTTGCGGCTCGCCCGGCGGCGGCTACGACGATCTCATGGCCGAACGTCAGGTCGTCGGCGCCCAGCGCGACGCCTTCACCATCTGTCATGGCCACGGCTGCCGCCTGCGCACCGAGGTCGGGCTGACGGCGCTGGAGTGGAGTCCCCTGGCCGAGCTCTTCGCCGAGCCGGCGCCCGACGCCCGCATCGAACGCGGGCGCATCGCCATGGCGGTCGGCATCCTGGAGGGCATCGTCGGCGGCAAGACCGGCACCACCTCGGACCGTGGCGGCACCTTCAATGCCATGAGCGGCGACGACCAGTTCGATTGCTACGACGAGACCACCAATACCTCGGTCTACCTCACGTTGCTGGCGCGCGCCGGCTATCTCGAGTGGCACAAGCTGGAAGGCTGGGCTGGCCGCGGCGCTCTCATAGACGGCACCTGGCCGCATCAGTCGGCGGTGATCCTGGAGATCGCCAGCCGGCGCTCCTACGCGGTCGACAGTTGGTTCGAGGACAACGGCCGCGCCGCTCACGTGGTGCCGCTGGAGGACTGGCGCGCCGGCTGGAAGCCCGACGGCTTCAGCGACAGCATCCTTTAAGACCCCGAAGGCGTCAGACGCTGCCCTCGACGATGACCACCGAGCCGGTGGCGGTGTTCAGGCGCAGCGGCAGGATCGCCCGGTATTCCGGCGAGTTGTAGAAGCCTTCCGCTGCCGCCATGTCGGGGAACTCCAGCACGATGATGCGTGGCGTCCCCAGGTCGCCTTCCAGGCTGGCGATCGCGCCGCCGCGCACCAGGTAGCGCCCGCCGTGGGCCGCGACGACCGGCGACACCGCCTGGCGGTAGGTCTCGAAGCCCTCGGGATCGGTGATGGTGAGCTGTGCGATGACATAGGCCGTCATTTTATGCGTTTCCCCCAAGAAAAGTGCAGGTGCTGAAATCGCCTTTCAGTATCCTTGTCGGAACAGCGAAGGTCCACGGCCGTGCGGCGCGTCGGCGGCGGACGGAAGAAGACAGCAAGGGAGGAAGGAATCATGCGGCTTCAGGGAAAGGTCGCGGTGGTCACCGGCGCGGGATCGGGCTTCGGCGCCGGAATTGCGCGGTTCTTCGCCGCCGAAGGCGGCCGCGTGGTGCTCGCCGACATCGACGGTGCCGCGGCCGAGGCGGTGGCGGCCGAGATTGACCGCGCTGGCGGCGCGGCGGTCGCCATCAGGGCGGACGTGACCGACCGGGCGGACGTGGCGGCGATGATGCGCGCCGCGCTCGATACCTACGGACGCCTCGACGTGCTGGTCAACAACGCCGGGGTGGCTCACCGCAACAAGCCGATGACCGAAGTGACGGAAGCGGAGTTCGACCACATCTATGCCGTCAACGTGAAGGCGATCTACCTGGCGGCGCTGGAGGCTATTCCCCTGCTGCGCGCCCAGGGCGGCGGCTGCATCATCAACACCAGTTCCACTGCCGCGCTGCGCCCGCGCCCGGGGCTCGCGGTCTACAACTCCTCCAAGGGCGCGGTGAACGTGCTGACCAAGTCGATGGCGGTGGAACTGGCGCCTGACAACATCCGGGTCAATGCGATCTGCCCGGTGATCGGCGAGACGGCGCTGATGGAGACCTTTATGGGCGTGCCGGACTCGCCGGAGAACCGCAGGAAGTTCGAGCAGACGATTCCGCTGGGGCGCTTCTCGACGCCCAAGGACATCGCCCACGCCGCCGCCTTCCTCGCCTCTGACGAGGCGGCCTTCCTCACCGGGGTGACCCTGGAGGTCGACGGCGGCCGCTGCATCTGAGCGCCGGCGCAAAGCGAAGGGCCCGGGACTTGCGTCCCGGGCCCTTGCGGCTTCGTTGGAGCTGCTCGGCGCGTTTAGTTGCGGTTGCCGAAGAGGTGCAACAGGAAGAGGAACAGGTTGAGGAAGTCGAGGTAGAGGCGCAGGGCGCCCATGATCGACTTCTTGGTCGCCACTTCGCCGCTGTCGGCGGCGTGGTACATGTTCTTGATCTGCTGCGTGTCGTAGGCGGTGAGGCCGGCGAAGACCAGCACACCGACCACGGAGATCACGAACTGCAGGGCCGGCGAGGCCAGGAAGATGTTCACCACCATGGCGATGATGACGCCGATCAGGCCCATGAAGAGGAAGGTGCCCATGCCGGACAGGTTCTTCTTGGTGGTGTAGCCCAGCAGGCTGAGGCCCGCGAAGGCGCCGGCGGTAATGAAGAACATCCGGGCGACGGAAGCACCGGTGTAGGCCAGGAAGATGTAGGCCAGCGACAGGCCCATCACTGCGGCGAAGATCCAGAAGGTGATCTGCGCCGTCGACGCTGCCATCTTGTGGACGCGCGCGGAGAGGAAGAACACGAAGCCGAGCGGCGCCAGCATCACCACCCACTGCAGCGGCGAGCCGTAGATGACGTTCAGCAGCGCCGGGCTGCTCGACGTCAGGTAGGCGACCAGCCCGGTGATGCCCATGGCCATGGCCATGTAGTTGTAGACACCGAGCATGTAGGCGCGCAGGCCCTCATCGTATTGCCCGACACCGGCCTGCGTCTGCGACATGTATCTGCGTTCACCGAGAGCCATAAAGACACCCTTTCCTTGCATCGCGCAGCCCGAGCCGCGCACTCCCCATAAATTCTCCCCCTAATATTGGGGGTTCGGGCGATTGAATCAACCCTATTCTCGCACAGCCTGTGCGTAAAAATTGCTTGGAATTCAATTCACTATAACGCAGCCCTCGCCTGGGCTACCGACCGCCGATGGCCCAGGTCATTCGTTGCGCAGCAGGGGGGCGGATTTCTGGCCCAGCGCCTGCCAAGTGCCGATGAAGCCGAAACCGACGGTGATGACGGTGGCGATCAGGGCGGTGCTGACCACCGCCTGAGGCAGGAAGACGAAATCCGCCTGCATAATCTCGGTCAGCACCAGCCAGGCCGCGACGGTGCCGATGACCGCGGCGATGGCGGCCGTCACCAGGCCGAGCAGGCCGTATTCCAGCAGGAAGGCCTGGGCGATGCTGCGGCGGGTGGCGCCCAGCACCTTCAGCACCACGGAATCGTAGACCCGGCGGTGGTGCCCGGCGGCGACGGCGCCGGCCAGCACCAGCACCCCGGCGACCAGGGCGACGGCGGCAATGGCGCGCACCGCGATGGCGATCTGTGCGATGAGGGCGCCGACCTGCTCGAGGGCCTCCTTGACGCGGATCGAGGAGACGTTGACAAAGCGGTCGGTGATGGCGATCTCCAGGGCGTCCTCGACCTCCGGGTCGGCCTTCACCGTGGCGATGTGGCTCTGCGGCGCCTGCTCCAGCATGCCCGGCGAGAAGATGATCACGAAGTTGATGGAGAGGCTCGACCAGTCCACCTCGCGCAGATTGGCGATGGTGACCTCGACGTTGCGCCCCAGGATGTTGATGGCCAGCCGGTCGCCCGGGCCGATGCCCAGCGCGTGGCCGACCTCGTCGTGCAGCGAGACCAGTGGCGGCCCGTCGTAGTCTGGCGGCCACCACTCGCCGGCGGTGATCTTGTCGACGGCGCGCGCTTCGCGCATCCAGGTCAGGCCGCGGTCGCCGCGGAAGACCCACTGCACGTCGCCGGGGATCTCCAGCTCGCTCGGCGGCTTGCCGTTCACCTCGGCGATGCGCCCGCGCAGCATGGGCACGTGCTGCAGCTCGGTGATGCCGGGAAAGCTCCCCACCAGGGCGTCGAACTCGGCAACCTGGTCCGGCTGGATGTCGATGAAGTAGAAGCCCGGCGCCTCCTCAGGCAGACTCTGGCGCACCTGGCGCGAGAGATTGCCTTCGATGAGGGCGATGGCCACCAGCACGGTAAGGCCGAGGCCGAGCGACATCACCACGGAGGCGGTCGGCGCCCCAGGACGGTAAAGGTTGGCGACCGCCATCCGCAGGCCGGGTCGGCGCGGTCGCGGCAGGCGCCGCGCGACCCAGATGATACCGAGCGCCGTCAGGCGGAACAGCAGCAGCGCGCCGATGGCGCCGATGACGAAGTAGAAGGCGAGGCGCTTGTCGGGCGCGGTGAAGATTGCCAGGGCCGCCAGCAGGCCGCCGAAAACCGCCAGCACCGGCAGCGTCGAGCCGGCCAGTTTCGCCGTCGCCGGTGTGATCAGGTCACGGAACAGGCTGGCGGCGGCAATGCTGCGTGCCCGCGCCAGCGGCCAGAGCGAGAAGGTGATGGCGGTCAACACACCGAAAGCCGCTGCGGTCGCCAGCGGCAGCGGATAGATGCCGAGCTCGGCGCGCCAGCCGAGCGCGTCGCCGAGCAGGCCGGCGGCGAGATAGGTGGCGGCGGCGCCCAACACCAAGCCGAGGACGATGCCGATCAGCGCCAGGGCGAGGATCTGCGCCATGTAGACCTGGAAGATCAGGCGCCCCGGCGCGCCCAGGCACTTCAGGGTGGCGATGGTGCCCGTCTTGCCTTCCAGGTAGCTGCGCACGGCGTTGCCGACCCCGACACCGCCGATCAACAAAGCGGTCAGCCCGACCAGGGTGAGAAAAAGCGTCAGGCGATTGATGAAGCGGCCGATGCCCGGGGCCGCCTCGGTTGTGTCGCGGATACGCCAGCCGGCCTCTGGAAAGGTCTCGTTTATGGCGGCTCGCATCGCCTCGGGCGTCACGCCAGGGCCGAGACGCAGGCGGTAGTGATGCTGGACCAGGCTGCCCGGCTGAATCAGGCCGGTCTCATCCAGACTGTCGTGCGCCACCATGAAGGTCGGACCCAGGGTGAAGGCGCGCGAGGTGCGGTCCGGCTCTCGCTCCAGCACGCCGGCCACCCGGTAGTCGATATCGCCGACGCGCACCAGCGCTCCCGGAGCAACTTCCAGACGGCGCAGCAGGCTGCGGTCGAGCACCGCGCCCCAGTGACCGTCGCGCTTGGCGAGGGCGCCTTCGAGGGTGCCGGGAACGCCGTCGGCCGGCGCGATGTCGGCGGCGCCGAAGAGGGGGTAAAGGCTGTCGACGGCGCGCAGTTCGACCAGCACGCGGCGGGCGCCGGCCCCTTCGCCGCGCGCCATGGCCCGCATTTCGGCGACCCGCGAGACTTCGGCTCGGTTCTCCAGGAAGGCGAGCTGGTCAGCATCCGCTGCCACGTGGGTGAGGCGCAGGTCCATGTCGCCGCCCAGCAGGATGCGGCCGTCGCGCTGCAGGCCGGTCAGCACCGCGTCCGACACCGAGCCGACGCCGGCGATGGCGGTAACGCCGAGGGTGAGGCAGGCGAGGAAGATGCGGAAGCCCTTGATGCCGCCGCGCAGCTCGCGGCGGGCAAGGCGCAGGGCCAGCGGCAAGCCCGCCGGTCGGGGAGCGGCGGCGACGTCGGCGCCGCTCTGGGCCAGCACGGTCACAGCACCGACGAGCCCGCGGCGGCAGCAGCGCCGTTGGTCACGTCATCGACGATGAGACCGTCGAGCAGCCTCACCGAGCGCGCGCAGCGCTCAGCCAGTTGCGGGTCGTGGGTGATGAGCACCAGGGTGGTGCCGTGCTCGGCCTGCAGGCGGAACAGCAGCTCAATGATCTGCTGACCGGTTTCGCCGTCCAGGTTGCCGGTCGGCTCGTCGGCCAGCAGCAGGTCGGGGGCCGGCGCGAAGGCGCGGGCAAGGGCGGTGCGCTGCTGCTCGCCGCCGGAGAGCTGCCCCGGATAGTGGGTCAGGCGATGACCGAGGCCGACCGCCTCCAGGCAGGCGGCGGCGCGGTCGAAGGCGTCGGCCCGCCCGGCGAACTCCAGCGGGATGGCGACGTTTTCCAGCGCCGTCATGGTCGGTATCAGGTGGAAGTCCTGGAACACGATGCCGACGGAGTCGCGGCGGAAGCGGGCAAGGGAGTCCTCGTCGAGGCCGGTAAAGAGGGTGCCGGCAACGCTCACCTGGCCGCGGCTGGCACGCTCCAGCCCGGCGATGATCATCATCATGGAGGACTTGCCGGAGCCGGAAGGCCCGACCACACTCACGGTCTCGCCGCGGCCGACCACCAGGTCGAGGCCGCGCAGGATGTGGACGGGTCCGGCGGCCGACGGCAGGGTCAGCTCGACCGACTCCAGGGCGATCATGGGTTTGGAAACAGGCCGGGACGCGGTCCGGGCGGCGTTGGAATTTGCTGTCATGGCTCACGTCGGTTCTTCGGCCTTGAAGGCATATGGCCCGATCGGTGGGCTTTTCAACGCAGTAGACCGACGGTTGTGACGGAATCGGGTGCTTTCGGCGGGACCGTCGCGGGATTTGCCGCGCCGCGGCGCCTTGATCCCCGGGCGCGCAAGCCTTACCTCTTGAAAAAACAGGCTTCTCTCCCGCAAGGATTTCCCAACCCCGGTATTCCTTCCGATAGGTGGCAGCATGCGCAGTGGCGGACTGACTGATGGATGGCGAAGCGCCGCGCGGCGGCTCGCGCTGCCGCTGGCGCTGGCGGCGGTCTCTGCGGCTGCCATGCCGGCCGGCGCCGAGCCGGTGCGTCTCATGGCCTTCGGCGACAGTTTGACCCACGGCTACGGCCTGCCGGCGGGCGAGACCTTCCCTGAGCAGCTCGAGGCGGCCTTGCGCGCCGATGGCCTCGAGGTCACGGTGATCAACGCCGGCAATTCCGGCGACACCACTGCCGGCGGCCGCGCGCGGCTCGACTGGGCTCTGGCCGACGACCCGGACGCGGTGATCCTGGAACTCGGCGCCAACGACGGCCTGCGCGGGCTCGACCCGGCGGCGACTTACGACAACCTCGATGCCATCCTGACCAGACTGGAGGAGGCGGACATGCCGGTGCTGATCGCCGGCATGCTGGCGCCGCCCAACTTGGGGCGCGAGTATGCCGACGCCTTCAACGCGGTCTATCCGCGCCTCGCCAAAAAGTACGGCGCGCCGTTCTATCCCTTCTTCCTCGACGGCGTCGCCATGGACAAGGCCCTGAACCAGGCCGATGGCATCCACCCTAACGCGGAAGGCGTCGCCGAGATCGTCCAGCGCATCAAGCCGCACGTGGTCCGGCTGCTGGATGCGATCTCCCTGGCCGAACGGCCGGTGGATGACGCCGCGCGGCCGGACACCGGCAACTAGGCGCAGCGGCGATGGCACTTTCCTCCCACCTGGAAACCGGGACGCAGCGCGCTGGCCGCTACAAGGCGGCCCATGCCGCGCTGGAGGAGGGCGAGACCCCTGTCGGTATCGCGGCCTGGGCCACGGTCGCCAAGGGCTGCCTGGAGGCCCTGGGCGACCTGCCCGAAGGCGCCAACCTGGGCTTCGTCTATGCCACCGACGCGCTGGCCGACGACCTCGGCAGCATTGTCACTTTCCTGCGCGAGCGCAGCGGCATCCAGCGCTGGGTCGGCACTGTCGGCCTTGGCGTGGTGGCCAGCGGCATCGAATACTACGACCGCCCGGCCCTCTCGCTGCTGGTGACCGCCCTGCCGGAGGACGCCTTTCGCGCCTTCGCGCCGGTCAGCGCGGCCCCGGGCGAGGGCGGCCTGCGGGCCTTCACCGCGGCGCACGGCGAGTGGATCGCCCGCCACCGTCCGATCCTCGGCGTCGTGCACGGCGACCCGCGCAACCCGGCAGTCATCGACATCGTCGAAGGCCTGGCCGCGGCGACCTCGGCTTTCCTGGTCGGCGGCCTTACGGCCTCCCAGGGCGAGCTTCCGCAGATCGCCGGCGACCTCGGCCCGGGAAGTGTGGCTGCGGGAGGCGTTTCTGGCGTCCTGCTGAGTTCCGAGCAGTTGGTGGTCAGCGGCCTCTCCCAGGGCTGTACGCCGATCGGCACGACGCATGTGATCACCGAGGCCGACGGGCCGCACGGCGTGGTCAAGTCCCTCGACGGCCGCCCGGCCGTCGAGGTGCTGCGCGAGACGGTCGGCGAGCTGCTGGCCCGCGACCTGCGCCGCATCGGCGGCTACATCTTCGCGGCGCTGCCGATCCCGGGCAGCGACACCGGCGACTACCTGGTGCGCAACCTCATTGGCCTCGACGACGAGCGCGGCTGGCTGCAGATAGGCGCCGCGCTCAACGTCGGCGATCGCGTCGGTTTCTGTCGCCGCGACCACCAAACGGCGCGCGCCGATTTGAAGCGCATGCTGGAGGATCTGCGCGAACGCGCCGGCGGGGCGCCGCGCGGGGCGCTCTATTTCTCCTGCGTGGCGCGCGGGCGCCATCTCTTCGGCCCGCATTCGGAAGAACTCAGGTTGATCCGCGAGACCTTCGGGGATATGCCGCTCACCGGGTTCTTCGCCAACGGCGAAATTTCCAACAACCGCCTCTACGGCTATACCGGCGTGCTCACGCTGCTGCTGTAGAGGGATCATCCGTTCCGTGCCGCGGCTTCCTGCAGGGGGTTTGCCAGCGCGGTTTCTTGCTTTTAGGGGGATCAACATGGAATACCGCCGGCTCGGCCGCAGCGACCTGAGGGTCAGCGTCATCTGCCTCGGCAGCATGACCTGGGGCATGCAGAACACCCAGGACGAGGCCTTCGCGCAGATGGACTATGCTGTCGACCAGGGCGTGAACTTCATTGACACCGCGGAGATGTATCCGATCGCTACCAATGCGGAGACCTATGGCCGCACGGAGGAGATCATCGGCAACTGGATGGCCGCCCGAGGCAACCGCGACAAGGTCATCGTCGCCACCAAGATCGTCGGCCCCAATGCCGAGCGCTTTCCCTACATCCGCGGCGGCGAGACCCGCTTCAACAAGCAGCACCTCGCGGCGGCGGTAGAGGCGAGCCTCAAGCGCCTCAAGACCGACTATATCGACCTCTACCAACTGCACTGGCCAGACCGCGCCACCAACGACTTTGGCAGCCTGACCTACACCCACGAGGACGGCGCTGCGGAAACGCCGATCGAGGAGACCCTGGACGCCCTCGACGAACTGGTGAAGGCCGGCAAGCTGCGGCACATCGGCCTCTCCAATGAGAACCCCTGGGGCGTCATGCGATTCTTGGCGCTGGCCGAGCAGGGCCGCGGGCCGCGCGTCGTTTCGGTGCAGAACCCCTACAACCTGCTCAACCGCAGCTACGAGACGCGCCTTGCCGAGGTATCGATCCGCGAGGACGTCGGCCTGCTCGCCTATGCGCCGCTGGCTGCCGGGACCCTCAGCGGCAAGTACCTGGACGACCAGTGGCCGGAGGGTGCGCGGCGCACCCTCTGGCCGGGCAACCGGCGCTACCAGGGCGCCCAGGCTGACAAGGCGACGGCCGCCTACGTGCAGCTCGCCCGCGACCACGGCATCGATCCGGTGGAACTGGCGCTGGCCTTCGTGCTGCGGCAGCGCTTCCTCGGGGCCGCCATCATCGGTGCCACCCGGATGCCGCAGTTGAAGACCGACATCGGCGCTGCCAAAGTCACCCTGACGGTCGACATCCTGAAAGCCATCGAGGATATCCACAGGGTCTACACCTATCCCTGCCCCTGAGTCGGCCCGCTTGGAATCCTAGGTCCAGTACCCTGCCATGCGTCTCTTCGTTGCTCTTTCCCTGCCCGAGTTCCTGCGAAGCCGGCTTTGCGGCCTCTGCTCCGGCCTGCCCGGCGCACGCTGGGTGGCGCCGGAAAACATGCACCTGACCCTGCGCTTCATCGGCGAGGTCGACGGCCGCGACGCCGAGGACATCGACGCCGCGCTAACCGGCATCCGCTTCCCGCGCTTTCCGCTCATACTCTCGGGTGTCGGCGAGTTCGGCGGCGGGCGGCGCCTGCGTTCGGTCTGGGTCGGGGTCGAGAACAACGAGATGCTGGAGCGGCTGCAGGCCAAGGTTGAGCAGGCGGTGCAGCGCGCCGGCCAGTCGCCGGAAAGGCGCAAGTTCAAACCGCATGTGACCCTGGCGCGCTTCAAGTCGCATCCCGGCAATCGGTTGGAGAGCTACTTCGCCGAGCGATCGTTGTTCCGGAGTGAGCCCTTCGAGGTGAGCGAATTCACGCTCTATTCCAGCTTCCTCGCCCACGAGGGCGCGATCTATGCGCCCGAGGCGGTCTACCCGCTCGACTGAGGACGGAGGGATCAGACGGTCGGCCCCAGCGGATCCGGCACAGGCTGCACCGGCTTCGGCTTGCGGGTCTCGCGGTGCAGGATGTAGAGGCCGCTGGCCATCAGGATGGTGGAACCGGCCCAGACGTTGGGTGCCGGGATGTCCTGCCAGATCACCCAGCCGAGGATGACGCCCCAGATTAGCACCGAGTAGTCGAACGGCGCGATCACCGCCGCCGGGGCGTAGCGATAGCCCTGGGTGATGAGCGCCATGCCGGCCGTGCCGATGATCCCCATGAAGACGAACAGACTGGCGTCCGGCAGGGCCGGCGTTTGCCACTGCAGCGGCATCATCACCAGGGTCACGGTGACAGCGCCGAGGCTGGGCCAGAACATGATCGCTGCGGTCGGCATGTCGCGCGTCATGCGGCGTCCGATCAGCATGGCGAGGGCATAGCACAGCGCGGCACCGAGCGGCAGCAGCGCTTCAATGCGGAAGCTTTCGGTGCCCGGCTGCACGACCACAATCACACCGAGGAAGCCGACGATGACGGCAGCCCAGCGGCGGAGGCCGACATGCTCGCCCAGCACCGGCACCGACAGCGCAGTGATGAACAGCGGCGCGGCGAAGGCGATGGCGAAGGCGTCGGCCAGCGGCAGGTAGCGCAGGCTGGTGAAGAACAGGAAGGCGGCGCCGAGGTTCACCAGGGTGCGCAGCACCAGCAACCGCGGCCGCTTAGGCTTCAGGCAGGCGAGGCCGGCGCCGCTCAGCAGCACGAAGGTGACGATGGCGATCGCGCCGATGCCGTTGCGCGCCAGGATCACCTGGCTGATGGCGTAGCCGGCACCGAGGAACTTGGCGCAGGCATCCATCACCGCCATGCCGAAGAGGCCGACCAGGGCGCAGCCGATGCCGAAGCCGATCCGCTCCCGATTGGCGCTTTCTGGGGCGGCGCTGCCTGTGGTGGTCCCAGTCATTCCCCTGTCTATCCGTAGCGGGTCAGAATGTCCTGCACCATTTGCGCATAGGGGGGTCCACAGATCTCGGTGTGCACCAGCAGGGGGAAGAGGTTGTAGACGTCGCGCCGGCCCTCCGCGTAGCCGGGCCTGAGCGGCCGCAGCTCGCGATAGCGGCGGTGGAAGGGGGCGCCGAAGGTCGACAGCAGCTCGATGTAGGCGATCTCCACCTCCGGATCGGCGAAGTAGAGGGCCGGGTCGATGAAGGCTGCGACCCGCTCGGCCGCGCAAAGCACGTTGCCGCTCCACACGTCGCCGTGCACGAGACCGGGCGCCGGCGGCTGGTCGATGAAGTCGTCCAGGCGCGCGCAGAATCGCTCCAGCGCGCGGTGGGTCTCCGCCGGCAGCCGGCCGGACTCCCTGGCGATGCTCCCCATCGCCAGCAGGCGCCGGTCGCGGTAGAAGCCGCACCAGTCCGCGGTCCAGGGGTTGGGCTGTGGCAAGGCGCCGATCACGGTGTCGCGCTCGAAGCCGAAGGCCGGCGCCGTGACGGCGTGCAGCGCGGCCAGCTGTTCGGCGGCATCGGTCTCGGCGGCGGCGCCGCGGCCGCCGACGTGCTCCACGTAGTCCATCAGCAGCAGGTCGTCGGCGACATGGCGGGTGGCCGGCACCGGCAGGGCGCTGTGCCGCGCCAGGTAGTCGAGCATGAAGCCTTCGATCGCGAGGCCGCCCCCGGGCGCGATCTTGGCGACCAGCGGCGCACGGTCGGCGAAGTCGAGGCGGTAGACCTCGGCGATGCAGCCGCCGAGGAGCGGGGTGGCCGCGCGCGGCCTGCTGCCGCAGGCCGCCGCCACCGCCGCGTCCAGCGCCATGCGGCTAAGCCTTCGTCAGGAAGTGTTCCTGCAGCCTGGCGATCCAGCCCGGCACCGCCGCCTCGATGAGGTCGAGCATCCGCTGATAGTTGCCGTCGCCGCCGTAGTAGGGATCGGGCAGGTCGGGGCCGGCTTCGGGCAGCACCTCGAGGAAGAGGTGCAGGCGTGCGCGTGCGCCGGCGGGCTGCAAGGCAATCAGCCGGTCGAGGTGGCCGCGGTCCATCGCCAGGATGAGGTCGAAGTCGGCGAAGTCGGCCTCGGCGACCTGGCGGGCGCAGAGCGGGGCGAGGTCATAGCCGCGCAGAGCCGCGAGGCGCCGGGCCGGCTCTGAGGGCGGCTCTCCGATGTGGTAGTCGGCCGTGCCGGCGGAATCGACCTGCACCAGCCGGTCGAGGCCGGCGGATGCCAGGCGGTCGCGCAGGATCACCTCGGCGCTGGGCGAGCGGCAGATATTGCCGGTGCAGACGGTCAGAATTTTGAAAGTCACTCGCCCTCGCCTAAGTTCTTGTGGGTGTTTCCCGGGGCCGCCTTTCGTCTATCATCGACCTTCATTTCACGCAACTCTATGCCAAAGCGCAGCACTACGAAGGATCGGGTCCGTCGGACTGATATGGAAAGCCGGCGCATCGTCATTCTGACCGGGGCGGGAATCTCCAAGGAATCGGGCCTCGACACCTTCCGCGACGCGGACGGTCTCTGGGCGCGTGTGCGCATCGAGGACGTGGCGACGCCGGAGGCCTTCGCGCGGGATCCGGAGCGGGTGCAGGCCTTCTACAACCACCGTCGCGCGAGCCTGCTGTCGGCTGCGGTGGAGCCCAACGCGGCGCACCTGGCGCTGGCGCGCCTGGAAGCCGAATGGCCTGGTGAGATGCTGCTGGTGACCCAGAACATCGACGACTTGCACGAGCGTGCCGGCTCGATGAACCTCATCCACATGCACGGCGAGCTGCTGAAGGCGCGCTGCCTGGTCTGCGGCGGGGTGAGTCCCTGGCGCGAGCCCATGAACGGCGCCAGCCTCTGCCCGGCCTGCGGGGCCGAGGGGGCTCTGCGCGTCCATGTGGTGTGGTTCGGCGAGATGCCACTGGAGATGGATCGCATCTACGAGGCGCTTGGTGCCTGCGATCTCTTCGTTTCCATCGGCACCTCGGGTAGCGTCTACCCGGCGGCCGGCTTCGTCGCCGAGGCGCACGGCAACGGCCTCGCCCACACGGTGGAACTGAACCTGGAGCCCTCGGAGGGCCACTCGCTGTTCGACGAGCGCCGCTATGGTCCCGCCAGTGTCGAGGTACCGGCCTTCGTCGAGCGCGTTCTCCGCCATGGCTGGTAGGCCCGACAAAGCCGAGCGCGACCTCCGCAAGATCCTCGCCGAGGCGCGCGCCTGCCGGCTTTGCGAAGCTCAGCTGCCGCTCGGCCCGCGCCCGGTGCTGCGCGCCGCCGCCAGCGCACGGCTGATGATCGTCGGCCAGGCGCCCGGCACCCGCGTGCACGAGACCGGCATCCCGTGGAACGACCGCTCCGGCGACCGGCTGCGTGACTGGCTCCAGCTGTCGCGCGAGATCTTCTACGACGATGCCCGCATCGCCATTGTGCCGATGGGCTTCTGCTATCCTGGCGTCGACGCCAAGGGCGGCGACAAGCCGCCGCGCCCGGAGTGCGCGCCGCTGTGGCACCCGCCACTGCGCGCCGCGCTTCCCAACGTCGAGCTGACACTGCTGGTCGGCATGTACGCGCAGCGCCACTACCTCGACAAGCGGCGTCAGGCGACCCTGACCGAGACGGTGCAGCACTGGCGCGACGTCCTGCCCGAGTTCCTGCCGCTGCCTCACCCCAGCTGGCGCAACACGGCGTGGCTCAAGAAAAATCCCTGGTTCGAGAAAGACCTGCTGCCGGAGCTGCGCCTGCGCGTAAGCGAACTGGTGAGGTAGTCAGGCCGCGCGCTCTTCCGAATTCTGGATTGAGAGTCAGCTTTGAAAGCGGGCATAGAATGCTACGATTGCCATTCGCTTCTTCCGCTCTTGCAATGGTCGTTCCGGCCGCACCTTGAGCCAAGGTGTTTAGGACACAAACTATGACGGAGTGCCCGATCGCGTCGAAGGCCGCAGCCTCGGGACCCTGCACGTCAACTCACATGAAATCACTTCACTTGAAGGGCAGCCGATCCCGACCACTCAGGTAGGCTTCGGGTTCCGTCTGACCGCGATCCTCACTAGCCCTTCGGCGTCACCAGGTAGGCGCAGCGGCGGGCGCCGGCGAGGATGTGGTCGATGCGCTTCACGTCATGCTCGCTGCCCAGCGACTTCCTGAACACCTCGAGCTCCATGTTGCAGAGGCCGGTGCAGGCAGCCGCGGCCGAGCACACCGGACAGTGGTTTTCCACCAGCAGGTAGCCGCCGCTGGCCTTCTCCACCTCGGCCATGTAGCCCTCCTCGGTGCGGATATCGGCCAGGGCTTTCAGCTTCTTCGGCAGGCTCGGTTGCTTGTCGATGCGCGTCTTGTAGGCGGCGATCTGCTCACGCGCGCGCACTCTCAGCAGCTTGTCGAGGCCGGGCGCGCCAAAGGCCTGCTTCATGGCGTTGATGAGGCCAACGGTAAACTCCGCATGGCCGTCGGGGAAGAAGCGGTCGGCGGCGGCGGTCAGGGCCCAGAGCTTGGCCGGTCGACCGAGCGGTCGGGCCTCTGCCTCGTGGGTCACCAGACCCTCGGCCGAGAGGTCGTAGAGATGCTGGCGCACCGCCATGGCCGAGACGCCGAGCCGGCGGGCGAGACTCGCCGCGTCCTGCGGGCCGTTCTGCTTCAGGCTGTCGATGATGGCGCGGCGGCTGCGTTTTTCCGCCGGAATGACATTGCGGTTGCTCATGGAGTATTTTTCTAAAGTTTTTTCTTGAGAAAGACAAGAGCTGGGGCTAGGTTTTTCGAAAGATTTTTCTTTCGAAAGTAGTTGCGGGAGATCAGCCATGGCCTTGCCCCGGGAAAAGCCCTCGACGCTGTTGCGCGTCGCGCCTCTGGAAAAGCTGCTGGAAAAGGGACGCCACCTGTTCAAGGCGGAAGGCAAGCAGATCGCAGTCTTCGCCGGTGACGGCGGCGTCTTTGCCTGCAACAACCGCTGCCCGCACGAGGGTTACCCCCTGATGGAAGGGTCGCTCGCCCAGGGCGCGGAGGGGGACTGCGTTCTCACTTGCAACTGGCACAACTGGAAATTCGACCTCGCCAGCGGCGAGACCCTGGTCGGCGGCGACAAGCTCAGGCGCTATCCGGTGGAGATCGTCGACGGCGAGGTCTGGGTCGACGTTGCCGATCCGCCGGCCGATGAGGTCGCAGCCGCCGCGCTCGATGCCCTGCGCGATTCTTTCCGCCGCCACGAGTACGACCGCATGGCGCGGGAACTCTCCCGCCTGCAGAAGGCCGGCACCGATCCGCTGGAGGCGCTGCGCTGCGCCTTCACCTGGACCCTCGATCGCTTCGAGTTCGGCGCCACCCACGCTCAGGCCGGTGCCGCCGACTGGCTGGCGCTGCGCGACGACTACGCGGAGACGGAAGAGGAGCGCCTGGTGCCGCTGGTCGAGGTGGTCGGCCACCTCGCCTGGGACAGCCTGCGCGAGCCGGCCTTTCCTTTCGCCGAGGGCATGCTGGCCTACGAGCCGGCCGCTCTGGTCGCCGCCATCGAGGCGGAGGACGAAGACCGCGCCGTGCGCCTGCTGCGCGGCGCGCTCTTCGAGGGACGCGGCTTCCGCGAGCTGGAGGAGCCGCTGGCCGAGGCGGCGCTGGCGCACTACCAGGACTTCGGCCACTCGCTCATCTACGTGCTGAAGACCGGCGAGTTGATCGACCGCCTCGGGCCGGGCAGTGCCGAGCCGCTGCTGCTGAACCTGGTGCGATCGCTGGTCTACGCGACGCGCGAGGACCTGATCCCGGAGTTCCGCGCCTATGCGCCTGCCCTGGCGGCCTGGAACGGTGCGGGCAGCGAGCCGGTGGCGGCGGAAGATCTGCTGGGTCTCCCGGTGCCGAAGGTACTGGACCGCGTGAACCGCTCGTCGGGCGACCGCCGTGCGCTCTACGATGCTCTCATCGGAGCGGCGAGCTGGCAGTTCCTGCATTTCGACCTGCGCGTCATGCGCGCCGTCGACAAGCCGGTGTCCCACAACGTGAACTGGCTCGATTTCAGCCATGCGCTCACCTTCGGCAACGCGGTACGCGTACTCTGCGGGCGCTACCCGCGGCTCTGGCCGCAAGGCCTGCTGCAGATCGCCTGCTTTGTCGGGCGCAACGCCGGCTTCGTCGACAAGGCGATCGACGAAGCGCCCTGGCAGGTGACGGACGGCACCGCCTTCCTGGACGCGGTGCTGAAAGGCCTGCTCGATCACGGCCAGCAGGAATACATCGTCTCCATCCACCACGTGAAGCTGCTCTCTGCGGTGAAGGCGGAGGTGACGGCGGCGCCCGAGGCGCCCTGGGGGCCGGTGATGCTGGCCGCGTTGAACCGCTTCATGAACCAGCCCTTCAAGCGCAAGCATGCGCTGCGTACGGCACGCCAGGCGATGGACTTCGTCGCCGCCGAAGGCTGAGGGCCGCGCCATGTGCCAGTCCCTCTGCCGCCGCTTCACGTTGCGCAGGTTGCTCTTCGGCGTCGACATCCGGCGGCTGCGCAGCCGCCATCTGCTCGGACGGGAAGCCAGAAACGACAACGACCCGCCGGTGAGAGCGGGTCGTGGTGGCGCGTGCGGAGCGGTGCGTCAGATGGCGCGCTCGATGCGCTCCATGTCGTCGTCGGAGAAGCCGAAGTGGTGGCCGATCTCGTGGATCAGCACGTGCTTCACTACCTCGGCGAGGTCCTCGCCGCTGTCGCACCAGTAGTCGAGGATCGGCCGCCGGTAGAGGTAGATCATGTCGAGGTCGTCGGGCGTATCGTAGGTCGACTTCTGCACCAGGTTGACGCCGCGATAGAGGCCCAGCAGGTCGAAGGGCGACTCGCAGTCCATCTCCTCAAGCGTCTCGTCGTCCGGGAAGTCGAGCACGCGAATGACCACGTCGCCCAGAGCCTGGCGCAGCTCCTCCGGGATTTCGGCATAAGCCTCCCGGGCAAGCGCTTCCAGGTGCTGGGTCTCAGGCGGAGTCGTATATCGCCCGACATCGTGCATCTGTGCCATAACCGTTCCCAATAGCCTTCCGTTGGGAGCACCCTAGCCTGCCTTGACCGGGAGTCCAAGCACAGTCACCTTCGGTTAACCTTACTTGAGCAAATCGGATCTGAGAGGACCCCAAATGGCGGAAAAGTTGAGCGACGAGGCGCGCGCCGGCCTGTCGGCGACACTGCCCGGCTGGGCCCCGGTCGAGGGCCGGGATGCCCTAAAAAAGACATTCAAGTTCAAGTCTTTCAACGAAGCCTGGGGCTTCATGTCGCGGGTCGCCCTGGCGGCCGACAAGCTGAACCATCATCCGGAATGGTGCAACGTCTACAACCGCGTCGAGATCACCCTGACCACCCACGACTGCGACGGCCTCTCCGACCTCGACGTGACGCTGGCCAAGCGGATCGACAGCTACGCCGGCTGAGAAGACCGCCTCATAGCGGAGCCGCGCTCGGTGAACCAGGGATTGACGCAGAGCGCCAGCCTGCCGTTGCCGGGGTGGGTGCGCCTACTGCATGCGCATGGCACCGTCGAGGCGGATGGTGTCGGCGTTCAGCATGGCGTTGCCGCAGATGTGCATGACCAGCTTGGCGTATTCCGCCGGGGTACCGAAGCGGTGCGGGAAGGGCACCTGCCCGGCCAGATTGTCCTGCACCTCCTGCGGCATGTTCAGCAGCAGCGGCGTGCCGATGAGGCCCGGCGCGATGGTGAGCACGCGCACGCCCGACTTGGCGAACTCGCGCGCCGCCGGCAGCATCATGCCCATGATGCCGGCTTTGGAGGCGGCGTAGGCGACCTGACCGAGCTGGCCCTCGACGGCGGCGATGGAGGCGGTGGAGATGATGATGCCGCGCTCGCCGTCGGCATTCAGCGGCTCGGCGCCCAGCATGTCGGCGGCGGCCAGGCGCAGCATATTGAAGCTGCCGATCAGGTTCACCCGGATGACCTGCTCGAAGGCCGCCAGCGGCATCGGTCCGTCGCGCCCGACGATGCGCTTGGCCGGGGCGATGCCGGCGCAGTTCACCAGCACGCGGCAGCGGCCGTGCACCGCGCGCGCCTCGGCCACGGCCGCCTCGGCGGCCTCCGCGCTGGCGACGTCGCAGGCGAGGCCGAGGCCGCCGGTCTCCTTGGCCACGGCCGCCGCCGCCTCGGCGTTCAGGTCCAGGACCGTCACCTTGGCGCCAGCCGCCGCCAGGTGGCGCGCGGTCTCCGCGCCCAGGCCCGATCCGCCGCCGGTCACGATCGCTGCAAGCCCCTTCACGTCCATGTCGTCTTCCCCTTGGTTCTGGGCGATATCTTGGAAAGCGCCGGCTCTATAGCAGAGCTTCGCGGGGAAGACGAGACTCGGCCAGCCTGCTAGGGTCGATTGGAGATCTGGAAGGGGTTGCCATCCGGGTCCTTGCCGTCCGAGAGGAGCAAGCCGTTGTGGTCCAGCAGGCGCCCCATGCGGGCGCCCTGTGCCATGAGCGCGGATCGCTCAGCCGCCACGTCCGCGGCGAAGAAGGCCAGCTTGGGCGGCCGGCGACCGGTCATCGAACCGCCCCGGTGCAGGGCGATCTCCACCGATCCGGCTGCGAAGGATCTCCAGCCCGCCTCCTCGGCCACCTGCGGCAGGCCCAGGATCTCGCCGTAGAAGGCGCTCATCGCCGCCATGTTCTCGGTGAAGATGATCACGCGCCGTAGTTCCAGGGTCATCGCCCGCCCTCTCTTGCTGGAGTGCAGAGACTGGCCCGGACCATAAAAAAATAGAAGCGTGGCGGCAGACCAGACTATTTTGCGCGGCCGGTTCCCGACAGCGCCCCCAGTCCGGCCCAGGCCAGCGCCAGCCAGCCGGCCATCAGCAGGAAGCCGCCGGCCGGAGCCAGGGGGTTGGTAATGTCGGCCTGGCCGAGCGCCTTCAGGTAGAGCGTGCCGCAGAACAGCAGCATCCCGGCGAGGAAAAGGGCCCCGGCGATACCGGCGCGCCGCGCCGTCGCCGGCGCCAGGCCGCCGATGAGGGCCGCCAACCCCAGAGCCGGCAGATGGGCGAAGTGATAGCGGATGCCGGTGTCGAACACCGCCTGCGCGCGGTCGTCGGCGAAGACCGCCGCATGGCTGCCATAGGCACCCAGCGCCACCGCGGCGAGGCCCATCAGGCCGAGGAGAATCCAAAGACTGCGCATGGCGGAGAGACTATGCGAATCGACCCTCAGCCGTCTGCTGCCGAATTGTCGCGGGGCCAGAGGCAATGACTGTCGGGAGAAATGGTGACCCCGGCAGGATTCGAACCTGCGACCTACAGATTAGGAATCTGTCGCTCTATCCTACTGAGCTACGGGGCCATCCGGACGGCAGCGGCCGCGGGCCGCTGCATTCCCGTTTTCGGGCGGAAAGGGCCGCCAAGTGATAGGACAAAGCGGCGATCTTGGCAATGCGGGCGGGAACCAGAGGAATCCCGCCAGCGTTATGGGGAAAGGCGGCCGTAGCCGGCCGGGCATCCTGCCTGCGGGACGGTCGCCCGAGAGGTGCATCCGATGGCCCTCAGTGCGGTCCGCTTCCTTGCCCTCGTCCTGACGGCGATCGCCCTGATTCCCGCCGGCGCCCATCTGTTCGCGTTGCCGGGCAAGATCGTGCTGCCGCAGGACGACTATTTCATCGTCCAGGAAATCTATCATGGCTGGTCGCTCTTCGGCTTCGTCCTGGTCGGAGCCATCGCCGCCAACCTGGTGCTCGCGGTGATGCTGCACGACCGCGGTCCCCGCTTCACCCTCGCCTGCATCGCCTTCCTGCTGGTCACCGCGACACTGGCGATTTTCTTCATCGGTGCCTACCCCGCCAACCAGGCGACCCAGAACTGGACCTTCGCGCCGGACAACTGGCGCGCCCTGCGCAGCCAATGGGAATACGGTCACGCCGTCAACGCGCTGCTGACCTTCGCCGCACTCTGCCTGCTGGTGCTGGAGGCCGTGCTGCCGGGACGGCGGACGTCTGAATAGGCATAGCCGGCGGCCGGGCGCGCGTCGCTATTCCAGGCCCTTGTAGCGTTCGGTGGCGGCGACCAGGGCGCGGCGGATGCCGGGCTCCATGGCCGAGTGGCCGGCGTCGGGCACCACCAGATAGTCGGCCTCGGGCCAGGTCTGGTGCAGGGCGTCGGCGGTCTCGATCGGGCAGACGATGTCGAAGCGGCCCTGCACGATGGTCGCCGGGATGTTGCGGATGCGGGCGACGCCCTGCAGCAGGGTGCCTTCCTCCAGGAAGATGCCGTGCCGGAAGAAGTGCGCCTCGATGCGCGACAGGCCGAGCGCATGGCGCTCCTCGCCGAAGGCGGCGACGGTCTGCGGCGAGGGCAGCAGGGTCGAGCAGCTGCCCTCGTAGACGCTCCAGGCCCGTGCTGCCGGCAGGTGCACCTTGGGGTCGGGGTGGTTCAGGCGCTTCTCGAAGGCGGCCATGAGGTCGCCGCGCTCGCTTTCGGGGATCTCCGCCACGAAATTGCGCCAGTGCTCCGGATAGAGCCGGCCCATGCCGTAGAGGAACCACTCGATCTCCCGCCGGCTGCCGAGGAAGATGCCGCGCAGCACCAGGGCGCTGACCCGCTCCGGATGGGCCTGGGCGTAGGCCAGCGCCAGGGTCGAGCCCCAGGAGCCGCCGAAAAGATGCCAGCGCATGATGCCGAGGTGGTTGCGCAGGCGCTCTATGTCGGCGATCAGGTGATCGGTGGTGTTGTCGGCCAGTTCGCCGAGCGGCGTCGAGCGGCCGGCGCCGCGCTGGTCGAAGACCACGATCCGATAGTGGCGCGGATCGAAGAAACGCCTGTGGTCGGGCCCGGCCCCCGCCCCCGGGCCGCCGTGCAGGAACACCACCGGGCGGCCCTCCGGGTTGCCGGAAACCTCCCAGTACATGTTATGGCGGCCGTCGAGGTCGAGCCGCCCCTGGGCGAAGGGCTCGATCGGCGGGAACAGGTCCTGTGCAAGCATTGAACGGGCTGGATCCATGGGTTTCTCTACTCCCCGGTCCCCCGTCATATCGCAGCGGGCCGGGCGCTGCCAACTCTTCTTCCGGCGTAGTGGCAGCATGCCTGTGCTGTTAGAATCGCGGTCATGATCGCGCTCCGCCCGCATTTCCTGGCCGTCTGCCTGCTGCTGCCGGCGCTGCCCGCGGCGGGCGAGGGGATGGCGCCGCCCCGCCACGCTGCCGGGCTGGGGCTGGAATTCGCCACCGGGTCCGAGGTCGCCCTGGTGATCGACGGCGACACCCTGGTCCTGGCCGATGGGCCGGAGATCCGCCTGGTCGGCATCCAGGCGCCGAAGCTGTCGCTCGGCCGCGCCGGCTTCACCGCCTGGCCGCTGGCCGAGGAGGCCCAGCGGTTCCTGGTGGAACTCACCCTCGGCCGCCGCCTCGATCTCGGCTTCGGCGGGCGTCGCGGCGACCGCCACGGCCGCGTGCTGGCGCACCTCTTCGACGCCGAGGGGCGCTGGATCCAGGGCGAACTGCTGCGCGCCGGGCTGGCGCGGGTCTACAGCTTCGCCGATAACCGCAACGCCGTCGCCGAGATGCTGGCCCTCGAGCGCGAGGCCCGCGCCGCCGGGCGCGGCATCTGGGCGGATCCCTTCTATGCCGTCAGGACCGCAGAGGCGGCCGGCGGCTGGCTCGGCGGCTTCGAATTGGTGGAGGGGCGCGTCATTGCGGTTGGCCAGGGCGGCGGAAACACCTATCTGAACTTTGCCGAGGACTGGCGTGAGGACTTCACCGTGGCACTCGATCGCCGTGCCCGTAAGCTGTTCGAGGAACAGGGCATCGACCTCGACGGTTATGCCGGCAAGGCGGTGCGCGTGCGCGGCTGGCTGAAGGCGCGCAACGGGCCGATGATCGAGGTCACCCACCCCGAACAGATCGAAGAACTGGAAGACCGATGACCGCACTGCTGCAACGACTCCTGCCGAACCTGAAGCCCGGCCGCGGCCTCTTCGCGGCCGTCGTCCTGCTGCCGCTGGTCGCCGCCTGCGCCACCGCGCCGGGCACCGGGCGCACCATCTTCACCGGCGGCCTGTCGGAAGAGGGCGAAGCCGACCTCGGCCACCAGGAGCATCCCAAGGTTCTGGCTCAGTTCGGCGGCGCCTACGCGGACCCGGAGCTGAACCGCTACGTCACCAGCATCGGCAACTTCCTGGCACAAACCTCCGAGCGCCCGGACCTCGACTTCACCTTCACTATCCTCGACACGCCGGTGGTGAACGCCTTCGCGCTGCCCGGCGGCTACGTCTACATTACCCGCGGGCTGCTTTCCCTGGCGGAGAACGAGGCGGAGGTGGCCGGCGTGCTGGGCCACGAGATCGGCCACGTGACGGCGCGCCATACGGCGGAGCGCTACGGCCAGACCATGGCCGCCAACATCGCCGGCGTCGGGCTCGGCGTGTTGCTCGGCGGTGAGGCGGCGCAGGCCGGCGGCGCCTTGGGCGGCCTGCTGCTGCGCAGCTACTCACGCGATCAGGAGTTCGAGGCCGACATGCTGGGCGGGCGCTATCTCGCCCGCGCCGGCTACGACACGGCCGCCATGGCCGGCTTCCTCTCGCAGCTGCAGGCGCACAGCCGCCTGGAGGCGGAGCTCGCCGGCCAGCCGGAGAAGGCCGACTCCTTCAACATCATGCAGACCCACCCGCGCACCGCCGACCGCATCGAGCGTGCGCTGGAGCAGGCCGGCGCCACCCCGGTGGCCGATCCCCTGGTGGCGCAGAACGTCTACTTCGACAAGATTGACGGCATGATCTACGGCGACAAGCCGGACGAGGGCTATATCCGCGGCCGCAGCTTCGCCCATCCCAAGCTGAAGTTCGCCTTCGAGGTGCCCGCGGGCTTCCGCCTCTACAACCAGTCGCAGGCGGTGATCGCGCGCGACGGCGACGGCAAGGCGGCGATCCAGTTCGACCGTGCGCCGAAGGCCTACGGCGGGTCGATGACCGACTATATGACCAAGGTATGGGCGGCGAACGTGCGGCTGACAGGCGTCGAGGCGATCACCGTCAACGGCTTGCCGGCGGCCACCGCCTCGGTCTCGGGCAACGGCAAGGACTACCGCCTGCTGGCGCTGCGCTACGACTCCAACGCCATCTACCGCTTCATCTTCCTCTCTGCCTCCGACCGTACCGCCGCGTTGAACGTCCCCTTCCGCGAGACCAGCTACAGCTTCCGCAAGCTCTCCGACGCCGAGGCGGCGGCGCTGAAGCCGCAGCGGCTGAGGATATACGAGGTGAAAGCCGGGGACAGTCCCGCCCAGATTGCCGCGCGCATGCCCTTCGAGGAGGAGAACCTGAAGCGCTTCCTGGTGCTCAACGCTTTCACCGAAAGCACGTCGCTGCAGCCCGGCCAGCGGGTCAAGATCGTCACCGAGTAGGGATGATCGCAAGCCGATGACGGCCTCCTCATGACCGGCACGCCGGCGCCGGACGGCGCGTGGCCCGACAAGCCCTCGAACGCCCGCCGATGGCGGCCGACCATTGCCGTCGTCCTGATCTTCGGCTTTGGCCTGCTGGTGCTGGTCGCGGTGTCGTCGGTGCTCTGGATCGTGCTCGGAACGGCGCAGAAGAACACCGTGACGCTGCTGCGCGACCGCGCCGACTTCACCGTCGCCAGCCTGATAGACCAGATCGCCATCCACCTCGGTGCCGCGCGCAACCAGTCGGAGTTCCTGGCGGAGATGATCGGCCGCGGCGAGATCGCCGCCGAGGACCGCGACAACCTGGCCGACGGCCTGCTGGGCGCGCTCGCCGCGGCGCCGCAGGTGACCGGCATCGGCTACTTCTCGACCGAGGGCTGGTCGCTGCGCGTCGGCCGCGGCAAGTACGGCGTGCTGCGGATCTTCGATCCGCAGGAACCGGACCCGGCGGTGCGCAAGCTGACCGAAGACATGCCGCCCGACGCCAGCTCGCAGTGGGGCGGGGTGTTCTGGGTGGAAACCCTGAACCAGCCGCATCTGACTGTCTCCACCCCGGTCGTGCGCGACGGCCGGTTGCTTGCGGTGATCTCTTCGGTGGTCTCGGTGAAGGCGCTGTCGAACTACGTCGACGACTTCGCGCTGCAGAGCGGCCTGCAGCACGCCTTCATTCTCTACGGCCCCGACCGCGTGCTGGCGCATCCCGCGCTGATCGACAACATGAAGGGGCTCGGCCAGGACAAGCCGCTGCCGGGCTTGGCGGAGGTCGGCGACCCGCTGCTGGCCTCGATCTGGAAGGACGGCCGGCAACCGCTGGAGATGCTGGAGGATTTCGGCGGCTCGCTGCTCGGCCATCGCGGCGAGGTCGACGGCGAGGACGTCTACTACCTCTACCGGGTGATCGGCGGCTACGGGCCGCAGCAGCTCTACATGGGCGTCTACGCGCTCGAGAGCGAGCTCGATACCTCGGCGATCGATCGAGTCACCCTGGCCGGCTGGATCGGTCTCGTCATCCTGGGGCTGGCTCTCGTCATCGCCGTCGTTCTCGGGCGTGCCATCGCCCGGCCGGTGCGCGACCTGGCGGGCGCCGCGCGCGCCATCAGCACCTTCGACTTCCGCCGTGTGCCGCCCGCCAAGGGCAGCGCCTTCCGCGAGCTCGACAGTGCCGCCGAGGCCTTCAACGCGATGCTCGCCGGCCTGCGCTGGTTCGAGACCTACGTGCCGCGCAGCCTGGTGCTGCGCCTCATCCGCCTTGGCGAGGACGGCGTCGAGTCGGAGGAGCGCCTGGTGACAGTGATGTTCACCGACATCGTCGGTTTCACCACGGCCAGCCAGCAGCTAACGCCGCACGACACCGCCGACTTTCTCAACCACCATTTCGCCCTGCTCGCCGCGGAGATCGAAGCCAGCGGGGGGACACTGGACAAGTACATGGGCGATGCGGTGATGGCCTTCTGGGGCGCGCCGGACGACCAGCCCGATCATGCCGAGCGCGCCTGCCGCGCCGCGCTGGCGATCGCCAGCGCGCTCGGGGCGGACAACCGCTCCTGCGGCGCCAGAGGGCAGCCGCAGGTCAAGCTGCGCATCGGGCTGCACTCCGGCCCGGCCATCGTCGGTAACATCGGCGCGCCGGGGCGCGTCAACTACACGCTGATCGGAGACACGGTGAACCTGGCCAACCGGCTGGAGGCCTTCGGCAAGGAAGTCCCTCCTGAGGCCGCCGGCGGCGAAACGGCGGCGGTCATGCTGATGTCGGAGGCGACCCGCAAGGGGCTCGGCCCCGGCTGGCGGGTCGAAGACCTTGGTGCGCACCAGATGCGCGGTCGCGCCGGCGCCATCGGCGTCTTCCGTCTGCTTGGGAAAGGTTAGCTCAGACCTCGCCGAAGAGGTCGGCCGGGCGGTTGACGCGCTCCAGCAGCAGCCCGCGCATCTTCATCAGGGCGCGCTGCTCGAGTTGGCGCACCCGCTCCTTGCTGACGCCGAGGGCCTCACCGAGTTCTTCCAGAGTGGCGCTGTCGTCGCTAAGGCGTCGGGCGCGTATAATGGTCTGCTCGCGCTGGCTCAGTTCGAGCATGGCCTGCTCGATCCACTCGCTGCGGGTCATGCTGTCGTGGAAGGAGATCACCAGATCCTCCGGGCTGAGACGCTCGTCGGTGATGTGGTCCTGCCACTCGCTATCGCCGTCGTCGCTGACGCGGGCGTTCAGTGACTGATCGGTCACCGAAAGGCGCCCCTCCATGTGGCTGACGTCGCTGAGCGGCACCGAGAGCTCCTTGGCCACGGCCCGGCGGCCTGCATCGTCGAAGGGCTGGCCGGAGGTCTCCTCGATGCGCGCGCGCAGGCGGCGGAAATTGAAGAACAGCGTCTTGTGAGCGGCGGTGGTGCCGGTGCGCACGATCGACCAGTTGCGCAAGATGAAGTCCTGCATGGCCGAGCGGATCCACCATGAGGCGTAGGTCGAAAAGCGCACGTTGCGCTCCGGCTCGAAGCGGCTGGCCGCCTGCAGCAGCCCGAGGGTGCCTTCCTGAATGAGGTCGCTCATCGGCAGGCCGTAGTTGCGGAACTTGGCAGCCAGGGAAACGACGAGGCGGGTGTAGGCGCGGATCAACTCCTGCAGGGAATCCTCGTCGCCCTCTTCGCGCCAGGAGCGCGCGAGCCGGTACTCGTGGTCGCGGGACAGCAGCGGCTCGGCCATAGACTGGCGGATGAAACGGGCCTGAGCCCTCTGAGCCTGCGCGTCTTCGAACTGCGGCATGCCACGCCCTCCACCCTTGCAGCGCCGCGGCCGGGAGAACCCCGGTCGCAAGATGGGAAACTGGGAAATCCCCTACCGTCACCTTAGGGATAGGTAGAGAGGAGGGCCATGGATCGCTAGTCGCCTCGCGAATTGTTGAACCGCAAGTCCAGCAGCCTGCTAGGCCGGCACTTCGATTTCGTCGACTATGTTACCGTCGACGGCGAAGCAGGCGGCCAGCAGCGGCCCGCCGAAGCCGCAGCCGGCGTCCAGGGTGGCGGTGAAGTCGCCCAGCTCGAGCCCCGGATGCTGTGGGCAGAAGCCGCGCACCACGCGGCGGTAGCTGCCGTAGGGACGGTCGATGGCGGCGAAACCGCTGCTGCCCCACCAGAAACTGTCCTTCTGGGCTTCCAGCGGCCGCTCGGGATCGAGGCCGGCGTTGACGAACAGCAGGCCCCAGCCCTGGTTGTCGGGGCCGGGGCCGCCGGCCGAGCCGTCGTGTCGCTCCGTACAGGCGGCGCGGCGCAAGCTGCCGAGCAGCTGCCAGTGGCCGGCATGGGCCTGGATGCGCTCGCGCAGGGCGCCGGTCCAGCGGGTCAGCTGGCGCGGGCCGGCAGCCGCTTCGCGCAAGCCCTCGGCGGGCGCAATGCCGTAGGACTCCAGGCTGGCGGCAAGGCCCTGGTCCAGCATCCACTGCAGCACGACCTTGGGGTCGGTGGCGAACTGCAGCTGCAGCAGCTTCTGCCACATTTCCTCCTGGCTGCCGCGCAGGTGGACCACGTCGCAGACGAAGGCGTCGGGCCGCGCCAGGAACAGGCTGCGGAAACGCAGCAGGCTGTCGACGGTGGCGGTGACCGCCGCGCCGCGGCCGATCAGGTTGCCAAGGTAGACCAGGCGGTCGCCAGGCTGCAGGCGGGCAGTCATCGCCCGATGCAGGCGGTTCAGCGCGTCGATCTCGCCGTGAATGGACGAAACCGCCCAGACTCGTCGGGCGGCGCGCAGAATCGTGAACTTCTGCGGATCCCCCATGATCTCGGCGCAGTTTCCTTCAACGGTGGAGTCGCGGGCCACAGACTCTCACACTCGACCGGCTTTGTCGGGCGGAAACTGCGCCGCTGCGATGGGAATGGGGATGGCCTTCCCGGCGGGGCCCGCGGGCCCTACGGCCGGCCGGGCACCGCGGGAGGTCTTGCCGAGGATCAGGCGGCGAGCAGCTTTTCCAGCTTCTGGGCGGCCGCGGTCTCGTCGATCTTCTCGACCGCTGCCAGCTCGCGGGCGAGGCGGTCCAGCGCGGCCTGGTACATCTGGCGCTCGCTGTAAGACTGATCCGGCTGGTCGGCGCTGCGGTGCAGGTCGCGCACCACCTCGGCGATCGACACCGGGTCGCCTGAATTGATCTTCGCTTCGTATTCCTGGGCGCGGCGGCTCCACATCGTCCGCTTGGCGCGGCTGCGGCCCTTCAGGGTGGTCAGGGCCGTGTCCATCATCTTGCGGCTGGACAGCTTGCGCAGGCCGGAGTTGGCCGCCTTCTCGACCGGCACGCGCAGGGTCATGCGGTCCTTTTCAAACTTGATGACGATCAGATCCAGGGTGATGTCGCCCACTTGCTGCGCCTCGACGCCGAGGACCCTGCCGACACCGTGGGTCGGATAGACCACGTAATCACCTTCACCGTATTCGCTCTTTGCCATGCTACGCTCTCTCCAATCGGCACCTGGTTCAGCCGAGAATTCCCCAAATGAGTTCCGTTCCCGACCGAAAATTCCTCAACGCCTGTTCCGGACCGTCGCACAACGCGATACCTGGTCACCAAGTTATTGCCGCGCCGTCCTGCGTACGATCTGACGCAGAGCGATCCCAGCGCGGATTTCTGTGGGCCGCTTCCTGGGGCCGGCCCTGCGGCCGCGGCAGGAGCGGCACACGAAACAAACAACCGCGCCATCGGGATGCCGACGGCGCGCTGCTGCTGGTCAAATTTTCATGTAACTAATTTATCACACCGGCTGTGGAAAAACAACTGCCGCAACTGCGAAAGGGCGTTGTATTCCTTAGCCTCAGGCGCACCAAGGCCCGCGGTGGTTAATCGCCCGGTCGCGCCAGCAGCTATCCACAGGCTGGATCACAGGAATTACTTCATATTGTCTCGACGGAGGCCGAGGGCGCTGCGAGGCCTTCAGCCGTCGCCCTTGCCGGGCTTGTTGGAGAAGAATTTCTCGTATTTGCCGCCCTCGCTTCGGTGCTCGTCGGCGTCGGCCGGTGCCTCGCCCTTGCGGGTGATGTTCGGCCAGTGGTTGTCGGAGTACTCGCGATTGAGTTCAAGCCAGGCTTCCGCCTGGGGATCGGTGTCGGGCACAATTGCCTCGGGAGGGCACTCCGGCTCGCAGACGCCGCAGTCGATGCACTCGTCGGGATGAATCACCAGCATGTTCTCGCCCTCGTAGAAGCAATCCACGGGGCAGACCTCGACACAGTCCATATACTTGCACTTGATGCAGGCTTCGGTGACGACGTAGGTCATCGACTTCTCTCTCTCCTCATGCGGCCGACCTGAAACGGTCTTTTTGTAAAATGGGGCGGAGTCAGGCCTCCAGGCCGAGCCGGGCGACGACCCGCTTGCGCGCCAGGCCGTTGTCGCGGTCGCTGACATGCAGCAGGCCGGCAAGGCGGCGCATCAGGCTGGCCTCGAGGTTGTGCAGCACGCCGTCGGCGTAGGCAACCTCCCAAAGCATCTCCATCATCTCGATCCGTTCTTCCGGCGAGAAGGCGTTCTTGATCTCGCGGGTAAAGCCGAAAACCTCGACCGACTGCTCCACCTTCTCGCTCGCCGCCTGCAACAGCGCGCGGCTCTCGGTCGCGCTGAGTCCGAAGCGGCCCTCGACCAGCTCGACGATCTTGGCGCGCTCCTCGGCGCCGAACTCCGCGTCCATCTGGGCCGCTTCCACCAGCAAGGCAACGGTCGCCAGTTGGACCTCGTCGATCCGCTGCGCGCCGCCGCCATCGGCATCGTTTGGGCCGGTCAGGAAAGCTTTCAGTCGTTCAAGCACGGCATTGGTTATCACCCCCTGCGAAGGCGTGCAACCCCAGGCGGATTGCGGTCTTTGGCGCTTGCCGCGGGCTTGCCGGCTGGCATAGCTTGCCGACCATGGAGGGTCCGCGATGAGGTTGCGCAACTGCTGCTTCGCCCCGCCGGGGGAACCCCTGGGCGGGCCCCGCGACGGCCGTCTACACGCGCCGGCGACGGCGCGCAACCGATCGGCCATCGCCGGCGTGCTGGCCGACTGGCTGCCCTCCCGCGGAAGGGTGCTGGAGCTGGCCAGCGGCACCGGCGAGCATGCCCTGCACTTCGCCGCCGCCTTCCCTCAGCTGGCCTGGCAGCCGAGTGACCCCGACCCGCAGCACCGCCGCAGCATCGAGGCCTATCGCCGCGCCGACGGCGGCCCCAACCTGCTGGCGCCTCTCGACATCGATACCGCCGCGGCGGACTGGCCGCTGGCGCCCCCGACCGACACCGCCTTTGACGCCATGGTCTGCTGCAACATGATCCACATCGCCCCCTGGGCGGCGGCGCAGGGCCTTTTCGACGGGGCCGCGCGCTATCTGCGGGTCGGCGGCGGCCTCTACGTTTACGGGCCGTTCAAGCGCAACGGCGTCCACACCGCGCCCTCCAACGCGGCTTTCGATGCCAGCCTGCGCGCCCAGCATCCGGCCTGGGGCGTCCGCGACCTGGAGGCCGTGGCGGCGCTGGCGGCGGCGGCCGGACTTGCCGCGCCGCGCGTCGCGGCTATGCCTGCCAACAACCTCTCCCTCTGGTTCGAAAAGCGCGGCGGCCCGCTTCCGTGACCGCTCTGCAAGCCAGCGATCCCTACCCCCGCTCCTACTACCTGGCGACGGCAAAAGGTCTGCTCTCGACGACGGCGCTGCAGGGCGACCGGCGCTGCGACGTCTGCGTGGTCGGCGGCGGCTACACCGGCGTCGCCACGGCCCTGCACCTGGCGGAGCGCGGCTACAAGGTTGTTCTGCTGGAGGCGCATCGCATCGGCTGGGGCGCCTCGGGGCGCAACGGCGGCCAGCTCTCCGGCGGCCAGCGCCTCGACCCGGAGGCGATGACGCAGCTACTCGGTGCCGAGCAGGCACGCCGCCTGTGGGATCTCGGCGAGGAAGCGAAGCGCCTGGTGAAGCAGCGCATCATCGACCACGCCATCGACTGCGACCTCAGAGCAGGCATCATTCACGCAGGGATCAAGCCCGGCCACGCCGCAGCGCTGCAGGATCATGCCCGCTTCCTGAAGGAAGACTACGGCTATCAGCACATCCGACCGCTGAGCCGCGAGGCGCTGCGCGCGCTGGTCGCCAGCGATCGCTATCACGGCGGTTTCTTCGACGCCGATGGCGGCCACCTGCATCCGCTAAACTACGTGCTCGGTCTCGCCAGAGCAGCGCGCGAGGCGGGTGCGGCGCTTCATGAGATGACGCCGGCCATGGCGCTCACTCGCCGCGACGGCAAGCCGGTCGTCACCACGCCCGCGGGAAGTGTCCGCGCCGACCACCTCGTGCTGGCCTGCAACGCGCACCTCGGCTCGCTGGAGCCGCGCATCGCCTCCACCATCATGCCGATCAACAACTTCATCGTTGCCACCGAACCGCTGGGCGCGGAGCGCGCGCGCAGCCTCATCGCCAACGCCGCGGCGGTGGCCGACAGCAAGTTCGTCATCGACTACTACCGGCTCTCTGCCGACGGGCGCCTGCTGTTCGGCGGCGGAGAGAGCTACCGCCTGCGCTATCCCCGCGACATCGCGGGCATCGTGCGCCGCTGCATGCTGCGCGTTTTCCCGCAACTTGCCGAGGTCGCCATCGACTATGCCTGGGGCGGCAAGGTGGCGATCACCATGAACCGCCTGCCGGCCTTCGGGTGCCTCGACGGCGATGTCTTCTACGCCCAGGGCTTCTCGGGCCAGGGCGTGGCGCTGACCACCCTGGCCGGCAAGGTGATTGCCGAGGCGGTGGCCGGCCAGGCCGAGCGCTTCGACATCCTGGCGCAGGTGCCGACGCCGCACTTTCCCGGCGGCACGCTGATGCGCTGGCCGAGCCTGGTGGCAGGCATGCTGTACTACGCCCTGCGCGACAAGCTCTAGAAGCCGAGCATCCCGGAAGAGCCGGCGACGATGTAGGCGCCGAGCAGCAGTAGCGCGACGAAGAAGACCTGGCGGAAGCGTGCTTCCGGCAGGCCCTTGCGCAGGCGTTGGCCGAGCAGCATGCCGAGCAGCGCCGGCACCAGTGCGGCGGCGGAGAGGCCGCCGAGTTCGACGCTCAGAAAGTCGTTGCCGCCGAGGGCGATGCCGAGCGCCAGAGTGGAAGCGAAGAACAGCATCCCCATGGCCTGGATCAGCTGGTCGCGCGGCAGGCCGATGGCCTGCAGGAAGAGCACGCCGGGCACCACGAAGGAGCCGGTCATGCCGGTCAGCACGCCGTTCACCGTGCCGATCAGCGGGCCGGCCCAGACTGCCTGTCGCGCGGTCAGGGACAGCCGCAGCCCGGCAAGGCTGATCACCGAATAGATCACCAGCAGCAGGCCGAGCAGGGCGGAGAGCAGATGGACGTCGATCCGCGTGAGGGCGAGGGCACCGAGCCACACGGTCACCGCGGCCATCAGCAGGAAGGGCCAGATGCGGTGCAGGACGGCGAGCGCCCCGCCGCCGGCGAGCGCCTGCCAAATGTTGGCGACGAAGGCGGGCACCAGCATGAGGGCCATGGCCTGCGGCAGGCCGAAGACAACGGTCAGGAGGGCGAGGCTCACCGTCGGCAGGCCGAAGCCGACGACACCCTTCACCAGGCCGGCGAGCAGGAAGGTACCGGCGATGACCAGCAGGGTGACGCTGTCGAGCATGGCGCCATCATACGGCCGCTCGGAATCCTTGGGTAGCGGCTCCGGCGCGCAGCGCGGCGGGTCACTCCGCTTCGCGCAGGCGGTCGAGGGCGCGGCGCTCGCGCTTGGTCGGACGGCCGGCGCCGGGCTCGCGGCGTGCGGTGGCCAGGGCATCGGGCGTGTCGGCGGGCAGGCGGCCTTCCGGCGTCTGCGGCTTGAGATCCTCGTAGAGCGCCTGCGCCTCGCTGGCCGGGCCGCGGCGGAGACCCAGCGCCAGCACCTTCACGACGCGGATGTGGCGCGCCTGCGGAAAGGTCAGCACGTCGCCGGGCTTCACCTTGTGATGCGGCTTGATGACCCCGAGGCCGGAGAGGCGCAGCTTGCCGGCCTGGCAGAGCTGGGTGGCGAGGCTGCGGCTCTTGAAGAAACGCGCGTGCCATAGCCACTTGTCGGCGCGCAGGCCGCCTGGGGTTTCGGGAGGGCCGCCGGCTTCCTTCATTCGCCGCCGAGCGCGAGTTGGCGCAGGATCGCGAAGGGCGAGTCCGCCATGCGCTTTTCCTCGCGCAGGCGGGCCGCCTCCTGGCGTGCCTCGCGCGCGGCCTGCGCCGGATCGGGAGCCTCGGGCTTGCCGCGCGGCTTCCTTCTGCGCGCCTGCCGGGCGGGGGCCGTCACGGTATCATCCGGGGCTTTCGGCGCCGCCGCCTTGTGGACCTGGGACTTGCGGCGCGGGCCCTTGCGCAGGAAGCGCGCCTGCCCGTCGACGCTGCCGTCGCGGCGGTAGCCGAGGACGAAGAGCACGGCCTCGAGGTCGCCCGCGCCGCAATCGGCCAGCGCGCAGAGCGCCGGCGTGGCGGTAAAAGCACTGGCCTGCTGCGGTTTCGTCGCGGCTTCTGGGTGCACCTTGTCGGGCGTATTGGCGGTGTCGGCAGCCGACTTGGCCGCGGCCAGCTTGTAGACCTCGCGCGACAGGCGCTCCATCACGTCGGCGCGCAGGGCGAAGGCGGTGCGGTCCTGGCGGGTGATGCGGCGATAGCCGATGGCGTGGCAAAAGTCGTCCACTGCGGCTGGGTCGACCTGGCCGGTAAGGTCGAAGCTCTTGGCGCCGGCTTGCGGCAATGCCGGCAGCGGGCAGCCGCGGCGCACCGCCCAGAGCCTTGCGCGCAGGCCCAGCATGCGCGGGTGCTGCAGCTTCGGCATGAAGAGGCTGACGGCGCCGAGACGCACGCCGAGTTCGGCCAGGGTCTTGCGGTCGGCCTTGGTGAGCGCCTTCAGCTGCCCCGACAGGGGCTGCCGCGGCAGGGTGCCAAGGGCCTCGACCAGCTGGAACAGCAGCCCGCGGCCCGGCGGCGAGAGCTCGGCATCCTGCGCTTTGATGAGCGGCTTCAGTTGGGCGCGGATATGGCGGGTCAGCCAGACGGCGGCGCGCTTGCGCAGGCGCTCGCGCGCGGGACCGTCTAGAAAATCGCTGTGCAGTACCTCGATGCGCGGGGTCAGCACGGTGTCGCCGGCGGCCAGCCGCGCAAAGGGCGTGCCGCGCCAGGCGATACGGTCTTCGACCAGGGTGAAGGCGCCATCATTGTCCTGCTCCAGGCGTTTCACGCGGCGCGGCATCTCGCCGGTCAGCGCGCGCCGCGCGGCAGTCAGCAGCTGGCGTGCGTCCTCGCCGCTGACCGCCTCGTCGGGGCGGAACTCGAAGCCCTCGAGGCGGCCGACGAACTCGCCTTCGACCAGCACCTCGCCGTTCTTGCGAACCGCGCCAAGCAGCGCGCCCTCACCGCGCAGGCGCCGCACCAGCACCGCCGAGCGGCGGTCGACGAAGCGCTGGGTCAGGCGCTCGTGCAGGGCGTCGGAGAGCGCGTCCTCGATGGCGCGCGCGCGGCCCTGCCAGTGGGCGTTGTCCGCCAGCCAGTCGCCGCGGTGGGTGATGTAGGTCCAGGTGCGGATGTGCGCGATGCGTTGGATCAGGTGGTCGATGTCGCCGTCGATGCGGTCGAGGCGTTCGAGCTGGCCGCCGACCCAGTCCTCCGGAAGCCGCAGGTGGTTGTGCATCAGGCGCAGGTAGAGCTGCGACAGCAGCTGGGCGTGATGGTCGGAGAGGATCTTGCGGAAGTCCGGGACCTGGCAGACCTCCCACAGCAGCGCCACCGAATCGGCCGAGGTGGCGAGCTGGGCGATCTCCGGGTCGCGCGCCAGGGTGGCCAGCGCCAGCTGGTCTTCGGCGTTGCGCACCAGCAGCAGTTCCGGCCGCGACGGACGGGCGTCCAGGCTCTTCAGCAGCAGCGCCGGGTCGCGGAAATCCAGGTCGACGTTGCGCCAGTGCACGAAGGCGACGGGATCGAAGCGATGGTCCTCCACCGCGTCGACCAGCTCCTCGCTGAGGCCGCTGACCTCGCCGGTGGTGCCGAAGGTGCCATCGCTCATGTGGCGCCCAGCGCGCCCGGCGATCTGGCCGATCTCCTGGGCCGACAGCTGGCGCCGGCCGCGGCCGTCGAACTTGTGCAGCTTGGCAAAGGCGACGTGGTCGAGGTCGAGGTTGAGGCCCATGCCGATGGCATCGGTGGCGACCAGGTAGTCGACCTCGCCAGCCTCGAAGAGGGCGACCTGGGCATTGCGGGTGCGCGGACTGAGGGCGCCCAGCACCACGGCGGTGCCGCCGCGCTGGCGGCGAATCAGCTCGGCAGTGGCGTAGACCTCGGCGGCGGAGAAGGCGACCACGGCGGAGCGCGGCGGCAGGCGGGTCAGCTTCTGCGGGCCGGTGTAGGTGAGGGTGGAGAAGCGCGGCCGGCTGACGAACTCGGCCTCCGGCACCAGCTTTTGCAGCACCGGGCGGATGGTCTCAGCGCCTAGGAACATGGTCTCGGCGAGGCCGCGGGCGTGCAGCAGGCGGTCGGTGAAGACGTGACCGCGCTCCGGGTCGGCGCAGAGTTGTATCTCGTCGACCGCGAGGAAGGAGACCGGCCGGTCGACCGGCATGGACTCCACCGTGCAGCAGAAGTAGCGCGCGCCCGGCGGCAGAATTTTTTCCTCACCGGTCACCAGGGCGACTTGGCCGGCGCCTTTGATCCTGACGATGCGATCGTAGTTCTCGCGCGCCAGCAGGCGCAGCGGAAAGCCGATCATGCCGCTCGAATGACCGAGCATGCGGTCAATGGCCAGGTAGGTCTTGCCGGTATTTGTCGGGCCAAGGACGGCCGTCACCCGGCTTTGCGCGAAGAGCGACATGTCCCTTAGAGAATCGGGACTTTACCGCCCCATTGCAAGGCCTCCCTTGCGGCCCGGCGAGACGATTTCGTGACGCTTTTTTGGAGCTTAGTCCGCGTCGTCCGGCGGGGTGATCAGCGGCACGAAGGCGACCGGCAGGATGACCTGCTCCTTCAGGCCGCCGTCGGCGCCCTTGTCGATGCGCAGCAGGCGCTGGCTGGCGCTGTGGCGCAGCACCCCGTCGGGCGGACCTAGGGGAATGATCAGGCGGCCGCCGCGCTTCAGCTGGTCGATCAGCGCGGGTGGGATCGCCGTCGCCGCGGCGGTCACCAGGATGGCATCGAAGGGCGCCGCCTCCGGCCAGCCGGCGGCGCCGTCGCCGCGGCGGCAGTGCACGCGGTCGTAGCCGAGGGTCTTCAGGCGGGCTGCGGCTTCCTCGGCCAGCTCGGGCAGTGCCTCGATGGACCACACCTCGGCGCCCATCTCCGCCAGCACGGCGGCCTGGTAGCCGGAGCCGGTGCCGACCTCCAGCACGCGGCTGCCCCGGCCGACCGCCGCCTGGTCGGTCATCACGGCGACGATGAAGGGCTGCGAGATGGTCTGGCCGAGGCCGATGGGCAACGGCTCATTGCGATAGGCGAAGGCCTCCTCCATGCGCGGCACGAAGGCGTGCCGCGGCACCCGGTCGAGCGCTGCCATCACCTTGGGGTCGAGCCGGTCCTTGCCCAGCCAGTGGGCGGTCTCGGCGACCTCTCCCTCAATGTGGCGCAGCAGCTCGCGGCGTTCGGCCGCGCGCGGGTCGCCCGGGACTTGGTTGCGATCATTGCGTGCCACGGCGGCCCCCCCTTTATGCGGCCACGCCGGCGGCAGATCGCCGGCCGAGAAGGCTTGCAGTGAACATGGAATGCGCACATATGTCACGCGGCGGCGCTAGGGGGCGGTTTCTCCCGGACCCCGCGTCACCCACGCGCCGATGACCCGATATCGACCGCAAGAGGCGGATGGAGAGACCATGTCGGAAGAACAGATGAATTTCCAGGCCGAGGTCAGCCGGCTGCTGGATATCGTTGCCCACTCGCTCTATTCGGAAAAAGAGATCTTCCTGCGCGAGCTGATCTCCAACGCCGCCGATGCCTGCGACCGCCTGCGCCACGCCGCCCTCACCCAATCCGATCTGCTCGGCGACGACAGTGCCTTCCGCATCCGCTTGAAGACCGATCCGGCCGCCAAGACTCTCACCGTGACCGACAACGGCATCGGCATGAACCGCGAAGAGTTGATCGAGAACCTCGGGACCATCGCGCGCTCAGGCACCGCCGCCTTCGTGCAGCAGCTGGAGAACAAGCAGGAAGGTGCCAACCTCATCGGTCAGTTCGGCGTCGGTTTCTATTCCGCCTTCATGGTCGCCAAGCGGGTCGAGGTCAGTACCCGGCGCGCCGGCGAGGCGGAGGGCTGGCTCTGGGCCTCCGATGGTCGAGGCGCCTTCACCATCGCCGAGAATGCAGAGGCGCCACCGCGCGGCACGCGCATCGTGCTGCACCTGCGCGATGGCGAGGAGGAATACCTCGATCCCCTGCGCATCCGCCAGATCGTCACCACCTACTCCGACCACATCGCCGTGCCGGTGGTGCTGGAATCTAAGAAGGAAGATGAACCGGACGATACCCTGAACGCAGCCTCGGCGCTGTGGACCCGACCCAAGAGCGAGATCACCGAGGAGCAATACAGGGAGTTCTATCACCACGTCGGCCACGCCTTCGACGATCCCTGGCTGCGCCTGCACTACAAGGCCGAGGGGGTGATGGAGTACACCTGCCTCCTCTTCGTGCCCTCGCAGAAGCCCTTCGACCTCTTCCATCCCGACCGCAAGCCGGGCGTAAGGCTCTATGTAAAGCGCGTCTTCATCACCGAGGACTGTGACGAGCTGCTGCCGCCCTATCTGCGCTTCCTGCGCGGCATCGTCGATACCGAAGACCTGCCGCTGAACGTCAGCCGCGAGCTGCTGCAGAACAATCCGCGCCTCGCCAAGATTCGCACGGCCATCTGCAAGAAAGTACTCGGCGAGCTGAAGCAGAAGGCGACGGCGGCGCCGGAGGACTACGCGAAGTTCTGGGAAACCTTCGGCCCGGTGCTGAAGGAAGGCCTCTACGAGGACGGCCAGCAGCGCGAGACCCTGCTGGAGCTGGCACGCTTCTGCTCGACCACCCGCGAGGGCCTGGTCAGCCTCGCGGACTACGTGGCATCGATGCAGCCGGGCCAGGCGGCGATCTACACCATCAGCGGCGACGATCCGCGCGCTCTGGCCAGGAGCCCGCAGCTGGAAGGCTTCGCCGCCAAGGGCGTCGAGGTGCTGCTGCTGAGCGATCCGGTCGACGACTTCTGGCTCTCCGCCGTAACCGACTACCAGGGCAAGCCCTTCAAGTCGGTCACCCGCGGCGGCGTCGATCTCGACGCGATCGGCGGCAAGGACGCGAAGGCCGAAGCCGAGGCGGAAAAGAAGGAGGCGGAGGAGGCGCCCGGGCTCGATGCCCTCATCGCCTTCGTGAAGCTGACTTTGAAGGATCAGGTGAAGGACGTGCGCGTCTCGGCGCGCCTGACCGCCAGTCCCGTCTGCCTGGTGGCCGACGAGGGCGACCTCGACATGCACCTGGAGCGTCTCTTGAAGCAGCAGCGCCAGCTCGATCGCACCAGCCAGCGCATCCTGGAGGTCAATCCCGATCACGCCCTGGTGAGGGCCCTGGCCGCTCGCGTGGGTCAAGAGGGAGCCGGCAAGGACGGCGCCAGCGGCCTGGTGGAGGATGCCGCATGGCTGCTGCTCGATCAGGCACGCATCATCGAGGGCGAGCCGCTGCCCGACGCCACGGCCTTCTCGCGGCGACTCTCGGCCTTGGTGGAAAGAGGCCTGCTGGCGGGCTGCTAGTCCGCTTCAGCTATCCCGAGGGACCGTCGAGATCGAAGAGCGCGGCGCCGAGCACCGGGCCGCCGCGGCCCTGTTGCACGATGACGGCACAGCCGCCGCGCCCCTTGGCGCGTGCTGACTGGAAGTCGAGCGGGAAGGTCTTGGCCTTGCCGCTCCACGTGCCCAGCGCGTGCAACTCCCGCACCACGTTGGTGTTGTGCAGGTCGCGGCCGCGGTTCTCGCCGCGCGCCACCGGGGTATCGTGCCCGTCGTCGAAGGTGATCAGCCAGACCGTGGCCTCGCCCGAGGGCGGCTGGCCCGCCGACAGCAGCGCCCGGCCGCCTTCGGCGGCGTCGAGGGTCACCACCACCACCGGAGCCGTCTCGGTGGCCTGCTGGATCGCGCGGGTCACCTCGCGGCGGTTGCTGCCGACCGCGTCGTGGCGGCCGTCGACCACGATCTGCGGCGTGTAGACATAGCGCAGGCCGAGCTTGGCGGCGTAGTCGCGCTGGCGCTCGGTATGCTGTGCGGACGCGAAGGGGTCCTTCCAGCCGATGTAGTCCCAGTAGTCGACGTGGAACGACAACGCCAGCACGCCGGACTGCTTGGCCAGTTCGTCGAGCAGCGCGTCGGCAGGCGGGCATGAGCTGCAACCCTGCGAGGTGAACAGCTCGACCACCACCAGGCGGTTGCTGCCGGGCTCGACGGCCAGTTGCAGCGGTGCGCTGCTTTCGCCCTTTGCCGAGGCCCGGCTTTCGGGCATCGACCCGGCGGCCCAGAAGGCCAGCCCCGCGACCAGGGCCGTGGCGCCCAAGGCGCTGAGGATGGAAGTCTTGGGGTTCATACCGGGCAAAACTACGGACATCCCGCCTCACGCGCCAGTCACGTTCGGGTGACGCTTTGGTAACGGCCGAGTGATCGCTCGCAAGGTGAATCAGCCGCGCGTCACGCGCACCTCGACCTCCATATCGAGGAAGTCGTCGGCGCCACCGAAGAAGGTCCCCTGCAGGGGAACCGCCTGGAAGGGCTCACGCGCCACGGCGACGCGGATCAGGTTGGCGCCGCCGACCATGCCGTTGGTGGGATCGAACTCCACCCAGCCGGCGCCGGGCAGGTAGATCTGCACCCAGGCGTGGGTATCGCCGGCGCCGCGGACGTCGCTGCCGTCTTCGCCGACACCGCCGAGGGTCGCGTCCAGCGCCGGGTCGTAGAGATAGCCGGAGACGAAGCGCGCGGCGAGCCCGAGCGCCCGCGCGGCGCCCATCATGAAGGCCGCCAGGTCGCGGCAGGTGCCGCCGGCGACCTCCAGCGTTTCGACCGGCGTCTGGGTGCCCAGGGTGTGGCGCTTGGTGTAGGAGAACTGCTCGTGGATCGCGCGGGTGATGTTCACCAGCAGGTCCTGGGTGCGCACTTGGCCGCCACCGTCGAGGAAGCCCTTCACCCAGGCATCGATCTTGCGGTCGGGATCCGGGTAGTCGCGCTCCACCGAGCGGCCGAGGTCCGGAATCTCGTCGGCCGGGTAGCTGAAGGGGTAGGTCTGCGCGTAGGGCTCGATGGCGAAGTCCGGGTCGTCGAGCCCGAAATGGTCTAGCATGATGTGGCTCTTGAAGCGCAGTTCCTCGGCGGCGTCGTGGAAGGCGGCGATGGCGATGGAATTGGAGAAGACGTCGTGCAGCCAGCGCACCTCGGCCGGTGGCGAGATGGTCAGCGAGGCGTCGATGAGCCGCAAGTCATGGCTGTCGCGCGGCCGGAACATCAGGCGATGGTCGCCGAAGCGCACGGGCTGCCTGTAGCGATAGACCGTGGTGTGGGTGACCGTCAGCAGGGACATCGGAGCTTTGTCAAGGCGCGGCCGGTCGTTGCGGGCCGACGGCGGCGGTGGGGTGGAGGAGCGGCGATCCTAGCGGAAAGCGGCGAGCCGCCTCAAGATTTTGTGCCGCAAGATCGTTATATTGCTAATTGCAGCTGAGCTTTGGCGATTCGGGGGCATTCTTGACGGTGATCTATCTTTTGCGGCATGGCGAGACCGAGTGGAACCGGCAGCGGCGCCTGCAGGGCCACCTCGATTCGCCGCTGACGGCGCGGGGCCTCGCCCAGGCCACGGCCATGGGCGCCACCCTGCGTGCGCTGCTCGGCGGCCCGGGCGACTTCCGGATGGTCTCGAGCCCGCTCGGCCGCGCCCGCCAGACCGCCCTGCGGGTGGCCGAAGCGCTCGGCTGCGACCCGGCCGGCATCGCCGAGGAGCCGCGCCTCATGGAGCACGGCTTCGGGATCTGGGAGGGCGAACTGGAAGCCGACCTGCCGGGCAGGTTTCCCGACATCTGGCAGGCGCGCGAGGCCGACAAGTGGGCCTACCAGGTGCCCGGAGGGGAGAGCTATGCGCTGGTGGCGGCGCGCCTCGCCGGCTGGCTGGCCGAACAGCCGGCGGGGGAGCGGCTCATCGTGATCAGCCACGGCCTTGCCGGGCGCATTCTGCGTGGCCTCTATGGTCGGGCGGGGCCGGCGGAAGTCATGGCCTTGACTGAGCCGCAGGATGCCGTGTTCCGGCTGTCGCAGGGTGTCATCGCCCGCTTCGACGCCGCGATGGAGCCGGAGGTCTAGCAGGCCGGGCGAGAGCCCGGGAAAGGTAGTCGACGCGGGCGATCTTCGCCCCGAGCAGGCTGATCAGAAAGAACGGCCAGGTGAAGATAAGCCATTCGCTTGCCGTGAGGGCCCAGCCGCGCAAGGTGTGTCCGCCGAGCGTCGCGATGCTGTCCTTGTTGGTGGCGAGCCTTTCATGCGCCTCACCGCTGGCCGTGATCGCTGCTTCTCTCTGATTTCGCTGGTCATCAATCGTGATGGTTAGTGACGCCCTGCGGTCCTGCTGTCGGGCGAGCCCGGCTTCGCTCTTGCGGAGGCGCAGAACGTCTTCCAGAACCTCCGGCAGAGTGCGTTGCCCGTCCCCGAGGTCGATACTCGTGGGCAGCAGGTCGCGCCGGACCCGAGAGGCCCGGAAGTCCGGATCAGTGTAAAAGTCCCAGATCGCCTGCACCTTCTCATAGCTCGGACCGAGCGAGTCGAGGCTCCGCATGCGGGCGCTGATGCGATCGCAGCGCGCGATCAGGTCTACAAAGGACTGCAGTTCCGCAAGCTCGATGTCCAAGGTGACACCACGCGGCGACTCGGCGTCGTTCAGTTGCCGCATGACTCGCCGGGCCTGGATCTGGGCGATCGCGTTTTGGGCCATCGGCATGTCCTCGCCGCAAGCATCGACGGCGCCGCGCAAGTCGTCCTGGATGATGGCGACCAGTGAACGATCGAGAAGCGCAGCGGCTACTCTGGTCTCCTCGGCATAGAGCGCCTGCACGGCTTCGGAGGCCAGAAAGCTGCGGTATTCGGAGATCGCCGCTTCGACAGTGGCGAGGTCGCTCACCGCGGCTGCGATGCTCGTCGCCAAGGCGTCGGACTCCCGCTCCTGGCGCTCGAGCGCCGCTTCCAGGTCGGCGCCTTCTCGTTCCAGGCGAATCATCTGCTGCCTCGCTTCCTGCGACACGAAGTAGACGTAGGCGGCGGCAATGGCCGCGGCATAGTAGACAAGGTCCACGTAGCGCCCTTCCAAGGGCCGAAGGACACGGGGAAAGAGCAGGCTGAGGGCGAGAACGAACAAGGCGAACAGCAGCACGCGGATCTGGTCGTGAGCGGTCAGCTGATAGATCGCGCCCGTAGCAAGGGCGCAGACCGTGAAGAACCCGAGCAGCGTCAGAAGAGGCTTAAAGGCGTCCGGCAAATCTCTCAGATGCAACCCCACCTCCCTCACTGGACCGGCATCTCGCAGGTTGCGATACCGGCGACAAGAGTTCAGCGAGTCTAGTCTCTGTCGCAGGCTTTCACCAAGATCGCCGTGAGCGTCTCCGCTCGCCTGCTGTGCAACGAAAAAGGGCCCCCTGCCGGAAGCAGGAGGCCCTTGTCGCGGTCTGCCTGATGATGGCGGTCAGGCCGCCTTCATCAGATTGCGCAGCACGTAGTGCAGGATGCCGCCGTTGCGGTAGTACTCCACCTCGTCGGCGGTATCGATGCGGCAGAGCACCGGCATCTCCTCGGTCTTGCCGTCCGGACGGTGGATGGTCAGCGTCAGCTGCATGCGCGGCTTGATGCCGCCGGCCACGCCGGTGATGTCGAAGATCTCCTCGCCGGTCAGCTTCAGAGAATGGCGGTCGGTGCCCGCCATGAACTGCAGCGGCAGCACGCCCATGCCCACCAGGTTGGAGCGGTGGATGCGCTCGAAGCTCTCGACGATCACCGCCTTGATGCCGAGCAGGCGGGTGCCCTTGGCGGCCCAGTCGCGCGACGAGCCGGAGCCGTACTCCTTGCCGCCGATGACCACCAGCGGCACGCCTTCGGCGGCGTACTGCATGGCGGCGTCGTACATCGGCATCACCTTGCCGTCGGGCAGGTGCTTGGTGAAGCCGCCCTCGATGCCCGGCACCACCTCGTTCTTGATGCGGATGTTGGCGAAGGTGCCGCGCATCATCACTTCGTGGTTGCCGCGGCGCGAGCCGTAGGAGTTGAAGTCCAGCGGCCGCACCTGGTGCTCCAGCAGGTAGTCGCCCGCCGGGCTCTCCTTCTTGATCGAGCCGGCCGGCGAGATGTGGTCGGTGGTGATGGAGTCGCCCAGCATCGCCAGCGGCCGCGCGCCGAGGACGTCGCCGATGGCCTCAGGCTCGGCCTGCATCTCGGTGAAGAAGGGCGGGTACTGCACGTAAGTGGAGGAGGGGTTCCACACATAGGTCATACCGGATCCGGTATCGATCTCGCGCCACTCTTCCGGGCCTTCGAAGACGTTGGAGTAGCGCGCCTTGAACATCGCCGGAGTCAGCACATCGGCGATGACCTGCGCGATCTCCTGGTTGCTCGGCCAGACGTCCTTCAGGTAGACCGGCTCGCCGTCGCTGCCGATGCCCAGCGGATCCTTGTAGAGGTCGACCTTCAGCGAGCCGGCGATGGCGTAGGCGACCACCAGCGGCGGCGAGGCCAGGTAGTTCAGCTTCACCATCGGGTGCACCCGGCCCTCGAAGTTGCGGTTGCCGGAGAGCACCGCGGCGACCGAGATGTTGCCCTTCTCGATGGCTTCCTGGATCGGCTGGTCGAGCGGGCCGGAGTTGCCGATGCAGGTCGTGCAGCCGTAGCCGACCAGCTCGAAGCCGAGGGCATCGAGGTGGGTCTGCAGGCCGGCGGCCACCAGATAGTCGGTCACCACCTGGCTGCCCGGTGCCAGCGAAGTCTTCACCCAGGGCTTGCGGGTGAGGCCCTTCTCGTTCGCCTTCTTGGCCAGCAGGCCGGCGGCGACCAGCACCGAGGGGTTGGAGGTGTTGGTGCAGGAGGTGATCGCGGCGATCACCACGTCGGCCGGGTCGACGCTGTAGTCGCACCCGGCAGCCGGGGTCGAGGTGCCGCTGCCCATGTCGGTCAGCGCCTTCTCCGCCGAGGCGGCGACGCCGGAGAGCGGCACGCGGTCCTGCGGGCGCTTCGGTCCGGCCAGGCTCGGCTCCACGCTGGCGAGGTCGAGTTCCAGTGTGTCGGTGAAGACCGGGTCCGGCGTGTTGGAATCGCGCCACATGCCCTGCGCCTTGGCATAGGCCTCGACCAGGGCGACACGCTCGGGATCGCGGCTGGTGAAGGTGAGGTAGCGGATGGTCTCCTCGTCGATCGGGAAGATGCCGCAGGTGGCGCCGTACTCCGGCGCCATATTGCCGATGGTGGCCTGGTCGGCCAGCGTCAGGTGGTCGAGGCCGTCGCCGTAGAACTCGACGAACTTGCCGACGACGCCCTTGGCGCGCAGCATCTGCACCACGGTCAGCACCAGGTCGGTGGCGGTGGTGCCTTCCTTCATGCGGCCGGTCAGCCTGAAGCCGATGACCTCCGGGATCAGCATGGAGACCGGCTGGCCGAGCATGGCGGCCTCCGCCTCGATGCCGCCGACGCCCCAGCCGAGCACGGAGAGGCCGTTGACCATGGTGGTGTGGCTGTCGGTGCCGACCAGGGTGTCGGGATAGGCAATGGTCTTGCCGTCCTCGTCCTTGGTCCACACGACCTGGGAGAGGTATTCCAGGTTCACCTGGTGGCAGATGCCGGTGCCCGGCGGTACGACACGGAAGTTGTCGAAGGCGCTCTGGCCCCAGCGCAGGAAGGCGTAGCGCTCGCCGTTGCGCTCGAATTCCATTTCCACGTTCTTCCTGAAGGCGTCGCCGGTGCCGTAGTTGTCGACCATCACCGAGTGGTCGATGACCAGGTCGACCGGCGACAGCGGATTGATCTTCTTGGGGTCGCCGCCGAGCTTCGACAGCGCCTCGCGCATCGCGGCGAGGTCGACCACGGCGGGCACACCGGTGAAGTCCTGCAGCAGCACCCGGGCCGGGCGATAGGCGATCTCGCGATCGGAGCGCTTGTCCTTCAGCCACTGGCCGATGGCGCGGACGTCATCCACGGTCACGCTGCTGCCGTCCTCGAAGCGCAGCAGGTTCTCCAGCAGCACTTTCAGGGAATAGGGCAGGCGCGAGACGTCGCCGATCTCCGCCGCGGCGGCCTCCAGGCTGTAGTAGCTGTATGTCTTGCCGCCGACCGAGAGGTCGCGGCGGGTTTTCAGGGTATCTTTGGATGGCATGAGCATCTCTCCTTCGGTTGCGTTGGGCCGCGCCTGACAACCTTATGCCCGGCACTACGGAAGACCGCAGTCGCCGGGTCGGCTGGTCGGCGTGCCCCGCGACCGGTTGCGACCGTCTCGCGGGAGCTCACATTTGGGAATATGGCCGATAAAATACTCTTCGCTACCGCGTTGTCCATTGGGATCTGCCCCCTGGGAAGGCGGTTGAATCCCTGCTTCTCTGCCTATCGCGTCCACGGGTGGGCGGGCGCGGGCGTTCCGAGCCGGCGGGCGAGGAAGTCCGCCGCCGCTGCGACCACCGCTGCGCGCCGCTCCAGGTGGGGCTGGTGGCCGCAGCCGGGCAGCAGCAGGGTCTCCACCGGCCCGCCGGCCCTCTCGGCGATGAGGCTCACCTGCATGGCGCTGCCGTAGGCGTCGTCTTCGCCCTGGACCGCCAGGCTGGGGCAGGTGATCTGCGGCAGCATCGCGCGCAGTTCGCAGCCGGCGAAGCCGGGCCGCAGCCAGGTTTCAGTCCAGGCGCGCCAGAGCGTCCCGGTGTTATCGCCGTGGTAGCGCGCGAGGCGGCGGCGGGTCTCGGCGGCGCCGGAGTCCGCCTCGGCGGTGCGGATGCCGGCCAGGGTCTTCTCCTCCACCATGACGTGGGGCGCCAGCGCGACGCAGGCGGCCGGGCGGTCGGCAAAGGCGGCGGCGTAGTTCAGGGCGATGGTGGCGCCGTCGCTGTGGCCGAACAGCACCGGGCGCTCGATGCTGCAGGCGGCCAGCACCGCCGGCAGCACCGTCTCGGCCTCGTGGCGCAGATAGTCGTCGGCGCGCGGCAGGGCGAGCGGCGTGGAGCGGCCGTGGCCCTGGCGCTCGTAGACCAGGGCCGGCAGGCTGCAGCGCGCCGCCAGCTCCTCGGGAATGCCCTTCCACTGGCCGATCGAGCCGAGCGCCTCGTGCAGGAACACCAAGGTCGGCGCGTCGCGGCCGATCGTCCCGAGGCGCCGGGCGGCGAGGCGCAGGCCGGCGGCCTCAACGAAGAAATTGTCTCGGGAAAGCTCGCTCACGGGAGGATTAGAAGATGTCCTTGTTGGCGCGCACCTCTTCCTTCACGAAGTCGATGGTCTCGCGGATGCGGCGCAGGGCGGCAGTGTCCTCGTGGGCGACGATCCAGAAGGTGCGGGTCAGCGAGAAGGTCTTGCGCAACACCGGCTGCAGCCCGCTGTGCTCGCCGGCCAGAAAGTCCGGCAGGATGCAGACGCCGGCGCCGGCCAGGGTGGCGTTCAGCTGGGCGATCAGGTTGCTGCTGGAGATCTGCGGCACCACCTTGCGGCCGAGAATCGGCATGTAGTCGAGCTTAGGATCGAAGATGAGATCGGGGATGTAGCCGATCATGACGTGGTCGCCGAGGTCGTCGAGATCGCGGATCGGTGGGTTCTCCTTCAGGTAGTCCGGCGCGGCGTAGAGCCTGAGGTGATAGTCGGTGAGCTTGGCGGCGAGCAGGCGCCCGGACTTCGGCCGGGTCACGGCGACGGTCAGGTCGGCCTCGCGCTTGGACAGGCTGAACACCCGCGGCATGGCAACCAGCTGGAGCTCAAGCTTCGGGTGCCTCTGCGCCAGCTTGTGGATGCGCGGGGCAAGGAAGAAGCTGCCGAAGCCGTCGGGCGCACCCAGCCGTACCACGCCCTCCAGGGACTCGTCGCGGCCCTGCAGCTGGGCCTGGGCCTGCAGCGTGGTGGTTTCCATCGCTTCCGCCGAAGGCAGCAGGCGCTGGCCCACCTCGGTCAGGCTGTAGCCCTTGGGATTGCGGTCGAAGAGGCGCGCGTCGAGCGCCGCCTCCAGGGCCCGGATGCGGCGGGCCACGGTGGCGTTGTCGACCTTCAGGCCCTTGGCCGCAATGGTCAGCTGCCCGGTGCGCGCCACGGCGAGGAAGAACTTCAAATCGTCCCAGCGCATGATGAGGATTTCTGATAGTCTTGCGTTCTTGCAGCCATGCTCGCCGTGTCTATGCAGAAATGCAAAATGAAAATGACAAAATGGCGGTTTAGGCGCATAGAAGAATGTACTACGCACAACACTCAATAGAGTGTCAGCACTCACAAGAGTGGCGGGGCCGGTATCGCCCGACGGCAAAATGAGTCTGGGAGGACGCGAGAAGGTGAAGCAACTCACGCACTTCATCGGTGGCCAGCACGTCAAAGGGACGAGCGGGCGCACCGCCGAGGTCTTCAATCCGGCGACCGGTGAGGCCGAGAAGCTGGTGCCGCTGGCCAGCGCCGCAGAACTCGATGCCGCCGTCGCCAATGCCAAGCAGGCGCAGCCGGCCTGGGCCGCGGTGAACCCGCAGCGCCGCGCCCGCGTGCTGATGAAGTTCGTCGAGCTGCTGCACCGCGACATGGACAAGCTGGCTGAGGCGCTGTCGCGCGAGCACGGCAAGACCCTGCCGGACGCCAAGGGCGACGTCATCCGCGGCCTCGAAGTGGCCGAGTTCTGCTTCGCCGCACCGCAAATGCTGAAGGGCGAATACACCGGCAACGCCGGCCCCGGCATCGACATCTACTCGCTGCGCCAGCCGCTCGGCGTGGTGGCCGGCATCACGCCGTTCAACTTCCCGGCGATGATCCCGATGTGGAAGTTCTGCCCGGCCATCGCCGCCGGCAACGCCTTCATCCTGAAGCCTTCGGAGCGCGATCCTTCGGTGCCGCTGATGCTGGCCGAGCTGATGATGGAGGCTGGCCTGCCGGCCGGCATCCTCAACGTGGTCAACGGCGACAAGGAGGCGGTTGACGGCATCCTCGACCATCCGGACATCCAGGCCGTCGGCTTCGTCGGCTCGACGCCGATCGCCGAGTACGTCTACACGCGCGGCTGCGCGGCCGGCAAGCGGGTGCAGTGCTTCGGCGGTGCCAAGAACCACATGATCATCATGCCCGATGCCGACATGGATCAGGCGGTCGATGCCCTCATCGGTGCCGGCTACGGCGCGGCGGGCGAGCGCTGCATGGCGATCTCGGTGGCCGTGCCGGTCGGCGAGAAGACAGCCGACAAACTGGTCGAGCGCCTGATGCCGCGAGTCGAAGGTTTGAAGATCGGCCCCTATACCGCCGGCGACGACGTCGACATGGGCCCGCTGGTAACCGCGGCGGCGCGCGACCGCGTGGTGGGCCTGGTCGACAGCGGCGTGGCCCAGGGTGCCGAGCTGGCGGTCGACGGCCGCGGCTTCACCATGCAGGGCTACGAGAACGGCTTCTTCGTCGGCGGTTGCCTGTTCGACCGGGTGACCCCCGAGATGGACATCTACAAGCAGGAGATATTCGGACCGGTGCTCTCGGTGGTGCGCGCCAAGGCCTACAGCGACGCCCTCGATCTGACGATGAAGAATCCCTATGGCAACGGTACCGCCATCTTCACCCGCGACGGCGATGCGGCGCGCGATTTCTGCGACCGCGTCAATGTCGGCATGGTCGGCGTCAATGTGCCGATCCCGGTGCCGCTGGCCTATTACACCTTCGGCGGCTGGAAGGCTTCCGGCTTCGGCGACCTGAACCAGCACGGCCCGGACGGCTTCCGCTTCTACACCCGGACCAAGACGGTCACCTCGCGCTGGCCGTCGGGCGTCAAGGAAGGCGCCGAGTTCTCCATCCCGACGATGAAGTAAGGCTAAAGGGAAATTCGACTGCGCGAGGCCTGCCGCGGCCCGAGGGGGGACGCTACCAGGAGAGTTGATCTTTCGGTCAAAGGACGCCTAGATTTTCGACTGCTTTCCGGGCGGCAGAAGCCGCAAAAGTACGAACGAGAAACCGGAAAGCCTTGAGGGAGGCCCAGCTGCATGATGGTCAAACCATCTGAGCTGTGCGCAGGGGCGGCGCCCGCACCGGACGCCGGGGCGAGCTTTGCGCAGAGCGGGTGCGGTCCGTCCAGATGGCGGAGCGCGCGTCCATGAGCGAGATCGAGCTGCCGCCGGCGGCCTGCGATACCTTTCCAAAGCTGCTGGACCACCACCGCAAGCTGCGGCCCGGCCGGCCGGCCTTCCGCGAGAAGGAATTCGGTATCTGGCAGACCCACAACTGGGGCCAGGTCGCCGAGCAGGTGCGCAGCCTCGCCGCAGGCCTGTTCGCCCTCGGGGTCCAGCGCGGCGACAAGGTGGCCATCGTCGGCGACAACCGGCCGCGACTTTACTGGACCATGACGGCCGTGCAGGCGCTGGGCGCAGTGCCGGTGCCGCTCTACCAGGACTCGGTCGCCGAGGAGATGGTCTACGTGCTGGAGCACGCCGAGGCGCGCTTCGCTGTGGTGGAGGACCAGGAACAGGTCGACAAGCTGCTGGAGGTGAAGGCGCGCTGCCCGGTGCTGGAGCAGATTGTCTACGACGAGCCGCGCGGCCTGCGCCACTACACCCAGGCCTTCCTGCACCACTTCGACGCCGTCCAGGCCGAGGGCCGCGACTACAACAAGATCCATCCCGACTTCTACGCGGCGGAGGTCGCAAAGAGCTGCGGTGCCGATCCGGCGGTGATCCTCTACACCTCCGGCACCACCGGCAGGCCGAAGGGTGTGATCCTCAGCTTCGACAACGTCGTCAAGACCGCCGCCAACGGGGTCAGGCTGGAGAAGCTCACCGACCGCGAGGAGTCCATCGCTTACCTGCCCATGGCCTGGGTCGGCGACCACATCTTCTCCTACGGCCAGAGCTACGTCGCCGGCTTCTGCGTCGCCTGTCCGGAGTCGAGCGCCACGGTGATGCAGGACCTGCGCGAGCTGGGGCCGACCTATTTCTTCGCGCCGCCGCGCATCTTCGAGACCATCCTGACCACGGTGATGATCCGCATGGAGGACGCCGGCTGGCTGAAGCGGCGGATGTTCCGCTACTTCATGCAGCTTGCCCGGCGCTGCGGCACCCGCATCCTCGACGGAAAGCCGGTCGCGCCCGCGGACCGCCTGCTCTACGTCCTCGGGAAGCTGCTGGTCTACGGTCCGTTGATCAACACTCTGGGCTTCACGCGCATCCGTCTCGCCTACACCGCCGGCGAAGCAATCGGCCCCGACATCTTCGACTTCTACCGCTCGCTCGGCATCAACCTGAAGCAGCTCTACGGCTCCACCGAGGCAAGCGTCTTCATCACCATTCAACCCGACGGCGAGATCGAGCCCGACACCGTGGGCAAGCCGGCCATCGACGTCGAGATCAAGATCGCCGAGAGCGGCGAGGTGATGTTCCGCAGCCCCGGCGTCTTCGTCGAGTACTTCAAGAATCCCGAGGCGACGGCGCAGGCCAAGACGGCGGACGGCTGGGTGCACACCGGTGACGCCGGCTTTTTCGACGACAAGGGCCACTTGAAGATCATCGATCGCGCCAAGGACGTCGGCCGCCTCAACAACGGCGGCCTCTTCGCGCCGAAGTACATCGAGAACAAGCTGAAGTTCTTCCCCGAGATCAAGGAAGCGGTGGCCTTCGGCCACGAGCGCGACTTCTGCGGCGTCTTCGTGAACATCGACCTGGCCGCGGTCGGCAGCTGGGCCGAGCGTCACAACGTAGCCTACGGCAGTTACCAGGAACTGACCGCCAATCCGCGGGTCATCGGGATCATCAAGGACCACATCGAGAAGGTGAACCGCGATCTCGCCGCCGACCCGCAACTGGCGAGCAGCCAGATCCGCCGCTTCCTCGTGCTGCACAAGGAACTGGATGCCGACGACGGCGAGCTGACCCGTACCCGCAAGGTGCGCCGCGGCTTCATCGCCGAGCGCTATCAGCCGCTGATCGACGCGCTCTACTCCGGCGTCGAGACGGCCTACATCGAAACCGAGGTCACTTTCGAGGACGGCCGCAAGGGCATGCTCAAGGCCGACCTGCGTGTCGTCGACGTGGCGATCGAGCCAGTGCCGCCGGCGCTGAAGAAGGCGAGCTGACGGTGTACGGCGAGAAGCACATCGGCGAGACGCTGCTGAAGGTCGACAATATCACCCTGGCCTTCGGCGGGGTAAAGGCGCTGAGCGACATCTCCTTCGAGATCCGCCAACGCGAGATCCTGGCGATCATCGGGCCCAATGGCGCCGGCAAGACTTCCATGCTGAACGTCATCAACGGGTTCTATCACCCGCAGCAGGGCCGCATCGAGTTCCGCGGGGTCGAGCGCCGCGCCATGCGACCGCACCTGGCGGCGCGCCAGGGCATCGCGCGCACCTTCCAGAACGTGGCACTGTTCAAGGGCATGTCGACCCTCGACAACATCATGACCGGCCGCATCCTGAAGATGAGATGCAACATCTTCCAGCAGGCGATCTACTGGGGCGCAAACCAGCGCGAGGAGATCGCGCACCGCGAGGTGGTGGAGAAGATCATCGATTTCCTCGAGATCCAGGCGATACGCAAGACGCCGGTGGGGCGGCTGCCCTACGGCCTGCAGAAGCGCGTGGAGCTGGCCCGCGCGCTGGCCATGGAGCCCGACCTGCTGCTGCTCGACGAGCCGATGGCCGGCATGAACGTCGAGGAGAAAGAGGACATGTGCCGCTTCATCCTCGACGTGAACGACGAGTTCGGCACCACCATCGCCCTCATCGAGCACGACATGGGCGTGGTGATGGACATCTCCGACCGCGTCGTGGTGCTCGACTACGGGCGCAAGCTGGCCGACGGCACGCCCGACGCGGTGCGCGCCAATCAGGACGTCATCGATGCCTATCTCGGCGTCAGTCATTAGCCAGGAACCGCCGCGATGAATCCCACCACCCTGCGCTTCGGCATCTGGATGCTTGCCACGCCGCTGCTGATCGCCGCCCTCGGCCTCGGCCTGCAGGGGCTGGCGGCGGCCAGTTCATTCATGTTCTTCACCTGGGCCTTCTTCCTCGAGGTGCTCGTCGCCGGCCTGCTGCAGGGTGTCTTGTACTCCCTGGTGGCGCTCGGCTTCGTGCTGATCTTCAAGGCCTCGGGCGTCTTCAATTTCGCCCAGGGCTCCATGGTGCTCTTCGCCGCGCTCACACTGGTCGGCTTCATCGAGATGGGTCTGCACTGGACCCTCGCCTTCGTGGTCACAGCCGGCATCATGGTGCTGCTGGCTGTGGCGATCGAGAAGGTGGTGCTGCGCCCGCTGGTCAACCAACCGCACATCATCCTTTTCATGGCCACCATCGGCATCTTCTATTTCCTCGACGGCTTCGGGCAGACACTGTGGGGGTCCGACGTGAAGACCCTCGACATCGGCATCACCAAGGAATCTCTTTTCATCCTGGAGAGCGTCTTCGAGGGTGGCCTGCTGGTGAACGGTTTCGACCTGGTGGCCGCTCTCGTCGGCGCCGCGCTGGTCGCCGTGCTGGCGGTGTTCTTCCACTACACCCGCGTCGGGCGCGCCTTGCGCGCGGTGGCCGACGACCACCAGGCGGCGCTCTCAGTCGGCATCCCGCTGAAGACCATCTGGGCCATCGTGTGGTCAGTCGCCGGCATCGTCGCGCTGGTCGCCGGCATCATGTGGGGATCCAAGGCCGGCGTGCAGTTCTCGCTCGCGCTGATCGCGCTTAAGGCCCTGCCGGTGCTTATCCTCGGCGGCTTCACCTCCATTCCCGGGGCCATCGTCGGCGGCCTCATCATTGGCGCCGGTGAGCAGGTGGCGGAGGTGTTCTTCGGGCCGCTGGTCGGTGGCGCCATCCAGGACTGGTTCGCCTACATGCTGGCCCTGGCCTTCCTGCTGTTCCGCCCCCAGGGGCTGTTCGGCGAGCGCATCATCGAGCGGATTTAGGACAGGACAGCCAGGATGCTCTACCGCGAGGCCGGACAGTTCAAGACCAGCTACGGCGCCGACCAGGCGATCTTCCCGATCCGCCAGGATCGTATCGTCCTGGCGCTCTTCGGCCTGGTCGCGGTGGTGGCGGTGCCGGCGCTGGCCAGCAACTATTTCCTCGAGACCATCTTCGTGCCCTTCCTGGTCTTCGCTATGGCGGCGATCGGTCTCAACATCCTGACCGGCTACTGCGGCCAGCTGTCGCTCGGCACCGGCGGCTTCATGGCTTGCGGCGCCTTCTTCTCCTACAAGATGGCGATCGCCTTTCCCGACCTGCACATCGTGATCGTTTTCCTGCTCGCCGGCTTCGGCACCGCCGCCGTCGGCGTGCTCTTCGGCCTGCCGTCCCTGCGCATCAAAGGCTTCTACCTGGCGGTCGCCACCCTGGCGGCGCAGTTCTTCCTGGTCTGGATGTTCAACAAGTTCGGCTGGTGGACCAACTACAGTCCTTCCGGCGTCATCTCGGCGCCGCCGCGCGAGATCTTTCCCGGCTTCGCCGTCACCGGCGCGCAGGCCGATCCGATCGTCAAATATCTCTTCCTGCTGACCTTCGTCGCGATCCTGGCGCTGGTGGCGAAGAACCTTGTGCGCAGCCGCAGCGGCCGCTCCTGGATGGCGATCCGCGACATGGACATCGCCGCAGAGCTCATCGGTATCCGGCCGCTCTGGGCCAAGCTCTCGGCCTTTGCCGTCAGCTCCTTCTACATCGGCATCGCCGGTGCGCTCTGGGCCTTCGTCTACACCGGGTCGGTGGAGGCGCTGGCCTTCCAGATCGATCGCTCTTTCCAGGTGCTCTTCATGGTCATCATCGGGGGCCTCGGCTCGATTCTCGGCTCCTTCCTCGGCGCCGCCTTCATCGTGCTGCTGCCGATCCTGCTGAGCAACGCGCCGGCCATGCTCGGCCTGCGCATCTCGGTGGAGATGATCTCGCACCTCGAGTTCATGATCTTCGGCGGCCTTATCATCTTCTTCCTCATCGTCGAGCCGCACGGCCTGGCGCGGCTGTGGCAGATCGCCAAGGAGAAGCTGCGGCTGTGGCCCTTCCCCTACTAGGTCGATCGGCGGCCTCCGCGAGGGGCCGCCGCTGGCCAGGAGAGCAGGGCAGTGTTAGCCTGTAAGAAATAACCGAGGCCCGCGAAGGCGGGTCCCAGAAAGGGAGGTAGCAAGGATGATGTTCAGGAAATTGGCTCTGGCGGCCGTGGCCGCGGCGACTCTGGCAGGTTCCGTCGCCGCGACTGCGCCGGCCGCCGCGCAGGAGCAATATGTTCCGCTGCTGGTCTACCGCACCGGGCCCTACGCGCCGAGCGGCATTCCTCTCGCCGACGGCTTCAACGACTTCATGCAGCTGGTCAACCTGCGCGATGGCGGCATCAACGGTGTGAAGTACGCCTGGGACGAGTGCGAGACGCAGTACAACAACGACCGCGGCGTCGAGTGCTACGAGCGCCTGAAGGGCAACGGCCCGACCGGTGCCAGCGTGCTGAACCCCTACTCGACCGGCATCACCTATGCGCTGATCGAGCGCGCTACTAACGACAAGATACCGGTGCTCTCCATGGGCTACGGCCGTGCCGATGCCTCCGACGGCACCGTTTTCCCGTACGTCTTCACCATGCCGATCACCTACTGGGCGGGCGCCGACGTGATGGTGCAGTACGCCAAGGAGGAAACCGGCGGCAGCCTCAACGGCAAGAAGATCGCCCTGGTCTATCACGACTCCGCCTACGGCAAGGAGCCGATCGCCACCCTGGAGCGCCTGGCCAAGGAAGAGGGCTTCCAGTTCTCCGCCTTCCCCGTCGCCCATCCCGGCCTGGAGCAGAAGGCCACCTGGCTGCAGATCGGCCGCCAGCTGCGTCCTGATTGGGTCTTCATGTGGGGTTGGGGTGTGATGAACTCGACGGCCATCAAGGAGGCCGCTTCGGTGGGCTTCCCGATGGAGAAGTTCATCGGCATCTGGTGGTCCGGTGCCGAAGCCGACGTGACTCCGGCTGGCGATTCCGCCAAGGGCTACAAGTCCCTGAACATTACCGGTGTCGGCACCACGGCGCCGATCTTCCAGGACATCGAGAAGATGCACGCTGACGGCAAGGGCATGGCCGACAAGGCCAACATCGGGACGGTGCTCTACAATCGCGCCCTGGTGAACGCCTTCTACTACACCGAGGCGGTCCGCATCGCCCAGGGCGAGTTCGGCAGCAAGCCGCTGACCGGCGAGCAGATCCAGTGGGGCATGGAGCGTCTCGACGTCACCCAGGAGATGATCGACAACGCCGGCATGACCGGCCTGATGAGCCCGGTGAAGATCACCTGCGCCGACCACGAGGGCGGCGGCTCTGCCGTGGTGCAGCAGTGGGACGGCGCCAAGTGGTCGGCCATTACCGACTTCATCGCACCGCGCCGCGCCGCGCTGCGTCCGGCCTATGAGGAGTCGGCGGCGCAGTACGCCGCCGAGAAGGGCATCACGCCGCGCAGCTGCAGCTGAACGGCCGCCAAAGTCAGGCAGGGGAGAAGGGGGCGGTCCATCGGGGGCCGCCCCCGCATCTCCTCCTGCCGCTCTCCGCGATCGCTTTCGGAACGCCGCCATGAGCCAAGCCGCAACCTCGCCCAGTTCCTCACCGCAGGCCGCGGCCCCTGGGCCGATCCTCGCGGTGAACAACATCGAGGTGATCTACGACCACGTTATCCTGGTGCTGAAGGGCGTGTCGCTGGAGGTGCCGAAGGGGGGTATCGTCGCGCTGCTCGGCGCCAACGGTGCCGGCAAGACCACCACCTTGAAGGCGATCTCCAACCTGCTGCGCGCCGAGCGCGGCGAGGTGACCAAAGGCTCCATCGAACTGGAGGGCGCCCGCGTCGACGCGCTGACGCCCAATGATCTGGTGAAGGCCGGCGTCGTGCAGGTGATGGAAGGACGCCACTGCTTCGAGCACCTGACCATCGAGGAGAATCTGCTGACCGGCGCCTACACGCGCAAGGACGGGCGCGCGGCGGTGCAGGACGATCTCAAGCTGGTCTACGACTATTTCCCGCGCCTGAAGGAACGCCGCGGCAGCATGGCCGGCTATACCTCCGGCGGCGAGCAGCAGATGTGCGCCATCGGCCGCGCGCTGATGGCCCGGCCGAAGATGATTCTGCTCGACGAGCCCTCCATGGGCCTCGCCCCGCAGCTGGTCGAAAGCATCTTCGAGACGGTGAAGCGGCTGAACGAAGAGGAGGGCGTGTCCTTCCTGCTGGCCGAGCAGAACACCAACGTCGCACTGCGCTTTGCGCGCTACGGGTACATTCTGGAGAGCGGCCGCGTGGTGCTGGACGGCGACGCCGAGAGGCTGCGCGAGAACGAGGACGTGAAGGAATTCTACCTCGGCCTCTCCGCCGGCGGGCGGCGGTCCTACCGCGACGTCAAGCACTACAAGCGCCGCAAGCGCTGGCTCTAAGACGCGGCAGATGGAACACTACGACAAGCTGGAAACCGCCGCGCCGGAGGTCCGCGAAGCCCGGCTGATGGCGGCGCTGCCGGCGCAGCTCGCCCACGCCAAGTCCAAGGCGCCCGGCTGTGCGGAGATCCTCGCCGGGGTTGATCCCGCTGCGGTGACCGGCCGGGCGGCGCTGGCGCAGCTGCCGGTCACCCGCAAGTCCGACCTTCTCGATCGCCAGTCGGCCGCTGCGCCCTTCGGCGGCCTCGCCGCCGTGGCGCCGGGCGCCGCCGCGCGGCTTTTCGCCTCGCCGGGGCCGGTCTATGAATTCGAGACCGCGCGGCGCGGCTTCTGGCGCCTGGAGCGCGCACTCTTTGCCGCCGGATTCCGCGCCGGCGACGTGGTGCACAACTGCTTTGCCTATCACCTGACGCCAGGCGGCTGGATGCTCGACGGCGCCGCGCGCAGCCTCGGCTGCGCCGTCATCCCCGGTGGCATCGGCAACAGCGAGCAGCAGGTGGCGGCCATCGCCCACTTCCGGCCCTCCGGCTACACCGGCACGCCGGACTTCCTGAAAGTGCTGCTCGACAAGGGCGCGGAACTCGGCGCCGACTGCAGCTCGATCACCCGCGCGCTGGTCTCCGGCGGCGCGCTCTTCCCGGCGCTGCGCCAGGCCTATGCGGAACGCGGCGTCGCCGTGCTGCAGTGCTATGCCACCGCCGACCTGGGCCTCATCGCCTACGAGTCGGAGGCCCGCGAGGGCATGATCCTCGATGAGGAAATCATCGTCGAGATCCTGCGCCCCGGCACCGGCGACCCGCTGCCCGAGGGCGAGGTGGGCGAAGTGGTGGTGACCACGCTCAACCCCGACTATCCGCTGATCCGTTTTGCGACCGGCGACCTCTCCGTACTGATGCCGGGCAGCAGTCCCTGCGGCCGCACCGCGCCGCGCATCAAAGGCTGGATGGGCCGCGCCGACCAGGCGACCAAGGTGAAGGGCATGTTCGTGCAGCCGGCGCAGGTGGCGGCGGTGCTGAAGCGTCACGGTGAGATCGCCCGCGCCCGTCTGGTGGTGACCCGCCACGGCGACAGCGACGCCATGACCCTGCAGTGCGAGGTTGCCGGCAGGGCCGCTGGCCTGGAAGCGGCCATCGCCGAGAGTCTGCAGGCCACCTGCAAGCTGAAAGGGGCGGTGGAACTTGTCGATCCTGGCAGCCTGCCCAACGACGGCAAGGTCATCGACGACCAACGCAGCTACGACTAGCGGGCGGCGCGGCCTGGGCAGAAATCACAATGTCGCCGCATTTGCGGCAAAGTCCGGACATCTTCGATACCTAGCTTCCTTAACACGGAGACTTCCCCTCTCTGTAGAGGAGCCCCAGCCCTCCTAAGATGCCCCAAATCGGCTGGCACTAAGAGGGGGCGGCCATCTGCCCCGACCAAGCGTGGCCGCCCCTGACTTTCTAAGGAAAGCTCCAACTACGGGCGGTCGCGTACCCCAAGCCAAGCGGGACCGCCCGCTTCCTTTCCTCTCTCCTACTGACTCATTTAATCTGACGACCGCCGGTGGTGGCCGCGGCGGCTGCGCTGGACTAAGCTGTTCGCGTATGAAGTTCGTTCCCATCGACGCGATGCGCTCGGAGGTTTGTGCCGCGCTCTGGCAGTGGTTCGTCCAGCAGGGAGGCGAAACGGACTGGCCACCGAAGAACGCCTTCCGACCGGAGAACCTGCCGGCGCGCGTCCTGCCGCACCTCGGCGTCGTCGACGTCGAGCGCGAGCCCTTCCGCGTATTCTACCGCGTGATCGGCTCGGCCATCGCGCAGTCCCTGGGCCGCAGTCACATCCAGGGTTACCTCGATACGCTCAGCCTGCCGCAGGAGGCGGAGCTCGTCGCGCTCTACCGGCATACGCTCGGCGCCAACCGGGCGGTTTTCGTCCGCGGCCTGCAGGAGATCGACGGCCAGACCTTCACCTACGAGGGCGGCGCGCTGCCGCTCGGGGCGCCGGGCGATGCCGTGCGCCGCTTCATCATCTTCGAGGATTATCTGAATACCGAGGCCTGGCGCAGCGCCCTGCGGCACCGCCGCTACCGCCCGGACGCAGACACAGAGGGGGGCGCCGAAGACTAGCCGGCGGCGACTTGTTGTGCCGGGATCTCGGCCGACCGGGCCAGGATGCGGTATGCGGGCAGGCGCAGAGTCACCGTGGTGCCTTTGGCGGGTTCGCTCTGCAGGTCCAGGGTGCCACCGTGCAGCTCGGCAAGCGCCTTGGAGAGCGGCAGCCCGAGGCCGGTACCCTTGGCCTGGTGCTTGGTGCCGTTGTCGACCTGGCCGAAGACCGAGAGCGCCAGCGCAATGTCGTCGCGGGCGATGCCGATGCCGGTGTCGATAGCCTGGAATACGAAGCCGCTGTCCTCGGTTGCCCAGCACCGCAGGGTCACGCTGCCACCTTCCGGGGTGAACTTGATGCCGTTCGTCAGCAGGTTGACCAGGATCTGGGTGAGGCGCCGTTTGTCGGCGCGGATTCCGGGCAGATCCTCAGTGCAGTCGAAGCTCAACGCCACGCCGGCATCGCGCGCCCGTCCCTCCAGCAGAACCCTCACGCCGTCGATCAGCGCCTCGAAGGGGATGTCCTGTTCGTGCAGCGATTCCTTGCCGGCCTCTACCTTCGAGAGATCGAGGATGTCGTTGATGATGCCGAGCAGGTGCTGGCCCGATTCGCGGATGTCGACGGCATACTCGCGGTATTTCTGGTTGCCGATCGGCCCCATGGCCTGCTGTTCGATCATCTCGGAGAAGCCGATGATGGCGCTCAGCGGCGTGCGCAGCTCGTGGCTCATCATCGCCAAGAAGGCCGACTTCGCCTGGTTGGCGCGATCGGCGCGATGGGCCTTGTCGCGGGCCTTGCGCAGGCGGGTGAGGGCTTCCTCGAGCTGGATCTGCAGCGCCTGCGTGGCTTCATGGGTGCTGTGGGCGTCGCGCTCCAGGCTGTCGCCGGCCCGGGTCAGCTGGGCAGCCAGCGCCGCGAAGCGGCCGCTTTGGCGCAGCGCGTGGAGGAAGTGGACTGCCGTCAGCGCGGCGATCAGGAGACAGAGCCCGGCGCCGGCCAGCACCGCCCAAAGCGGCAAGACCACCGTCGCTCCGCCCGGCATCACCCCAGCTCCTCCGCGAAGCGCTCGTTGAGCCGGTTCAGCTGCGGCAACCCGACCTTGGGCGCATCGCCGCGGCCGCGCATCCAGCCCTGCTGGAAGCGGCTCTGACTGATGATGCGCTCGTAGTTGTCGAGCAGGGCGTCGACCTCCTTACGATCGACGAAGCCGGTCTTGTACACCAGGTTGCGCAGGAAACGGTTGAAGCGGCCTTCGCCCCCGCTGTCCGGCTCGACGCAGGACGTCACCAGGCCGACCACGTAGCCGAAGCGGTAGAGCAGCTGTTCGTCGTCGCCGCTGAAGGTGGCCGCGACGTTGTTGATGAAATCGGCCAGCTGAGCGACCGTAGCCTGGTCGCCGCAGATCTCGTCGGCCACCGGGGCGCCGTTATCCGGCGCCTCCTCGGCCACGAGGGATTCCAACTCTCTGATCGCCTTCAGGCGACGTTCGGTGCTCTCCTCGGATGAACCCTTGCGCGACCAGAACTGCACCCGCTCGACCACCTCGTTCAGCGGGGCGGATTTCACCAGGTAGTCGTCGCCGCCGGCGCGCAGGCACTCCAGCAGGGTGTCGGGGTTGTCCAGCGCGGTGAGAAACAGGATCGGACAGGGGCGCAGGCCCTGCATCTTGCGCACACGGATGCAGGTCTCGATGCCGTCCATGCGTGGCATCATGACGTCCAGGATGATCAACTGCGGATTGACGATCTTGTGCAGTAGGCCGATGGCCTTCTCGCCGTCGCTCGCTCCCATCACCGTGAAGCCGGCCGCCTCCAGCATGTCCGAATACATCCGTCGGAGCTTGTCGTTGTCTTCGGCCAGGATGATGGGTCTTACGGACATTAGGAAACCTCGTGGGCGGCGGCACGGACGGACGCTTGGCGCCCGCCTGCAGAGTGGTGCAACAGCGTTAATTTTCGGTTTCAACTGACAGCAGAACTTTGCTGAAATCCGCTTGCGGCTCAGGTGTGGGGCGTTCGGCTCTGGCTGGTGCGGCTGGCCGGCAATCTGCTATACCGCAGCCACCGACTCACCCGCTTCGCGGCTGCCGCCGCCCGCTTCCGGACCATCCGATCCACGCCATGGCGAACTTCGAAGGTCGAGACCTGCAGTGCCGGCGCGGCGGGCGCGATGTCTTTGCCGGGCTTTCCTTCGTTTTGCCGCCGGGCGGCGCCCTCCTGCTGACCGGCCCCAACGGCTCCGGCAAGTCCAGCCTGCTGCGGCTCATGGCCGGCCTGCTGCGGCCGGCCGGCGGTGCCCTGCTGTGGGATGGCCGCCCGATCGCCGAGGCGCCGGAGGCCCACGTCGCGCGGCTGCACTACCTGGGCCACCTCGACGCCGTAAAGCCGGTGCTCAGCGTGGCGGAAAACCTCAGCTTCTGGGCCGCGTTGCGGGGCACTAAGGCAGCCCTCGGGGCGGCGCGGGAGGCTGCCCTCGAGCGTTTCGCGCTGAGCGAGCTGGCGGCGGTGCCCGGGCGCCTGCTGTCGGCCGGCCAGCGCCGCCGCCTGGCGCTCGCCCGCCTCGTTGCCGCGCCGGCGGAGCTCTGGCTGCTCGACGAGCCCTCGGTCGGCCTCGATCACGCCTCGGTTGGCCGCCTCGCCGCCGCCATCGCCGATCATCGCACCGGCGGAGGACGGGTGGTGGTGGCAACCCACACCGCCCTCGACCTGGCCGAGCCGCAGCGCCTGTCGCTCGATGCCCTGACGCCGCCGCCACTACCGGAGATGGTGTGGTGAGAGGCCTGGCGCTGCTCGTCTGCCGCGACCTGCGCCTCGCCCTGCGCCAGAGCGCCGATGCCTGGCTGGCCGTGCTGTTCTTCGTGCTGACCGCTGCCTTGTTTCCCTTCGGCGTCGGGCCGGAGCCCAGCCTGCTGGCGCGCATCGCGCCGGGCATCATCTGGGTGGTGGCCCTGCTCGCCGTGCTGCTGTCGCTGGAGCGCCTGTTCCTCGCCGACTACGAGGACGGCAGTCTCGAACAGCTGCTGCTCTCTCCGCTGCCGCTGGAGCTGGCGGTGCTCGCCAAGGTGCTGGCCCACTGGCTGACCACCGGGCTGCCGCTGATCGCCGCGGCGCCGCTGCTGGCGGTGCTCTTCAACATGGACCTTGCCGGCCTCGGCGTGCTGCTGCTCGCCATGCTGCTGGGCACCCCGACGCTCAGCCTGGTGGGCGCGGTCGGTGCGGCGCTGACCCTGGGCGCGCGGCGTGGCGGAGTGTTGATCCCGCTGCTGGTGCTGCCGCTCTACGTGCCGACGCTGATCTTCGGCGTTGGCGCCACCGAGGCGGCCCTGCAGGGCTTCGCCGCGCGCCCGCACCTGCTGCTGCTGGGCGCCGTGCTGCTGGTCATGCTGGTGGTGACGCCGCTGGCCAGCGCGGCGGCGCTGCGCCAGGCCCTGGATTAGGCGTCCGGGCAGGTGTCGGACTAATTTCCTATATTGGGCCGGGAGTTAGGGATTCCCAGGGCTGGCATGACTTACGTCAAGGCACTAGATAGACTGCGACAGTAGGAAACTGGCCATGCACCGCTTCGCAAATCCGGCGCGCTTCACCCGCCTTGCCGACCGCATCCTGCCCTTCGCCGCGGCCGGCGCGGTGCTGGCGCTGGCGCTCGGCTTCTATCTGGCGCTCTTCGTCTCGCCGCCCGACTACCAGCAGGGCGAAAGCGTGCGCATCATGTACGTCCATGTGCCCTCGGCCTGGATGGCGATGTTCATTTATGTCGCCATCGCGGTAGCCAGCGCCGTGGCGCTGATCTGGCGCCATCCCCTGGCCGACCTGGCGGCCAGGGCCTCCTCGCCGATCGGCGCCGGGTTCGCCTTCCTCACGCTGGTGACCGGCTCGCTCTGGGGTCGGCCGATGTGGGGTACCTGGTGGGAGTGGGACGGACGCCTCACCTCGATGCTGATCCTGTTCTTCCTCTATCTCGGCCACATGGCGCTGATGAATGCCTTCGAGGACAGCCAGCGCGGGTACCGCGCGGCGGCGATCCTCGCCCTGGTGGGGGTGGTGAACATCCCGATCATCAAGTTCTCGGTCGACTGGTGGTCGACCCTGCATCAGCCGGCCAGCGTGCTGCGACTGGACGGCCCGACCATTCACCCTTCGATGCTCTGGCCGCTGCTCATCGTGGCGCTGGGCTTCAAGCTCTACTACCTCACCGTCGTGCTGCTGCGCATCAAGAGCGAGCTGATTGCGGCACGCCTGCGCGCCCTCGATCTGGCGATGGTGAAGAGCTCCTGAGCGGGTGATCCGCTGTCTGAGGGGAGCCCGCTTGCGCCCTTCGGTCGCACGCGCGCGAATATGACTGACGCGCGGGGGCCGAGCGCTTAGATTTGCGCTCGAACGGCCGCGGCGCAAACGATCGCCGGCCCGGCAGATGGCCGGCGCAGGGTTCCCCGCAACGCTCGGGAGAGAGATGGAGAACGTGACGGCATTCTTTCAGATGGGTGGCTACGCCGCCTTCGTCTGGCCTTCGCTGGGCCTGACGGTGGCGGTCATGGCCGGCCTGCTGCTCGCGACCCTGCGCCAGCTGCGCGGCCGGCAACGCCGCCTGGCCGAGTTGGAGGCGGCCGGCGCCCAGCGCCGCCGGCGCGCCGCACCTGCGGCTGCCGCGCCCGGCGAAACGCGGGAGGTGCGCCCGTGACCCGCAAGCGTCGCCGCCTCTATATCGTGGCCGCCGCGCTGCTGGTCTTCGGCAGCGCCACCGCGCTGGTGCTCGCCGCCCTCGACGACAGCCTCGACCTCTTCCAGAGCCCGAGCCAGATCATCGCCGCGCCGCCGCCGCCTGAGCGCGGCATCCGCCTCGGCGGCCTGGTGGAGGAGGGTACGGTGATGCGTTCGACCGACGGGCTCAGCGTCACCTTCCAGATAACCGACGGTGTCGAGTCGGTGCCGGTTGCCTTCCGGGGCATCCTGCCGGACCTCTTCCGCGAGGGCCAGGGCGTCATCACCGTCGGCAGCATGGGGCCTGGCGGCACCTTCGTCGCCCGCGAGGTGCTGGCCAAGCACGACGAGAACTACCTGCCGCGCGAGGTGGTCGATGCACTGAAAGCTTCCGGACAATGGCGTGACGGCGAGGGGGAGGGCGGCCAGTGATCATCGAGCTCGGCCACTTCGCCCTCGTTCTCGCGCTGGTCGCGGCGCTGTTGCAGGGCAGCCTGCCGATGATCGGCGCGGCGCGGGGCGACGCCGCCTGGATGGCGCTGGCGCGGCCGGCCGCCTTCGCGCAGCTCTTCCTGGTGGCGCTTGCCTTTTGTGCGCTGACCTACGCCTACGTAACCTCCGACTTCACCGTGGCCAACGTGGTCGCCAACTCGCACTCGGCCAAGCCGATGCTCTACAAAGTCACCGGCGTGTGGGGCAATCATGAGGGCTCCATGCTGCTGTGGATCCTCATCCTGGCGCTCTTCGGCTCGGCGGTGGCGGCCTTCGGCAGCAACCTGCCGCCGACCCTGCGGGCGCGGGTGCTCGGCGTGCAGGCCTGGATCGGCGCTGGTTTCCTGACCTTCACGCTGTTCACCTCCAACCCTTTCCTGCGGGTCTTTCCGGCACCTTTCGATGGCGAAGACCTCAACCCGCTGCTGCAGGACCCCGGGCTCGCCTTCCACCCGCCGATGCTCTATGCCGGCTATGTCGGCTTTTCCATGACCTTCTCCTTCGCCATCGCGGCCCTGATTGAGGGCAAGGTGGACGCCGCCTGGGCGCGCTGGGTGCGGCCCTGGACGCTGCTCGCCTGGGCCTTCCTCACCGGCGGCATAGCGCTCGGCTCCTGGTGGGCCTATTACGAGCTCGGCTGGGGCGGCTGGTGGTTCTGGGACCCGGTGGAGAACGTCTCCTTCATGCCCTGGCTGCTGGGCACCGCGTTGCTGCACTCCGCCATCGTAGTGGAGAAGCGCAACGCCCTGAAGGTCTGGACCATTCTGCTGGCGATTCTCACCTTCTCGCTGGCGCTCATCGGCACCTTCATCGTGCGCTCCGGCGTACTGACCTCGGTGCATGCTTTCGCCACCGATCCCGAGCGCGGCTTCTTCATCCTCATCCTGCTGGCCTTCGCCATCGGCGGTTCGCTCATGCTCTTTGCCATTCGCGCCCCGGCGCTGAAGGCCGGCGGCCTCTTCGCGCCGATCAGCCGCGAGGGCGCCATGGTGATCAACAATCTCTTCCTCACCGCCGCCTGCGCCGCGGTCTTCCTCGGCACGCTCTATCCGCTGTTCCTCGAGGCGCTCGACGGTTCCAAGGTCTCCGTCGGCCCGCCGTTCTTTAACGCCACCTTCGTGCCGCTGATGGTGCCGCTGGTTTTCCTCGCCGCCATAGGTCCGATGTTGCCGTGGAAGCGCGGCGACCTCGCCGGTGCCCTCGCGCGTCTGAAGCTGGCGGCGCTCGGCGCCGTGGCGGTCGGCCTCATTACCTGGTACCTGCAGTCCGGCGGACCCGTCCTGGCGGTGGCCGCCATGGGCCTCGCCGCCTGGCTCTTCGTCGGCGCGCTCGTTGAATGGACCGACCGGGTGAAGTTGTTCCGAGCGCCGCTTGCGGACTCCTGGGCGCGCGCCCGCGCCCTGCCGCGCGCGGCCCACGGCATGACCCTGGCCCATGCCGGGCTCGCTGTGGTCATGGCCGGCATGATCGGCTCCTCGGTCTGGAAGAGCGAAGTGGTGGCCAATCTAAGGCCCGGCGAGACGGTGGAGATCGCCGGCTACAGTCTGCTCTTCGAGGGTATCGGCAGGCTCGACGGTCGCAACTACAGGGCCGAGCGGGCGCGGTTCGCTGTGACCCGCGACGGCGAGGCGGTGGCGCTGATGTTCCCGGAGAAGCGCATCTACCAGGTGAGGGCGATGCCGACCACCGAGGCGGCGATCCGCACCACACTGTTCGCCGACCTCTATGTGGTGATCGGCGATGCCGACGGTCAGGGCGGCCGGACCGTGCGGGTCTATCACGAGCCGCTGGTGCCGTGGATTTGGCTCGGCTGCTTCGTCATGGTCGCCGGAGGTCTGACCTCGCTCAGCGACCGCCGGCTGCGCGTCGGTGCGCCGCACCGCGAGCGCGCCGACAAGTCCGCCACACGGCCGGCGACGGCGTGACGGCAGACGGATAGAGCTGTCATGATCAGACACCTGCTGTTCCTGTTGCCCGTCGTCGTCTTCGCGGTGATTGCCGGCTACTTCCTCTGGGGCCTCGCGCCGGAGCGCGATCCGGGGGCGGTGCCGACGGCGATGATCGACAAGCCGACGCCGGATTTCGACCTGGCGGCGGTGCCCGGGCTCGGCGTGCCGGGCCTTGCAACTGCCGATCTTGCCGGCGGCGAACCGGTGATGGTGAACTTCTTCGCCTCCTGGTGCGTGCCCTGCCGCGCCGAGCATCCCTATCTCACTGCCTTCGCGGAACAGTCGGGGGTGCCGCTCTACGGCATCAATCACCGCGACAGGCCGGAAGACGCGGCCGCCTGGCTGGCCGAGCTCGGCAACCCCTACCGACGCATCGGCGCCGACCCTGGCCGAGCCGCTGTGGAGTGGGGCGTCACCGGCGTGCCGGAGACCTTCATCATCGACGGTACCGGGCGCATTCGCTACCACCACCGCGGGCCGCTGGTGCCCGAGATCATCGAGCGCGAGCTGAAGCCGCTGATCCAGGCGCTGCAGCCATGAAGGCGCTGTTGCTCGCCGCCCTGCTGCTGGCGGGCTCGTTGCCGGTCCTGGTGTTTCCTGCCTGGGCGGTGGAGCCGGCCGAGATGCTCGACGACCCGGTACTGGAGCAGCGCGCCCGCGACCTCTCCGCCGAGATCCGCTGCGTCGTCTGCCAGAACGAGTCGATCGACTCGTCGAATGCCGAGATCGCCCGCGAAGTGCGCCTGCTGGTGCGCGAGCGCCTGGTCGCCGGCGACAGCGACCAGCAGGTATTCGACTACCTGGTGGCGCGCTACGGCGACTTCGTGCTGCTGCGCCCGCCGATGAAGCCGACCACCTACCTGCTGTGGTTCGGTCCCTTCGTCGTGCTGCTGCTCGGCGTGGTGGCGGTCTTCGTCTACTTCCGCGGCCAGCGCACGGCCGCGGCGATGCCGCCGGCGCTCAACGCAGAAGAGGAGGTGCGGCTCGCGCGGCTGCTCGCCGAAGAAACGCCGCGAGACACAAGGCCGCAAGAAGAAGGGCCGAAGCAGGCATGATGTTCTGGGTTCTCGCCGCGGTGATGGCCGCGCTGCTGGTGCTGGCGCTGCTGTGGCCGCTGCTGCGCGCCCGCGGTGCTGCGCCGGCGGCGGCCGACTACGACCGGGCGGTCTACCGCGACCAGTTGAGTGAGCTGGAGCTGGACCTCCAGCGCGGCCTCATCGGCGCCGGCGAAGCCGAAGCGGCACGGCGCGAGATCGAACGCCGCCTGCTGCAGACGGAGGGCGGCAAGGTCGCGGCGCCTTCCGCCGGCGGTCCTTGGTTCCGCCGTCTGGCGCTGGCGCTGGTGGTGGCGCTGCCGCCGGCACTCGGGCTCGGCCTCTACCTGCAGCTCGGTACGCCCGATCTGCCCGGTCTGCCGCTGGCCGAGCGCGACCCCGGCGGCCCGGCGGAGCTGGCGATGCTGATCGAGCGGCTGCAGGCGCGCCTCGCCGACAACCCGCAGGACATCGAGGCCCAGCTCGTCCTGGCTCAGCTGTTCGAGCGCGCCGGACGCTTCGAGGCGGCTGCGGCGCGCTACCGCGCCGCGATCGCGCTGATCGAGCAGCAAGGCGCGGTGCCGGCGGCCCTGCACGCCGCCCTCGGCGAGGCCCTGGTGGCTGCGGCCGGCGGGCAGGTCGGCCGCGATGCGCGCCTTGCCTTCGCCGCTGCTATCGAGGCCGATCCCGGCAACAGCCGTGCGCGCTTCTTCGCCGGCCTCGCCATGGCGCAGGACGGCCGCTTGCAGGAAGCCATCGCTGTCTGGCAGGACCTCGCCGAGGACTCGCCGGCGGACGCACCCTGGCTGCCGCTGTTGCAGCAGCAGATCGCCTGGGCCGCCCGGGAACTGGGCATCGAGCCGCCGGCAATGGCCCAGCCGCAATTGCCGGCTGAGCAGCCGTCGGCCGAACAACCGCCGGGACCGACTTCCTCCGACGTCGAGGCGGCCGAGGAGATGACGCCGCAAGAGCGCACGGCCTTCATCCGCTCCATGGTGGACCAGTTGGCCGCCCGCCTGGAGGCCGAGCCGGCAGACCCGGATGGCTGGCTGCGCCTTGCCCGTGCCCATGCGGTGCTGCTTGAGGACGACAATGCCAGGGCCGCCCTGGCCAGGGCCGAGGCCGAGATCGCGGCCCTGCCCGAGGGCTCGCCGGAGCGTGCCGCCCTCACCCAGCGCCTCGAGGCGCAGCGCCGTCAGTTGCCGTAAGCCGGAGCCCTGTCGGGCGCCGGCGGACGGTGTCGACAAAGCGCTGGAATCGTTCCAATTCAAAGGCAGATGTTCGGCACGGTTTTGCTTGGCAACCCTCTGAGGCTGCCTTACCGTCGATACCAAAGCGTCAAAAAATGACGCCGGGCTCACTGGGAGTTTGAGCTTTTGGCTTTAGCGGAGACGGGGACCGCGACGGCCGCAGCCTCTGCGGCTTTGGTCGCTGAAGATATTCACAAGTCCTTCGGCGAACTGGAAGTTCTGAAGGGTGTTTCGCTGACGGCGCGCGAAGGCGACGTGATCGCCATGTTGGGCTCCAGCGGCTCCGGCAAGAGCACCTTCCTGCGCTGCATGAACCTGCTCGAGCGGCCCAACGCCGGGCGCATCACGGTGGCCGGTGAGACCCTGCGCCTGAAGCCCGCCAAGCAGGGCGGCGGGCTGGAGGCCGAGGACGCCGAGCAGATCCGCCGCATCCGCGCCCGCCTCGCCATGGTCTTCCAGAGCTTCAACCTGTGGTCCCACATGACGGTGCTGCAGAACGTTATCGAAGCGCCGATCCATGTGTTGAAGCGGCCCAAGGCCGAAGCCGTCGAGTACGCTGACAAGATCTTGCAGAAGGTCGGCCTCTACGACCGACGTGACTACTACCCGGCGCACCTTTCCGGCGGCCAGCAGCAGCGCGTCGCCATTGCCCGGGCGCTGGCGATGGACCCGGCGGTGATGCTGTTCGACGAACCCACTTCGGCGCTGGATCCGGAACTGGTCGGCGAGGTGTTGCGGGTGATCCGCGGCCTGGCCGAAGAGGGCCGCACCATGATCGTGGTGACCCACGAGATGGGCTTTGCCCGCGAGGTGTCGAGCGAGACGGTGTTCCTGCACCAGGGCCGCGTCGAGGAGCAGGGTCCGCCCAAGGAGGTCTTCAGCAACCCGCGCTCCGAGCGCTTTCGACAATTTTTGGAGGGCAACCTGAAATGACAGGCCGCGCTCCGCGGTCCCGCAGCATCCCGGCGGTGGACCGGAACAGAACAGCAAACCCAAATGGAGGCAACTCGTGAAGAAGCTAATCTCTGCGGTCTTCGTCGCCGCATTGGCAATCGGAGCTACCCTGGGCGCCACCCAGGCCGACGCCAAGGAATGGAAGAAGGTGCGCATCGGCGTCGAAGGCGCCTACCCCCCGTTCAGTGAAGTCACAGCCGACGGCAAGCTCGTCGGTTTCGACATCGACATCGCCAATGCGCTCTGCGCGGAGATGAAGGTGGAGTGCGAACTGATCACCCAGGACTGGGACGGCATCATCCCGGCACTGAATGCGCGCAAGTACGACGCCATCATCGCTTCGATGTCGATCACCGATGAGCGCAAGGAAAAGGTCGACTTCACCAGCAAGTACTACAACACCCCGGCCAAGTTCGTGCGCAAGAAGGGCTCGGGCATCGAGATCACCGAAGAAGGCTTGAAGGGCAAGGTGGTCGGCGTGCAGCGAGCCACCATCCACGACAACTTCGTCACCGAGGTCTACGGCGGTGCGGCGGAGGTGAAGCGCTACGGTTCCCAGGACGAGGCCTATCTCGACATGGTCGCCGGCCGCCTCGACCTGCTGCTCGCCGATTCCGTGGCGATGGACGGCGGCTTCCTGCAGACCGAGGCCGGCAAGGACTACGAGTTCGTCGGTCCGGACTTCAACGATCCGAAATACTTCGGCGACGGTGCCGGTATTGCCCTGCGCAAGGGCGAGGACGACCTGCGGCAGATGCTCAACGCCGCCATCGAGGCGATCCGCGCCAACGGCACCTACAAGGCCATCCAGGACAAGTATTTCGACTACGATGTGTACGGCAGCTAAGGCGGTCATGATCTCCGCTTGAACGAACGCCACCGTCGAAGCCTCGACGGTGGCGTTTCGCTTTGCGATTCCCCTCTCGCGGTGCGACCGGCCCGGCCTGGGAGACGACCATGGATGAACTGATCGCCCGACTGCCTTTCCTTCTGCAAGGGGCGCTGGTCACCGTTTCGGTATCGCTGATCTCCGCGGTGATCGCCGTTGTGCTCGGCCTGATCACCGCCGTGGCCAAGCTCTCGAAGTCGCGTTTCGCCCTCGGGGCGGCCACGGTCTACACGACGGTGATCCGCGGGGTTCCCGACCTGCTCATGATGCTGCTGCTCTTTTTCGGCGGGCAGGTACTGGTCAACGACATCGGTGCCTACTTCGGATGGGACTACATCGACATCGATCCCTTTACCGCGGGGACGCTGACCATCGGTTTCATCTTCGGCGCCTACATGGGCGAAACCTTCCGGGGCGCTTTCCTCGCGGTGCCGGAGGGCCTGCTGGAGGCCGGCTATGCCTACGGCATGTCGAAGCGCCAGGTCTTCACCCGCATCCTGGTGCCGCAGATGATGCGCCATGCCTTGCCGGGCATCGGCAACAACTGGCTGGTGCTGATGAAGTCGACGGCGCTAGTAGCGGTGATCGGCCTCAACGAAATGGTGTTCCGCGCTGGCCAGGCGGGCGGCTCGACGCGCGAGCCATTCATCTTCTACCTCTTCGTCGCTTTCATGTTCCTTGCCTTCACGACGCTTTCGATCTGGGGTCTGCGCTGGGCGGAGGTGCGCTACAGTGTCGGCGTGCGGCGGGCCTGAGCCATGGATTTCTCTCCGATCTTCGACAACTACCAGCTCTACCTCGAAGGCCTCGTTACGACGGTCAAGCTGGTCGGCATGTCACTGATCATCGGACTGATCATGGCGGTGCCGCTGGCCATCCTGCGGACGTCGAGCAATCCGCTGGTGAACGGCCCGGTCTGGGCCTTCACATATTTCTTCCGCGGCACGCCTCTGCTGGTGCAGATGTTCCTGGTCTACTACGGGCTCGGCCAGCTGCAGTTCATGATCGATCTCAGCCAGCGCTTCGATTTCCTGAAGGATGCCTATTGGTATGCGCTCTTCGCCTTCACGCTGAATACCGGCGCCTACACGACGGAGATCATCCGCGGGGCCATCGTGGGCACGCCCTATGGTGAGATCGAAGCGGCGCGGGCCTGCGGCATGTCGAAGGACCAGACCTACCGCCGGGTCATCCTGCCGAGCGCCTTCCGCCGCGCCCTGCCGGCTTATTCCAACGAGGTGATCTTCATGCTGCATGGCTCGGCCATCGCCAGTGTCATCACCATCATCGATCTGACCGGTGCCGCGCGCATTGTGAACTCCCGCTACTTCACCCCCTACGAGGCCTTCATTTCGGCGGCTGTCCTCTACCTCTGCCTGACCTTCCTCATCGTTGCGGCCTTCAGGCGGCTCGAGCAGCACTGGTTCGCCCACCTGCGCCCGCGCGAGGAAACCTCGGGCAAGGGCAAGGAAAAGGCGGGCCAGACAGCCTAGGGGCGTGTAGAAATCAGGCTCGGCCGACGCCTTTACACGGTTCCTGAAAATGTCCCGACTTGATCCTTCAAAGGCACATCCGATGGTCATGCCTGACGGCACGGTCATCCGCGAGGTCGTGCACCTGAACCAAGTGATCGACCATCCGCGCATCGAGGTCGGCGCGCACAGCTACTATCACGATTTTCAGCTGCGCGATGATTACGCGGCGACCATCGCGCCCTACCTTTTTGCCTTCAGCAGAGAGAGGCTGGTGATCGGCAAATTCGTTCAGATCGCCCACGGCGTGCGCTTCATCACCAGTTCCGCCAATCACCGGATGGACGGTTTCTCCACCTATCCCTTCTGGAACTTCATGATGACGCCGCAGACCTCCAACGACGAGATCAAGTCGGTCCTGGATACGCTGAGCGACAAGGGCGATACAGTGATCGGCAACGACGTCTGGCTGGGGATGGACGCCATGGTCATGCCGGGCGTGACCATCGGGGATGGCGCCATCGTTTCTGCCCGCGCGGTCGTGGTGAAGGACGTGGCGCCCTACACGATTGTCGGCGGCAATCCGGCGCGCGCCCTGAAGCAGCGCTTCCCGCAGCCGGTGATCGAGGCCCTCATGGAGATCCGCTGGTGGGACTGGCCGCTGGACAAGATCGAGGCCAACCTCGATGTCATTCAAGGCGCCGATCTGGCGACTCTGAAAGCCCTTGTCTGAATCGGCTTTTCTAAAGCATCTCCGGCCGGAACCGCGCGCGGCGGCTGATGATCTTCCCCGAGACCATGAAGACGCCGTCGCCGGTGTAGTGCAGCGTTTCCGGATGCTTCGGCCGCGGCGCCACCTCAGCCTTCACCACCTCGAAGATGAAGAAGTTGTAGCGCTCGACCAGGGAGTCGTCATGCAGGCGGCATTCGAAAGCGGCGTGGCACTCGCGGATCAGCGGCACCTTCACGGCCCGGGCCTTCTCGGCGGTCAGCCCGAAGCGCTCGAACTTGTCGACCACGCCGCCGGTCGTGTTGCCGATGCCGACAACTTCGTCGGTCAGCGCCGTGGTCGGCAGGTTGATGACGCATTCGCCGCTGTTGCGGATCAATTCGAAGCTGTGGTTGCCGGCCGAGATCATGCAGCCGAGCAGGGCGGGCGTGAACTCCATGACCGTGTGCCAGCCCATGGTCATGATGTTGGTCTCGCCGCGCCAGGCGGAGGAAACCAGAACGATCGGACCGGGCTCGAGATAGCGGCGCACCTGGGAGACCGGCAGGTCGACCTTGTTGTGGTGCCGCGCCATCAGCGTTCCCCACGGGCCGCGCAGAGCGGCGAGGGCAGGTTCAACAGGAAGAGGGAAGTGGTGGAGCTGAGGGGAATCGAACCCCTGACCTTCGCATTGCGAACGCGACGCTCTCCCATCTGAGCTACAGCCCCACAAAACCGGGTGCCGGGGCAGGCAAAACCGCCGCGGCATGGGATCTGCCCAGGCCGGATTCCCAAGTGAAAACCGGCCACAAGCGGGCGGATAATGTGGACAAGGCCGGGTCCTGTCAAGCGAGGCGTTCGGCTCCGCTTTGGCCCGGGTTTCCCGCAAGATGCGACCGCTTGTCTCCAGCCAAACCGCTGGTTAGGGTAGCGGCCACCCGTTTCCGAAGTCTTTCCGTCGACCCGCCGAGAGGTTGTAAAGCCGAGCGATGATCATCCTGGGCCCGCTTATCCAAATCATCATCATTGCGCTGAATGTCTACGTCTGGATGGTGATCGCCTCGGCGATCCTCTCCTGGCTGGTGCACTTCGGCGTCATCAACACCCGCAACCAGTTCGTCTCCATGATCGGCGAGTTCCTCTGGCGGGTGACCGAGCCGGCGCTGAGGCCGATCCGCCGCGTCATGCCCAATCTCGGCGGCATCGATATTTCGCCGATCATCCTGATTCTCCTCATTTATTTCCTCCAGATGGTGCTCCAGAACATCCTCTTCTCGCTCTACAGCAGTGGGCTCTGACGGCGCGCCCTTCCGCGAGGGGAGCGATTGCCTGCTGGTCGACATCCGCCTGCAGCCCGGCGCCAGCCGGGCCCGGGTGGACGGCCTCGCGGTGCTGGACGACGGGGCCACGGTGCTCAAGGTGCGCGTCACCGAGCCGCCGGAAGACGGCAAAGCAAATGCCGCCCTGATCAAGCTGCTTGCCAAGGCCTGGAAGCGCCCGAAGTCGGCGCTGACCCTGGTGGCCGGCCACACGGACCGCCGCAAGACCCTGGCGGTGGCGGGCGATCCGGCGGCAGTGAGGCGCGATCTCGACCGCTGGCTGGCGGCCCTGGGCTAGACGGCGGCGCAATCGGGAGGGTGCCGGCGGCCCGGCTCGGCTGAACTGGCGGCGCCCGAAGGAAGCGGAGAAAGAGGGAGTGAAGCCTTGAGCAGCGCAGCAACCCAGACGGCCGGTGGCGCCGACCTGATCGACGGCAAGGCCTTCGCGGCCGGCCTGCGCGGCCGTGTCGCCGCCGCCGCCGCGGAGCTGAAGGCCCGGCACGGCGTGACGCCGGGCCTCGCCGTGGTGCTGGTCGGCGAGGATCCGGCAAGCCAGGTCTACGTGCGCTCCAAGGGCAAGCAGACGGTGGAGGCTGGGATGAACTCCTTCGAGCACAGGCTCGACGCCACCACCGATGAGGCGACGCTGCTGGCCAAGGTGGCCGAACTGAACGCCGACCCCGCCGTACACGGCATCCTGGTTCAGTTGCCGCTGCCGCCGCAGATCGACACGCAGACCGTGATCGCCGCCATCGATCCGGACAAGGACGTCGACGGCTTCCACGTGATCAACGCCGGGCGCCTGATGACCGGAGGGCGCGGCGCCGAAGCGCCGCTGGTGCCCTGCACGCCGCTCGGCTGCCTCATGCTGCTGAAGGATCGCCTTGGTGACTTGAGCGGCCTCAATGCCGTGGTGGTCGGTCGCTCCAACATCGTCGGCAAGCCGATGGCCCAGCTGCTGCTGGCCGAGAGCTGCACCGTCACAATCGCCCACAGCCGCACCAGGGACCTGCCCGCGGCCTGCCGCAGCGCCGACATTCTGGTCGCCGCCGTTGGCCGGCCGGAGATGGTCAGGGGCAACTGGGTGAAGCCCGGCGCCACGGTGATTGACGTGGGCATCAACCGCATCGACGCCGGCGGTGGCAAGACCCGCCTGGTCGGCGACGTCGCCTTCGACGAGGCCGCGACCGTGGCCGGCGCCATCACGCCGGTGCCCGGCGGCGTCGGCCCGATGACCATCGCCGTCCTGCTGGCCAACACGGTGACCGCCGCCTGCCGCCAGGCCGGCCTGCCCGCGCCGGACCTCGGCGCTTAGCCGTCAGTTCTCGGGCAGGGCGAGGCGAACGAGGCCCTTGATCGGAGCCTGGGGGTCCTGCGGCTCGCCGCGGCGCAGGATGACGATCTTTCCCTCGCGGGCCAGATGCAGCGCCCGCTGGCGCACGGCGTTCAGGTAGCGCCGCCAGAGATCGGGCGGATCGCTCTTCTTGCGGCGGCGCTCGGCGAATGAGCGGGCGATGTCGTCGGGGCTGAGGCTCGCCCCCGCCCCAGCATCGTGCAGGAGCTCGAGGATGGCCTGTGCCACTGCATCGGGGTGGCCGGCGCCCTCGGCGGAGCGGCTTTCTTCATGGTCTGTCATGGCCGCTGCTTAGCACGGTGCCGCCCGGGCGCAACAGCCTTTTCCGGCGGGACATTCGCGCTGGACGCTGGCGCCGAGGCCGACCATAGTTCGGCCCATGCTTGAGACCACGAACGCTCTGATTGCAGCGACCCTGGCCTTCGTCGGCGGTCACTTTCTGCTGTCGAGTCGGCCGCTCAGACCCCTCCTCAACGCGCGCTTCGGCGAGCGCGGCTTCCGTCTGATCTACTCGGCCGCCATGGTGGCGGCCCTGGTGTGGATGCTGGTGGCCTACCGCAATGCGCCGGTCGTGCCGGTATGGGATCCCGCACCGGTCCTCGCCTGGGTGCCGCTCCTGATCATGCCGCTTGCCGCCATCCTGCTGGTCGCGGGCCTCACCAGCCCCAATCCGACCCTGGTGGGTGGCGAACGCTTTCTCGACGGCGCCCCCGGCTCACCGGCGGTGGGCATCCTCTCGATCACCCGCCATCCTTTCCTCTGGGGCACCGGCCTGTGGGCGCTGTCGCACCTGCTGGCGAACGGCGACCTCACCTCCATGGTAATGATGGGCGGCATCGCCGTGCTCAGCTTCGGCGGCATGCGCCACATCGACCTGCGCCGCGAGTCCAACCTCGGGGCGACCTGGGGACCGATGAAGCTGACCACCAGCGTGCTGCCCTTCGCCGCCGTGCTGTCCGGCCGCAGCAAGATCGACTGGCGCGGCATAGGCTGGTGGCGCCCGGCCCTCGGTCTGGTGGTCTATGCCGTTCTGCTGCACCTCCACAGCGGCCTCATCGGCGTCTCGCCGCTGCCGATCTGACTTTTGTTTGCTCCCGCGTCGGGGCAAAGCCAGATGACAATGTCCCAAGGCAATTTCCTACAAGGGTTGCGGGCAGCCTTGCGCCAGAGCAAATCACGGTCGCATGGAATCGCCTTCGGCGATCCATCGGCCGTGTGAATCTGCTCTACCCGCTTGAATGAGATCGGATTCACGCGGTCAGACGGAACCACCGAGTGGTTCCGTCTGACCGCGATCCGATCTAGACTGCCGCCATGGCGATCGACCAGCAGACGGCCTATGCCCTCTCCGCGCGGGAGGCGTCCGGGCCTCGCGACAGCACGGCTTCGAACGACGGCTCCGTGGTGGATCGCGCCGGCGGCGATGCCGTTTGCTTCTGGCGCGAGCGCCGCTTTGACGACCTGGAGTGTCTGAAGGCGCGCTTCTTCCGGCATTCCTATGCCCTCCACGTGCACGACACCTTCGCCATCGGCGTGATCCTGGCTGGTGCCGAGGTTTTCCGCTATCGCGGCCAGCGCCATACCGCCCCGGCCGGCAGCCTGGTGGCGGTGAACCCCGACGAGCTGCACGACGGCGCCCCGTCTGAGGAAGGCTACGCCTATCGCATGCTCTACCCCTCGGTGGCGCTGGTGCAGTCCATCGCCGACGGGCTGGGCGACAGGGCGGCAGGCTTTCCGGCCTTCCGCGGGCCGGTGCTGAACGACCCGGAGGTGGCGGCCCGCCTCAGCGCGGCCCATGCGCTGATGGAGGGCCGTGCCGACCGCCTGGCAGTTGACGAAGCTTTCACCGAGGCGCTTAGCCTCATGGTCCGGCGTCACAGCTGGAGCGATCCGCAGGGCCGCCGCCCCGGCCGTGAGGCGGCGCCGATCCGGCGCGCCCGCCAGCTGGCGGATGAGTCATACATGCAAGACCTGACCCTGGACGCGCTTGCGTCGGCGGCAGGCTTGAGCCGCTTCTATTTTCTGCGCGCCTTCCGGCGCGAAGTCGGGGTGACGCCCCACGCCTACCTCACCGGCCGGCGCATCGCCGCGGCCAAGGCACTGCTCGGCGGCGACCAGCCGCTCAGCGAGGTGGCGCTGGCCTGCGGTTTCTACGACCAGAGCCACTTCACCCGCAGCTTCAAGGGCTGCACCGGCCTCACCCCCGGCCAGTACCGCCGCGGCAGCATCGCGGCGTAGCTCCGCGTCTCGCCGCGCGCGATCGCACTGGGCCTCCGTTTTCAGCAATCCCGTGCAAGACTCGGGAAGAACGCTGCCCCAAATTTCCGGTAGTTTGGGGCTCTTGCAAAGTTGGATTGCCGCATGACCGCATCCGTTTCCAGTCGCCGCGGCGAGTTCGCCGCCGGCGCCTTCACCATTCTGCCGTTGCTGGTGGCCGTGGTGCCCTTCGGCCTGCTGCTCGGCACCCTGGCGGCGCAGAAGGGCCTCTCACCCCTGGAGACGGCGCTGATGAGCGCCACGATCTTCGCCGGCGCCTCCCAGTTCGTGGCGGTGGAGATCTGGACCACGCCGGCGGCGGTCGCCCTGCTGACGGCAACCGCCCTGATGGTGAACCTGCGCCATGTGCTCATGGGTGCAGCGATGGCTCCGCATCTGCGGGGCTGGCCGCGCGGCTCGATCTATGGCGGCCTCTTCTTCATGGCTGACGAGATCTGGGCCTTCGCCCTGAAGCGCGGCGCCGAGCGGCCGCTGACGCCGGCCTACTACTTCGGCCTCTCCCTGCCGCTCTATCTCGGCTGGGTGTTGACGACTACCTTAGGGGCGATCTTCGGAGGCGTGCTGCAGGATCCGGCGCGCTACGGCCTCGACTTCGCCTTCACTGCCGTCTTCCTGACCCTGCTGGTCAGCCTGTGGAAAGGCAAGCGCACCTTCTATCCCTGGGCCGCCGCGGCGCTGGTGGCAGTCGCCGCCCACCAGCTGCTGCCCGGGGTCTGGTACATCGCTTTCGGCGGACTTGCTGGCACCCTGGTCGGCGCCTGCCAGGGCCCGGCCACACTGAAGGAGGCGACGGATGCAGCTTGATCCCCTCCACCTCGATCCGTGGGTGCTCGCCGCCATCGCCGGCATGGCGCTCGCAACCTATTTTACCAGGTTTATCGGTTACTGGCTGGTGCGCCGCACGGTGGTGACCGGGCGCCTCGCCGGCGCCCTGGAAGCTGTGCCCGGCGCCGTGCTCACCGCCATCATTGCGCCGATGGCGCTGGCAACCGGCCCGGCGGAAACCGCGGCGGCGGCGCTCACCGTGCTGATGGCGCTGCGCCTGCCGCTCATCGTCGCCGTGGCCGGCGGCTGCCTCGCTGTGGTCGCCCTGCGCGCCATGATCGGCTAGGCGGCGAAATTTTTCCGCCCCAGGGGCGACAGCGCCGCGGCGGTCGTGCTAGGATTGCGTTTCACGCTATTTCCTTTCATCGCCACAAATTTTGATTTGGGAGCTTCCATGGCAACCAACGCAGAGATTGCTGCGCGCCTGCTGCGCGACGCCGCCGGATTTTTTCGCTCGGTCGGCGAGCAGAATCCGCCGCTCAAGGAGCACATGGACCACAACGCCCAGGCCTTCGAGGTGATGGCCGAGCGGGTCGAGACCGACCCGACCGGCGAGGCGAACTTCGGCCAACCGACGGCTGGCAACGAAGCTCAGCAGGGCTAGGGGCGACCCGCGCCGGACGGTTACCGCTTCTGGCGGTTCAACAGGCGCAGACGCAGCGCGTTCAGCTTGATGAAGCCGGCGGCGTCGCGCTGGTCGTAGACGGTGTCCTCCTCGAAGGTCACGTGCTCCATGGAGTAAAGCGAGTCCGGCGACTTGCGGCCCTCGACAATGACATTGCCCTTGTAGAGCTTCAGGCGCACCGTGCCGTTCACCCGCGCCTGGCTCTTGTCGATCAGCGCCTGCAGCATCTCGCGCTCGGGCGACCACCAGAAGCCGTTGTAGATCAGCTCGGCGTAGCGCGGCATCAGCTCGTCCTTCAGGTGCGCCGCGCCGCGGTCGAGTGTGATCGACTCCATGGCCCGGTGAGCGACCGAGAGGATGGTGCCGCCCGGCGTCTCGTAGACGCCGCGGCTCTTCATGCCGACGAAGCGGTTCTCGACCAGATCGAGGCGGCCGATGCCGTTGTCGCCGCCCAGCTTGTTGAGGCGGGTGAGCAGCGCGGCCGGCGACAGCGTCTCGCCGTCGATGCCTACGGGATCGCCTTGTTCGAAGTCGATGGTGATGACCGTCGGCCTGTCGGGCGCCTCTTCGGGAGAGACGCTGCGCGAGAAGACGTATTCCTCCGGCGCGTCCCAGGGATCCTCCAGCACCTTCCCCTCGGCGGAGATGTGCAGCAGGTTGGCGTCGACCGAGAAGGGTGCTTCGCCGCGCTTGTCCTTGGCGATGGGGATCTGGTGTTCCTCGGCGAAGGCGATGAGGCGGGTGCGGCTGGTCAGGTCCCACTCGCGCCAGGGTGCGATCACCTTGATGTCCGGGTTGAGGGCGTAGTAGCCGAGCTCGAAGCGCACCTGGTCGTTACCCTTGCCGGTGGCGCCGTGGCAGACGGCATCGGCACCGGTCTCGGCCGCGATCTCGATCTGCCGCCTGGCGATCAGCGGGCGGGCGATGGAGGTGCCAAGCAGGTAGACCCCCTCGTAGAGGGCGTTGGCGCGGAACATCGGGAAGACGTAGTCGCGCACGAAGGTCTCACGCAGGTCCTCGATGTAGATGTTGGCCGGCTTGATGCCCAGCAGCTCGGCCTTCTTGCGGGCCGGCTCCAGTTCCTCGCCCTGGCCGAGGTCGGCAGTGAAGGTGACCACCTCGCAGTTATAGGTGGTCTGCAGCCACTTCAGGATAACGGAGGTGTCGAGGCCGCCGGAATAGGCGAGCACGACTTTCTTGATCTCGGACATGGTGGATGTACGCCCCTAACGGAAAATCCGCGCGGAGTATAGGCAAAGTGCCCCCGTGAGCAAGGGGCTGCACAAGCGGGCAGGCAGGGGCTAATCCTGCGCGGGGGCGCCGTCGCGCTCGGTTTTCTTCTTGCGCTCGGAGGCGGACTTCAGCTGGCCGCAGGCGGCCAGGATGTCGTCGCCGCGGGTCGCGCGCACGGGCGAGGAGATGTGAGCGGCGGAGAGGATGTCGGCGAAACGCTTGATGTCGGCGGCCGCCGAGCACTCGAAGAAGGAGCCGGGCCAGGGATTGAAGGGGATGAGGTTCACCTTGGCGGGGATGTCCTTCAGCAGCCTGATGAGGCGGCGGGCGTCAGCCTCGCTGTCGTTCACGCCCTTCAGCATGACGTACTCGAAGGTGATGCGCCGGGCGTTGTTGGTGCCGGGGTAGCTGCGGCAGGCGTCCAACAGCATCTTCAGCGGATACTTCTTGTTGATCGGCATGATCATGTCGCGTGTCGCGTCGGTCGTCGCATGCAGCGACACCGCGAGGTTCACGTCGAGCTCGCGTCCGCAGCGCTCCATCTCCGGCACCACGCCGGAGGTCGACAGCGTGATCTTGCGCTTGGAGACGGAGAGGCCTTCCTGGTCCATGGCGATACGCATGGCGGTTGCCACGTTGTCGTAATTGTAGAGCGGCTCGCCCATGCCCATCAGCACGATGTTGGTGATCTGGCGGCCCTCCGCCGGCGCCGGCCACTCGCCGAGGCCGTCGCGCGCCACCATGATCTGGCCGACGATCTCCGCCGCGGAGAGGTTGCGCACCAGGCGCTGGGTGCCGGTGTGGCAGAACTTGCAGGTGAGGGTGCAGCCGACCTGGCTGGAGACGCAGAGCGTGCCGCGGTCCTCCTCCGGAATGTAGACCGTCTCGACCTCCTGCCCGTCGGCCAGACGCAGCAGCCACTTGCGGGTGCCGTCCTTGGAGACCTGGGCGACGGCGACCTCCGGCCGGCGCACCACGCAGGTTTCGGCCAGGCGGGCGCGGAAGTCTTTGGAGAGGGTGGTCATGGCGGCAAAGTCGGTCTCGCCGCGATGATAGATCCAGTGCCACAGCTGCTTGGCGCGGAACGGCTTCTCGCCGAGCTCGGCCATCGCCGCACCCAGCTGGTCGCGCGACAAGCCGACGAGATTGCGCTTCTCGTGGAGGGTCTCCCGCGGCGGGGCGAAGACTTGGGCGTGCTGGCTCATGGGCCTCTAAATAGGCCCTCCCGAGGCTTAAAACCAGCGGATTCCGGCGTCGCAGGCCAGCCGATCCAGGCGTTAATCCTTACAAGCCGCAGGCCTGGCCGATGGCCTGGTAGGCCCGGGTGAAGCCGGACAGCGAGTAGGTGTCCTTGGTGTTGGTGCCCCGCGAGGAGGTGCCCTCGACCACCATGGTGCTGCCTTTGATCATGGCCTGCACCAGCTGGTTATCGGTGTCCTTGTCCACCGTCCAGGCCGACTCGCCCTCGGTGAAGAGGCGTACCTTCAAGGCGCCGACGGCGACTTCCACCGGGGAGCTTTCCTGGTAGACGTAGCCCGCCAGGATGCTCACCTCGTCGCGCCGGTTCTCGCCCGGCCGGTGGGTCACCATGGCGTGGATCTTGCCGCGCACGGAATAGCTGCCCTCGGCCCTGGTCGGCTCGCTGGCCACGAAGCAGACCTGGGTGCCGTTCTCCTCGTACTTGAAGGCACTCCAATCGGAGAAGTCGCCGAGCCGCTCGATCGACTGGGCCTGGGCGCCGGCTAGCGGCAGGATAGCCAGCGCGGCAGCGAGGCACAGGGGGGCGAAAGCGAGGCGGGTAAGTCTTGATGGCATGGGCTCTGCTGATGGGATGTTATTCTGAAGCATGGCGAATACTATAGGATCGGCGGCCGGTGTCGCCACCCCTGCGTTAGTGGACTCCGGGGAAAGCGCTCCATGACGGCGCGCGCGTGGCTGAAGATCAGCGCAGAATGAGTCTTTTTTTGGGCGCTGGTGCCGCTGCGCCGACGGCGACCCGCCAGGCGGAAGACCCGCCGCCGCGAGGCCGTCGGTCTCTCGTCCTTTTTCTTCGATTCGGAGTACGGCGAGAGCCGAAATCGATTGTTTCGATTAGATCCTCGGGAGGGACGCGGCCCTAGCTGTCTCGCTTGCGGCGCACCTTCTGGGCGCCCTGTACGTGCTCGGGCAACGGCAGCGGCGCGGCACGCGGGTTCACCGGCCGGCGCGCGAAGCGGCCCTGGCTGATCATGCGGTCGTACATGACGATGGCGCCGGCGGTGCCGACGTTGATGCAGAACTTCGTCGGGATCTTCACCAGGTGGTCGCAGCGTGCCTGCAGCACCGGCGACAGGCTGCCGCGCTCACGGCCCAGCACGTAGGCCGCCGCCTGCGGGTGGAAGAAGGTCGGCAGCTCGATGGCGTCCTCGGTCAGCTCGACGCCGACCAAGGCGCAGCCGCGCGGCAGCATCAGTTCCGCCACAGTGGCGTAGGTGTAGAGCGGCAGGTGCCTGGCCGCGTCGGAGGTGTCCGCCTGCTTCACCTCATGGGCGTTGAAGGCGGCTTCGACGGTGAAGAAGAAGCTGGCCCCGAAGGCGTGTGCCGACCGCATCAGGCTGCCCAGGTTCATGGGCTTGCTGATGCCCTCGGCTCCGATGGCGAAGTATCCACGCATGGCCGCAGAACTTGCATGGACCGGACCGCGGAGGCAAGCTGCTTGCGGGCGCGGGCCGTGCTGCCGCGCCGTCCCCATTTCCGCAAGATTCCGCCATCATGTCCCCAGAAAACCACTCCAAGTCAGCCGACGCCGAGGCCGCCAATCCGCTGCTGATCGAGGTGACCCGCGGCAACCAGGTGGAAAGTCGCCATCGCGCCGCCGTCGCCGTGGTCGATACCGCCGGGGCCTTGGTGCTCTCCGCGGGCAACACCGAACGCCCGGTCTATGCCCGCTCGGCCATCAAGTCGCTGCAGGCCATTGCCGTGGTCGAAAGCGGCGCCGCCGATGCCTTCGGCCTGTCACCGGCGGAACTGGCGCTGACCTGCGCCAGCCACAGCGGCGAGCCGCGCCACGTCGAGGCGGTCACCGCCTGGCTGCAACGTCTCGGCCTGAGCGCCGCGGACCTGGAATGCGGGCCGCAGCTGCCGGGGTACGAGCCGGCGCTGATCGCCCTCCTGGCCGGCGGCGGCCAGGCGACGGCCGCCCACAACAACTGCTCGGGAAAGCACAGCGGCTTCCTCACCCTGGCGCGCCACCTCGGCGTGCCGACGCGGGGCTACGTGAACTACGAGCACCCGGTGCAGCAGCGCATCCTCGGCGTGCTGGAGGCGATGACCGGCCTGGACCTCGGCGCGGCGCCGCGCGGCATCGACGGCTGCGGCATTCCGGTGATCGGCGTTCCGCTCGGCAACATGGCGCTCGCCATGGCCCGCCTCGGCGCGCCGGACGACCAGCCGGAGGCGCGGCAGGCGGCCTGCGCGCGCCTGCGCCGGGCGGTGGCGGCGCATCCATTCATGGTCGCCGGCAGCGGGCGCTTCGACACCCGGGTGATGGAACTGACCGGTGAGAAGGCCTTCATCAAGACCGGCGCCGAAGGTGTCTACTGTGCCGCCTTCCCGGAGCTCGGCCTCGGCGTCGCCATCAAGGTCGACGACGGCGCCGGCCGCGCGGCGGAGATCCTCATGGCCCGGCTGCTCGCCCGCTTCGAGATCCTCAGCGAGGCGCAGGCCGCCGGCCTCGGCGGCCTCTTCACCGTGCCGGTGCTGAACCGCGCCGGCCGCAGCGTCGGGGAGATCCGCCCGGCCGCGCAGATCCCCTTCTGAGGGCGCGGGGTGCCATGAAAGCTGTGCTCTGCCGCGCTTGGGGCGGCCCGCAAGGCCTCACGTTCGAGGAGGTGGCAACGCCCGAGCCGGGGCCGGACCAGGTGCTGATCGAGGTGGCCGCGGCCGGGGTCAACTTCGCCGACACCCTGATGATTGCCGGCAAGTACCAGGAGAAGCCCGCCTTCCCCTTCTCGCCGGGGCTGGAGATCGCCGGCACGATCGGCGCACTGGGTGCCAACGTCGCCGGCCTCAGGCTGGGCCAGCGGGTCATGGCCTTGACCGACTGGGGCGGCTATGCCGAGGCGGCGCTGGCGCACGCCGGCGACGTCTATGCCATCCCCGACGCGCTCGGCTGGGCCGAGGCGGCCGGTTTCCCGATCACCTACGGCACTGCCCACGGCGCCCTGCGCTGGCATGCCGACCTGCAGCCGGGCGAGGTGCTGCTGGTGCACGGCGCTGCCGGTGGCGTCGGTCTGGCGGCGGTGGAGATCGGCAAGGCCCTCGGCGCCACGGTGATCGCCACGGCGGGCGGGCCGGACAAGCTGGCGGTCGCCGAGGCACACGGCGCCGACCACCTGATCGACTACCGCAGCGAGGACATCCGCGAGCGGGTCAAGGCGATCACCGCCGGCAAGGGCGCCGACGTGGTCTTCGATCCGGTCGGCGGCGACGTCTTCGACGCCTCGCTGCGCTGCATCGCCTGGTCGGGGCGGCTGCTGGTTATCGGCTTCGCCGCCGGGCGGGTGCCGCAGGTGCCGGCCAACATCCTGCTGGTGAAGAACATCGCGGTGATGGGGGTCTACTGGGGCTCCTACCGCAAGCACGCGCCAGAGCGCCTGGTGGAGGAGTTCCGCGAGCTCTTCCGCTGGTTCGAAGGGGGCCTTCTCAAGCCACATGTTTCACATGAGCTTGACCTCTCGCGGGCCGCCGACGCCATGGCACTGCTGCTGGAAAGGCGCTCCACCGGCAAGGTGGTCCTGACCGCCGGCGCGGCCTAAACTCCCAGCATCATCGGACGTCAATCCCGGGGCGCCTCGCCGCCCCGCGACGTCAGCCGTTTCTGCCAGTGATCGAAGCATGAGCGACAAGGTTCGCGACCAGTACGAAGCCTATCCCTACCCGTCGCGCGATCCCGCCGACGAGGCCAGGCGCCTCGTCGTCGGCTCGCCGAGCAGTCTGCTGGAGATCAACCACTACCTCTTCGGCGGGCGGCGTGATTTCGCACAGCCCTTCCGCGCGCTGGTCGCCGGCGGCGGCACCGGCGATGCCACCATCATGCTGGCCCAGCAGCTGGCCGATGCCGGCGGTTCGGGGGAGGTGGTCTACCTCGATCTCTCCGTCGCCTCGCGCGGCATCGCCGAAGCGCGTGCAAAGGCGCGCGGGTTGACCAACGTGCGCTTCGTGAACGGTTCGCTGCTGGACCTCGAGACGCTCGGGCTCGGCAGCTTCGACTACATCGACTGCTGCGGCGTGCTGCACCATCTGGCCGAGCCGGATGCCGGCCTCGCGGCGCTCGCCGGCGCCCTGACCGACGATGGCGGCATGGGCCTCATGGTCTACGGCCGCTACGGGCGCAGCGGCGTCTACCCGCTGCAGGCGGCGTTGCGCGGCCTGGTCGGCGACCGCCCCCTGGCCGAGCAGGTCAACGTCGCGCGGCGACTGCTGAGCAACCTGCCGCCGACCAATCTTTTCGCCCGCAACCCCGTGCTGCGCGACCACACCGGCAGCGATGCGGAACTGGTCGACCTGCTGCTTCACAGCCAGGACCGCGCCTATACGGTGGAGGAGATCACCGCCCTGCTGCGCGGCGTCGGCCTCAACCTGGTCTCCTTCATCGAGCCGCTGCGCTACGAGCCCACCACCTATCTGAAGGACCCTGTGCTGCTGCGCCAGCTCGGCCGCCTGACGCCGGAAGACCGTCCTGCCCTGGCAGAGAAGCTGGCCGGCAACCTGAAGACCCACGTCTTCTACGTGTCGAAGCGGCTGGCCGCCGACACTCTGGCCCGGCCCGAGGGGCCCGAGGCAATTCCCTGCCTGCGTGTGCTCGACGGTGCCAGGCTGGCCAAGGCGGTGCAGCGCGAGCTTCTGCTGAAGGGGGAGTTCGACGGTCTGGCGCTGAAGTTTCCGCTGCCGCGCTTGGCGCCTGCGGTGCTGCCCTGGATCGACGGGCGCACCTCCTTGGGGGAGATCCAGTCGGCGCTGCAAGGTCTCGATCCGCGGCAGGAATGGGACCACTTCAAGGCGCAGTTCGACCAGCTCTACGAGGTGCTGGGCGGTCTCAACCACATGCTCATCCGCTACCCGGTTTAGTCGCGCCCGCGCAAACGCAAGGACGGCCCCGGGGCGTTCCGGGGCCGTCCTCATGTCGTGCGGTTGGTGCCTGGCGAAGCCTGCCGTGCTGCCGGCAGGCTGTCAGCCGTCAGCTGGCGCCGTGGTCGAGACCGATGTCGCGCAGCAGGCGGCTGTCCAGATGACGGGTCGCCTGGGCCAGCTTCTGGGCCTTGCGCTCGGCCTGGTAGGCGTCGTGCAGTTCGATGACGAGGTCATAGGTCGCCATCACGAAACGGCCCAGCAGATCGCCGATGATCTGGCCGGGCATGTACGGACGAGCCGTGAAAATTACGTTGGCCATCGCCCTGGTGCTCCTCTAACTCCGGCGGTCCCTGGGGTGGCTTTGAAAGGCCGGGCCGCCGCTTGTGTGCCAATGTCTTGACCCGGGAGATAAGCCTTCCGGGTGCCGCGCACAAATGCCGCCTGTACAGGCTGACCATGCAGCCAAAGCATAGCTCGAATTCACATTAACTTAATAATTTCAACGTTTTGTCGCGTTCAGGATAAAACCGGTCGGCGCCGATCCAGGGTGCTGGTGAGGTCCCGGGAGAGCCGGCTCAGGTGGTCAGCTCCGGCAGCCCGGCGTAGAGCTCGAGGGCTTCCGGGTTGGCCAGGGCCTCCTTGTTCTTCACCTGCCGGCCGTGCACCACGTCGCGCACCGCCAGCTCGACGATCTTGCCGCTCTTGGTACGAGGGATGTCAGCGACCTGCACGACCTTGGCCGGCACGTGGCGCGGCGTGCAGCCGTTGCGGATCTGCGTGCGGATGCGCGCGGCGAGGTTGTCATCGAGGGTGACGCCGGGGCGCAGCCTCACGAAGAGCACCACGCGCACGTCGCCCTCCCAGTCCTGGCCGATGACGATGGACTCTTCGACCTGCTCCAGCCTCTCGACTTGGCGGTAGATCTCCGCCGTGCCGATGCGCACGCCGCCGGGATTGAGCGTCGCGTCGGAGCGGCCGTAGACGATGATGCCGTTGTGCTCGGTCAGCTCGACGAAGTCGCCGTGGTGCCAGATGTTGGGATAGGTCTCGAAGTAGGCGGCGCGGTAACGCGCACCATCGGGATCATCCCAGAAGCCGACCGGCATGCAAGGGAAGGGCTTCACGCAGACCAGCTCGCCCTTCTCGCCGGTGACCGGTTTGCCGCTGTCGTCGTAGACCTCGATCGCCATCCCGAGGCAGCGGCGCTGGATCTCGCCGCGCCACACCGGGCCGATGGGATTGCCTCCGACGAAGCAGGAGATGATGTCGGTGCCGCCGGCGATGGACGACAGGCAGATGTCGTCCTTGATGTGACGGTAGACATAATCGAAACCCTCCGGCACCAACGGCGAGCCGGTCGAGGTGAGCAGCCGCAGGGACGAGAGGTCGTGGGTCGACTTGGGGTCGAGCCCGGCCTTGTTGAGGGCATCGATGTATTTCGCCGAGGTGCCGAAGAGAGTCATTCTCTCGGCATCGGCGTAGTCGAAGAGGATGTTGCCGTCGGGCGCGAAGGGCGAACCGTCGTAGAGCAGCAGCGTGGCCTCGGAGGCGAGGCCGGAGACCAGCCAGTTCCACATCATCCAGCCGCAGGTGGTGAAGTAGAACACCCGATCGTCGCGCTTCACGTCGCAGAGCAGCTTGTGCTCCTTCAGGTGCTGCAGCAGTGTGCCGCCGCTGCCGTGCACGATGCACTTCGGCTTTCCGGTCGTGCCGCTGGAGAACATGATGTAGAGCGGCGCGTTGAAGGGCTGTCGGAAAAAAGCGATCTCGCCGGCTGTGTAGGGCGCCGTGAAGTCGTCGAGGCGTACCGCCTTGGCGATGGCGGTGACCTCGGGTTCGTCCTCGAGGTAGGCGAAGACGACGATCTTCCTGAGGCTCGGCAGCTGGGCGGTGAACTCTGCAACGCGCGGGCGCGAGTCGAGGGGCTTGCCATTGTAGAAATAGCCGTCAGCGCAGAACAGCACCTTGGGCTCGATCTGGCCGAAGCGATCGAGCACGCCCTGCACGCCGAAGTCCGGCGAGCAGGACGACCACACGGCGCCCAGCGTGGTGGCCGCCAGCATGGCGATCACCGTCTCCGGCATGTTGGGCAGAAAGCCGGCGATGCGGTCGCCCGGGCCGACGCCCTCGGCGGCCAGCGCCTGCGCCAGGCGCGAGACCTGTTCGTGGAGTTCCTTGTGGGAGAGCCGGCGCTTCACCTTGTCCTCGCCCCAGAACACCATGGCATCGGCGTCGTCGCGGCGGCGCAGCAGATTCTCGGCGAAATTCAGCTTCGCCTCCGGGAAGAAGCGGGCACCCGGCATCCTGTCGGCTTCGACCACTGCGGGCCCGCGGGCATCGTCGGCGATGACGCCGCAGAAATCCCAGACCGCCGTCCAGAAGCCGGCGAGATCGTCGATCGACCAGTCATAGAGGTCGTCGTAGCCCGTGAAATCGAGACCCCGTTCGTTCCGCAGCTTCACCATGAAGGCGGTGAGGTTGGCCTCGGCAATCCGCTCCCCGGAGGGCTGCCACAGCGGTCCGGTCATGCTGCACTCCCTTGCTGCCTCCTCTGCGCCTGTCGCGCAGGGAGACCCTCGTTGCACTTTATCCTTGGTTATGCCGCCCTGGCCGGGGATTGCAAGCCCGGCCTGCGGGTCCGCAACCCCTACGGAAACCCGCGCCCAGCCTCACCTCCGTCGCATGGCTGTTCTGCGGCGGCGGGGGTGGTAGCGCTTGCGGCCAGACTCTAAGATGCCTGCCGCATGCCACCCTCTCGATTTCCTTTCACGCGCGGCGCCCACCTCTCCGCACCGCTGCAGGGCGCCCTCTACATGGTTGCGGCGTCCTTCCTCTTCGCCCTGATGAACGGGGCGATCCGCCTGCTCGGCGACGGCTGGGGGGCGGCAGGGGGCGTCGAGGGCGGCGAGGGCATGCATCCCTTCCAGATCGCCTTCCTGCGTAACGTCTTCGCGCTGGCCTTCATGCTGCCCTGGCTGATGCATCACGGCCGCGTCGCGCTCAGGACGAACCGCCTGCACATGCATTTCTGGCGCGCCGGCGTCGGCCTCGTCGCCATGCTCTGCTGGTTCTCCGCTGTCGCCTACCTGCCGCTGGCCGAGGCGGTGGCGCTGAACTTCACGGCCCCGCTCTTCGCCACCGCCGGCGCCGCCCTCATCCTGGGAGAGGTGGTGCGCGCCCGGCGCTGGACGGCGACGGCGGTCGGCTTCCTCGGCATGCTCATCATCCTGCGTCCGGGCCTCACCGAGTTCACCCCGCTGATGACCCTGCCGGTCATCGCCGCCTGTTTCATGGCCGCCTCCGTGCTGATCGTGAAGTCGCTGTCGCGCACCGAGGAGTCGGCCGCCATCGTGCTCTACATGAACCTGCTGCTGACGCCGCTGTCGCTGGTGCCGGCACTCTTCGTGTGGCGCTGGCCGACCCTGACCGAGCTCGCCCTCGGCCTCTTCGTCGGCTTCTGCGCGGCGCTGGCGCACAACGCCTTCACCCGCGCTTTCAAGCTGGCCGATGCTTCGGCGATCCTGCCCTTCGACTACGCGCGCCTGCCCTTCGTCGCGCTGATCGGGTACTTTCTCTTTGCCGAGATGCCGGACGCCTGGACCTGGGTCGGCGCCGCGGTGATCGCCGGCGCGGCCATCTACATCGCCCAGCGCGAGTCGCAGGTGGCGCGCGAGCGGCCGACGCTGCAGGTCAGCGCGGAATCGCCGAAGAGCCGTCCCTGATGTGGCCGCCGCTGGGGCCAAGGATCGCCGGCGGCTGGGCGAAGCTCTCCGCCAATCATCGCGGGGCGCTGTGGATGATCGCCGCCAGCCTCGGCTTCACGGTGAACTCGGCGCTGGTGAAGGCACTGACGGCCGAGGGCCTCGACGTCTTCCAGATCGCCTTCGCCCGCGCCCTGTTCTCCTTCGCCCTGGTGGTGCCCTTCCTGCTGCGGGCCGGGCCGGGCGCCCTGCGCACCCGCCATCCCGCGCTGCACGGCATCCGCGCCTTTGCCGGCGCCGCCGCCATGGTCTGCGGCTTCTATGCCGTCGGCCGGCTGCAGCTGGCCGACTTCACCGCGCTCACCTTCACCCAGCCGCTCTTCGTCACGGTGCTGGCGGTGATCCTGCTGCGCGAGGTGGTGCGCTGGCGCCGCTGGCTGGCCACCGCGGCCGGCTTCCTCGGCGTGCTCATCATGGTGCGCCCCGGGGCCTCCGCTTTCGATCCCGCGGCCGGGGTGGCGCTATTGTCGGTGCTCGGCATCGCCATCGCCGTCTGCATGGTCAAGCGCCTGCCGGAGGGCGAGAGCCACGCCACGATGCTGGCCTATTTCTGCCTCATGTCGCTGGCCATCACCGTGGTGCCGGCGGCGATCTTCTGGACGGCGCCCGACGCCGGCCAGTGGCTGCTGCTGGCGGGAGTCGGCACCCTCGGCGTCGCGTCCCAGGCCATGATCATCCGCGCCTACCGCAGCGGCGAGGCGAGCTTCGTCGCGCCCTTCGACTATCTGAAACTGATCCTGGCCGGGCTCATCGGCTTCCTCGTCTTCGGCGAGGTGCCGGGCCCCTGGACCCTGCTGGGCGCCGGGGTGATCGTCGGCGCCGCGCTCTACATCGCCCGCCGCGAGGGGGTGCAGGCCGCCACGAAGGTGCCGGTGGCGCCCCTGGGGTAGCGTTGACGGGCAATCAGGATCAGAGTTTGGCGACCAGGGCCGCGTAGCTGGCGGCGAGACTGAGCAGCACCAGCAGGGTGAGCGGCTTGCGCAGCGCCGCGTACCAGGCTGGCGCCCGGTTCGCGGTGACGGCGGCGCGGTCGGCGAAGAACATCCCGACGAAACCGAGCGCCAGCAGCAGCAGGCCGAGGGGGCTGGGAATCATCAGGGCGATCCAGCCGGCCAGGGCCGGTAGCACGGAAGGGCCCAGCCGGCGCCAGTTGCCGGCGGCCTCCTGTGCCAGGGCGAGGCCCCAGTGTACCGCGCCGAGGAACGACAACACCACGGCGCCATAGGCCATCTGCATGTTCACGAGGAGGAAGTAGGCGGGCTCGCCGGTGGCCCAGGCACCGGCGGCACAGGCGGCGAAGGGCAACAGGCCGGCAAAGCCGAGGATCAGGGCCGGCCGGGGCACGTCGCCCAGGCTCACCTTGTGCGACATACTCGGATGCGGCGTTTCAGCCACCCTCGCCGGGCCCGGGCTCTGGCGCTGTCTCCGGCGCCGCGGGTTCGCGCAGGCCGAGGGCGGCGAGGCGCTGGTGCGCCTGCTCGCGGTGGCGGTCGGTGATGTGGCCGGCGACCATGCGGACCGTGGCGAAGAGCACCGCGGCGTCGTCGGTGAAGCCGATGCCGGCGATGAAATCCGGGATCAAGTCGGTGGGCACAACGAAGTAGGCGAGTGCGGCCAGCAGCATGGCCTTGACCGGACGCGGGGTCGCCGGGTCGAAGGCGCAGTAGTAGGCGCTGACGGCCTCCTCCAGGAAGGGCACCCGCCCGAAATTGCGCCTGAGCTTGCCCCAGAGGCCGTGTTCGACCTTGGCCTGGTTGCGCTGCAGAACCCGCGGCTCCTGCACCTTCGGGTCGCACGTCGGGTCGTAGGGAATCATGTCTCGCCCGGTCATGAACAAAGATATGGGCGCACTCCCGGCGCGGTGCAACCGGACGGTCTCGCGCCCACCACCGCTGCCGGCACTATAGCGCCCAACAGCCGACTTAGAGATACAAGGGCGCAGTCTCGCTGCTGGATGCCAGGTTCCGGTAGCGGCCGTCCTGCAGCACCGGCACGGCGACGCTCACATCCTCCTGGGCAGCCAGTTCCACGTCGTCGGGAAAGCCGGCGGCGATGAGCTCCTGCCCGGAACGGCTGGCACGCAGGGTAGCCGCCAGCTCGTGCTTCAGCTCCAGGTAGGCGGCCCTGGCCGCGCGCGCCTCCGGCGTGAGGCGGCCTTGCAGGCGGGCGATGATGGCACCGGCGCCGAGCAGGTCCTCGATCGCCGGGCGCAGGCTGCCGCCCGGCCAGTGTTCGCCGGCGGCGATGACGGCCAGCCGCTTGCCGGCACCCTGCACCGCTGCGGCGACGGCGGTGGCGTTGCGCAGGCTGGCAGCAAAGGCGGTCCGGTCCCTGACCATGGTCGAGAGGGCCGAGCCGTTGGGTGAGGGCAGCACCAGGCGGGTGCCGGGCGCAAGGCGCTGGAGGGAGGCCGGCGACAGGCTCGGGCCGCCGGCCGCCTCGCGGCGCGGCTGTGCCAGCACCGCCTCACCGCTGCGCGCGAGTTCGTCGGCGCCGTACTTGCCGAGCGGGAATGGCAGCACCTCGGCGCCGCGCGCCACCGCCACGTCCACCGAGGTGGTGAAGCAGAGAACGTCGAGCACGACGAAGACGTCGCAGAGGTCATGCAGGTCGGTGAGGCCGGCACCGCCCCAGGCGAATTCGATCTCCAGCTCGCTCATTGGCATGTCCCGGGCTGCGGGTGTCTCGAGCGCGTCTTAGCGCGGGAGCCTTGCGGCTGTCGCGCAAAAAAGAAGCGGCCCACCTGGGGCCGCTTCCGAAGGCTGCGATGCTGCCGCCGTCAGGCATTGACTGCCTGGTCAAGCGGCGGATCGTCGGTCTCGGTCTCGGTCTCGGTCTCGGCTGCCGGTCCTGCGGCGGCCTTCTCCTCGTCGCTGCGCGAAGCCCGCCGGGCCGCCTCGGCGCGTTCCAGCTCGCGCGCCAGATCGCCGACGCGGCGGATGATCTCCTTCACAGTGGGCGCCATGTTATCGACCGCTTCCACGACCGCCTCTTCGACCATTTCCTCGACGATGTCCTCGGCGGGCGTCGGGTCGGCCTCGGTGATCTCCGGCTCCACCGCCGCTTCGGCCGCAACTTCCGCGGCAATCTCCGCCTCGGTCATCTCAGCCCCGGCCATCTCGGCTTCGTCCATTGCATCCGGCTCGGCCTCGGGCTCGCTCGGGACCGTGCCTTCAGCGACCGCTGCGGCAAAGGATTCGTCGCTGGCGTTCAGTTCGGTCATGGCAGCGAAGAGATCGTCGACCTCGTCGGCCTCGTCGGTCTCGCCTTCGGCCTCTGCCGTATCGGGTTCGCCGAGGGGCGCCTGCGGCGTTTCCGCCCCTGCATCCATCTCGGCGGCCTCGGCCGGCGCCTCATCACTCTCGGCATCGTCCGCCCGCAGCTCTTCTGCCGGGGTCTCTTCCGGTGCGGCGCTCTCAGGAATCATTTCCTCTGTTGGATCCGATTCCGGCAGCGTCGCTTCGGTGTCGGCGATGACGTCCTCTGCCTCGGCCTCGACGATCAAAGCTGCCTCGTCCGCGCTGTCCGCGGCGTCGACCATGGCGTCGATTTCAGGCTCGCCGGTTTCCGGCTTGGCTGCCTCGGCGACGGCTCCACCTGTGGTGGTTACCAGCGCGCTGACGCGCGCCTCCAGGTTCTGTAGCGTCCGGGTGAAGGTCTTTTCCTCGATCGACCGCAGGACCGAGTGCAGCATGCTGCGCAGTTCCTCGTTTTCCTGGGTCAGACGACTGTTCTCGGCGATCTGCTTCTCGATCTCGCCGCGCGCCGTCACGAGCTGCGTCTCGATGGTCTCGATCAGGCCGATCAGCCGCTCGCTGTAGTGGCGCTGCTGTTCGTCCATCAGGCCGAAACGTTGCTCGGCCGCCTCGACACGCTCTCGCAGATCGTTGATTTCAGTCATTTCCTGGGGGATCCTTTAACTGTCCACCCCCTCAGCCTGCCAGGAAAAGGTAAGCTTTTCCCTAATGGCAAGGATTCATTTACCAAGGGTGTTAAGGGGCGGTGCCGCCCCGACGAACCGGCACTTCAGGAGCCGCGCTGGCCGGCGCGGTGGGCCTTGTCACCCTCGATCAGCGTCCATTCGACGATCCGGCGCAGCACCTTGCCGGCGGCCTCGTCAAAGGCGTTGATGATGTCCGGCATCCGGTCGGCGGAGGCGGCGACGCGGGCTTCGAAGGACTGCGAAGCGACGATACTGCGCCTTGGCAGCTGGACGAGCTTCACGTTGATGCCGACCCAGGACTCCGGCAGGGCGCCGTTGTAGTAGACCGCCTGCAGCTCGCGCAGCTCCGTCTTCATGATGAAGTCGGCGCGCAGGCCCACGGACTCGCGTCCGATGGCGACGATTTTCTTGGAGTTCTCGAAGGACTCCACCATCAGGGTCTGGACCATCAACGGCGCCCGGTCGGCCCAGCCGGAGCGGGCGTAGTATTCCAGCTGCGTCGGGCTGCGGAGCAGGGCGATGCGGGTGGTGTTGAGGCCGGCATCGGCCACCGGCGGCTCCAGCACCAGCTGCCAGTCGGCAGTCGGCAGATCGTCGCGGAAGGTGCTCTTAGGCGTCAGGCGGAAGAGCTCCGGCGGCGGGCCCTGGCCCGGCACCGGCAGGCTGCAGCCGGTGGCCAGGGCGGCCATCGGCAGCGCTGCCAGCCCGCGCAGCAGGCGACGGCGGCCGAGGCGGCCGGCGGAGAGGGCGTCGGGGGATCCCGGATTACTGTGCTTCATAGCCTTGCTGCTGGTCTCCAAAGATGAAACGGGCGGGGTCGCGCTGCACCTCGGTGGTGACGCGGTTGAGTACTACGATGAGCTCCCGTGCCTCGGTCAACAAGGTGCTCAGCTCGTAGAGGCCTGTGTTGGTGAAGTCGCGGATGGGCTCGCGGTTCTCCGCCAGCATCGCCTCCAGTTCGCTGGTGGCGCCGCTCAAGTTGCCGGCAGTGTCCTTCAGGCTGTTGATGAGGCCGCGGGCATCCTCGCTGGTCAGGGTCACCTCGCGGTCGATGCTGCCGGCCATGGCTTCGAAAGCGGTGAGGGTGCTGTCGGCCCGCTCGGTCAGCGTCTGCACGTTGGTCTGCAGTGAGCCGGCCATGGATTCCAGGCTGCCGGTCGCGTCGCGCAGGTTCTCCATGGTGCTGGCGGCGTCGGCGATCAGCTTCTCCACGTTGCCGCGGTTCTCCGCAATGGCGGTGGTCACCTCTGTGAGGTTGCCGATGAGCGCCTCGATGTTCTCGAGGTTGCGGTCGCTCAACAGGGCCTGTGCGCGCTGCAGCAGGACGTTCACGTTCTGCAACACTTCCGGCGCATCCTCCAGCACCTGCTCGAAGGACGAGTGGCCGGGCGGGATCTCGGCCCGCTTGTCCTCCGCCGGCGGCTCCAGCGGCGGAGCCGTGGGCGAGCCTCCGGTCAGCTGCACGTAGCGCCCGCCGGTGAGGCCCTCCAGCTCCAGGGTGGCGATGCTGTCGGCGCGCACCGGCGTGCGTTTCTGCACCTCGATGGTGACGCGGATGGCGGTTGGCCGGTCGGGGTCGAGATCGACCGAGATCACCTCGCCGACCCGCACGCCGCTGTAGCGCACCGCGCTGCCTTCGCGCAGGCCGGTCACTCCGGTTTCGAAGACGATATCGTAGCGGGCGAACTCTTCGTCGAACTGGAATTTGGCGAGCCAGACGATGAAGCCGAGCAGGCCGAAGGCCAACAGCAGCACGAAGAAGCCGACCATGATGTAGTTGGCGCGTGTCTCCATGACGGCTCCTCAGGCCCCTCGTTCCGGCGCGTGTTCCGGCGTGCCGCTGCGGCCCGTTTCCTGGGCCGTGCGCTGGGCGCTGCCCGCCGCGGCACGTCCGCGTGGGCCTCCGAAATACTCCTGGATCCAGGGGTCCGGCTCGCGCATCAGCTCCACGATGGTGCCAACTTTAACACGTTTGTCCACCAGGACAGAAACCCGGTCGCAGATGGCGTAGAGCGAGTCGAGGTCATGGGTGACCATGACCACGGTGAGGCCGAGCGCACGCTGCAGGTCGCCGATCAGACTGTCGAAGTTGGCGGCGCCGATCGGGTCGAGCCCAGCTGTCGGCTCGTCGAGAAACAGGATGTCGGCGTCCAGCGCCAGGGCACGGGCGAGGCCGGCACGCTTGCGCATGCCGCCGGACAGCTGCGACGGGAACTTGTGGGCGGCATCGGGCGGCAGGCCGACCATGGCGACCTTCACCTCGATCAGCTCCTTCCTGAGGGCCGGAGGCAGGTCGCTGTGCTCCTTCATCGGTACCTCGATGTTCTGCGCCACGGTGAGCGACGAGAACAGGGCGCCGTCCTGGAACAGCACCCCCCAATGGGACTGCATGGCGCGGGTCTCCGCGCGGCCGAGAGTCGCGAGGTCCCGCCCGAAGACGACGATCCGTCCGGCGCTCGGCTTGTTGAGGCCGATGATGGTGCGCACCAGCACCGACTTGCCGGTGCCCGATCCGCCGACCACGCCCATCACCTCGCCGGCGCGCACCTGGAAGTCCAGGTTGTCGTGGATCACCGTCGGGCCGAACTGGGTGCGCAGGCCGGTAACCGAAAGAATCTCCTCGTCGCGGCGGATGTCGCCGCTGCGGTTGCTTCCGAGGGTCATCTCGCTGGCCATCGTCAGATCCCGATGAAGGAGAAGAAGATCGAAAGAAGGGCGTCCAGCACGATGACCAGGAAGATCGCCTCGACCACCGCGCGGGTGGTCTGGCGGCCGACGGACTCGGCGCTGCGCGAGACCTGCAGGCCCTCGTAGCAGCCGACCATGCCGATGATGAAGGCAAAGAGCGGCGCCTTGATGATGCCGACCCAAAAAGTCCAGAGGGTGACGGCGTCGCTCAGCTGGCGGGCGAACTGGAAGAAGGAGATGTCGAGCACCAGGGTTGCCATCACCGCGCCGCCGAGCAGGCCCATGATGTCGGCGTAGAAGGTCAACAGCGGCAGCACCAGCACCAGGGCGAAGATCCTTGGCATGACCAGCACCTCCATGGGGTCGAGCCCCAGGGTGCGCATGGCGTCGATCTCCTCATTCACCTTCATGGTGCCGATCTGGGCAGTGAAGGCGGAACCGGAGCGCCCGGCGACGATGATCGCGGTCAAGAGGATACCCATCTCGCGCAGCACGCCGACGGCCACCAGGTTCACAGTGAAGATCTGCGCCCCGAAGCGGGCCAACTGGTCGGCCCCCTGGTAGGCCAGCACGATGCCGACGAGGAAGGAGATCAGGCCGACGATGGGCAGCGCGTTGAGGCCGGTCTGCTCCATGTGCGCGATCAGCGGCACCAGGCGGATGCGCCAGGGCTGCAGCAGAGAGCGCAGCAAGACCGTGACGGTGAGGCCGAGGAATTCCAGCAGGTCGGTGGCCTCGCGGCCGATGCGGAGGGTCTCGCGGCCGATGCGGATGGTCACCGCGATCAGCGGGTTTTCAGGCCGGGGCGGCGGCGGCAGGTCGACGTGCTTCCTGGCGACGGTGCCGAGCAGGGTCTCGATGGCCGGCGAGCAGTTGACCAGGGTGACGGCCGTGCCGCGTTGCCTGAGGTCGGCCAGGGTACGGTCGAGCACCCAGGCCCCGGCGCTGTCGATGGCGCTGCAGGCGCCGAGGTCGACGGCGACTTCGCGGGCACCCTGCAGGTCGAGGCGGCGCAGGGTGGCGTCGTGGCGGGCCAGTTCGCGCGTCGTCCAGGCGCCGACGAACCGCAGGCGCAGGCCGGCGCCTTCACGCAGGAACTCCAGGTCAGAGGCGGCGCCAGCGCCGGCGGCAAAGTCCTCCGCCGCGCTCATGCCTTGTCCTGCCGGTCGCTGTCGGGCATCCCGACCGCCCCCTTAATCGCCAGTTTTCCAGACATATCATAGCCTAAGCGGCCGGTTGTCGCTTCACTATGATAATTGCCGCGGGTCCGGGGTTATCCGCCGGTGATTGCCGCCTCGTGGCGTACCGGGAAGTTCACCGAATTGGCGATAAAGCAGGTCTCGTGCGCCTCCTCGTGCAGGGCTGCGGCGCGGGCAAGGTCGCTGCCGGGCGCCACCGTCACCCGCGGGCGCAGCACCACCTCGGTGAAGCGCCCGCCGCGGCCCTCCTGCACCATGGTGCCGTCGGCGCTGTCCTCGTAGGCGACTACCTCCAGCCCTTCGAGGGCTGCCAGGGCAAGGTAGGACAGCATGTGGCAGGCGGAGAGTGCGACCAACAGCATGTCCTCCGGATTGTGCAGGGTGGGGTCGCCGCGAAAGGCGCTGTCGGCCGTGCCGGTGATCGAGGGCTTGTCCTTGAAGTCGGCGCGGAAGCTGCGCGAATAGGTCGCATAGTTGCGGGTTCCGCCGGCGGCGGCCCCGGTCCAAGTGATCTGCGTGCGATAATGATGTTGCTTGCCGCGAGGCATGGCAGCTTTCCTTCTACTCAGCCGGCAGCCGGGTGGCGGCAGCCGCCATTTCCCGGTTCCAGGCGTTGGTGCGGCGCATCTCCGCACGCTCCGACAGCAGCGCGCGGGCGAGCGGGCCGCGGCCGGCCTTCAGCGACGCATCGATCAGCACCTGCTCGAAGAGGTCGCGCTGGGCGCGGCTGCCGCCGATGCGGTGCAAAGAGGCGCGGTACGGCAGCAGCGCATCGATCGTCTCGGCGTAGCGGCCGCGACGGTGGGCGAGCACCGCGCGGCAGAGCGGCAGGCCGATCTCATGGGCGACGTCGGCCTCGGTCTCGCACCCGCTGGCGAAGTGCTCGAGACTCTCCAGCAGGGCTTCGGGAGCGCCTTCGGTGCCCGCGGCGGCCAGCGCCATCATGTAGTGGACGTCGGCGAAGATCAGCATGTGGTCTTCGCCGAGGCGCGCCGCCTTTTCGGCAAGCTCCGCCCAGCGGTTCCCGACCGCGATGCCGCGCTGCTCCAGGCGCCACAACAGCGCGACGGCATTGGCGATGTCGAGGTATTCCTCCGAGCGGTCGCCGCGCACGTCGCTGTCGTAGTGGCGCAGCACAGCCTCGACGTCGCCCCGGTCGAGCAGGAAAAGGCAGCGGTGCCAGTAGATGTGGTAAGCGAAGTTGTTGCTGCCGGCCCAGGCGGGCGCCAGGCCGTCGATCCAGGCCGCACCCTCCTGCGGGCGGTCCTGCATCTCCATTACGTGAGCAACCGCGTGGGCCGCCCAGATGTCACCGGGATTTCGCTCGACCGCTGCGCGCCCGGCCGCCTCGGCGGTGGCATAGTCGCCGGCTTCCTCCAGGGCGAAGGCTCTGAGGCCCAGCACATAGCCGTAGCCTGGCAGATCCTCGCTCCAGGCATGGAAGGGCCGCGCTGCCGAGGCCCGCATTGCCGCCACGTCGCCGAGATAGAAGTGCAGGTATTGCGCCAGCTTCAGCGCCACGATGTCCTGCGGGTGGTCGATCAGCAGCGTGTCGTAGGTCTCCGCCGCGGCCTGCAGGTCCCCAGCCAGCCAAGCCTCCAGCCCGGCCAGGTGTTGCGCCTCGCGCGGGGTGAGGCCTGCCTGGGAGCCTGCCGCGCGCGCTTCAGCCAGGGCCTTTTCGGCCCGCGCCGCCAAGCCGCGCTTGGCGAAGAGCAGCAGGAAACAGCCCATCAAGCAGTGGGCCAGCGGCATCGCGGGGTCGAGGCGGAGGGTTTCCTTCAGGCGGTCGCCGGTCGCCAGCTGAAAGCCCAGGTAGGCCTCCACCGTGGCATCGAAGGCCCGCATTGCTTCTGTGCTGGCCGCCGTCTGCGGCAGCCCCCTGATGTCATGCTGCATCGTTTCTCGTCTCTCGCGCCTGGTGGCGGTTCCACCATAGGACAAGCACGGCAGACTCGTCGACGTTGCTCATATCACGGAAGAGTCAGAGAGCGACCATGCCCGCTGCATAGAGAGCCAGTCCCGCCAGTGCCGCCGCGGCCAGCAGAACCCCGGTGCCGATCTTGAAGCGGAACACAGCCAGCAGCGCTCCCGCGGCGAGCAATGCCGCGGCGGCGTCCAGGGATGCCACCTCCGGTACGGCGACGTGCAGTCCCCAGTCGTCGAAGCTGCCCACCCGGCGGAACACCACATGCAAGGCGAACCACAATGCGAGGTTCAGAATGACGCCGACCACGGCCGCGGTGATGGCCGTGAGCGCCGCCGAAAGCGCGCGGTTGCCGCGCAGGCGCTCGATATAGGGCGCCCCGAGGAAGATCCACAGGAAGCAGGGCGCGAAGGTGACCCAGGTGGTCAGCAGGCCGCCGAGCGCGCCGGCGGCGAGCGACGGCAGCCCGCCGGGGTCGCGGAACGCCCCCATGAAGCCGACGAACTGCGTCACCATGATGAGCGGGCCGGGGGTCGTCTCGGCCATGCCGAGCCCGTCAAGCATCTCGCCGGGCGCCAGCCAGCCGTAGGACTCGACGGCGGCCTGGGCGACGTAGGCGAGCACCGCGTAGGCACCGCCGAAGGTTACCACTGCCATTTGGCTGAAGAACACCGCGATGTCGCTGAACACATGGTCCGGACCCAGCAGGACGAGCAGCGCGGCGGTCGGCCCCAGCCACAGCACGAGCAGGACGGTCGAAATCCTCAGCGCGCGGGCGCGCGTCGGCTGCGCGTGGTCGGGCACCTCGACGCCCAGGATGGTGTCCGTATCGGCGACCTGGCGCCTGCCGACGGTGCCATGTCCGCGGCCGGCGAAGGCGGCGAGACCGCTCACCCCGCCCAGATAGCCGATCAGGCCGGCCGTCAGGATGATGGCCGGGAAGGGTACCGCGAAGACGAAGATGGCGACGAAGGAAGCGGCAGCCAGGGCGACCATGGTCGCGTTCTTCAGGGCGCGCCGGCCGATGCGCACGACGGCCTGCAGCACGATCGCGAGCACCGCCGCCTTGAGGCCGAAGAACAGCGCGGCAACGAAACCGACGTCGCCGTAGAGCGCGTAGACAATGCTGAGGATCATGATGGCGAGCATGCCCGGCAGCACGAAGAGCAGACCGGCGATCAGGCCGCCGGCCGTGCGGTGCAGCAGCCAGCCGATGTAGACGGCGAGTTGCTGGGCCTCCGGACCCGGCAGCAGCATGCAGAAGTTCAGCGCGTGCAGGAAGCGCGCCTCGCCGAGCCAGCGCTTCTCCTCGACGAGGATGCGGTGCATCACGGCAATCTGCCCGGCCGGGCCGCCGAAGCTCAAGAGTGCCACCCGGGTCCACACGGCGACGGCCTCGGCGAAGCCCGGCCAGGGGCGCCCGTCGGCGCCGAGGCGCTCGGCCTCAAGGATTGCAGTATTCGACATCGCGGATCTCCTGCGCGGCGGCGGGCCAGTTGTGGGTCTCTTCCGCTGCATCGCGGGCCCAGCGATAGAAGGCATCGTAGAGCGGCAGGCCCGCTTCGAGCTGGGCCAGGTCGTCTCCGAACATCCGCGACAGGCCGAGCGAGGCGGCGAGCAGCCCTGCGGCCTCCGGCGCCAGTTCCGGCCGCGCGGTGTCGGCGCCGCGCACGATGGTGGCGAGCCGCCGCAGCGGTGGCGTGGCGAGGCCGAATTCCTCGACCATGACATCGAAGGTGCAGAGCGTGCCGCGATGGCTCCAGGAGACGCCTTCGACATCGAAGGGAGTCGCCCCGAAGCGGTCGGCCACCGCCGTGACTTCGGCGGGAGCGACGAAAAGGAAGACGGCGGCCGGGTCGATGAAGCGGCGGATCAGCCAGGGACAGGCGATGCGGTCGATCTTCGGCCTTGCGCGGGTAACCCAGAGCGTGCGTCCCGCGGCGTCCGGCGGCGGCAGCTTGTCTTGCGGTACCAGCGGCAGGCCGGCCGCCCGCCAGGACTGAAAGCCGCCGTCGAGCGAAGCCGCCTCCGCTCCGGCATGGCGCAGCCAGGCGGCGGCGCCCTGGCTGATCTTCAGGCCGCGGTCGCAGTAGACCACCACCTTACGGCCGGCGAAGCTGTCCGCCCAGTCCGCCGCGGCGAGCCCCGGCCGGCGGATCGCCGCGGGGACGAGGCGCGGGTCGGCGGCGAAGTCATCGTCGGTGCGGGCATCGACGAGGGCCGGACAGTCCGGCGTGCCGATGAGATCGAAAAGTGTGGCTGGAGAGAGTGTGGTTCCGTCAAGCATGCGCGCGTTCCTCCCGTGCAGGATCAGAACGCGATGCTTGGGCAAATTGCCTGACGGGGAGATCGCGGGTCCCCGAAGGGCCGGATTGGACGCCCGCCGGATCGGTTTGTCAAGACCGCGCCGGACTGCTCCAGTAGGCGATGGCGGCCGCCAGCTCCCGCGCATGATGGGTGGCCGCGGCGGGGCCCTGGTCGGAACCGTCGTAGCGGCCCAGCTCGGTGAGCAGCTGGAAGAAGCCGCGCCCGGGCATGCCGTGGCCTTCGGAGCTTCTTTGGGCCCGGCTGACTGCCAGTGCGGCCAGCAGCGGCCGGCCGGCGGCGCAGTCCTCGCGGATCATTGTCTCCAGCAGTTCGGTCAGGCGGTGGATGGCATGCGGGCCGGGAAAGGCGACGCGGACGGCGAGGTCGCGATAGGTGACGGTCTCGCCGGCGCTCGCGCAGTCCTGCAACGCCTGGCGCAACCCGGCGATCAAATGCCGCTCGTCGGGGGAGGGCTCAGGCATGGTAGTTCGGTCTCACGATGGCATCTCCTGCGGCCTGGCCCACCCCGCGCTGCGGCGGGCGTGGCATTTCGGCAACGCACCTTCACAGCTCCAGCGCGCGCCGGGTATAAGACTGCCTGCAGAATCCGACTCGACCGAGTCCCTTCAAAGACACAGGCGCAGATGACAGTCCTGGTTACCGGCAGCGCCGGCCATCTTGGCGAGGCGTTGGCACGCACCCTGGCGGACCGGGGCCGGGAGGTCGTCGGCCTCGACGTCCTCGCCTCGCGCCATACCCGCCATGTCGGCTCCATCGTCGACCGCGCTTTCGTGCAGGCCTGCCTGCGCGGCGTGACGACGGTCTACCATGCGGCCACCCTGCACAAGCCGCATGTCGCCACCCACAGCCGCCAGGACTTCATCGATACCAACATCACCGGCACGCTGAACCTGCTGGAAGAATCGGTGAATGCCGGCGTCGAGGCTTTCGTCTTCACCAGCACGACCAGCGTCTTCGGCGATGCCCTGGTGCCGCCGTCCGGAGCGCCGGCGGCCTGGGTGACCGAGGAGGTTGCGCCGATCCCCAAGAACATCTACGGCGTGACCAAGTCGGCGGCGGAGGATCTCTGCCAGCTGTTCCACCGGCGCTTCGGGCTGCCCGCGATCGTGCTGCGCACCTCGCGCTTCTTTCCCGAGCCGGACGACAGCAAGGCGCTGCGGGAGAACTATGCCGACGCCAACGTGAAGGTGAACGAGTATCTCGCCCGGCGGGTCGATATCGAGGACGTGGCAGACGCCCATCTGCTGGCGGCGGAAAGGGCGCAGGCCATCGGCTTCGGCCGCTACATCGTCAGCGCCACCACGCCTTTCGAGCCGCAGGATATGGCGGCGCTGCGGGGCGATGCGCCCGCGGTGGTGCGCCGCCGCGTACCGTCCTACGACGTCGTCTATGCCGAGCGCGGCTGGCGTATGTTCCCCGGCATCGACCGGGTCTACGTGAACGCCAGGGCGCGGGAGGAACTGGGCTGGCAGCCGCGCTATGACTTCAACCATGTCATCGCGTGCCTGCGCGCCGGGGAGGATCCGCGCAGCCCGCTGGCGCGGTCGGTCGGCGCCAAGGGCTACCATGCGGAGGCCTTCACCGAGGGGCCCTATCCGGTGGACTGAGCCTCGGTTTTCCCGCTTTCGCTTGCCCGGCAAAGCTGCCAGATAGGGGCGAGCGTCTTTCTTCCCGCCCGGAGCCCCTTCGTTGCGCAGCTTCGATGTCATCATCCTCGGCGCCGGGGCGGCCGGCCTGATGGCCGCCATCGAGGCCGGCAAGCGCGGCCGCTCGGTGCTGGTGCTGGAGAAGTCGGCCAAGCCGGCGGAGAAGATCCGCATCTCCGGCGGCGGGCGCTGCAATTTTACCAACCTGCACTGCTCGCCGGCGAACTTCCTCTCGCAGAATCCGCGTTTCTGCGTCTCGGCCCTGAAGCGCTATACCCAGCACGACTTCATTGCCCTGGTCGACTCCCACGGCATCGCTTGGCACGAGAAGACCCTCGGCCAGCTGTTCTGCGACGGTTCCTCGCAGGAGATCATCGACATGCTGCTCGGCGCCTGCGCCGCCGCCGGCACCGTGCTGCAGACGGATACGACGACCCTGCACCTCGAGAAGCGGGACGATCGCTTCCACCTCGCGACCAACCGCGGCGAATACGACGCTGCTTCCCTGGTCGTCGCCACCGGCGGCCCCTCGATCCCCAAGATGGGCGCCAGCGGATTCGCCTACGATCTGGCGCGACATTTCGGCCTCAAGGTGGTGACACCGCGCCCGGCCCTGGTGCCGCTGACCTTCGATCCGGTCGTGCTCGAGAAGTTGCGGACCTTGAGCGGCGTCGCGACCGAGGCGGTGGTGAGCTGCGGCAAGGCGCGTTTCCGCGAGGCGCTGCTGTTCACCCACCGGGGCTTGAGCGGCCCGGCCATTCTGCAGATCTCCTCCTACTGGTCGCCGGGGCAGGAGATTTCGGTCGACCTGCTGCCCGGCCGCGATGCCTTCGACCTGCTGCGCGCCGCGCGGGCCGAGAGGCCGAAGCAGGAGCTGCACAACGTTCTCGCCGAGCTGTTGCCGCGGCGCCTTGCGCTGATGCTCTGCACCGAGGCCGGCATCGACGGTCGTCTCGCCGACCTCTCCGACAAGACGCTGCGTAACGTGGCGCGGTTGCTGAACGACTGGCGCCTGAAGCCTGGCGGCAGCGAGGGCTTCCGCACCGCCGAGGTAACCGCCGGCGGCGTGGATACCGACGAGATCTCCTCGAAGTCTTTCGAGGCCAAACGCGTTCCCGGTCTCACCTTCATCGGCGAGTGCCTCGACGTTACCGGCTGGCTCGGCGGCTTCAATTTCCAGTGGGCCTGGTCCTCCGGCCACGCGGCGGGGCAGTTCGTGTAGGACTTTAGAACACAGCCTTGCCGCTTGCCGCCGCGCCGCCTTTTGGCGACACTCCTGCCCCGCCTTTTGCCTCCCAATATCGCGAGACCGAGATGCCGAAGTTCAACACCCTCGACGACCTCGACGTGGCCGGCAAGACCGTGCTGGTGCGCGTCGACTTCAACGTCCCGATGTCCGGGGGCAAGGTGACCGACGCGACGCGCCTGGAGCGCGCGGTGCCGACCGTCCGGGACCTCACGCGGAAGGGAGCGAAGGTGCTGCTGCTCTCGCACTTCGGCCGGCCCAAGGGCAAGCCGAACCCGGAGATGTCGCTGAAGCCGCTGGCCGGAGCCTTTGCCAAGGTGCTGGGCCAGGAGGTCGCCTTCGCGGAAGACTGCATCGGCGCGAAGGCGGAGAAGGTGGCGTCGAGCCTGAAGGACGGCGGAGTCGCCTTGCTGGAGAACCTGCGCTTCCACGCCGGGGAGGAGGCCAACGACGAAGGCTTTTCCGAGGCGCTGGCCGCCCTCGGCGGTGCTTACGTGAACGACGCCTTCTCGGCGGCGCACCGCGCCCACGCCTCGACCGAAGGCATCGCCCGCCTGCTGCCCTCGGCTGCCGGGCGGCTCATGCAGGCGGAGCTGGAACATCTCGCTGCTGCTCTCGAAAAGCCCAGCCGCCCGCTGGCCGCCATCGTCGGCGGCGCCAAGATCTCCAGCAAGCTCGACCTGCTCGGCAACCTGGTGGCCAAGGTTGACATGCTGGTGATCGGCGGCGGCATGGCCAATACTTTCCTCAACGCCGTCGGCGTGAAAGTGGGCAAGTCGCTCTGCGAGCACGACATGGCCCGCACGGCCAGGGAGATTTTGGAGAAGGCCAAGGCTGCCGGCTGCGACGTGGTGCTGCCGACCGACGCCGTCGTGGCGGCGGAGTTCAAGGCCGGCGCGCCCAGCGAAGTCGTCTCGGTGAAAGCAGTGCCGCAGGACAAGATGATCCTCGACGTCGGCCCAGCGACCGCCGAGCACCTGACGAAGCGTCTCGCAACCTGCGCGACGCTGGTGTGGAACGGCCCGCTCGGCGCCTTCGAGATCGAGCCCTTCGACAAGGCGACCAACAGCGTCGCCCAGGCTGCTGCCAAGCTGACGAAGGACGGCAAGCTGCTGACCGTGGCCGGCGGCGGCGACACCGTGGCGGCGCTCGCCCATGCCGGCGTGCTGGAGGACTTCTCTTACGTCTCGACCGCCGGCGGCGCCTTCCTCGAATGGCTAGAAGGCAAGACTCTGCCGGGGGTCAAGGCCCTGGAAGACGCGGCCTGAAGTTGTTCTAGCTCAGCCGCGCCGTGAGGATTTTCAACCCCGCCGCGGCGAAGGCGACGGCGAAGACCGCCTCGAACCAGCGGCGCAGCTTTGCGTAGCCGGCGGTCAGCGGCGGGCTGGAGAACAGCAGCGCATAGCCGTGGAACAGCAGCAGGCTCTGCAGGCCGACAGCGAGGATGACTAGCGCCAGGGTGGCGGGTGACGATCCCACGGGCACGCCGACGGCATAGAGTGCGCCGAAGAACAGGATCGCCTTGGGGTTGGTCAGGTGCAGGACGAGCCCGCGCCGGTAGGCGCTCTTGAGAGTCGGTGTCTTGATGCTCGCCGTCTGCAGGTCGCCGGGCGCGAGGGCCGAGCGTGCCGACTTCAAGGCCAGGAACAGCAGGTAGCCGGCGCCGGCGTAGCGCATGATCTCGAAGGCCCAGGTATTGGCGAGCATGACGGCGCTGAGGCCCGCCGCCGCGGCGACCGACCAGGTCAGGGAGCCGGTGGTGACGCCGGCGGCCAGCGCCAGGCCGAAGCGCCGGCCGGAGGCCATGGAGGTGCCGGCGATGGCCAGGGTCGCGGGGCCGGGGCTCGCGGTGGCGACGAGCGCAGCCAGCAGGATGAGGGCGAGGTTGACGTCGGCGATCATCGGTCTCTCTCGATCGGGGTCACGCGATGGCGCGCATCGCCTTCATGTTCCGGATCAGCTCGGCGACGGCGGCTTCCGACATCTCCGGGAACTGCTTCTTCAGGGTGGCAACGGTTACGCTGTCGCGGCCCATGATGAAGCGCACCTGGGTCGCGATGTCGCGCGGCACCTCGACGTGCTGCTTGCCGTCGGTAAGGATCGGGCGGCCGTTCTGCTGTACCACGCGCACGGTCTTGCTGACGCGGTAGCTCTCGCCGTCGCCCTGCGGCTCCGGTCCAGGCGCGCTGTCGAGGCGGCTTTCCAGGTCGTAGCTCTTGAACGCGTAGGGCCAGGCCTTGACGGCATTCACGGCTGCCTGCTGTGCTGCCTTGGAGGCGAGGATCTCCTCGACTTTCCTGCCCATCTGCTTCAGCAGTTTGGCGAGCGCCGGGCCGTCGGCCCTGTGCGGCAGGTCGGCGCGCAGCGCCGCGTCCTGCACCGCCGCCTCCCAGATGATGCCCAGGAGGTCGAGTGGCTTCGGCAGAGTGACGCCGAAGGCGATGTGCAGCGCGCCGTTCTCGGAAGCCAGGGCATCGTGGTAGCGGCCGCGCGGGATGTAGAGCAGGTCGCCCGGCTGCATGCGTGCCTGCTCGGCCACCTTGCCGGCGCGGCGTTCGCGCTCGGCATCGCCGAACTGGAACCTCGGGTGGTTGATCGGCGTATCCTCGCGGTTCTCGTAGATGTTCCACACCTTCTCGCCGTGGCAGTGCACGGCGAAGACTTCGTGCACGTCGCAGTGCGGCCCGAAGGCCTGGCGCTGCGCCATGGAAAAGTAGAGGTTGGCCTGGCTGCGGCCGCCGGTGGCCTCCTGCAGCTCGTTGGCGAGCCGGCGCACGCCGGGAGCCAACGCGTCGATGTCGTTGAGGATGACCGAAGCGCCCTTGCCGATCCAGTCCTGCACCAGGTCCGGATCGGGCCGCAGAGCGCTGCCGTCGCCGCCGAGGGCCAGGGTCCGCGCGCAGTAATCGGGCACCGGCACGGGATTGCGGTCGACGAAGAGCTTCAGGGTTTGCGGCGACCAGACGGAGGTCATCGACATCAGGGCATTGAGGTCGCCGAGCGTCATGATGGCTGCCGTGCGCTCGGCCGAGCCCTTCACGTGCAGATGCTGCTTGCCGAAGTAGTCCCGGAAGAAGGTCTCGGCGTCGAGCGGGGCGAGCAGGCTGTCGAAGAGGGTGGTCATCCGCCGTCTCAAGAAAGGGGCGCTGTTTCCGGTATAGGTCACGCCCCCGGCGCGCGCAAGGCTGGCACCCGCGTCAGAACAGCGCCCGGCCCAGGGTGATCAGCACCAGGGCGCCGGCGCCGGCGGCGACACCGAGGCCGACGTTGCGCCGGGTCAGGAAAAAGATCGCCAGGGCGATCGCGGCGCCGGCGATGCGGTCCGCCGTTGCCGTATCCGCCAGGGGCCCGTTGGGCAGCAGGATCATGCGCGAGATGAGGCCCGCCAGCATGGCATAGGCGACGCAGGCGACCCATTCGAAGAGCCGGCTGCCGGCATCGATGCGTCCGGAGAGGGCGACGCCGAGGGCGCGCCAGAAATAGGTCGCCAGCGCAGCGACGGTCATCAGCAGGTAGGGCCACCAGGGCCCGACGCCGAGATCCTGCTCAAGCATCGCCGCCCTCGCGGGCTTTGCGCGGCAGCACCAGGTCGGCGGCGAAGGCGATGGAACCGGCCAGCACGCCGGTGATCAGCAGCCCCCAGTCGGGCGACACCAGGTGCAGCAGCGGGCCCAGCAGGGCACCGACGACCAGCGCCAGGATGCGCGCGCGGTGGCGGGCGTCGGCCACGAAGACCAGCATGAAGTAGATAGGGTTGAGGAACACCAGACCGAGGGTCACGAATCCAGGCAGCAGGCCGGCGAGGTAGAAGCCGATCGCGGTGGTCACCAGGCACATCGACCACAGAGTGGTGCCGAAGCCGGCGAAGTAGGGCAGGCGGTGGGCCGGCTGCAGCGTCGGGCAGACCCGCATGCCGGCCGCCCAGGCGGTGACCGCCACGTAGTGGGAGAAGAGGTAGTAGCGCCAGGCCGGCGTGCCGCGCACCCTCAGATAGGGCATCAGCGCGACGGTCATCGGCAGCAGGCGTGCGTTGGTCATGGCCACCGCCGCGGCCACGAGAAAGAGGGAGCCGCCGAGGGTGTAGAGCTCGATCACCACGATCTGGCCGGGCAGGGCCCAGCCGGTGAAGGTGGAGAACAGACCGAACCAGACGTCGAGCCCGGCGCCGTGCACCAGGGATCCGAAGCCGACATACGAGGCGCCGAGCACCAGCATCGGCACGCCGAAGGCATCGCGCAGGCCGCGCAGCGCCGCTTCGCTTGGGGAGGCGAGGCGCCCGGCAGCTTGACTCCGGCCTTGAATGGGATCGGCACCTGGCGGGGAAGGCTGGTGGGCGGTCATCGGCCCAAGGCTAGCGGCGCCGCGGCGGCGCGGCCAGCCGCTAATCCGGCAAGGCAGCCATGCGGTACCATGGCGGCTAACGGTCTCGATCGCTGCTTACCGACACACGTTAAAATTGCCTAGAATTATTCCACTATCGGGGCGAGAATACGCGTAAAGCTAGCAGCAGAATAACGTCCGCACCAGGAAATTGAGTGGCACTGCAGCCGATGGATGGATACGGGGACGAGGGAGCCATGTTCTGCAGAGGCCGGATGCCCGGCCAGGAGTGTGTGTGTTTGAGGACAGATGGGTGCCGTGCAGACCGTTGGACTCCTGCGTGCCATCACACGATACCGTAACCGCACTCGTCGCCCGCCGCTGCTCTTGCAGAAGGCCTGCGGCTGCGCCGCCGCAGTGTCGCGCGACCTCGCCGCTTTTCGACCATACCGCCACGATGTGTCGCGGGAGACTCCCATGAAGCCGAGATATCTCAGTCGCGAAGCTCATTTCGGCGCTCTGCTGGAGGCGGCGCCGGACGGTGTGGTGATTGCCGACGGCGACGGGCGCATCGTGCTGGTGAACGCACAGACCGAGCGCCTGTTCGGCTATGCGCGCGACAGCCTCGTTGGCCGGTCTCTGACCCTCCTGATGCCTGAACGCTTCCACCGGGCCCATGAGGAGGGCCTGAAGCGGGTGGCCGCCGGCGGCGAACAGCGGGTGATCGGCCACGCAGTCGAACTGGTCGGCCGCCGCCAGGACGGCACGGAATTTCCGCTCGAGCTGTCGCTGGCCAGCACCATCGTCGACCAGCAGGTGCAGTTCACCGGTATCCTGCGCGACGTCAGCGAGCGCAAGGCGAACGAACAGCGTCTGCTTGATCGAGAGGCGCGGCTCGGCGCGGTCCTGGAGGCGGCACCGGATGCCATCGTCATCATCGACGGCGAGGGCCGCATCGTGCTGGTGAACGCCCAGACCGAGCGCCTCTTTGGCTATGCGCGCAACGGCCTCGTCGGCCAGCGGATCGAACTGCTGGTGCCGGAGCGGTTCCGCGAGCGCCACGCCGGCCACCGGCACGACTTCTTTGCGGCGCCGCGCGTGCGCTCCATGGGCGAAGGGCTGGATCTGGCCGGCCGCCGCTCGGACGGCAGCGAGTTTCCGGTCGCCATCAGCTTGAGCCCGGTCGACACCTCCGAAGGCGCGCTCACCATCGCGGCCATCCGCGACGTCACCCACGCCAAGCAGGCCGAGCAGGCGCTGCGCGACCGCGAGACGCGGTTCCGCGCCCTGCTGGAGGCGGCGCCGGATGCCATTGTCATCGCCGACAACGACGGGCGCATCGTGTTGGTGAACGCGCAGACCGAGCGCCTGTTCGGCTACGTTCGCGACGGCCTGGTCGGCCAGCCGATCGAGATATTGGTTCCCGACCGCTTCCGCGAGCGCCACATCGGGCATCGTACGGGGTATTTCGCCGAGCCGCGCGTGCGCTCCATGGGCGAGGGGCTGGAGCTCGCCGGCCGGTGCGCCGACGGCAGCGAGTTTCCGGTCGCCATCAGCCTCAGCCCGGTGGAGACCGTGGAGGGGGCGCTGACCATCGCCGCCATCCGAGACGTCACCGAGCGCCGCAGGACCGAGCGGGAGATCCATGAGCTGAACGCCCGGCTGCTGCGGGACAACAACGAACTGGCCGCCGTCAACCGGGAGCTCGAGGCCTTCAGCTACTCCGTCTCCCATGACCTGCGCGCGCCGCTGCGTGCGATAGACGGCTTCAGCCAGGCGCTGCTCGAGGACTGCGCCGAGCAGCTTGACGCGGCTGGGCGCGGCTATCTGACCCGCGTCCGCGCCGCTGCTCAGCGCATGGGGATGCTGATCGACGATCTCATCAAGCTGTCGCGCGTGGCCCGAGCCGACATGCACCTGCGGGATGTCGATCTGACGGCACTGGCCCAGCAGGTCGCGGAGGATCTGCGGGGTCGCGATCCGGAGCGTCCGGCGGTCTTCGCGATCGCGGAGGGGCTCACGGCGCACGGCGACGCCCGGCTGCTGCAAATCGTCCTCGAGAACCTGCTCGGCAACGCCTGGAAGTTCACGGCCGGGCGCGCGCCGGCCCGCATTGAGTTCGGCTGCGGCGAGAGTGATGGTGACGCAGTCTTCTACCTGCGAGACAACGGCGCCGGCTTCGACATGGCCTACGTCGATCAGCTGTTCCGCGTCTTCCAGCGATTGCATGACAGCGAGAGCTTTCCCGGCACCGGCATCGGCCTCGCCACCGTGCAGCGGATCATCCACAAGCACGGCGGCCGTGTCTGGGCGATGGGCGAGGCCGGCAAGGGCGCCACCTTCTATTTTACCCTGTAGCAGAGGAAGCTTCATGACCGACAAGACCATCTTGCTGGTGGAAGACAACCCGGACGACGAGGCGCTGACCCTGCGGGCCTTCAAGAAGAACAACATCCGGAACCATGTGGCGGTGGCCCGAGACGGCGCCGAAGCCCTCGACTACCTCTTTGCGAGCGGCGCCTATCAGGGGCGGGACGTGAGGGACCTGCCGCAGGTCGTGCTGCTCGACCTCAAGCTGCCGAAGGTCGACGGGCTGGAGGTCCTCCGCCGGATCCGCGAGGATGAACGAACGAAAGTGCTGCCCGTGGTGATCCTCACCTCCTCGAAGGAGGAACAGGACATCGTGGAAGGCTACCGCCTGGGTGCCAACAGCTATGTACGCAAGCCGGTGAACTTCGACGAATTTCTCGAGGCAGCACGCCAGCTCGGTCTCTACTGGCTGCTGCTCAACGAGGTGCCGTCGTCGCGGCCGGGCTGACGGCCGGGCCGAGCGTGATGGGTAGGAAGATACGTAATGGGTAGTACAATAAGAGTCCTTCTCGTCGAGGACTCGCCGGACGATGCCGATCTGCTGCTCCGGGAGCTCAGGCGCGGCGGCTACGAGCCGCAAAGCCGGCGTGTCGACTCGGCTCCAGGCTTTATCGCCGCCCTCGACAGCCAGGAATGGGACGCAATCCTCTGCGACTACACCATGCCGGGCTTCAGCGGTGCCGACGCTCTGGCTCTGCTGCATGAGCGGGGACTCGACATCCCTTTCATTTTCGTCTCCGGCACTCTCAGCGAGGAGATGGCGGTCGCCGCGATGCGGGCAGGCGCCCACGACTACGTGGTAAAGGACCGCCTGAAGCGCCTGGCACCGGCCGTGGAGCGTGCGCTCAAGGATGCCGAGGCGCGCCGCGAGCAGGCGCGCGACAGAGCCGAGCGGCGAACTGCTGAACGGCGCTTCCGGGAAATCCTGGCCATGGCGCCGGATGCCATCATCACGACGGACCAGGACTTCGGCGTTACCATCTATAACCGGGCCGCTGAAGCGCTTTTCGGGTACAGCGGCGAGGAGGTGCACGGCCGCCCTCTCGATCTGCTACTGCCGTCGCGCTACGTGGCAATCCATAAGTCGCATATGGCGGACTTTGCGGAGATACCCGGTGCCGTCCGCCGCATGAACGAGCGCATCGAGATCTTCGGTCGCCGCAAGAACGGAGAAGAGTTTCCCGCCGAGGCCGCCATCTCCAGGCTGGTCGAGGACGGTCATGCTACCTTCATGACCGTCATCCGCGACATCAGTGTGCGCAAGCGCGACGAGGCAACCCTGCGCAAGCTGACGCATGCCGTCGATCACAGTGCGAACCTGATCGTCATGACCGACCGCAAGGGCGTCATCGAGTATGTCAATTCCAGTCTGCTGCACCGCATGGGCTACAGCGCCAAGGAGGTGATCGGCAACAGGCCCTCGCTGTGGAAGTCCGGCAGGACGAGTGCTGCCGCCTACGCGCAGCTTTGGCGGACCATCCTGGCCGGCGAGGACTGGCACGGTGAATTCGAGAATCGCTGCAAGAACGGCAGCCTGATCTCGGTGTCGACCACCATTGCCCCGATCAAGGACGAGAGCGGTAAAATCACCCACTTCATCAGCATCCAGGAAGACGTCACCGAGCGCCGGGCGCTGGAGGCGCAGCTGCAGCAATCGCAGCGCATGGAGGCTGTCGGCCAGCTCACCGGCGGCCTGGCGCATGATTTCAACAACCTGCTGACCATCGTGATCGGCAACCTCGACCTGTTGCTGGAAAGGGTCGCACAGCAGGAGGAGGCGGCAGAGATGGCCCGGCTCGCGCTCGACGCCAGCCTGCGCGGCGCCCGGCTGACGCAGCAGCTGCTCGCCTTCTCCCGTCGCCAGCCGCTGGAGCCCAAGGTCTTCGACCTGAACGAGTTGGTCGCCGACACCGTCGACCTGCTGCGCCGGACGCTGGGCGAGCAGGTCGAGATCGAATCCCGCTTCTCCGGAGACCTCTGGCCGGCGCTGGCCGATCCGGTTCAGCTGGAATCGGCCTTTGCCAACCTCGCGATCAACGGTCGCGATGCCATGCCGGGCGGCGGCTGCCTGACCATCGAGACGGCCAACAAGACGCTCGACGGCGACTACACCGCCCGCAACATCGAGGTGGTGCCGGGCGAATACGTCATGCTGGCGGTTTCCGACAATGGCGCCGGCATGGCACCGGAGATCGTCGACAGGGTCTTCGAGCCGTTCTTCACCACCAAGGAACTCGGGCAGGGAACGGGGCTGGGTCTCAGCATGGTCTATGGCTTCGCCAAGCAGTCCGGCGGGCACGTGAAGATCTACAGCGAGCTGGGTCACGGCACCACCGTCCGGCTCTACCTGCCCCGTGCCGGCGCCGGCCAGCGGCATGAGGACCTCCGGGCACCCCAAAGAGCGGGGGCGATCACCGTCGATGCGCGCGTCCTGGTAGTCGAGGACGATCCGGAGGTCCGCCGGGTGGCGGTCAGCCATCTGCTGGCCTTGGGCTACCGCGTGATTGAGGCGGAAAACGGAAGGGCCGCGCTGGCGTATCTGGTCCACGACGCCGACATTGACCTGCTGTTCACCGACGTCGTCATGCCCGGCGGCATGTCTGGGCCGGAGCTTGCGATGGAGGCGCGACGTCTGCACTCTGGCCTGAAGGTGCTCTTCACTTCGGGCTACGCCGAGTCGGCATTGGAGAACAAGGCGGCGGCCGGCATGGCGGGAGCCCTGCTGAGCAAGCCCTATCGGAAGGACGACCTTGAGCGCAAGCTGCATGAGGTGCTCGACAGCAAGGACCCTCAGCCATGAAGGCATTGCGAGTCTTGATGTGTGATGACGAGCCGGCGGTCGGTTCTTTCGTGCGCCGCATCGCCGAAGAGCTCGGCTACGAGATGCACTTCACGGATCAGGCCGAGGACTTTGCCCCGCTCTACCGTACCTGCCGCCCTGACGTCGTCATTCTCGACCTGGTGATGCCGGGCATCGACGGAATCGAGCTGCTGCGCTTCCTGGCGAGGGAGCGCAGCTCGGCGCGCATCCTGCTGATGAGCGGCTTCGATCCCAAGATGCGCGAGGCCGCTGTGCTGCTGGGTGAGGCGCACTCGCTGCACATGGTTGGCATCGTGGCCAAGCCGGTGCGCGCCGCTGAATTGCGCGATCGACTTGCCGAATTGGGAGACGGCGAGGGGAGCTAAATCACCCTGTCTCTGGGAAGCGTCACGATGGCGCGGGTGCCGACGCCGGGCTCGCTCTTCAACTCGAGGTGCCCGCCGTGCAGGCGCACGAAGCCGTCGGACAGCGGCAGGCCGAGCCCGGTGCCCTCGAACTGTCGGCTGAGGCGGCTGTCGACCTGCTCGAAGGGCGCGAAGGCGCGCGGGATGTCTTCCAACGCGATGCCGATGCCGGTGTCGCTCACCTCGAATACGAAAGTGCCATCGGGTGCGTAGCGCGCGGCCAGCGCCACGCGGCCGCCCTCCGGCGTGAACTTGATGGCATTGGACATCAGGTTCAGCAGCACCTGCTTCAGTTTGCGCTCGTCCGCCCTGAGGCGCGGCAGCTTCTCCTGTAGAGTTACCGTCAAGGTCAACTCGGCCCGCTTGGCGCGCTCGGCGACCAGGCGTTCGACGGCGCTGACCACGTCATAGGGGTCGACCTCTTCGTCGCGCAGCTCGTGGGCGCCGGCCTCGATCTTGGCGACATCCAGAATGTCGTTGATCAAGGTCAGCAGGTGCTGGGCGCTCTCGTGGATGTCGGCGGCGTAGCTCTTGTACTGGCTGCTCCCGAGCGGGCCCAGCAGCTCGCTCTCCATGATCTCCGAGAAGCCGATGACGGCATTTAGCGGCGTGCGCAGCTCGTGGCTCATGTTGGCGAGGAACTCGGTCTTGGCGCGGTTGGCCAGCTCGGCGCTTTCCTTGGCGCTGATCAGTGCCTCTTCGCGCTGGCGCAGTGCGGTGATGTTCTCCGCTGTACCGCGGTAGCCGAGGAAGCTGCCGCTGTCCGGACAATAGACCGGCAGTCCGTTGAGCCGGAACAGGAGCGTCGCTCCGCCGCGGTGTCGGATGGCAATCTCACTGTCGCGGAACGGCGCATGGCGTTCGCTGGTGGCGAGCGACGTCAGCTTGGGCGAAGTCTGCTCAGGCAGATCGTTCAGCGAACGGCCGATGATTTCGCGCGGATGGTAGCCGAGGGCATCGTGCACGCGCGGCGACACGAAGGTGAGGATCAGGTTGCGGTCGGTCTCCCACACCCAGTCGGACACCAGCCGCGTCGTGTCGTCCAGGCGCGTGGTCGCCTGCACCAGGGCCGTGGCCGTGGCCTTCAGCTTGGTGGTGGATTCGAAGACCAGGGCGGTGGCGCGCATGCCGCCGTCGGCGCCGCGAATCGGGCGCCGCTTGGCACGGAAGTACTCGGTGCGCCCGTCTATGGTCAGCTTGTGTTCCTGGCTGACCGCAATGGGCGAAAGGTCGCTGCCCTGGGGGAGCAGGCCGAGGGTCGACTGGCTCGGCAGGGCGCCAGCTTCAGAAAGGGCGCCGGCGATGCGGTGGTAGGCCTTGTTGGCGTAGATCACCTCGCCGTCAGGCGAGACGATGCAGGTCGGCGGGCCCTCTTCCAGCAGTTCGCGCTGCAGCATCTGAAGCAGATCCTGCACCTCGCCTGCGGGGCTGGCCACCTTCAGCACCTGGGATTTTGGCGCACCACCCGATTCGGCGTTGCGGGCCACCATCTTGGGTTTGCCTACGTCGGTCGTCACCGCTTCCCCTCAGCCCCTGCTGTTCTTTGTCTTGGTCATTTCAAGATCCCGCACGGCGGCCTGGAAGGCCGGCGAACGCTGCCAGCTGCGCAGAACGTGTTGAGCGTCCTCGCGCTTGGTCTTGTCGAACAGGCGAGTCGCCCGTGCGAGGTCCCCCGGCGAGGTTTTCTGGCCGCCCGAGCCGGCGCTGCGGCCGAGCAGGAAGAGGGTGGCGAAATCCTGCTTGGAGACGCCGAGCGCCACGCAGGCGATGGCGAGGCCCTCGCCGCCTGGCCCGTAGAGAATCTCGGCTCGCCGCGGCATGGCGATGCCGCACCACTCCTCGAAGAGGGCCTCGAAGAGCGGCACCTGGCCCTGGCGCAGAGTCTTGATCAGCATCGCCGCGTTGACCGGCTGCTCGCGCGACATGGAGCGCGCCAGCTCGGCGGCGGTCTTCTCTAGGTTTGGGCCGCCGTCGCTGTTCTCAGCCGCCATCTCCATGATGGCGCCTTCCAAGGCGTCGTCGAGGGAGGTCGGGTGGATGTCGTAGCTCTCCAGAATTTCGGCGCGCAGGTTGGCGGCGACTACCCAGTAGAGGCGCAAGGCGAGATCGTGGGTCAGGTCCTGGCGGCGCACCAGGGGTTCCTGGTAGCTGTCGATGTGCTGCGCCTGCTCGGTCAGATAGGCCAGCGTTGCCTTGGAGATGCGCGCGCTGGTGTTCTCCAGCAGGGCGGTAATGACGTCGCTGTCCTGAGTGCCGACCAGTTCGTCGCTGACCGCTTCGCTGAGGTCGCGCCGGCGCGCGATGGCGATCTGATGCTGGCGGCTGCGGTGGTGGATGATGCTGATCAGTTCCTCATCGGACAGTAGCGTCGATCGCAGCAGCACCGGCTGGGCAACGGCGAACTCGTCGTTGGCCAGCGCGACCAGCAGGGCGCGCGGCGCCGCCGGATTACGCGACAGCCGATCGGCGAGGCGCTTGCGTATGGGAACTTCGAACTCGTGGATCAGCTTGTCGAGGATCTCGAAGATCAGGTCGCGTTCCTGATCGCTCAGCATGTGCTCGCGCTCGAGGGAAAGTTGCGCAATGCGCGACGTCAACTGCTCGCGGCCCTCGATCGACTTGTCGAGTGCCAAGCGCAGCAGAGAATGAAGATCCTGATCGCGATCGTTCATCCGGTCCTTCCCCAAAACGACCAGCCGCCGGATCATGCGCCGATGGGTGGATTAGCTGTGCAACCCAGCTGTCAGCGCAGACAAGACGAACCGAAGCCCCTTAAAAATACTAAATTAAGGTAAAAACAATGTGAAGTTTGATCTTTGTTTCTTCTACCGGAACGGTTCGGCAACTTGAAACCAGTCAAACCAACTAGCCGAATTAGAAGTCACCAAATATTGCAACTCTGTGAATGATTGCCCCAGCTGTCCGGGCATCGCCCAGGGGGTGATGCCTGGTGGCGATAAATATATTATATATAACAATATATTAGATAGATTCTCCGTAACCCGGAACCGACCCTCCGTGCGGCCACAAAAGGGTCAAATGACGCCTCGATATTGATAACTAAAACGTTTATTGTATATGAAGAAATGATTAGAGCTGTCACGGGCAGCATGCCGGTGTGAATTCCTCAGCCGATTCATCCGGCCTTAACCTCGGCACGAAATACTCATCAAATGCAGATCGGCTCGGGCCAGGCGCCCCTTTCCCTCGCGATGTTGAAGGCCCTTGGCGCGCAGCTCACCGCGCAGCAGCCGGCGGCTGCGGCGGCCAAGGGTGTCGTGGCCAAGTCAGCAGACAGCCCGGCCGCAACCGCCAAGGCACCCGGCGCCGACACGGGCGACGGCCTCACCATGGCCAGGAACCTACCGCGCGGCAGCTTCGTCGACCTGCGGGCCTGATACCCCCTTCCCACCTTCGGGCATGCCTTGTCGTGCTGTGCCGGCTGCGCCAGAGTAGCCGCATGAGCGCCTCCCAAGATCCCAAAGCCGGGCCGGACGCGCGCTTCGAGCGCCGGATTCCGGAAGGCGACGACCGCCGCCGGCTGGTCTGCCGCGACTGCGGCTTCGTCAACTACGAGAACCCGAAAATCGTGGTCGGCGCGGTGGCCGCCTGGGACGACCGCATCCTGCTGTGCCGGCGCGCGATCGAGCCGCGCCGGGGTTTTTGGACGCTCCCTGCCGGATTCCTGGAGCTGCAGGAGACGGCAATGGCGGGTGCCCTGCGCGAGGCCTGGGAAGAGGCCCGTGCCCGGCTCGAGATCGATCAGCTGCTGGCGGTCTACTCGATCCCGCGGATCTCCCAGATCCAGCTCATCTACCGGGCACGCCTGGCCACGCCGGCGGTGACTGCCGGCGTCGAGACGCTGGAGCTCGACCTCTTCCGCTGGGATGCAATTCCCTGGGACCTGCTGGCCTTCCCCTCGGTACACTGGGCCCTCAGGGACTACGATGCGGTTCGCGACCAGGCCGTCTTCGCCCCACGCGGCAATCCGCCCGGCGAGGACGGCGGTTTCAGCCACCCCTAGGATCCATCTCGGGGTCGGCGGCCGCAGGAGGGAGGCGCAAGCGATGAGCCAGACTCCGACGACCGGGTGGGTTTCTATCAGACCACCGGCCTTGCGGCATTGGCGCGGACCGGTGCTGGCCGCCCTGCTGCTGGCGGGCCCGGCGGTGGAGGCGCACGGGGCCGACCCGCTCTTTGCCCACGAACTGCCGCGCTACCGCAGCGGCGGCGAGGTCTTGGAGGACTGCCGCTCGCAGGAGCCCCAGGCACAAGGCCGCTGCGCCGGCTACGTGATGGCTGTTGCCGACATGCTGGGCGGTGCCGCGGCACGCATCGACGGCCTGGAGGCCTGTCTGACCGGCGACGAGAGCGTCGCCGAGTTGCTGGGCGTGGTCGAGCGCCATCTCGAGGCCAACCCTGCGCGTGCCTTCCTGAAGGGCGACGGCGCGGTGGCCTATGCGCTCTCCCTCTACCGGCCCTGCGCCGGGTCCGGGGCGACTTTCGAGGAGCGGCTGCCGGCCCGCTGAGTCTCGAGGAGGTGGCGCACTTGGCGCAGCTCCTCGTGCATCACCCGGATGTCATCCTCCAGGCGCTGGACGTCGCCGTGCGACTGCTTGGAGAACTCGGCGAAGGCTTCCTTGTTTTCGGTGTCGTGCTGGCTCTGCATGGCGTTCACGATGATAGCGATGAAGAGGTTCAGCACGGCGAAGCTGGTGATCAGGATGAAGGGCACGAAGAAGGCCCAGGCCAGCGGATAGACCTCCATTACCGGCCGCACGATGCCCATCGACCAGCTCTCCAGGGTCATGATCTGGAACAGCGAGTAGGCCGAGGCGCCGATGCTGCCGAACCAGTCCGGGAAGGACGCGCCGAAAAGCTTCGTCGCCATCACCGAAAAGACGTAGTAGAGCAGCGCCAGCAAGGCCACGATGGAGCCCATGCCGGGGATGGCGCCGAGCAGAGCCTGCACTACCTTGCGCATCGAGGGTACGACGGAGATCAGGCGCAGCACGCGCAGCACCCTGAGGGCGCGCAGCACCGAGAAGGCTGCCGAGGCGGGCGCCAGGCTGATCGCCACTACGGCAAAGTCGAAGAGGTTCCAGGGGTCGCTGAAGAAGCGGCGCCGGTAGACCCAGAGCTTGGCCAGGATCTCGGCCGCGAAGACCGCGACGATGGCGCGGTCGATCAGCGTCAGCCACACGCCGGCGGCGGCCATCGCCCGGGCCGAGGTCTCCAGGCCGAGGATCGCGGCGTTGATCAGGATCAGCGCGGTGACGCTGCGCTGGAAGACCGTCGACTCGACGATTTCCTTCAGTCGGGAGTCCGCGGGCTGCCGGTCAGCGCCCGGCGTGCTTTCGGCCTTCGTCATGTCGTCACGTATTCCCCTGTCGTGTGCGCGGCAGGCGTCCTGCCGGCAGTTGGGAGGTTAGATGTGGCGCGGGCCGGACGGCTTCAAGAAGTCCGGGCCGGCAAAGGCCGAGCTGCCATCATTCACCTGCGAGCAGAGACTGCTTCTGGCGCAGCGAGTCGTAAAGCAGGTCGAGCAGTACGCGGATGCGCGCGGTGCGCTGCAGGTCCGGGTGGGTCAGCAGCCAAAGCTCGGTACCCAATTCGGGCAGCGGCCCGGCGTCCCGCCGTAGCCGCGGGTCGCTGTCGCCGAGGAAGCAGGGCAGCAGGGCGAAGCCGAGGCCGGCGCGCGCGGCGCTCGCTTGGTTGAGCATGGAGTTGGAGCGATAGCCGATGGCGTGGCGGTCGGCGTTGTCGGCCAGCCAGCGCGCCATGGGCGGCGGGCCGGCCCCTTCTTCCCAGGCGATCCAGCGCCGGTCCCGGTCGGTCGGATCTTGCGGTGGCATCGCGGCGCTGCCGTAGACGGCGCTGGCAAGGCCGGCCACGCGGCGTCCGGCCAGCGTCTCCGGCGGCCTGAGGGTCGGCCGAACGGCGATGTCGGCCTCGCGCCGCGTCAGGTTCAGCATGCGGTTGTCGATGACCAGCTCAACGGTGATGTCGGGATAGACCTTGCGGAACTCGGCCAGCAGCGGCAGCACCAGCACCTCGGCGATGTCGTCCGGCGCAGTCAGCCGCAGGCTGCCGGTGAGGCGCAGGTCCCGGCCGCTGAGGCGGCGCTCCAGGGCCTCCACCTCGGCCTCGACTCGCTCGGCGGTGCGCAGCAGGTCCTCGCCGGCGGCAGTGGTCGCGTAGCTGCCGCCCTGGCGCTCGAAGAGGCGGGTACCCAGGCGCGCCTCGATGGCGCCGAGGCGGCGAAATACCGTGGAATGGTTCACGCGCAGGCGCCGCGCCGCGCCCGCCAGGGTGCCTTCGCGGGCGATGGCCAGCAGAGTGCGCAGATCGCCGGCGATGTCGGTAGTTGGACTCATATTTGCATTTATGCAATGAAAGTTTGCAGTTTTCTCTAGTCGACTTGCGCTTCAGCAAATCATAGATCTTACCGCGTCACAAGACGCTCCCCGCCAAATCAAGGGGCGCCCAACTGGAGAAGTCTCATGATCGACCACAAGACCGCCCCCTATGCCGCCCTCGTCCTCCGGGTCGCGCTCGGCGTCATGTTCCTCGCCCACAGCCTCTACCTGAAGGTCTTCGTCTTCACAGTCGCCGGTACCGTCGGTTTCTTCGAGAGCCTCGGTCTGCCCGGCCTCTTCGCCTACCTGACCATCCTCGCCGAGATCGGCGGCGGCATCGCGCTCATCCTCGGTTTCCAGACCCGCATCGTGGCCCTTGCCCTGTTGCCCGTGCTGCTCGGTGCCACCTGGGTGCACGCCGGCAACGGCTGGCTGTTCACCGCCGAAGGTGGTGGTTGGGAATACCCGCTGTTTCTCGCGGTGGCGGCAGTCGTGCAGGCCCTGCTGGGCGGCGGCGCCTACGCGGTGAAGAGCCCCGCCTTCTTTGGCCGCAAGGCGATCGCCTGAGTACAGGTCCGGTATCTTGGTCTCTTGAAGGCCGCGCGCTGCCTCCCCGAAGAAGGCAAGGTGGCACGCGGCCCCTTTTCCGAGGAAGGAAGCAGCAAGATGAAAGCCCTCATCCGCGGCACCTGGCATCCCCAGGTGGACGACCGCGGCGCCTACGACGCCGCCCGCGCCGAACAGCCCGACGATCTCTTCCGGCAGTGGGTGAATGCCGATCCGACGGCGCCGTTCCCCGCCGCCGCCGGCCGCTACCATCTCTATGTCTCCTACGCCTGCCCCTTCGCGCACCGCACTATTCTCTATCGCGCCCTCCTCGGCCTCGAAGCGATGTTGCCGATGTCGGTCGCGCATCCGCGCTGGAGCGGCCCCGACGGCTGGTGCTTCACGCCCGATGCCGCCTTTCCCGAAGTGACTCTGGACCGCGTCGAGTGCAAGGCGGCGCTGTGGCAGCTCTACGCGCAGGCAGCACCCGGCTTCACCGGCAAGGTCACTGTGCCGGTGCTTTGGGACAGCAAGACGGGAACCATCATCAGCACCGAGTCGGCCGACATCATGCGCATGCTCGACCTCGGCTTCGCCGGCCTGCGCGACGGCGACCTGACGTTCTATCCCGCCCGCCTGCGCGACGACATCGACGCGCTGGGCGGCTTCATCCGCCGCCGAGTGAACGGCGGCGTCTACAAGGCTGGCTTCGCCGCCGACCAGACCGCCTTCGATCAAGCGGTGACGGAATTCTTCGCCGCGCTCGACGAGCTGGAACTACGACTGTCCGATGGCCGCCCCTATCTCCTCGGGCGTTGCGCGACAGAGGCCGACTGGCTGTTGTTCCCGACTCTGGTACGGCTCGACGCCGTCTACGCCGGCGCGCTGAAAGTGAACCTGAAGCGCCTGGCTGACTATCCCAATCTCGAGGCGCACACCCGCCGCCTCTATGCCTGGCCAGGTGTCGCGGAGACCGTGAAGCTGAACCACGTGAAGCGGCACTACTACGACGACCTCGGCGTCACCAATCCGTCGCTGGTCCCGCCGGGGCCGCAGACGCCGTTCGAGGCGGCAGCGTGATGCCTTATCCGGTGCAGGCGGCCAGGAAAGTCGCCAGCGCGAAGACTGTGATGGTAAGGCGCTTCAATGGACGCCCCCGAAGATGTCACTGCCGATCAGGCAGGCCAATCTTGCCCTAGAGACGCGAAGCGTCAATGGCCACGCTTGGCCTACCTGCTCTGATCCAGGCGCACGAAGGCGCGGGCGAAGTCGCAGTCGGAAGGGGTTGAAGTCCTCGGCGCCTTCGCCGACGCCGACCGCGTGGCGGCCTGAGCAGCCGCTGCCAGTCCCGGGCGCCTCGGCCGCAAACTCATTGCTTGATCCGCATGTGGCCCTGGCCGACTATCGCACCAGAAAAGGGACAGGACTGCCTGCCGGGAAAGGGATCGAATGTCCGAGAACAGGGGCTCCGAGACGCACCGCGTCGGCATCATTCCATTCGACACGAGAGATGCGGCCGTGGCGGTCTTGTTCGTCACCTCGCAAACACGCGGGCGATGGATTCTGCCGAAAGGCAGAAGGAAGCCGCAGGAAACCCACATCGAGACCTGCCATCGCGAGGCCTTCGAGGAGGCCGGCGTAACGGGCGTGGTCCTCGAGGACTTCCCGATGACGGTGGTGGTGACCAAGCAGACGCCGGCGGGCAAGCGGGTGGTGCCCGTCACCTACTATCCGTTTTTCGTGACGGAGCAGTTCGACGACTGGCCCGAGAAGGATCGGCGCCAGCGGCACTGGGCGTTGATCGAGGACGTTCCCCGTGTGGCCTACCGCGAGGATCTCTTGCCGCTCATCAGGCAGTTCGAGGACCTGCGGTCGTGGATCATAGAAGCTGCAGAACAGTATAAATCACGCTGGCCAGAGCAGCTGACGCCGGTACCGTGATCACCCAGGCGGAGGCAATGGAGAAGGCGAAGCGCCGCCGCACGAGACGCCTCACCGAGCGAAAACCGCGGCTTTTGAACGCGTCCTCGGAGGTCGCATTCAGCTTGTGCCCGGGCCGGAGTTTCCGCTTGTTCGGGTTCTCCAGGAACTCGCGCAGGAACCCGACGCCGAATACGGCCCCCACGGCGATGTGCGTGGAACTGACAGGCAGCCCAAGCGTCGTCGCGATCAGCACCGTCACCGCTGCCGACAAGGCGACGCAATAGGCCCTCGGTGAGTTCAGGCGCGTAATTCGTTCGCCGACGACGGCCATCAGCCTCGGCCCGAAGAGCCCGAGACCGAGGGCAATGCCAAGCGCACCGACAGCCATGACCCATAGCGGGATCGTAACCCTGTCGGCGATCTCGGCTTGTTGCTGGAACGTCGAAACGATCGCGGCGAGCGGTCCGACCGCGTTGGCGACGTCGTTCGCGCCATGGGCGAAAGACAACAGGGCGACACCGGCAATCAGCGGCACGTTGAACAGCCCGTTGATGTCGTGGCGCCTGCTTCCCAGGGTGCGGACGCGGGCCCTGATGTAAGGGCGAGATACGGCGTAGGCCACGGCAAAAGCGATGCCCGAAAACAAAACGATCTCCGCCGCGCCCGGACGCCAGACCTTCGTCAGCCCCTTCAGCGCCATATACGCCGTGAAGGCGCAGGCCATCAGCGCGATCAGCACGGGCACCCATTTGTTCGCGGCCGAGAGCGGATCGTCGACGTAGAGAATCTTGACCTTGATGAAGTAGAGGATCAGGGCGGCGAAACCGGCGCCGAAAATGGGCGAGACGACCCAACTGACGGCGATCGCCGCCATGGTCGCCCAGTTGACCAGCCCGAAGCCCGCCACGGCAATACCGGCACCGAGAACGCCGCCGACAATCGAATGCGTCGTCGAGACAGGCGCATTCAGCATGGTCGCGAGGTTGATCCAAAGCGCCGCCGCAAAGAGCGCACTGAGCATCAGATCCCGAAACGCCGACACGCCGACGTTCGGGCCCGGCGAGATGATGCCCTTGGACACCGTGTTGACGACGTCGCCGCCGGCAAGAAGCGCACCGGCCGCCTCGCAGACAGCGGCAATCAGCACGGCCGCCGTGACGGTCAGTACCCTGCCGCCGACAGCGGGGCCCATATTGTTCGCGACATCGTTCGCGCCGATGTTCAGCGCCATGTAGCCGCCGACGACCGCGGCGATGGCGACGGTCAGCCAGTCTCCGCTGATCGTGCTCTGGTAGCCGGCGACGGAGCTCCCCACCACCGCCAGGAAGACGACGGAGAGTCCGAGCGGAACGATGACCCTGCGAAGGCCGTAGAACAGCGACTGTCCATAGCCGAACCGCCTGAGATCGCTGATGTAGCGGTTCTCGAGATTTTTCTCAGGAGATGCCAACAGACTGGACCACGCTCATTGGGAAATCAGCGGCTACAGATCACACAAGCGGCGCAGCTTGTACAGTAGCGGCGGCGAGAAGGTCCGGGAACCGGACGCCGCCACGACCGTGCCTACCTCGCCTGCTCCAGCCCGACCAGCGCGCGGGCGAAGTCGCGGGCGGCGAAGGGGCGGAAGTCGTCGGCTCCTTCGCCGACGCCGATGACGTGGACCGGCAGGCCGAACTTCTCGGCCAGTGCCACCAGCACGCCGCCACGCGCCGAGCCGTCGAGCTTGGTGACGACGAGGCCGGTGATGTCGACCAGTTCCTTGAAGGTGCCGACCTGGGAGAGCGCGTTCTGCCCGGTGGTGGCGTCGAGCACCAGCACCACATGATGCGGCGCCGTCGGCTCCACCTTTTTGATGACGCGGGCGACCTTCTGCAGCTCGGCCATCAGCTCGGCCTTGTTATGCAGGCGCCCGGCGGTGTCGATCAGCAGCAGGTCGTCGCCGGCCGCCCTCGCGGCCTCGACGGCGGAGAAGGCAAGACCCGCCGCGTCGGCGCCCTGGTTGCCGGCGACCACCGGACAGCCGGCGCGCTCGCCCCAGATCTTCAGCTGCTCGATGGCAGCGGCGCGGAAAGTATCGCCGGCGGCGAGGCGCACGGCGAGGCCTTCGCGGCGATAGTGGGTCGCCAGCTTGCCGATGGTGGTGGTCTTGCCGGAGCCGTTCACGCCGACCACCAGCACCACGTTGGGCTTCCTTGCCGGGTCGAGGACGAGAGGTTGGGCCACCGGATCGAGGATCTTCGTGATGTCGGAGGCCAGGGCCTCACGCACCTCCTGCGGATCGACCTGCTTGTCGAAGCGGGTCTTCGCCAGGTTGGCGGTGAGCCGTGCCGCGGTGGCGACGCCGAGGTCGGCCGTGATCAGCAGTTCCTCCAGCTCCTCCAGCGCCTGGTCGTCCAGCTTGCGCTTGGTGAAAATGCCGGTGATGCCGTCGCCGAGCTTGCCGGACGAGCGGCTGAGCCCCGACTTCAGGCGCTGGAACCAGCCACCCTTCTTCTCTTGTGCGGTATCGCTCACGCGGCCGGGGAGAGTTCGTGTTGCAGGGGAGCGGCGGTGAGGCTGTCGCCGTCGCGGCCGGTGATCCCGGCAGCCACGATGCTGCCGATCACGCCGCCGTCCAGGAGCACCGGCGCGAAGGTCTCGCTGCGGCCGAGATAGCGGCCGTCAGGTTCACGCTTCTCGATCAGTACGGAGGCGGCGGTGCCGCGCTGCCCGTCGAGGAAGCGGCTGAAGGCTCGCGCCCCGGCAGCGCGCAGGCGGGCGGCGCGCTCCTTGCGGATGGCCTTGGCGAGCTGCGGCATGCGTGCCGCCGGCGTGCCCTTGCGCGCAGAATAGGGGAAGACATGCAGGTAGGTGAGGCCACAGTCCTCGACCAGCTCCAGCGAGTTCTCGAACATCGCCTCGGTCTCGGTCGGGAAGCCGGCAATGAGGTCGGCGCCGAAGACAATGCCGGGGCGCAGAGAGCGCAGTTCTTCGCAGAGCGCCACCGCCTCGGCGCGCGAATGGCGGCGCTTCATGCGCTTCAAGATCATGTCGTCACCGGCCTGCAGCGAGAGGTGCAGGTGCGGCATGAGGCGCGGCTCCTCGGCGATGAGGCGGCGCAAGTCGGGGTCGAGTTCGATGGCGTCGAGCGAGGAGAGCCGCAGGCGCTTGAGATCCGGCACCAGGGCCAAGAGGCGGCGCAGCATCTGGCCGAGGGCGGGGCGCCCCGGCAGGTCGCCGCCGTAGGAGGTGATGTCGACGCCGGTCAGCACGACCTCGGCGGTGCCCTCGTCGACCAGCGCGCGGACCTGGCGCACCACCTCGCCCAGCGGCACCGAGCGGCTGTTGCCGCGGCCGTAGGGGATGATGCAGAAGGTGCAGCGGTGGTCGCAGCCCTGCTGAACCTGCACGAAGGCTCGAGTGCGCTCGGCGAAGCCGGCGATGAGCTGCGGCGCGGTCTCCCTCACCGTCATGATGTCGTTCACCGCCACGCGCGGCGCATCTTCAAGCAGGAACGATTCGGCGCGCAGCTTCTCCTCGTTGCCGATGACGCGGTCGACCTCCGCCATGGCGGCGAAGCCCGCAGGGTCGATCTGCGCGGCGCAGCCGGTGACGATGATCTGCGCCCCGGGGTTCTCGCGCCGTGCCTTGCGGATCGCCTGGCGCGCCTGGCGCTCGGCCTCGCCGGTGACGGCGCAGGTGTTCACGATGATGGCATCGCTGAGGCCCGCGGCCTCGGCGTGACCGCGCATCACCTCGGACTCGTAAGCATTCAGGCGGCAGCCGAAAGTCAGGATGCGCGGGCCGTTGCTGTGGGGAGCGCTCATGACAGCAGCGTCCCGTTCAGTTCGCCATGGAAGGCGGTGGCGACCGGGCCGGTCATCTCGACGTGGCCGTCCGCGCGCCACTCGACAGTGAGGGACCCGCCGTCCAGCACCACCTCGACGCGACGGCCGGTCAGGCCGCGGCGGGCAGCGGCAACGGCGGCCGCGCAGGCACCGCTGCCGCAGGCGCGCGTCAGGCCGGCGCCGCGCTCCCACACGCGCAGGCGCAAGCTGTCCTTGCCGATGACCTGGGCGGCGCCGATGTTGGCGCGCTCCGGGAAGAGGGAGTGATGCTCCAGCGGCGGGCCGAGCTCGGCCAGCATCAGGCTCTCCACGTCGTCGACGAAGAACACCGCATGCGGGTTGCCCATGTTGACGCCGACCGGGTCGACGAGGGGTCCGTTGGCGATACCGAGGTGGAGCGTATCGCGTTCCTCGCTCAAGGGGATCTCGTGCCAGCCGAGGCGCGCCGCGCCCATGTCCACGGTGACCCGGTCCACCCCGGCCGCCTTGGCCTGCAGCAGGCCGGCCGCAGTCTCGATGGTGATGGCTTCGCGGCCCAGCTCGCCCATCACCAGGGATGCCACGCAGCGCGTGCCGTTGCCGCAGGCGCCGACCTCGCCACCGTCGTGGTTGCGGATGCGCAGGAAGACGTCGGCGCTGCCGTTGGTCGGCGGCTCCAGGATCAGCAGCTGGTCGCAGCCGACGCCCTCGCGGCGGTCGGCGATGGCGCGCGCCGTCGCATCCGTAAGCGGAAACGGCTGGCTGCGCGCGTCGACCACGACGAAGTCGTTGCCGAGCCCGTGCATCTTGATGAAAGGGCGACCGCTCATGGCGGGGTTATAGGGCCGCGAGGCCGCCTAAGTCCAGGGGACTCGGGCGCAGGGCTGTCCTGCGCCGGCTGTCCCATTGCCGCCCCATTTCCGCCCTCTTGCCGCGCGTTTTCGTCTCCAGAATGACGTATCGCGCGCAGGGGCCGGGTTGCCCGGGCGCTGCAACCAAGGGGGGACAGCATGATCGCCACACGTCTTGCCACGCTTGTTCTGGCCGCCGGCCTGCTCGCGGCCTGCGGCCATCAGGTGCAGACCACCTCCGGCTCACAGTATCTTGCCGCCTACGCGCCTACCGGCCCGCAAAGTCAGATGGCCGGGACTATCGACGCCGACATCGCCGCGGTCGCCGACGTCGAGCCACAGCTGCGTTTTCCCGCCCGCCTCGGCCTTGCGCGCATCGAAAACGGCACCCTTACGCCGGTACCCCACGCCGAAGCCGAGGCCTGGCAGGCGCTGGCGGAGCGCCTGGGCAGCGGCTACGGCACGTTTCTGCCGGTCTCGCCGCTGATCGCCGCCTTGGCGGCGGACGAAAAGGCGCCTCGCATCCCGCGCGATTCGTTTCGCAGCTATCAGCGCTCCCTCACTGAGGTGGTGCGTGCCGTGCGCCGCGGCGCCGCCCGCCAGCACCTCGATGCCGTGCTGATCTACGAACCCTTCGGCAAGTCGGAAGAGACCAGCAATCCCCTGGCCATCACCAAGATTGCCCTTATCGGCTTCTTCCTGCCGACCGAGGACATCGAGGCCGAGGGCTCGGCGCAGGCGGTCCTGGTCGACGTGCGCAACGGCTACACCTACGGCACTGCCGCGGCGATTGCGGAGAAGCCGGCTTATCGTCTGGCCAGCTCGGGCAACACCCACGCGGCCCGGCGCGCGGCGGAAGGCGAAGCCCAGACGCGGGCCGTCGCCAACCTCACCGGCGAGGTCGAGGCCATGCTGCGCGAGTTGCGTCTCGCCCTGGCCGAAAGGCGTAGCGGAGAAGCGCTGCGGTGATGGCCGGAAGCCTCGCGTAATAAATCCCATAGGTTGTGCTCGGGCGGTGCGATCGACGTTCGCGATTCGCGCGGAATCGCTGGATTTCTGCTGCCCCGTGGGGCAAAAAAGAGGCCTTATCCTTTTGGATTGTCGGGCAAATATCGCGTGAATCAGCTTGCTTTTCGGGGCTTCTGGGCATAGGTGTAAAGGTGGTGACGGACGCAAGGTCAGAAGCCGCAGGCTCGGTAACATCGCTTTAGGCTCTGGCCTTATGAAGATGCCCTTCCGTCCCTGGGTTTCCCCCGATATTGTCAATCCTTCACCCGGTCCGGGCAGTAACGTCCCGGGACGCACTACGTTTGAAGTTCGAAGGAAGACCCAGACATGATCACGGGAACCGTGAAATTCTTTAACACCACCAAGGGCTTTGGTTTCATCGCGCCCGAGGACGGCTCCAAGGACGTTTTCGTCCACATCTCCGCCGTCGAGCGTTCGGGCATGGCCCCGCTGGTCGAAGGCCAGAAGGTGAGTTTCGAAGTCCAGGCCGACCCGCGCGGCCCCAAGGCGGTGAATCTCCAGGCTGCCGGCTGAGCTCCAAAGCCGATAGTCCTACTTAAGAAGAGACCGAAAAGCTTTTCGATCCGGCCGCCCAGGAAGGGCGGCCGTTTTCGTTTGGGGAAGGCGGCCTCGAGGTCGCGCTGCTTCCGGCTTGACGGGCGCCGGCCGCGCCCCTAAGTTCCGCGCCATTCAGGCCAAGGTGACTTCACCGGCTCAATGCCCCCAAGGATCGGGGGCGGCCCCGCCAGTCCGCGAGTGTCGCGCACTGGCGCGAAGCCCGTTTGGCTTGATGAATTTTGAGAAAGGGAACGGTCGACGATGTTCGACAGCCTGCAGGAACGGCTTTCCGGCGTCTTTGACAAGCTGACGCGCCGCGGTGCACTCAGCGAGGCGGACGTCGATGCGGCGCTGCGCGAGGTGCGCGTGGCCCTGCTGGAAGCCGACGTCGCCCTGCCGGTGGTGAAGGACTTCATCGACGGCGTGCGCGAGAAGGCTATCGGGCAGGAGGTGCTGCGTTCGGTCACCCCGGGCCAGATGGTGGTCAAGATCGTCCACGACCATCTGGTCGAGACCCTGGGTACGGAAAGTGTCGCCCTCGACCTGCGCGCCACGGCGCCGGTCGGAATCATGCTGGTCGGCCTGCAGGGTTCCGGCAAGACGACGAGTTGCGCCAAGATCGCGCGCCGCCTGCAGGAGCGTGAGAAGAAGAAGGTTCTGATGGCCTCGCTCGACGTGCGCCGTCCGGCCGCGCAGGAGCAGCTGAAGGTGCTGGGCGTTCAGGCCGGCGTGGCGACTCTGTCCATCGTACCCGGCGAGCCGCCGATCGCGATCGCCAAGCGCGCCATGCAGACCGGCGCGCTGGAAGGCTACGATGTGGTCATGCTGGACACCGCCGGACGCCTCGCCATCGACGAGGAGCTGATGGCCGAGGTGGCGGCGGTGCGCGATGCCGCCAAGCCGCATGAGAGCCTGCTGGTGGCCGATGCCATGACCGGCCAGGATGCGGTGAACGTGGCGACCGCCTTCAAGGATCGCGTCGGCCTCACCGGCATTGTCCTGACCCGCGTCGACGGCGACGCGCGCGGCGGCGCGGCGCTCTCCATGCGCGCGGTGACCGGCTGCCCGATCAAGCTGATCGGCGTCGGCGAGAAGCTCGACGCGCTGGAAGGCTTCCACCCCGATCGCGTGGCCTCGCGCATCCTCGGCATGGGCGATGTGGTCTCGCTGGTCGAGAAGGCGGCCGAGAGCTTCGAGCAGGACGAGGCCGAAAAGCTCGCCAGGAAGCTGCAGAAGGGCACCTTCGACCTCGACGACTTCGCCAAGCAGCTGCAGCAGATGCAGAAGATGGGCGGCCTTTCCAGCTTGATGGGCATGCTGCCGGGGATGTCCAGCGCGCAGATGCAGCAGATGAAGAAGTCCAAGCTGGACGACGGCGTGGTGAAGCGCCAGCTCGCCATGCTGTCCTCCATGACGCCCGTCGAGCGCAAGAAGCCGGATCTCATCAAGGCTTCGCGCAAGCAGCGTATCGCCAGCGGCTCCGGCACCTCGGTGCAGGACGTGAACAAGCTGCTGAAGCAGCACAAGGATGCCACCCGCATCATGAAGCGGGTTCAGAAGATGGGGAAGAAGGGGATGATGCGCGGCGGGCTCGGCGGCCTCATGGGCGGCGGCAATCCCTTCGGCTGAATTTCCCTGAACGATCCAAGCGAGTTCGAACCGTTATTTTGCAGAGAAAGTGAGTAGCGAACCATGTCCCTGAAGATCCGCCTGTCCCGCGGTGGCGCCAAGAAGCGCCCCTACTACCGCATCGTCATCGCCGATTCGCGCAGCCCGCGCGACGGCCGCTTCATCGAGCGCATCGGCTCCTACAATCCGATGGTCCCGCAGGACCACCCGGAGCGCCTCGTGCTGGACACCGAGCGCGCCAAGCACTGGCTGTCGGTCGGTGCCACGCCGAGCGACCGGGTGAGCCGCTTCCTGGCCGCCGCCGACCTGGTGCCGGCGCGCTTCATCCCGAAGCAGACTAAGAAGAACCTGCCGGGCCAGAAGGCGCAGGAGCGCCAGCAGGCAGCCGAAGAGGCCCAGAAGGCGGCCGAGGAAGAGGCCGCGGCCGCTGCTGCGGCGCCCGCCGAGGCAGCTCCCGCCGAGGAGGCCCCGGCCGAGGAAGCCAAGGCCGAGTAGTCCTTTCGGAGGCGCTGGCCGATGGCTGGGGAGCGCGTCTGTCTCGGGGTAATGGTGGGCGCCCACGGCGTGCGCGGGCTGGTGAAGGTGAAGTCCTTCACCGAGAACCCGGCCGATGTGGCGGCCTACGGTCCGGTCAGCGACTCGGACGGGCGCCGCCGCTGGCGCCTCCAGGTCACCGGCCAGGCCAAGGGCGTGGTGCTGGTCCGCGTCGAGGGCGTCACGGACCGCGAGGCGGCCCAGGCGCTGCACGGTACCGAGCTCTACGTCGAACGCGCGATCCTGCCGGTGTTGGATGAGGAAGAGACTTTCTACCACGCCGACCTTATCGGCCTGAGGGTGGAAAACGGCGAAGGCCGCAGCCTCGGCAGCGTCCGGGCGGTGGAGAACTACGGTGCCGGCGACCTCCTCGACATCGCCGGTCCGGATGGCCAGGGCTTCCTGCTTGCCTTCACCCGGGCGGCGGTGCCGCTCGTCGACATCGCCGGCGGGCGCCTGGTGGCGGCACTCCCGGAGGAGGTGACGGTGCCGGCCCGGCCAGCAGAAGATCAGCCGGAAGAACCGGAAGAAAGTTAACTTTTCCGTGCGTTCCTGCGCCGCCGGAAAAAGCCGCCGGGGGCCGTGGAAGGGCTGGACAAACACCGTCGGGGGGGTCATAAAGCGCCGCTTCGGCGGTGGTTGGGCCCAAAAAAGATCTGTTGGGGGAGGTCCCATGGCGGCATGGCGATCGCTGGTCCTGACGATCTTTCCGGAAATGTTTCCGGGGCCGTTGGGCCTGAGCCTGGCCGGCAAGGCCCTAGAGCGCGGGCTCTGGGCGCTCGACGTCCTGGACATCCGGGACTTCGCGCGCGATAAACACCGCAGCGTCGACGACGCCCCTTTTGGGGGTGGCGCCGGCATGGTCATGCGCCCGGACGTGGTGGATGCGGCTCTGGCCGCCGCCGCGGAAACGTGGCGGCAGGACCAGCCGGATGACGGTGGACAAGCAGAGGCCGCGCCGGCTCCGGTGATCTATCTCTCGCCCCGGGGGCGCCTGCTGACGCAGGACCTGGTGCGGAATTTGGCGGCGGGGCCGGGCATAACGCTGCTCTGCGGCCGCTACGAGGGGGTCGACCAACGGGTGCTGGACGCCCGTGGCGTCCTCGAGGTCTCCGTCGGCGACTATATCCTGTCGGGTGGGGAACCGGCAGCCCTGGTGTTGATGGACGCGGTTGTGCGTCTGCTGCCGGGGGTGATGGGGAACGAAGGCAGCCCGAACGAGGAATCGTTCGGCGCGGAAGGTTTCGAGGGGCTCTTGGAGTATCCCCTCTACACGCGGCCCGCCGAATGGCAGGGCCGCCCGGTGCCGGAGGTGCTGTCCTCCGGGCACCACGAGAAGATCCGCCAGTGGCGCCAGGCCGAGGCGGAAGAGATTACCAGGACGCGCCGCCCGGACCTCTGGGCGCGCTACACGAAAGGCAAGCGCTAGCGCTGGCTTGTTTTGAGGATAGGGTCATGAACGTCATTGAGCAGATCGAGAACGAGCAGCTTGGCAAGCTGACCGCCGCGGGCGAGCCGCCGGCCTTCGCCCCGGGCGATACCGTGCGCGTCAACGTGAAGGTCGTCGAAGGGACGCGCGAGCGTATCCAGGCTTTCGAGGGCGTCTGCATCGCGCGCCGCAACCGCGGCCTGAACTCTTCCTTCACCGTGCGCAAGCTGTCGTACGGCGAGGGTGTCGAGCGCGTCTTCCCGCTCTATAGCCCGCGCATCGACTCCATCGAGGTGGTGCGCCGCGGCGACGTGCGCCGCGCCA
>CAYYIV010000010.1:0-66715 GCA_964472095.1 uncultured Pelagibius sp.
CGCCGCCGCCCGCGTCCTTGAATCGAAGCGCGCCGAGCCGGGTTTCGTCGTCGACGAGAGTCAGGAAGTCGACGGCCAGCAGCGTCCTCGGCTGGCGGCCTTCCGCGCCAGCCTGCCGGCGCTCGTTGCGGCGCATGAGGGTCTGTCCCCATCGGTCCGGCGCCGGATCCGTGAAGGCGTTGAACAAAGGACGACCGGTGTGGAACTGCCCTCGAGCGGGAGGGAGGACGGGATCGAGGCCGAAGGCATCGCGGCGCGCCAGCCAGGATGGATCATATTCGAAGGACGCCGTTTCCTTGGCCCCGCGCGTGCGCGCCCAGAGCCGCCCCACGGGAACGGTCTCTCCCGCCATGTCCATGAAGACGAGGAGTTCACGTTCCATGGTCGGCGCCCGACGGCTTTGGCCGCGCCGTGCGGATGCGGCGGGGCAGGCGTTCTTCTTCGAGGCTCAACCCAATCTGATCGCTCGCGGCGTCCGCCAGGTCTCCCAGTCGGTCCGCCATTCCCAGGACGAAGAGGACCGAGGCGTAGATGCCCATCGACACGCCGGAATCGCCCTTTTCGACCCGGGCCAGCGTATTGCGGCTGATGAAGGCGCGTTCGGCCATGAGCGCCACGGACAGGCGTCGCCGCCGGCGAGCGGCCGAGATGTCCTGGCCGAGCTTTTTCAGTGCGCGCCGCACGCCAGTGGGCAGGGCTTGTTGGGACCGCGAGGATTTCATGGCTCAAAACATGTGCGTTATATCGTGTAACGCTCAATATATAGGGCAAATACCACGTTGTAAAGACCGGCCGGCAACGTACCTCTCTAAACCTAGTGCGATACCATCTATAACGCGCAAGATATAGGGCGTTAAATAGAGCGACGCCGGCTCGGCGCGTCACGTTCTCTACTGTCTTATTCGGCAGGGACCCGTTGCTCGGCCCGTGGCGCTGCCCGTTTCGGGCTCTCTCCCGCAGCGCCGCTTCGGCTTCTTGCACGCCGCTTTGCGCTCGGTTTTCTTCCGAGCATCGCCGCGCCGATCGTGTCCGACACACGGCCGGCGGCCGCCTTCACGGGATCGTTCGCCAGATGCGCATACCGCGCGGTGGTCTGGACCTGCGTATGTCCGAGCAGCTTGCCGATCATCGGCAAGCCTTCTCCCAAGGCGAGGGCACCGCTGGCATAGGAGTGCCGGAGGTCGTGAATGCGCACGTCATCGAGGCCTGCTTTGGCCCGGATGCGCCGCCACGGATGCTGCAGATCAGTGAGGCGGCTATCTTGCTTCTTGCCGGTGATGACATACGGGTTGTCCTCCAACTTCTCGATACCCTTCAGCACGTCGGAAGCCGTCTTTCCGAAGTGCACGATCTTGGCCCCAGTCTTGGAGTCGGGCAGGCGCAGCTCGCGGGCCTTGAGGTCCACATAGTCCCATTTGAGCGTCATGATCTCGCCGAGCCGGCAGCCAGTCAGCATCAGGAGCCGGATGGCATCGACGGCCGATTGGGTCTCCGAGCCGTCAGCTTCGACCTCCCGGAGTGCCTTGCCCAGCGCGGCGAATTCCTCGGGGCTGAGGAAGCGCTCGCGCCTCTGCTCGGGATATTTCTTCACATGCAGGCAGGGATTGCTGCCGTCCGGGCGCAGGCCCCAGACCTCGGCGAGGTTGAACATCTTCGACAGCACGCCGAAGGTGCGGTTGGCCTGATAGGGGATGTGGCTGAAAGAATGATGCAGCTCCGCGATGTCGCGACGCTCGATATCCGTCACCCTGCGCGTGCCGAGCTTGGGGTTGATGAATAATTCGACCGACCGCTTGTACTCGTACCGAGTCGAGGGCTTGCAGCGCACGGCGACATGTTCCTCGAGGAAGCGCTCGCCCAGACCCTTCATGGTCGGTGCCTTGCGGGCCTGGTCGAGTTCCTTCGCGGGGTCGCGACCATTCTTGGCTTCGGACAGGATGTTGTATGCCCTGGCTCGCGCCTGGTCCGCCGTCACAGGCCCATGCTGGCCAATGGTGATAAAGCGCTGCTGACCCTTGATGCGGCATTTGACGATATAGACCTTGCGGCCGTTTGGATAAACGCGCAGGCCGAAGCCTCGCAGTTCCTCGTCCCAGATCGCCGCGACCTTGTCGCCGGCCGCAGCCAGATCGGCGGTGCGTTTCGTGAGTTTCGTCATGAGCTACCACCTTCCGTGCTGACCTTCAGATTTTCGGCCTGAACGTTTTGGGGCATCCAAACCTTCGGGTTCGCGCGGGTTCTGAAGATTGATGCCAGCTACCAAATAGCTACCAAATGAGAGGAAATTGGATCGTATGAGAGGGTAGCGGGCCGCCGGGAGATGTCAACATAAAACAAGCAAATACAGCATGTTACGGCATGTCCGGCGTAGGTGGTCGTATGTGGGGGAAGTCGGTTTAGCCTATCTCATAACCTGAAGGTCGCAGGTTCAAATCCTGCCCCCGCAACCAAACACAAAACGCCGCCAAAGCAACAGCTTAGTGGCGTTTTTCTTTGCCTGCCCCACGCCGCCAGAAGCCGAAGCGCTCCAAATTTGCTCCAACCGAAGGAGGACAATGATGGAGTCGGCCCCGCTTTACGGAAACGAAATTAACCTTTGCCAGACTGCGCCGGCCAAGAAGGCCGCAGCCGCAGGAGGGCGTTGAGATGGCGAGCATCACCAAACGGGTCAGCAAGGCCGGGAAGGTCACGTACCAGGCCCGGGCCCGGCGCAAGGGCTAACCGGACCTCACCCGGCGGCCGTAGGATAGGCGGCTCGTGACCCCCTGCTGGCTTTCCGAGGCTCAGCGGCGGCGCCGGCACCGTTCAGAGCATCATGTTATTGGTTTCGGCTGGAGCACGAAGAGGCCGTGGCCACGCCGCCGCGGCTGGAAGCTGGCCACGGCCCAGCACTCCGCTCTTCAAGTGAGCGGAGCTAAGAACCCCTACTTTAAGCCGTTGCCTGTGAGCTGCCCCGATGTGTCTCAACCCGCTGTGCTCATCCTACGCGTGACCTGATGCACGGTCTCCCGAGCGCCGTGCTGCAAGAGGGAGGCGAGGTGGCTGGTGAGCTCCGCGCGGAAGGCTTCGCACAGTGGCAGGTCGTGCCCAAAGACCTCGTTCACCCGCAAGAAGGAGTCGACCAACTGTGCCGGCGTGCCGCCGGCCGATGCGGCAGTCGTTCGCAGCCGCTCGGCGAGCGGATCCCGGACGTCGATGGCGCGGCCCCGTTCGTCGATGCCGGTTGCATAACGCATCCAGGCAGCCACGCCGAGCGCCGCCAGCGTGATCGGCCGCCCTTGGGCGAGCAGGTCCCGAATGGTGCCGAGGAGCCGCTGCGGCAGCTTCTGGCTGCCATCCATGGCAATCTGCCAAGTCTTGTGCTTGAGGGTCGGATTGGCAAAGCGGTCCAGCAGTGTATCGCGATAGGCGGCAAGGTCGCCCAAGTCCCCCGGCAGCGTGGTCATCACCTCCTCGGTCATAAGTGCGCGGATGAGGGTGTGGAATGCGGGGTTCGAGATCGCCTCGTCCACATAGTCGTAGCCGGCCAGGTAGCCGAGATAGGAGAGCGTCGAATGGCTGCCGTTGAGCATGCGGAGCTTCATGCGCTCGAAGGGCTGTACGTCGGCCACCAGCTGAGCGCCGACGGTCTCAAAAGGTGGCCTGTCGGTCGCAAAGCGGTCCTCTATGACCCATTGTGAAAAGGGCTCAGTCACGACGGGCCAGGCGTCAACGACGCCGGTCGCCTCGAGGACGTGTCGTCGGTCGTCGTCGGTGGTCGCCGGAACGATCCTGTCGACCATGGTGGAAGGAAAGGCGACCGCCCCGGCGATATGGTTGGCCAGCTCACCATTCCGCAGCGTCGCAAATTGCGTCACGATGCGCGCTGTCGCCTCTCCATTGGCCGGAAGGTTGTCGCAGGATAGGACCGTGAACGGCTCGACCCCGGCTGCCCGGCGCAGTTCCAGCGCACGGACGATCAAACCCGGGGCGCTGATGGGCTCCTCCGGATGGGCGAGATCGTGGCGGATATCCGGATGCTCCGGATCGAGCTGGCCGCTCGCGGGATCGTGGCAGTAGCCCTTCTCGGTGACGGTGAGCGAGACGATGCGAATGTGCGGGTCGGTCATTGCCAATAGCAACGCTCTGCGCTGGGTTGAGGCGTCCAGCACGTCGAGAAGCGAACCGATGATCCGCACCGTTGGGTCCCTGCTGCCGCGCTCGACAAGGGTATAGAGGAAGTCCTGTGGTGCGAGTGCGGCCCTCGTGTCTGGCCGTCGCAGCGAAGCACCGATGATGCCCCAAGAGGGATCTGTTCTCAGCAGATCGTGCAGGTAGACTGCGATATGCGCTCTGTGAAAGGCGCCAACGCCGAGGTGAACCATGCCCGGGGTAACGCGCGAGCGGTCGTAAGGAAGCCGGTCCGCAGCGCCTGCTGCGCAGAGGCGCTGGCCGGAGGTGCTAGTCGCCAATTTCGATGAGCGCCTTGATGAGGCCGCTCTTTTCTGTCGCCCAGAGTGGGACATGATCTACGGCACCAGCCAGACTGGTACGGTGAGTGATCAGGCGGCTCGCCAGAACATCGCCGCTGCGGATGGCCGCAATCACGTGCTCAAAATCCTCGGACGTGGCGTTGCGGCTGCCGCAGATCGTTATTTCCTTCTTGTGGAAGTCTGGATCTGAGAAGGTGATGGTGTCCTTTATCACGCTGACCAGGACGTAGCGGCCGCCGTGGGCGACGAATTCAAACCCCTTCTCCATAGCCTGCTGATTGCCCGTCGCATCAAGCACGACATCGAAACCGTCACCGCCGGTATGAGCACTCACGGCTTCTGACGGATCGTCGTCTGCGACGATACGGTCCAGCCCCAGAAGGGCCTGGGCGGCCGCAGTCCGTTCCACATCCCTGTCAAAGATGACCGTTTCGGCTCCAGCCAGGCGCGCGAAGAGCGCGGTGCCGAGACCGATCGGGCCAGCTCCTACGACCAGCACCTTGTCGCGGCTCGACACGCCACCGCGTCGGACCGCATGGGCACCGATCGAGAGGAACTCCACGGTCGCGCCCTCGTCGAGCGTCAGCCCATCGGCCGGAATGAGGTTGTCGACCGGCACCGTCAATAATCCCGTCATGCCGCCATCCTGGTGTACGCCGAGCACCGAAATCCCAACGCAACAGTTGGGTTTTCCCGCGTGGCAAGCGATGCAGCGCCCGCAGGACAGATAGGGGTTGACGACGCAGATCTCGCCGGGCGAAAGCACTGAACCTTTCGGTGCTTCGAGGACTTCCACGGAAAGTTCGTGGCCGATCACCCGAGGATAGTTGAGAAACGGATGCTTGCCCTCGAAGATGTGGAAGTCGGTGCCGCACACGCCCACGCGGCGCGGACGGACCAATGCCTGGCCGGAATCAGGCTGCGGGGCGGGCCGCCGCTCCAGTTGAAGGCGGCCCGGACTGGAGCAGACGAGGGCGTCGACGTATTGCATGGTACTCGCTGCCGGTCGGTGGGAACAGGTGTTGAACAGCTTTGCCGGTGAAGGGGAGGGTCGGCGGGCAGCCGACCCTCCGTACGCTCACTTGAACTGGGACATGTTGTCCTTGGTGACCAAGGCCGCGCCCGAGTCGATCAGCGAGGCGACCTCTTCTCCGCGGATGGCTTTGACGAGAGCATCCACGCCCAGCTCGGCCATCTTCGCGGGGAACTGGGCCACGGTCGCATCCTCGATGCCTGCCGTGAGCGCTTCCTCCTCGCCACAGCAGAAGTCGAAGCCGACGAGGATGAACTTGTCGTTGGCAATGCCGGCATTCTTGAGCGCCTGCGCAGCACCGGCCGCCGGCGGACCGCAGGCCGCATAGATCGCCTTGAGGTCGGGATTCGCCGTCAGAAGATCCTCGGCGACGTTGATGCCGAGCTCTTCGGTGCAGTTCGTGGCGCCCTGGCCGACGATCACGACGTCGACGCCCTGCAATCCGTCGAGCATCCCCTTGACCCGGTCGTCGAGCGAGGGCACGCCAGGGACTCCTTCGAGAATGCCGAGCGTGTCCCCGTCCTTGAGGACGGACTTCAAGTACTGCCCGGCGATCTTGCCGGCGTTGTAGTTGTCGGTGGTCGCCAGCGCCGTCCGTCCCTCCCAGTCGGGAATGTCGTTGTCCATGAGGACAACCTTCACGCCAGCGGCGATGGCCCTGTCGAGTGCGGAAGCAACTGTCGGATCGACCGGTGTAATGGCGATCCCCTGGACGCCGTTGGTGACCATGGATTCGATGAGTGCGATCTGCCCTTCGATATCCGTGGCCGATGTGCCCTGACCGAAGATGATCTCCACCCCCGGATTTGCCGCAGCGTAGTCCTTGGCGGCATTCTCCATGGTGGCGAAGAAGGGAACAGGGAATTTGGTAATGAATCCGAGCTTCACGCTGTCGGCGGCTGCGGCGGGGCCGGCCGTCGTGGCAGCGAGCAGCAACGTTCCCAGAAGTAGCTTCACTTTCATGCTTCTCCTCCCGATTTGGACCGCCTCTTGATGAGGCGACCGCTTTGTTCGCCGCCCTGGTTCGAAAGGCGACTTTCCTAGGCCTCGGCTCCGACGATCATCGCGACGAGGTCCTGCTGGTTTGCGCGATTGGGCTTCACCTCGCCGACCTTGCGCCCCTGGCGCAGCACCACCGCGCGGTCGGCAAGCTCGATCACATGCTCCATGTTGTGGGTGATGAGGATCACTGCATTGCCTTCGGTGCGTAGCTGTGCAATCAGATCAAGGACCTTGCGGGCCTCACGGAGACCAAGGGCAGCGGTGGGCTCGTCAAGGATGACGACCTTGCGTGCAAACACCGTCGCCCGCGCGACAGCAATCGCCTGGCGCTGTCCGCCCGACATGAGGGCGACCGGCGCATCGAACTTCGGCAGCCTGACCCGCAATCGGTCGAGAACCGCGGCAGCCTCGCGGTCCATCGCGCGCTTGCTGAGAAATCGAAGCGGTTGGGGCAGCCAGCCAGGGAAAGCCAGCTCGCGGCCGCAGTAGAAATTCTGGGCCGGGGTCAGGTTGTCGAACAGCGCGAGGTCCTGGTAGACGGTCTCTATGCCAGCGCGGCGCGCGGTCGCCGGCGAATGCAGCGATACGGGATCGCCGTCGAGGAGAACCTCACCTTCGTCGAGGGCGTGGACGCCGCTGACGCACTTGACCAGTGTCGACTTGCCGGCACCGTTGTCACCGAGCAGGGCTAGAACCTCGCCGCGATAGGCTTCGAGACTGACGTCTTTCAGTGCATGCACCGCGCCGAAGCGCTTGTGGGCATGATGCACCGAGAGTACTGGCCTGGCCGCGGGCGCGTTCATTGGGTCCTCGCTGCCTGGAGCACTCGCGCGCGCGCTTCCAGATGGTTGCGCAGCACATCGGCTTCGACCGCCAGCACGATGATGACGCCGATGGCGATCATCTGGAAAAACACGCCGACGTTCATCAGATTCAGGGCGTTGCGAATGACGCCGATCATCACGGCGCCAATAAGGGCGTGCCCGATATGGCCGCGCCCGCCGAGGAAACTCGCGCCACCAATGATCACAGCGGCGATCGTGTCGAGCTCCAGCAGGTTGCCGTAGAGCGGCGAGCTGGCCGCTGTGCGGCCGGCGAGCGCCACGGCGCCGATCCCGGCACACAGGCCGGAAATGGTGTAGACCGACAGAAGGACGCCTTTGACGGGGATGCCCATTTCTACAGCCGCTTCGGGATGGCCTCCGACGGCGTATGTCCAGCGGCCCCAGACCATCGCCTTCGTCATCACCAGGATTAGCAGGGCGACTCCCAGCACGACAAAGAACGAGTTCGGCAGGCCGACGGTCGACTCGCCACCGATGAACGTGACGACGTCGGGCATGCCGCGCATTGTGGTGTGGCCGGGCGCGAGCTCGAGGGCGAGGCCGCGGCAGATGCTGAGCGTGGCGAGGGTGACGATGAAGGGATGCGGCAGGCGTCCGAAGACGTAGACGCCGCCGTTGATCGCGCCCACGGCGGCGCCTGTGAGGAGCATCGCCAGGATGACAAGCGGCGCGGAGCCGGTGGCCTGGAACACGAGCCCGCCGATGACGGTGGACAGGGCGAGGTTGGCCCCCACCGAAAGGTCGATGCCCTTGGTCAGGATAACAAGCTGCTGACCCATCGCCACGATGGCGATGACCGCCGTCTGGGCGGCGATGTTGCTGAGATTGCCGGGCTTCAGAAAGTTCGGCGTAAGCAGGCCGATCACGACCGCGAGCACGACGAGGATCAGCAATGGCCCGACGCTCAGGAGCCTCAAACCCCAGGAGACGGCAACCGACCCCTTCGTCGATCTGTCATCATCGCGAGCGTTGGAGGTCGCTTCCGGCTGTTCCCTCGTTACTTCCGCCACGTGTCGAGCGATCCCTGCGCGTTTGTTTATTATCGAGAAAAAACCACATGACATCGCCGGTCAAATCGTTTTTTATAGATTAAAAGACAGTTATGGATGGAAGTGCTTTCGTGAAGACGGACACGGTATTCAAGCGCGCCTTCAACAACGCACTCGATCTGGTTTCAAAGCTGAGTGACGGCGACCCGCTGCCGTCTGAAAGCGCCCTGAGCGCACAACTCGGCGTGAGCCGCACCACCGTGCGCAAGGTTCTGGCGGCGCTGGCTGAACGAGAGATCATGAGGGGCAGCGGGCGTCGGCGCTTCGTCCGCTCGTCGCGCCAGGCGGTGGCGCGGTTTCCGGAGGCGGAAACTGTCCCCATGGCGGCGCAGGTCGAGCAGCGGTTCATGGAATGGATGCTGCGGGACAACGCGCGGCCGGGAACGGCGATCAACGAGCTCGAGCTTGCGCGGCAGTTCGGCATCGCGACCACCGGCATCCGCGAGTTCCTCAACCGCTTCCAGCGCTTTGGCCTGATCGAGCGGCGGCCGAACGGCGGCTGGGAGTTCAAGGGCTTCACACGCGGCTTCGCGCTGGAACTCTTCGAGATCCGTGAGATGTTTGAGGTTCGATCGGCGATGGCCTTTGCCGCGCTACCCGAGAATTCGCCGCTCTGGCAACAGCTCGAGGCGTTGCGCGAGGAGCACCGTGTTCTGCTGGGAGAGATCGAGCGCCGCTACCACGACTTCTCCGCTCTCGACAGCCGCTTCCACCGTCTCATCAATTCGGCAGCGCCCAATCGGTTTATCGACAGCTTCTACGACATCATCACCGCGATCTTCCACTATCACTACCAGTGGAACAAACAGGACGAACGGCAGCGTAACGAGATCGCGATCCGCGAGCACCTCGGCTACATCGAGGCCCTGCTCAGCCGCAACGCTTCACTGGTCGAGCTCGCGTGCCGGGCGCACCTGACCTCGGCAAAGGAAACCCTCATTCGTTCTTCCTCGCGAGCAGAGGCAGGATCGGCAAAGGCAGGGCAGCTTCACCGTCGGGCTATCGATGCTTAGCATCCGCCTCAAGGCGGCCGCCGGGTGCTGAAGGGACTCGGGAAAATCGCAATGGCGGGCACGTCGGCGGCGATCACAAATGCAGTCTTCCATGCAACCGGAGAGAGGTTGCGATCCATGCAGTTGGAAATTGAGGGCCTAATCTAGAGGCAAGGTCTGATGGCTGCCCGAGGCGCAGATGCAGTGCGCTAGGCCATGCGCAGCCCGGGTCATGCTCGTGTTCCCCCGCGCCAACTCTGCCCACATTAGTCCGTGGTCGTCACCGGCACGGCATCGTGCTTTTGCACGACCTCTGTCGATAGCAGAGATACCGTGAAGACGAGACGAAGGACCGCTCCTGGCACTCAGCCGTCGTTCATCAGGGGCGACGGGTAGGTCCGCTCCCCATTACCAAGCCGAGATTGACCTGTCGGAGCACCCGAATGGCAGGTTGATTGCGTAACCGAACCTGGTGCCGCCGGCCGTAGATGGAAGGTCGTGACCCGAGCGGTACGAACAGTGGCAGGGAAAGTCGGCCTTCTATAGCAGTCGAAAGGTCGCTTCAACTGCCTCGCGCGGGATGAGGTAGGAGCGAGTCTCAATGCGCTGACTCACGCGGCTGCGATGGCCACCGCCGCCGGCGGGGCCGCAGCAATAGAGGGCGAGCACTTCCTGCAGTGCCCCTTCGACTGCAGCCTTGTCAGAGCCCGCGACCGCGAGGCGAAGTCGCAGGTCCTGCGCCCCGCCGTCCGTTTCAGGCCCAAGGCTGGCTCGCAGGCTGCCGCTGTCGTCGTCGAAGGCGCTGCTGGTCCCGATGACGTCGATGCGGCGCCGCAGGCCGAGGCCGCGCATATCCAGGCGCTTACCGATCACTTCGGCAGCCAGTCGGGCGCGCGCGAAAGCATTGAGGCCGGCATAGGAGATCTCGCCCTCACCGAACCAGTCGCCCAGAAAGCCGACGGTCGCTTTCAGCCGTGCCGGTGCCGCGTGGCCGCGCGCGCCGCTGACGCGCACCCGGTCGGCCCCTGCTTGGGCGATCTCCACCCCGGTAATGTCGAGCGTAACGTCCGGGGTGAGATAGGCCGCGGGATCGTGGATCTCGTAGAGCAACTGCTCCTTCACCGTGCGCAGGTCGACGAGGCCGCCGGTGGCGGGCGGCTTGGTGATGACGAAGCTGCCGTCGGCCTCGACCTCGGCAATGGGAAAGCCGATGGCCTCGGGCCGCGGCACATCCTTGAAGCCCGGGTCGGCGAAGTAGCCGCCGGTGACCTGCGAACCGCATTCCAGCAAGTGACCCACCAGGGTCCCCGCGGCGATGCGGTCGAGATTCCCCCAGGCCCAGCCGAAGTGCGCGACCAGGGGGCCGAGCGCCAGCGCCGGATCGGCGACCCGTCCGGTCACGACGACCTGGGCGCCGGCGGTGACAGCCTCCGCGATGGCCGCGGCGCCGAGATAGGCGTTGGCGGAGACGATTTCGCCCGCCGGCGGCGGCAGGCCGGCGTCGCCGTCCCAGAGATCCTCGGTCGCCAGGTTGATGCGATCGCGCACGTCGTCGCCGTCGACGGTGGCGATGCGCAGGGGCGGCAGGCCGAGTTCGCGGGCCAGCCCGGCGATCACCGCCGCCGCGGCACGCGGGTTGGCGCAGCCGAAGTTGCCGACGATGACGATGTCCTGCTCGGCGCAGGTCCTGAGGATGGGTCTCAGGTAGTCGGCGAGCAGCGGCTCGTAGCCCAGCGCCGGATCCTGCCGGCGCGCCAGGTGGCCGAGCGCCAGCGTGCGCTCGCCGATGGTCTCGAAGATGATGGCGCCGCCGTCGCCGGCCGCGGCGATCGCTTCGACCACCGGCAGCCCCGCATCGATGCGGTCGCCCGAGAAGCCGGCCCCGGAGCCGATGCGGTAGGTCATAGTGCGGAGGCCTCGTGGCGGGCGGCGCCGGCGCCGGAGTCAGCCGGGCTGTTGGCGCGCAGGTAGAATTCTTTCGGCCAGCGGATATGGGCGCGGCAGAGCTCCACGAGCCGCTTGGACTCGCCCTGCTCGATGGCGTCGACCATCTGCCAGTGCTCGCGGATCGCGATCTGCCGCAACTGGTCGTCGGCGAATCCGCGGCTGCGGATCGGCTGGGTCATCAGCGAATAGTGCTTTATGGCGGCAGCGAGCTCCGGATTGCCCGCGCCGGCGTAAAGCCGTTCGTGAAAGGCATTGTTCATCCGGAAGACCTCGACATAGCGCTGTGCGTTCGACGCCTGTTCATGCGCCGCGGCGAGCATTTTCAGGTCCTCGACGAATTCGGGGGGCGCCGGCAGCGTCACGCGCGAGGCGGCCAGGGTCTCCAGCGCATCGCGGATCTCGTAGAGATTCTCGACTTCTTCCTGCGTGAAGTCGCGCACCCGCACGCCGCGATTCGGCTGGCGAAGCACAAGGCCTTCCTTTTCCAGCTCGTCGAGCGCGCGCCGGACGGCATGCCGCGTGGCGTCGAAGCGCAGGATGAGGTCGTCCTCCACCAGGCGTTCGCGCAGGTGGAGGCGACCCAGCATGAGGTCCATCTGCAAGACCTCGTAGACCTGGCTCCAGCCCTGCGGCTGGCGTCGGCCTTCTCCGTCCGCGGCACCGCTTCCGGCAATCGCTCTCGTCATGCTCTGGCTGCTCCGCTCATGACGCCAATCTAGCCGGAAACGATGCTCGGTACAATTATCGTTGACATTATCGATAATTTTTCCGAGGTTGAAAGTGGGAGGAAAGCCATGGACGTGAGAACACGTTGCCCGGAGCAGGGTGCGGACGTCATGCGGCGGCAATGCGCGCGGCGCGCGGGATGAGTGCCCTTGTGCGGGCCCCGCTGCACCGGATCGCCCACGCGCGCTCGGGCGACAAGGGCAACCGCCAGAACATCTCCGTGATCGCCTACCGGCCGGAAGCCTGGTCCGTGCTGCTGAGCGAAGTCACGCAAGAGCGCGTCCACGCGCTGTTCCGCCATCGCGGCGTGACCGCGGTGCGGCGCTACGAACTGCCCAAGCTCATGGCGCTCAACTTCGTGCTGGACGATGCGCTGGAAGGCGGCGTCAACGCGGCACTGGCGCTCGACAGCCACGGCAAAACCGCCTCGTTCCGCCTGCTTTCCCTCGAAATCGACGTTCCCGCCGTGTTGCTGGCCGAACGGCCGGGCGAGACGGCGGGCGCTATTCATAAAACCAAGCAGAAAATGGGAGGACTGACATGAAGAAGATCGCAACTGCCCTCTTGGCGGCAGCGGTGCTCGCCTCGCCCGCCGCCGCGCAGACCCAGAAGCTCGCCATCGGCACCACCTCGGCGTCGTCGAGCCACTACGGCTATTTCGTCGCCGTCTCCAAGCTGATCAACGAGAAGGTCGAAGGCGTCGAGGCCAACGTGGTCGAAACGGGTGCGACGCTGGACAACCTGCGCCGCCTGCAGCGCGACCAGGTCGATCTCGGCCTTGTCACCACCAACGTCGCCTACGACGTCTTCAACGGCCGCGGCGAGTTCGAGGGCAAGGCCTACCAGCCGCTGATGCTGTGGGTCTATGCCTCGGCGCCGCAGAACGTCGTGGTGCGCAAGGACGCCGGCATCGCGTCGCTGCAGGATCTTGCGGGCAAGGAGTTCAATCCCGGCATCAGCGGCTCGGCCACCGAGGCGACGGCCGAAAAGGTCTTCTCGCTGCTCGGCATCGAACCCGACTGGGCGCGCGGGTCGACCGGCGACGTCGTCAACCAGATCAAGGACAACCGCGTCATCGGCTACGTGAAGAGTGGATCCGGCAAGCGCCTGGACGCCTCCAGCATCGACATCGCGACCCTGACGCCGATCTCCATCGTCGGCCTGAGCGACGCGCAGGCCGCCAAGGTGCGCGAGGAGTTCCCCAACCTCTCGGTGGTCGACGTGGCCGACGGCCAGGCGGGCGAGGGCTATCCGGCCTACAAGACCTGGGCCTTCGGCGTGGCGGCGGTCGCGCAGGCGGATCTCGACGAAGAAGCGGCCTATCAGATCACCAAGGCGGTGGTCGAAGACCAGACGGCGCAGGCGGCCGCCTTCTCCGGCCTCAAGGGAAGCGACCTTCCCACGATGACCATGGAACTCTCGACCATCCCGCTGCACCCGGGCGCGGTGCGCTATTACCGGGAGATCGGCGTCGAGATCCCGGAACGCCTGCTGCCCAGCAGCTGAGCTGTGAACCGCCGGCGGCCGGGACCGATCTGCCCCGGCCGCCGGACCTGCCGTCGACCTGGCCCCCGACTTGGCTGCCCACCGGCCCGTCCAGAGGTGTGTGGTGATGCGTGACAACCTGCGGCGAGCCGTCGCCCTGGCGATCGGCCTGTTCATTCTCTATACGGCCGCGGCCGGGGCCTTCGACGCCCTCATCCAGCGCTCCATCATGGTGGCGCTCGTCGTCTCCCTGGGCTTTCTCGCCTATCCGTTGAAGCTCTCGGGCGCGGCCGCGAAGCTCGGCTTGGCCGTCGACCTCTGCCTGTGGGCTGCGACGACGGCGGCCTGCGTCTACGTGGCGGTCAACGCCGAGACCATCATGACGTCGCTGCCGACGGCGGGACCGATCGACATCGCCCTGGCTGCCGTGCTGGTCGTCACCCTGCTGGAACTGGCGCGGCGCACCGTCGGTCTCGCCTTTCCCATCCTCGTCTCCATAGGGCTTGCCTACGTATTCTTCGGCCACCTGATCCCCGGCCGCCTTGGCCACCGTGGCTACGACATCTGGTTCGTGACCGAGACGATCCTGTTGACCGATATCGGCGTCTGGGGCTCGCTCACCGGCATCGCCGCCACCATCATCGCCGCCTTCGTACTGTTCGGCGCGGTGCTGCTGCATACCGGCGGTGGCCAGACCTTCATGGACCTGGCCCTGTTGGTCTCCGGCCGTTCGGTCGGCGGCGCTGCCAAGATGGCGACCGTCGCCTCGGCCTCCTTCGGCACGGTGAACGGCAGCGCCGTCGCCAATGTGGCGACCACCGGCACCATGACCATTCCGTTGATGAAGCGCATCGGCTACCCGGCGCCCTTCGCCGCGGCGGTGGAGGCGGTGGCCTCGACCGGCGGGCAGATCACGCCGCCGATCCTCGGCGCCGCCGCCTTCATCATGTCGGAGATGATCGGCACCGAATACCTGCGCATCGCGCTGGCGGCGCTGATCCCGGCCGCGCTGTTCTACACCGGGCTCTTCACCACCATCCACCTCATCGCCCTGCGCAAGAACATCGGCTTCGTGCCGCCGGAGGAGATCCCCTCGGCGAAGACCGCCCTGCATCCGGTACGCCTGCTGCCGGTGATCGGCGGGCTGGGCGGCCTCCTGTGGATGCTGATCGCCGGACGTTCGGTGGCCTTCTCCGCAGCCTTCGGGGTGGTGTGCGCGGTGGTGCCCTTCGTGATCGGCGACGTTATCGCGCGCCGCAAGCCCCTGGCCACACTGCGCGCCTTGCTCGACAGCTTGGTCGAGGCCGGCAACGGCATCGTGATTATCGCCCTGATGCTGGCCGGCGCGCAGATTCTGGTATCGCTGATCAACCTGACCGGGGTCGGGGTCACGCTTTCTTCGCTGACCGTCGCGGTTGGCGGCGAGCACCTCTTCCTGGTCGGGCTCATCGTCGCGCTGGCCTGCCTGGTGCTCGGCATGGGCATTCCCACCACGGCGGCCTACGTGCTGGTGGCCGCCGTCATGGCGCCGGCGCTCATCGCCATCGACGTCGAGCCGCTGGTCGCGCATATGTTCGTCTTCTACTATGCGACCATTTCGGTGATCACGCCGCCGGTCTGCATCGCGGTTTTCGTGGCCGCCTCCATCGCCAAGACCGACTGGTGGCCCGCGGCGGTAAACGCCGTGCGCCTGGGCATCGTCACCTACATCATTCCCTTCATGTTCCTCTCCTATCCCGGCATGCTGTGGTCCGGCAGTTCCTGGCAGATCGCCGAGGCGGTGTTGTCAGGCGTCGCTCTGGTGCTGGCGACCTCGCTGCTTCTCGCCGGCACGGGGATCCGCGGCAGCCGCTGGCTGGCGGCGGCGATCTACCTGCCGGCCGCGGTCCTCGCCATCGTGCCTTCCGAAATCGCCCTCGCGGCAGCGGTCGGCCTGACCCTCCTCGGAATCGCTTGGGGGCGGCCGTTCAGCCGGCCGAAGCAGCCTTCGCCATCGGGCAGCCAAGCGATCCCAGGCGCCTCGTCTGAGTTCCGCTGATGGCAAGACGCCGAAGTCAGCGGACCGTCGGTGTTGGTCCGGTCTATTACAGCAACCGGACCAGATGGTTACAATCGTAGCCCACCTATAGCGCAGGCCGGGGGCGGAAAGGGGGTTGAGTCTGAAATCAACAGTTAAATCAGTGCTGTAAGCGAGTGTCGGTATCGGTGGTTGCGCGCCCCCGCAACCAAACAAAAAACGCCTCTAAAGCAACAGCTTAGCGGCGTTTTTTGTTGTCTACTCTCCGCCGCCAGAAGCCGAAGCGCTCCAATCGTGCTCCACACCAGGAGGATAATGAAGGAGTCGAGCTGACCTGCTCCCCATGGGCTCCCGCCATCAGTCGAGCACGACCCGCGGGAAGTAGAAGGAGACGATCCAGTTCGGCTGGTCGACGATCTCGCTGATCCTGAGGTCACCGCAGACCGAGCAGAGCATGTAGGCATCGACCGGCGCCATGCCGTGGCGCGCGGCTAGCAGGTCCACCATCTGGGCGACCGCGGCCTGGGCGCCGGCGAAGAGGTCGCTGCCGACGCCGGTGGTCACCTCGTAGCCCTTCTCGTCCAGGTGCCGGCTGACGGGACCCGGCGTGGTGAACCGCGGCATCTTGAGATTGGCGTCCTTCATCAGGTCGAGGGTGAGGACCACGTTCATCGGGCTTTCGATGGCGGTGCCGCAGACCTCGCCGTCGCCCTGGGCAGCGTGGGTGTCACCGATGGAGAACAGCGCCCCGGCAACCTCCACCGGCAGGTAGAGCTCGGTGCCGGCCGCGAGGTCGCGGATATCCATGTTGCCGCCGACCCGGCGCGGCGGTACCACGGAGTGGAGCCCCGGTTCCGCGGGGGCGAGGCCAATCGTGCCGGCAAAGGGCTTCAGCGGCACCCAGCCGCCCGGCCCGTACAGCGCCGGTGCCAGCGAGACCTCGTCGTACTTCCAGATGTGGAGCGCCGGCTCGGTGAACTGCTCCGCGAGCAGGCCGAAGCCGGGGATGTTGGCCGTCCAACCGAAGCCGGAGGGATGGAATTCATGGATCGTCACCCTCACCGCATCGCCCGGTTCGGCCCCGTCAATGAAAACAGGGCCGGTGACGGGGTTCACCTTGCCGAAATCCAGCGCCCCGACATCCGCCAGGGTCGAGGCCTTGGTGAGCTGGCCGCCGGAGGCGTCCAGGCACTCGAACTCGATGGTCATTCCGGGGGCGACGGTCAGGACGGGCGGGATCGAATGATCCCAGCCGAAGTGATGGTGCGCGCCATGAATGGTGTGGTCATTGGCTTTGCACATGCTAGTGCGCCTCCCTTCTGGAAATCTTCTTCCATGCCTCAGTACATGCCTCCGTCTGCGCGGCCATGGAATCGGCCTTCACCGCGTGGGCATCAATGCCGGCCCGCGTAGGAGCCCAGAGTCAACCCTCCCAGTTCGTCGACGAGCGCCTGCGTGGTTACCTGCCGGCAGTAGCCCTGAATTGTCCGTAACGAATGATCGTGACGCTCCTGAGAGTAGGTCAGGCAGGCATCGGTCACCTGCGTCACCAGATAGCCGAGATCGCAGGCGTCACGGATGGCGCTCTCGACACATTGGTCCGTCACCAAACCGGACAGAACAAGCTGGCGTACGCCCAGGTTCCGCAGGACATAGTCGATGTGGGTTGATACGAAAACGGAGGACGAGCTCTTGGGAAAGACCATCTCGTCTCCCTCGGGCGCGATGGCATTTAGCACCTTGCCGTCCCAGGAGCCCTTGGGCACGTTGAAGCCGGTGATCTTGTAATCGAGGCTGCGGTCGCGGCCGTCCAGAGTCAGGCTCTCGATCGTCGTGTACATCACCTCGATGCCCGCCTTTCGACAGACCGTCTGAAGGCGCTGCATGTTGGGCAGGGTCTCGGCTTCGAAGCGCTGAAAGAACCAGCCGTACTTCTGTTCCAACTGATCGGGGGAGAGGTCCGCGAACTCGCTGCCGTCGCGGCGCGCGCAGAAATTCTGCACATCGATGAACAGCAGGGCGGATTGGGCCGGATCCAGCGGGACATTACGAGTGAGTTGCATCGACATCTTCCATGAAATGGATCATCAGGCTGTATAGATGGTCCGCCCACTGCCGGCAGCCATCGTCGTCAGGCAGGTGGTCGTTGCGCACCTCGATCAGGCAATGAGGAATGCGGCGCTTCTCAGCACAGGCCGGAATGAACCAGTCGGTCTCCTCGTCGATCCCATAGGGCTGTTTGTCGCCGATGGTCATCTCCGGCCAGAGGTTTCGGGCCAGGTCGAGCATGCGCTCCGCCCTGCTGCAGCGGTCGCGGTACAGAAACCCGACATCCCAGGGTCGCGGGAAGCCCTGCATCACCGGCGTGAAGCTGTGCAGGGAAAAGGCGTAGCGGATGCCAGCACGGGCGACTTCCCTTCGGCAGGCCTCGGCGTAAGGCCCAAAGATCTCAGCTTCGCGCCGCCTGCGGTCTTCGGCCGAGAGCGCCGCGTTCCCGGGAATGGCAACCGTGTCGCTGACCGTCGGGATCGACTGGGCGCTGCCCGGCGGGCGGTTGCAGTCGATAACCAGCCTGCTGTAGCGCTGGACGATCAGTCGGCAACCGAACCTTCCGGCCAGATGCCGGGCCAGGCTTTCTGCACCGATGTCGTAGGCGATGTGAAGCGCCAGCGTCGCTTCGGACAAGCCCAGTTTGGCAAGGCCGCGCGGAATTGCCCGACCAGCGTGCTCGCACACGAGCAGAAGAGGCGAATCGGAGTCCGCGTTGACCACCTCCACCGGTTCGGGGTCCACCAGCGGGTTCAGAAGGGTTCCTGGACTGCTGGCTTCAACCGCTGGACTCAACGCACTCTCCGAAGAAGACGACAATGACCGCATACCGATGAACTGAAAATATTTTCTCATAGTCATCGATCAACTGTCCATTGACATTTTTTTTTCTTCCTCTCTATGCTCGACCTAGGAGCGGCCCGGGGGCAGTGGCCACGATGCAACTACGGCAGTTGATAGAAGAGATGGCGGATCGGCTGACGCCTGTGGAACGGCAATTGGCGTCGGTCCTTCTGGCCGACTACCCCTTTGCCGGCCTGGAGCCGATCCAGGAACTTTCGCGCAAGGCCCGCATCTCCGCGCCGTCCATATCCCGCTTCGTCAACAAGCTGGGTTATTCGGGCTTCCAGGATTTCCAGCAGAGTCTGGTGAAGGAACTGAAGGAAAGCCAGAGCTCGCCGATCGAACTGCGCCGAGACAGTGCGATTGACCAGGACGCGCCGCTGGCATCCTACATTCAGCGCGTCGATACATTGAACGCGGAACTGGTTCGGCGAATCCCGCCGGCACAATTCGACCGCGTGTGCAACCTGCTGGGCGATCCCAAGCGCCGGATCTACTTGATCGGCGGTCGCATGAGCGACAGCATCGCCGGCTTCTTCGCGCGGCACCTGGGCCAGATCCGCAGTGACGTCTTTCATATTCCCTCGGATCCGGAGCGCTGGCCCGAATACCTGCTGAGGCTGCGTCCACGCGACATCGTTCTGATCATCGACTTTCGGCGCTACCAGGCCAGCATGGAGCGCCTTTCCCAGCGTGCCCGCGGGCGCAAGGCGCAAACCATCGTCATCACCGACCAGTGGATCACCCCGGCCGCAAAGGGCGCTACGGAGCTGCTTTCCGTGCCGATCGATTCCGGCACGCTGTGGGACAGCTGCGTGCCGGCTCTTGCCTTGATCGAGGCATTCCTCATTCCGCTGGCGGAACGCGATTGGAAAGCAACCAAGCGGCGAATATCGAAGTGGGACAGCTTGCGGGATTCCGCGCATCCCTGCCGTCCGGAGCCGGTCTGAATGGAATCCGCCAAAGACCATCTCGTTTTCGTCGCGACCTCCGACCTGGCAGGCCTCGTCCGTGGCAAGTCCTTTCCGGCTTCGGAGTGGGAGCAGCGGTCGCTGCGCGGTGTGGGCTGGACGCCGACCAATGTCCAGATCACCTGCTTCGACACCATCGCGAAGAGCCCCTTCGGCTCCTTCGGCGACCTTGCCCTGGTGCCGGATCCGGCCGCGCGCTGCCAGGTGGCAGCGGGTGACCTGAACTTGGACTTCGCGTTGGGCAATATTCTGAGCCTGGAAGGCGAGCCCTGGGAGTTCTGCACCCGTTCGCTTGCGCGTCGGGCGCAGGACGAGTTGTACCGCCTTGCCGGCGCGACGCCGCTTGCCGCCTTCGAGCACGAATTCCAGATCAAGGATGCGCCGGTCCGTTTGGGAGACGCCTTCGGCCTCAGGGGTTTCCGCGATTCCCAGACCTGGGCCGAGGCCCTGCTGGAGGCCCTGCGGCAGACGCCCTGCACGCCGGACACCTTCATGAAGGAATACGGCCCCTCCCAGTACGAGATCACCAACAAGCCTGCCCGAGGGATCGCCGCCGCGGACAACGCCGTCATCCTGCGCGTTCTTGTCGACGACGTGCTGCGGCGGTTCGGTGTGGCGCCCAGCTTCTCACCCATCCTGAACCCGGAGAGCGTCGGCAACGGCGTGCACGTTCACATCAGCTTTGTGGACGACGCGGGAGAACCGCTGACCTATGACGGGAGCGACCCTCACGGCATGAGCGGCCTCACTCGCCATTTCATCGGCGGCGTCCTGAAGTATCTCGATCAGATTCTGGCGATCCTCGCGCCTTCCGACATCAGCTATCTGCGTCTGACGCCGCACCGCTGGAGCGCGGCCTACAACAATCTTGGCTATCGCGACCGGGAAGCTTCGATAAGAATCTGTCCGGTTTCAACGCAAGACAGCGAGTCGGTCGCCCGGCAGTTCAATTTCGAGATCCGCGCGGTGGACGCCGCGGCGAGCCCGCATCTTGCCTTCGCCGCGCTGCTGTTTGCCGGGACCCAGGGAATCAAAGACAAGGTCGAGCCGCCAGCCCCGACCCAGCAAGACCTGTCTCTCCTGTCTGCGGACCAGCTGGCCGAGCGCGGCGTCAAGCGGCTCCCCGAGAGCCTGCCCGACGCCCTGGACGCACTTTCCGCTTCCCAGGCCGCCCGCGGCTGGTTCGGCGATGCTTTCGTCGATGTCTATGTCGACCACAAGCGCGCCGAATTGGCCCATCTGGACGGCCTGAACTGGATCGAAAAGTGCAACCTGTACAAGGCAGTCTACTGACATGCTGGAAGTGATGGCGGTCTCGAAGAACTTTGGCGGCGTACAGGCCGTCGACAACGTCAGCTTCTCGGCCAGGCGAAACGAGATTCATGGCCTGATTGGGCCGAACGGTGCCGGCAAGACCACCATGATCAATCTGATCTCGGGTCTTTTGAAGGTGAGCGCCGGGGAGATTTATGTCGACGGACAGGCGATCCACGAGCTCCCGGTGCACGCGCGCGCACAGCTCGGGGTTGCCCGTACCTTCCAGAACCTTCGCCTCTTTCCAAACCTCTCGGTCCGCCAGAACATCGAGGTCGCCGAGCTCCATGCGGACAGAGCCCGTAGCGCCGATTCGGAGCTGATCGAAGACGCTATCGAAGGGTTCGGGCTGAGGGGAGTCCTGGAACTCTCCCCGACCAGCCTGCCTTATGGACAGATGCGGCGGCTGGAGATCGTCCGCGCGCTGGCGCTGCGGCCCAAGGTGGTGATGCTGGACGAGCCGGCGGCCGGTATGAACCCGGAGGAAACCGAGCGTCTTTTTGCCAATCTCACGTGGCTGCTGGAGCGGCATCCCTGCGCCATCATCCTCATCGAACACGATCTGAAGTTCATCATGTCGGCGTGCCACGCGCTGACGGTCATGAACATGGGCCGCCTTCTGGCTTCGGGCGCGCCCGAGGAAGTTACCAAGAACAAAGAAGTCATTACCGCCTATCTGGGACAGGGCAATCACTAAGGAGGCAATCAAAATGACGGCTAAAACCCCTATTAGATCCGCATTGCTGGCAACAGCGGCGGCATTCTGCCTAATGTCGACGTCCGCCTCGGCCGCCGACACCATCAAGATCGGCCTGCCGGTGCCGCTGACCGGCGACTTCGCCGCCTATAACGAGGTGGACGGCGCCAAGTGCATGGTCGAAATGATCAACCGCGACGGCGGCATCGGCGGCAAGAAGCTGGAACTGCTGATCCAGGACACCGGATCGGACACTCAGTCGGCAATCTCGCTGACCGAGAAGTTCCTTGGTGAGGGCATCATCGCGCTCAGCACGATTCCCTTCTCCGACACCATGATTCCGGTGGCTCAGATCGCCGCTAGCCAGGGCGTTACGGTGATTCAGTCGCAAAGCACCCAGGTTGAGATGCACAGCGGCGTGGTCGACAACTTCATCACCAACGTCGCCCCCGATCCCTATACCGCGACGGCTGCGGCCAATTATGCCATTTCGCAGGGCGTGAAGAACGTCGCAATCTTTACTTCCGATGAGGGTGGCTCCTGGTCAGCCAAGACGCCGCAGTGGTTTGCCGACGGCGTCGTGGCGGCCGGCGGAAAGCTGCTCGCCAAGCTTAACTACACGTCCGGCACCACGGACTGGAGCCCCCAGATCGCCGAACTGAAGGCGCTCAACCCGGCGCCGGACGCCGTCTACATTTCCTGGGCGATGCCCGACATCGGTATTCTGGTCCGCCAGATGCGGGCCGCCGGCCTGGACGCCTGGGTGGTCGGGTCGGACGGCTTTGACGATCCTTCGCTCGACGCTCTGGCCAAGGAGGATCCGACGATCCTGGACCGGGTGTTCTTCGGTACGCTGGCGCCGGCGGTTCCGGACAGCCGCATTTCAAAGTTCCAGGAAGACTGCGCGGCGATCGGTGTACCGGTGAACGGTCTGTTCCCCTCCTTGGGCGGCGACATGATCAAGATCCTGGCGTACGGCATCGAAGCCGCTGGTTCAGACGATCCGGCCGCGATCCGCGAAGCGATCCGTTCCGCCGACAGCATTCCGGTGATGTCGATCGAGGAGATTTCCTTCAAGGACACGAAGAGCTATGCCCTTCGTGCCATTCCCGTGATCGGCTTCAAGAATGGCGAGCGTGTGGTGCTTTCCCAGGAAGTGCCAGACAATGTTCCGTCTTGGCAGTAAGCCAAAGGCGGCCTTTCCGGGCTCCGGCCCGGAAAGGCCGCCTGATGGAGACGCCACGGCGATGCTGGAGATCCGGCAGCTCCGGGTATTTCACCGCCTGATCGAGGCCGTGCACGGGATCGATATCTCGGTGGAGGAGGGACAGTGCGTCACCTTGCTGGGCCCGAACGGCGCCGGGAAGACTTCGACCCTTTCTTCGATCACCGGAGCGGCGCGCGCCACGGGCAGCATCCGGCTGTCCGGCGAGGAAATCAGCCGCCTTCCGATCGAGGAGCGGTGCAAGAGAGGCGTTGCGATCTCTCCGGAAGGCCGCCGCATTTTTTCTAACCTGTCGGTGCGCGACAACCTGATCATGGGGGGTGCCATCCGCGCCGACAAGGGAGCGCTATTCGCGGAAATTCAGGAGTGGTTCAGGCATTTCCCAGTCCTGGAAGAAAGGCGCGAGCAGATGGCCGGCACGCTCTCCGGCGGCGAGCAGCAGATGCTCGCCATCGCCCGCGCACTCCTGTCGCGCCCACGTATACTGCTGCTCGACGAACCCTCCCTGGGCCTTGCCCCGCAGATCGTCGGCAAGATCTTCGACATCATTAAAGACCTGAAGGCGCGCGGAATCACGATCCTGCTGGTTGAGCAGAATGCCGCCGCGGCTATCGCTGTTTCCGACTACGTGTACATTCTCAACAACGGTCGGGTCACCCGGCATGGCGAGGCCGCGGAGTTCGGCGACGGCAGCGGATTGATGGGTGAGCTGACAGGGATGCACGCCTGATGGACTATGCCATTCAGCAGACGCTAAACGCATTCAGCTTTGGCGCCGAGTACGCCCTGATCGCGCTTGGCCTGGCCATTGTCTTCTCGATCATGAGTCTGGTGAACTTCGCCTACGGCGAGGTTATTGCCTTCGGGGGCTACTCCATGGTCGTCATCGGGACGCTGCTGACCGGCAATCCCTGGATCCTGATGGTCGGCGTTCTTGCCGGCTGCGTCCTGGCGTCGGTCGCATTGGAGCGGATCGCCTTCCGGACCGTGCGCGGCGCCGACCTGACCACGGGTCTACTGACTGCCTTTGGCGTCAGCATCATCCTGCAGAATCTATTTCTGCTGCTCGGCTCGCCGCGGCCCATGGCTGCCACGCAGTTCATCTTCCTGGACAAGACGCTGTCATTCGGGACGCTACGGGTCTCTTCCCTGCAGATCTACGAAACCGTCGCCACGATTCTGGCTATTGTTGCGCTCACGGTGTTCCTGCGTCGGACCACATTGGGTATGGCCATGCGCGCGGCAGCTCTCGACTTCGAGATGGTCCGTCTCTGCGGCATCCGTGCGAACCGCGTCATCGCCGGCGCCTTTGCGATATCCGGCCTCCTGGCCGGCCTTGCCTGCATTTTCATTTTGGCGAGACGGGGCAGCGTACAGCCGCATATGGGCTTTGATCCCGTTCTGGTCGCCTTCGTTGCCTGCGTCATCGGCGGCTTCGGCAGCCTGCCTGGTGCCGTGCTGGGTGGGTTCCTGTTGGGGGTCATCGAGGTGCTTGTGCTCATCCTGCTGCCGCAGGAGGCGGGCGGCCTCGCCCATGCCGTGGTCTTTGCGCTGATTGCGCTGATCCTGATTTGGCGCCCCGACGGCATCCTTTCTCCGGCCCGTGAAAAGGGGGACAAGCGGTGAGGCGCCTGTCTCTCACCAGGGCCCAGCGCAGGGGGCTGCTCGGCAGCACACTGCTCAGCCTGCTGATCCTCGCCATTGTCGGCGCCTACTATGCCTGGGGAGAGGCCTATCAGGCACGCATCCTCTACGCAGCTTTTGTCAATCTGCTGGTCGTCGTCGGGTTGCAGACCTTCATGGGCAACGCCAACATCACCACTTTTTCCCACGCCGCCTTCATGGGTATCGCGGCATATGTCGCCGCCATCTGCGTCACTCCGGCGGCAATGAAGGCCATCGCTCTGCCGGACGCTCCCTGGGGCTTGAATGCGTTTCAGCTTTCGCCGATCGTCTCTGCCCTGCTTGCGCTTCTGATCACCGGCAGCCTGGGACTTCTGACCGGCCTGTTCATGGCGCGGCTGACCGGCATTGGCATTACCATTGTCAGCATTGCGGTCCTGGTGATCGTGCACTCGATCTTTCTGCACCGGACCGACATCTTCAAAGGCAACCAGGCGTTCTTCGGCATCCCGAAGATCTTCGATCTACCTTATGTCGCGGCGCTGGTCATCGGGACGATTTTCGCTGCGCGCCTGTTCCGTGAGAGTTCGGTCGGGCTGAAACTGCGTGCCAGCGCCGACGATGAGGTCGGCGCCCGTGCCATGGGCGTCGACGTTTACCGGGCCCGCCTGATCGCCTGGGTGGTCAGCACCCTCTTCTTCGCCGTCGCCGGGATTGCCTATGCCTTCTACCTGGGCACCATCTCGGCACGCCCTTTCTACTTCAACTTCGTCTTCCTGACCGTCGCGATGCTGATTCTGGGCGGACTCAGGAGCGTCACCGGCGCGGTCTTCGGCACACTGCTGATTTCGATTGGTCTGGAAGTCGTCCGCTGGCTGGAAACCGGGCCCGACATTGCGGGGGTCAAGCTGCCGCAGATGCTGGGTCTGTCCGGGCTGCTGCTGGGGGCGGTAATCGTCGTGGTGATGGCCTTTCTGCCGAAGGGCATGATGGAGAACCGCGAGGTTGAGGACTTTCTGCCCACCGAACGTCATTGAAAGCCACTACCCCGCCGCCGCCCGAAGCGGAGCAAAGGACTTGACGTTGGCAGGCCATGGGGTCGCAAACCACCCAAAAGAGGAAGAGGGTGCTGCCAGCCACCAAAAACATAGCGCGACCAAGGGGCCGCGCCGCCCCGCAACTGACGACATGAAGCCCACCACCTCGCGAAGTAGTGGGCTTTTCCATGCCGGCCCGCGTCCAGGTGAAAGCGCGGGGCTATCTCCATTGGATCTGGGCCCGCGTCACTCCACCTGTGGCCGGTGCAACATTTCCAGGCTCTGGGATGCTGCGGCGACGGAGGCCTCGCCGCCAGCGACCTGCACGGTCGGGAAGGCGAACTGGATGCCGTGCTCGGCGAAGGCCTTCTTGATCATCGCGTAAGCCTTGCGGCGGATCACGAACTGCTCGCCAGGCTTGGTCGTCATCTTCATGCGCACCTTGATGGCGAAGTCGCCGAACTGCTCGACGCCCTGCATCTTCAGGGGTTCGATGATGTGCGGCGCCAGTTCGGGGTCCTTGGCCAGCTCCTGCCCGATCTGCTTGATCAGCTTGCGGGTCTTCTCCAGATCGGTGTCGTAGGTGACGCCGATGGTCAGCTTGTCGATCACCCAGTCGCGGCTCATGTTCTGCACCGCGCCCAGCTCGCCGAACGGCACCGTGTAGAGTGGCCCGCGATGATGCCTGAGCTTCACCGACCGCAGGCTGAAGGATTCGACGGTGCCCTTGTAACCGCCGCTCTGGATGTACTCGCCGACCCGGAATGCGTCATCGAGCAGGTAAAACACGCCGCTGATGATGTCCTTGACCAGGGTCTGGGCCCCGAAGCCAATGGCGACGCCGACCACGCCGGCGCCGGCGATCAGCGGCCCGATCTCGATCCCCATGGCCGAGAGGATCATCAGGGCCACGATGACGATCAGCACGGCGAAGAGAACGTTTTTCAGGATCGGCAGCAGGGTACGCAGTCGCGAACGGCGCCTGGCCTCCTCGCTGTCGGGAAGGCCCGGCACCTGCGAGTCGGCGAGTTTCCGGTCGATCAGCGCCTTCATCACATGCCACGCGAAATCGGCGAACAGCACGATGACGACCGCATTCAGCGCGCCGCGGAGCAGGCGGGTGGCGAGGGTATCCTGTGCCGTCAGTGCGATGAGATCGACCTGCCAGGCATGCGCGAGCAGCAGCGCGGCGCCGATGATCAAAGCGGCGCGCGCCCCGCGCTCCAGGCAGACGGCGTAGAGCTCCGGTCGGCTGCCGCCGACTTCCGGCGTACCGGGCGGCCGCAGAACGTGATTGACCGAACGCCGCGTCAGACGCAGGGCGGCCGGCAGAACAATGACGAAGACGCAAAGCCAGAACAGCGGCATGGCGGTGGCGACCCAGAGCAGCCACAGGGCGCCGAAGTAGACGCTGAGCAGCCAGCTGCCGGCACGCCGGGACAGCCGCGAGGCCACCCGTTCCGCTGCTGCCGGCGGGGCGGCCGCAGGCCGGCGCCACACAGCCTCCAGCCCGACGGCGAGGAGGCCGAGGCCGAGCGTGTAAGCGACGATCTGGCGCGGCTCGACCGACATGCCCAGGGAGTCCAGCAGCGCGAGCGTTACCCAGCCGAACGCGAACCAGCCGACGCAGGCAGCGATGCGCCGGTGCCAGTACCAGGCTGACTCGGTGCTCATCGGCACGACGCGGAAGCGTTCGCCGCCGGGGGCGAGGAGGAAGCGGCTGAAGGTCAGCGCGACGCGGAGTGTCAGGAAGGCGAGAAGATAGGCGAGCACGATCTGGCGCAGCAGCGGCGGCCAGTCGACCACCAGGAAGGCGCCGATGCTGCCGATGGCGAAGGCGGCGACGATGCCGACGCCGTAGGCGAGCCGGACGGCGACGGCGCGCAGACGCTCCCTCACGGTGGCGAGCGGCAGCGCCACGATCCATGCCTCCACGCCGGACGCAGCCCGATAGAACAGCCACTCGGCACTGAAGCCGAGGGCGACGAAGGCGGCGATGAGCAGCAGGATGCGGACCGGTCCGTGCTCCGCGAACTCGAGACCGAGAGTGGCCCGGGTACGCTCGACCTCCTGCGGCAGCGTGGGCAGCGCCGCGACGAGATTGCGGACATGCTGCCGGATGGCGCCCAACCGGCCGGACAGGTAGCTGCCTGGGCTCGCCATAGCGGCGGCCACGGGCCCGGTGGCGGTGGGCACCGGGGCGACGGCCTCTCGCTGCCGATCGAGCCAGCTCCGAACCTGTGGATCACCCAACAGCTCCAGCAGTTGGTCGATCTTCGTCTGCGTCCCGGCGTCGACAGGGGCTGATGCCTCCTGTGCGCTGTTCGGGCTGGCAAGCACCAGAAGCAGCAAGGTCAATACGGCAACTCGACCGAAGGCTGAACGACCAACCATTTCCTCTATGTCCGGGGGCTCAATTGTCGGGGCGGCGTCGCATCGCGCCAATGCTCCAGAAGCGAGAGCCCTGCGATCGCGTACGCGGAGGCAAAAAGAACGTTGAGCAATCGGCTCGTGAATGCCTCGCCGCTGCCGCCCGGCAGAGGCGATAGGCCGAGCCCAAGAAGCAGGATGAAGGTCGCAAGCGCGATTGCGTAGACCGGCGCCCGGTCGCCCGCCGTCACGATGCGGCCTGCAAAGCCAAGACTCACCACTAGCAAGACCATGACGAAGAACGCAAACGAATGCCCGATGACGACGAGATTGTACGCGATGGTGGCCGCGATGCCGCCGATAAAGTTGCCGAAGACAAGGCCGAGTGCGGCCCGCTGGCCCCGCGCCTGATCGTGCTGGCGAAGCACCGTAATGACAACGATCAGGACGACGACGGCGACCTCCGTCGCGTCCATTATGAACCAGGCCAGCATAGGAAGCAGGACCAGGGTATCGATCAAGGCCTGGCGCGCAGCCGTGGGAGGTGTGCCCGGCGACCGCACGTCAGTGGCCGGCGACGCATCGGCCGCCGTCGCCGCGGGAGCGGGAAACGCCGCAAAGGCCGCCCACACCGCGATGAGTGCGACCACGCCAGCCATGATGAGCGTCGCCGCGAAGGCACCGGCTCCTTCGGGCGAAAGGACGGCGATGACCGGAATCGAAACTGCCGAAACCTGCGGAAGCAGCGTCGTCAGATCCGGCGCGCCGCGCCGGTGGGCGTAGAATGTAAGGTAGATGAGGAGCGTGATCGCAAGAATCAGCACCACCGGCTTGCCAACTGCTGCCGCTGTCAGCATCAGCACGATGCCGGTCGACAGCACGATCAGGACGACGAAGAAGAATCCTTGGGCGAGGCTCGGGGGGTGCCGCAGCTTGACGAGCATATTCGCGACGAGAAGGGGCGCCAGGAAGGTCGCATCCCAGTCGAGCGCCTCCACAAACGCGAAGCAGACCGTCACCCCCGCAGCGAGTCGAAGGGCAGCCTGCCGTGTTCCTCGGCCGGACCCGCTGGCAGGCGGGGCGGCGGCTTCACTGGACATAGGTCAGCAGCGCGACGAGCCGCATCCTCAGGTAGCCGAGGGCGTTCATGAAGGCGTTGTCGCTCGGATAGATCATGACGTTGGCCTGGGAGCCGAAACGGAGCCGGCGCAATTCCTCGTCAAACTCGATGCGCACCGGCATCAGTTGCGCGGGCCGAATCCAGCCGCTCTGGCTACGCGGATTCGGCAGGCCGGTTTGCGCGTCCACGCTGCGGTTGCCGACCCCATAGCCGAGCGCCGCGACGCGCCCCTCGACCACCCGTCCCGGGAGGATGTCGAAGACAATTTCGACGGGATCGCCGACCGCGATGTTTTCCAGGCTGTTCTCCCGGAACGAGGCCTCGACCCAGGCTTCCCTGATGTCGATATAGGTCATCGCAGCCTCGCCCTTGGCCAGCACCTGTCCGATCGAGAGCGAGAGATTGGTCACACCGCCCTCGGACGGAGCCAAGATGGTGGTGCGCTGGAGATCGAGGTTGGCTTGCGCCACGGCCGCCATGGCCTCGCGGACCTGGGGATTCTCGGCGCCCGAAGGGCCGAGCGCCTGCCTGGCCTCCTCGACCTCCGCTTCGGCCTGAGCCACGACAGCCTCTGCTGCATCCAGTGTCGACTGCGCCTCCGACCGGCGTGCTTCGGGATAGACGCCTCTCTTGATGAGCTCAAGTGTACGTGCGGTTTGGTCGCGCGCGTTGTCCCGCTTGGCGATGGCCTCGACGAGCTTCGCCTGCGCCGTCGCGACCGCCGCGGTCGACGCCCCGATCGACTGCCCGACGGTCTCGAGCTGCGCCTCCGCGCGCCTAACGGCAAGCTCATACTCGCCTGGATCAATGCGAAACAGGACTGCCCCGGGCTCGACGCGCTGGTCGGTTCTAACGCCGATCTCGAACACTCTGCCACCGACTTCAGGCGCGATCTTGACCAGATAGGCCTGTGCCAATCCCTGCGCCGTGTAGGGCGTGAACCGGTCAGCCGCGATGCCGTAGAAAAAGAGAACGGCGCCAATCGCAATCACGGTCAGCGTCACGCGGCGCACCGGATTTGCGGGCTTCGGCGCCTTCTTTGGTGCTGGCGCAGGTGCTGGGGCTTCCGATTCCGCTTGCTCTTCGGCCATGACCTCTTCCTTGGCTTGCCGTCGTCGGACTCATCCCTAGTGCGCGGCAGCGGTCGCTTCGATGATTCCGAGTCGCCCCAGGCCGCTCACCGTCAACTGGACCGCGACAGCGGTCAGGAGAATCCCGAAGACGACCTCGGAAACGATGAGGCTGGTGGGCTTCAGGCGTTTTGCCAGCTTGTCGATGTTCGCAAAGATCAGATAGTCGAGCGCCCCGACCAACAGGACGAGGCCCAGAACGAGTCCCGCGCTCGCGACAGAGACGACATCACTCGACGCGATGATCAGCACCGTCATCCCGACCGGGTTCAACAGATATGGCACCGCCAGCGGGTAGACCGCGATCCGTTTCGGGTCCTCTAGTGCTTCCACTTCCACCACGGGTTTCTTGCCCGGTCCAGAGACCATGCCGATTGCGAGGATGGCCAGGATGATCCCACCAGCAACCGCAACGGCGCCACCAGTAATGTGGAGAAGCCGCATGAGGAGCGCACCAGTGGCGAAGAGGATGAGCGCGGTGACTACCGCGGTCATCACCATCTGCCGGCCGACTGCCCGCTGGGTGGCCGCGTCGAGCTTCTTGGTTTTCTCAAGGAACGGAACCAGGGCAATCTTTGGTCCCATGCCGATGAGCAGGAGCAGAAGCAGCTTCACCACCAGTTCGACATCGATGACAGAGAAATCCATTACAAATCTCGCTTCTTCGTTATCCGTTGACTGGCCGCGGAATCAATCATGCTGCGATGCTTTCGAACTCTTCGCGATCTGCGGTCCTTGCTCCAGCACAGCTGTCGTTAGTCCGGAAGAATCTGGAGGTTCACGAGGGCGGCACAGGCGCCGAAGACGACGAAGGCGACCCCCTCGCCCGATGCGCTCAGGACGAAACGGCCACTGTCCTGGGTGATGGCGGCGCTCCAGCCGAGGCCGTCGCGAACACCCTCCAGACCATCCTCGGCGCCCTGCAGCATGAGCTTCTCGTCTATCATCGTGACGCCGCGTATCGCCGAGGTGCGGCCGCCGCCGCCGAGCCCTTGCACCGACTTCGTGCTGACGTCGATGAGGAAGAAGTCTGGTGCTCCCACCTCGCTGAGGAGAATGCGCTGGCATTGCGCGCCTGGGGAACACTCCATCGCCTCGTTGAGGGCACAGAGCAGGGGCGAGGAGCCGTCGAACTCGCCGGCGTCAGCTTGAGCCGGCCAGAGCATCGACAGGGAGGAGACGAGCGCATAAGGGACATAGCTGCGCATGATCGTCTTCCCCTCGATCATTGAACGGTATAGCCGCGGCCCTGCAGGCAGGCGGAGGTGGCGCGGTTGAAGGACTGGTTCTGCGCCGCTTGCTGCTGCTGGTACTGGGCTTGTGCCTGGGCTTGCTGCTGGTCATGAGAGCGCCTCTGATCGGCGCGTCGGAATCCACCGATAAGGGCGCCACCCGCCGCTCCGGCCGCCGCACCCTTTCCGGCGTCTCCGGCAATGGCTCCCACGGTGACCCCAACCGCGGCACCCCGTGCCGCTCCGCGCAGCACGCCGCCCTGAGGAGCGGACGCCGAGGTGGTGGGCGGTGGCGGTGGAGCGGCCGGGTCAACTCCTGTCTGCTGCACCGCCCAGGAATGGCATTCGCTCTGATCGCGGGACTGCTGCTCCGGGCTTTGTCCCTGGCTGGGATAGACGATCAACTGCTGGGAGCCAGCCGGCTCGGCGAGCACAAGGCTGGCAAGGAAGACAGTCAGCGCCGCCAGGCGTTTGACGGCCGGTGGGGAGCCATCGGTGGTATTGGCGATGCGTGCCATTGCCTATGTTTCCTTGCCGATCAGCGCCTAGGAGGAGGGGGCGCCGCTGACGGTTTCAGCCTCGCCTTCTGCTTGTGGTGTCAGTTCAAAACCTTCGAATCCCGGCGGTGCCTTGCGCCAGGGATAGCCCTGCCGACCGAGGTCATAGCCGTAGCGGTAGAGCGCACGCATGAACGCCTGATCGAACTCGTCGAGGTGTTCGAAGTCAAAGTCGGGGCCGATGAAGGCGAGGTTGTAGTCGAGGCCGTCGCGCTGGGACGTGAGATAGATCCGATAGAGGTCGCCGATACCCTGAGAGTGAATCAGCGACGAGATCGCACGCCCGGCGATGCTGAAAGTCCGCCGCTCGACGTCCGCCCAGTCCGGATCCAGGCGTGCGTTGCGGATGATGTAGACCTCGCGCTGCCGCTGGACGTTCATCCGTGCCGATTGCTCGGCCAGGTTCAACGTTGCGGGGTAGAGGAATACCTGGGCCATCGCGCCGCCGTCGACATGCATTTCCTGGAATGCCTCGCCGTCGACCTCGACGTCGATCATGACCGGCGGGAAGGCGCCGGGCACGGCCGCGGAGGCCATGAGGATCTTGCGAAACAGAGGGAGTGCATTGGGAGACGTGCTGGCCGCGATCGCTGTCATGTTCCAGATGATCGGCCGGCGGGCATCCAGGTTGGTGGTACCGACAAAGAGCAAACGCCCCTTTGCGTACTCAACGGCGATGGCGTCGAGAAGATCCTGCGTCACATACCGCTCGATCATCTTCGACATCGGCAAGGTGTCAGCCAGGGCATCGCTGAACACGCCGCTGATAAAGCCGCGTGACTCGAAGATATCGGCTTTCGTGATCGCCGTGTAGGCTTCGGCCAGGGTATCGTCGTGCTCCGGTCCCAGGAATGCCAAGGGGGCGATCAAAGCTCCCGTGCTGACCCCGGTAACGCCCTTGAACTCAGGTCGGCCACCATGCTCCGTCCAACCCTTCATCAGGCCAGCGCCAAACGCCCCGTTGTCGCCGCCGCCGGACACGGCAAGGAAACTGACCGGCGGCAGATCACCGGTGTAGCCGATGCTCGCCAAATACGCTTTCTCCTTCTCGAAAGAGAGCAGCGCCTCCCGCAGGAATGGCTCCGATTCCTTGTCGACCCAGAAGCGTGCGCCCGGAATGCCCGGGATTGTCGCGTCGATGGTGCGCTCCTCGGGGACGGCGCTAAGTCGAATAGGTCCCGCGCAGGCAGCAAGCAGGAGGAGCAGAAGGCTGACCGCCGACAGCCTGCAGAAGCAGGCGTGACGGCTGGTGAGACGGGTGTGCCTGTAGATGGTCATGCGCCGGCGTTCTCCTGGTGACGACCCGGTCGGGCGTTGCATGGCGAGCAGCCCTCAGCCTGCCTCTCGGCCGGATAATGCCCTTCTTGACCAGCCCATTTGACGGCGAACGCCCGGTGTCTCCCAGAGTAAGCGTGTATCGAACGTGTAAGGCTCAGGTAAACAACGCTCAACGGGGTCAGGTCCATGGCTGTTTGCGCTGTGGATTCGGCTTCGGTGGGCTTAAGAGGGCAGGGAAGTCCGCAGGGCTGCTATTATTTCAGCGTCGAGTTCGGCGATGAGGCGCCTATACTCGGCAGCACGCGTCTCCGCGCCTGCTTCGGCTGACTGGTGCAGTCTGCCAAAGGCATCGATAGCGTCCTCGAGGTCGGACACCAGACTCTCCGTCTCGTCGTTGGGGCACTCCGACAAGAGCCTCCGATATCGTCGCGCCCGATCCAATAGCTGGCGAGTATCCAAGGACGTCGGACCGGCAGCTGCCGCATCGCTCGGCTTGCCGCCTGAGATCACGCGAAAGTCTTTCCGCTTTGGCATGGCGTCAACCCCGAGGGTCGGTGGTGTTCGAACGCACGCTATAGGGCACACCCGGCGGGTACCTGCCTTTCATCAGAAGCCTAGGCTCTGACGAAGGAATTTGGGCCCTCGAAGGGGCTGGCGCACGTAGGTTACTGTAAGCGGTGGGCTCGGCACCTGTCCGGAGCCAGGCTGAGCAGTGGCCGGCGTTCCGGTGTGGCGCTATAGGAATAAACGCCTATGTCGTCGGGGCAGCTCCCTCGGCCCGGGACCGGTCCCGCGTTCTTTTCGGAGCATGGATCTTTCTCCTTCCTCTACAATCTGATTACAACCACTAGTGAAGAGTTGTAGGCTGGCGAGCACCGCCTGTGTCTCTTTGGCAGTCGGCGGTGCCTCGGGGAAAACAGAGAGCTGCTACAGCCGACAGCCGGTTGTGCAGCGGAAACTTGCAGCGCCGCGCGAGGCGAGAGACGCCCCCGAAGGGCTATGTCTCGCCGTCGCCTGACGCGGGACGGCACCGGGGAAGGGCCCACCATGGGTCTAGAGGCAGAGAGCGGCCCCAGTGCCGCGCAGGGGACAACCGGACCGGCGATCGAGAGAGAGCTCGGTCGCCCCGACCCCGCCCGCATTCGCGAGCAACTCGAGCACATTTTGGGCAGCAGCGAGTTCCTTGGATCGGATCGCGCCCGGCGTTTCCTGCGCTATGTCGTCGAAGAAACCCTCGCTGGCCGGGGAGGCCGGATCAAAGCCTTCTCTGTGGCCGTTGCCGCCTTCGACCGCGACGAGACCTTCGACGCCCAGAACGACCCTATCGTCAGGATAGAGGCAGGGCGTCTCAGGCGCTTCCTCGAACGATACTATCTGGTGGGCGGCGCGGCGGACCCGATCCGCATCGATATTCCCAAGGGAGCCTATGTTCCCACCTTCTCGTGGCTCCACAGCCAAGAACCTGATGACCAGAACATCGATCCGTCAAATGCTGCTCCGCGAGCAGCTGAGGAGACGTCTGTGCTTTCCAAAGGGTCCTGGACCCTTCTCAGATTGTCCAGACTGCTGGTCGTCGCGACGATCGGGGCCGTCCTGCTCGGCGGAGTAGTCATCTTCTGGACCATGACGGTCTCGGACGAGCCGGTGCCCGTAGCGGATCTCAGACCGACACTGCCGCAGCCCTCGATCGCGGTTCTACCATTCAACCTGTCCGGTGACGCGCTGCCAGTGACCAACCTGTCCAATGGCATGACAGGCGAACTGATCAGGGAACTCGCCCGCTACTCGAGTGTTTTCGTACTCGGACCGCAGTCCGTCAGCCGGTTCGGACCGGCACCCGATGTTGTTGTTATCGGCAAGGAAGCGGGTGTCAGGTTCGTCCTGTCCGGCGGAATCCAGCACGTCGGACAGAGGATTCGAGTCGCCGTGCAGCTGAACGACACGGAGACCGGCGGGGTCGTCTGGGCCGAGGCCTATGAGCGTGACTTTGCCGTCGAGCGGGTCTTCGACCTCCAGACCGAGATCGCACGCGAGGTCGTGCGAAGGATCGCTCAGCCCCAAGGTGCTATCGCACTCTTCGACTGGAAGCGTACCCGGGGAAAGGCGCCGGAGACATGGGACGCTTACGACTGCGTCGTACAGGCCGACGACCTTCATCGGCGCGTTCTGCCTCCCGCGCTGGCCCCGGAGATCCGCACCTGCCTGCGCCGAGCCGTCGAACAGGAGCCGGGCTACGCCGACGCTTGGGTGATGTCCGCTCTCGTCGAGATCGACGCTCTTCGATTCACACCCCTGGCTTCGGCGTCGATGGAGGGTCGCGACATCGCGCATGTTGCGGCAAGACGTGCTGTAGAGCTGGCACCGGACAGTGGCAGGGCTCACCTGGCTCTGGCGTTGACTCTGTTCTTCCGAGGCGAGGTGGAGCAGTCGCTGGCCGCTGGGGAATTGGCCGCAAGGCTCAGTCCGCACGATCCTGACGTCCTCGGAGAGGTGGGGATGAGGAATATTTTGTCCGGGGACCTGGAGGTCGGGGTCGCCTTGGTGAACCAGGCCATCGCACTCGAACGCAACGTATCGATCACTTCTCGTCTGGCGCTGGCGCTGGCCGCCCTGCGGAAGGGCCAGTACCAGGCGGCTTCCGATGCCGCGCGCGGCGACGCGCAGGGTTCGAATTTCATCTATTGGTGCGTGGTATCGGCAATTCATGGCAGGGCCGGCAGGCTGGAAGAAGCACGCTCTGCCGCAGATGAGCTGCGGAAGCTCTATCCGGACTTCCCTGACTGGGCCTGGGAGGAACTGGCAGCCAGGAATGTTGGCCCGGAGCTTGCCGCTGTCATGGCGGAGGGATGGCGGGCCGCGGGGCTGCCGGTGCCGCTCTCGGGCAGCGGCTCCAATCCATAGAGTCTGCCCAATCGGCCGGCCGCGAAGCCCTGCACCGCCTGTCATCGCCCAACCCAAACAGCCGCCTGGACGCTGCGACCACGTAAACTACAGTAACGTTCTCAGCCGTCACCGCATTCCGTCCGATCCTTGTCACAGGCAGGAGCGCTGCCGGCCTATCCAAATGCGGGCTCGTCACCGCTCTTCTGTCACATGCGTGAGCAAACTCCGAAAAGGCAGATTTCAAGGCGGATGTGACCAATCGGGTGATTGACGGTGCTTCGGCTCCAGCCGAGGTGCGGGCAAGGCGGAATCCGATCTTGCAGGACCATTGGGAGGCGACGGAATGACTAGAAGCCACAACTCAGGAAGCCCCGCGCCTGCCGTGCTCGTCGGCGCCATCGCGGTGATCACCGCGCTGCAGGCCGGCCCGGCCGTGGCGCAATCGGGCGAGCTGGCGCAGTCGGGCACCGTGACGGTCAGCCAGACCCAGATCGCGTTCATCGGCAGTGGCAACTTCGGCGGCGGAGAGCTCGCATTCGAAGGCAAGACCTACAGTTTCACTATCGGCGGTCTCGGGCTCGGCGGCTTTGGCGTCTCCAAGATCGAGGCCCAGGGTGAGGTCTACAACCTCACCAGTCTGAACGACTTCGAAGGAGCCTATGGTCAGGCGCGAACCGGCATCGTTGTCGGAGACAGGAGCGCCGGCCAGCTGTGGCTCGAAAACGCGAGCGGCGTCTATATCCACCTCATCACAGAGCGTAAAGGCCTGGCGCTCTCGCTGGGTGGCGACGCCGTCTACATCAGCATCGACTGACGATGCCGATCCGATCGACCGGCGAGGGCCGGTTTGGATCAAAGGAGGCCCAAAGCATGTCTTACAAACACCATGGCCTGCGACTACTCGCCGCGACGCTGGCGCTGAATTCTGCCGCAAGCCTGGCCGCCAGTTCTATCGCGGCGGCGGAAGAGCAGACCATCAACGCCTTTTCAGCCTGGACTGGCGAGGGCGTCGTCTACGACTCCGGCCCGAACACCGGCACCTTCGTCGGTGCGATCAGCGGAGCCCTGTACGTCCACACCGACAAGGGTCCCGCCAGCGCCGGATTGATGGTCTGCCCGGCCATGCTCGAGATCGATCTGGTGGATGCCACGCAGCTCGGCCAGGGCAAGTGCACCATCACCGGAGACGACGGTGCGAAGGTCTTCGCCGAGTGGACTTGCCAGGGGGTGCACCTGATCGGCTGTGACGGCGAGTTCAAGCTGACCGGCGGCAGCGGTCGCATGGAAGGAATCATCGGCACTGGGTCGCTCACGGTGCGCACGACCACACGCGTTGCCTCGACCGCAGCGATGCTTGACGGCGCGGTCACCGAAATCGGCAGCGGAATTCTGCTTCTCGAAGACCTGGTCTATACCCTGCCCGTTCAGTGAGATGCCCTGCTGGAGCTGGCGCCGACTCGACGGCCGGGATAGCCGTCAGGGCCATCCAGCAAGAGTAGACGAACCAAGTTGTCGGACCTGTCGCGTGAGTGTCGGCTTTGGGTGATTTCTCACCTGCGGGTACTAACCACCACCTGGGCCTCGCCGCGCCTTCTCCCAGCCAGGATATCGGCGCGGAGAACTCTAGGCCGAAACGATCCAGTTCTCAGGGATCGATCACTGTCTTTCATGGCCCGGCAGCAGAATGGCTGTAGGGCGCTACCGGAGCACTTAGCGCGTCTCATGCTGCAGCGCCTCGAGGGCGGTATCGGTCTCGGCGATAATGGAAGAAAAATACTCATCGTAGGGCGTTTGAGTGGTCTGGAATACATCCCTCGATCCGCTGAAAGCAGATTGTGCTGCTTTAATATGTTCGGCGCTTTTTGAACGCCGCCCGAGCTCCAGCAGCGCGCGCCCGATGTTGTTCTGAGTAAGAGCCCAATCGAGCGGCACGCGCGCGCGCGTCAGCTCTTCCAGGGCGGCGCGATAGGCCGCGACGGCTTCCTCCAAATGCGCGGTGCTGCTCTCGCGCAGACCGAGGCTTTGGAGCACATTGCCAAGGTTGTTCTGGGTCTGGGCCCAATCGAGAGGCACGCGCTCGCGGGTATATTCCTCCAGGGCGGCGCGAAAGGCGGCAATGGCCGCTTCCAAGTGGACAGAGTTGCCTTCGCTCTCGCCGAGCTGCCAGAGAGCGACGCCAAGATTGTTCTGCGTTAGTGCCCAGTCCAGCGGTACACGCGTGCGGGTGCGCTCCTCGAGGGCGGCACGATAGGCAGTGGCGGCCTCCTCCAGGCGGGTTGTATCGCCTTCGCGTTCGGCGAGGGCGACAAGGACCGGGCCGAGGTTGTTCTGGGTCTGGGCCCAATCGAGTGGCACCCGTTCGCGGGTACGCTCCTCAAGGGCGGAGCGAAAGGCGGTGACCGCCTCTTCCAAGCGGGCCGTGTCGTTTGCGCGCAGCCCAAGGCGGGCAAGCACGATGCCCAGATTGTTCTGGGTCTCGGCCCAGTTCAAGGGGACCCGCTCGCGGGTGCGCTCCTTCAGGGCCGCGCGGTAGGCGGCTACGGCCTGCTCCAGGCGGGCGGTGCCGCTCTCGCGCTCGCCGATCTGCCAGAGCACGATACCGAGATTGCTCTGCGTCTGCGCCCAATCGAGAGGCAGGCGTTCGCGGGTGCGCTCCTCGAGGGCGGCCCGAAAGGCGGCGGCAGCTTCCTCCAGCCGGGCGGTGCCGCTCTCACGCCCGCCGAGGGTCCAGAGCGCCAGGCCGAGATTGTTCTGGGCATGGGCCCAGTCCAAAGGCACGCGTTCTCGGGTGCGCACCTCCAGCGCCGCACGGAAGGCGGCGACCGCCTCTTCCAGGCGGTCGGTACCGCCCTCGCGCTCGCCAAGCTTCCAGAGCGCGAAGCCGAGGTTGTTCTGGGTCTCTGCCCAATCGAGCGGTACGCGTTCGCGTGTGCGCTCCTCAAGGGCGGCGCGATAGGCGCTGACAGCTGCCTCCATATGGGCAGTGCCGCGTTCGCGCCCACCGAGGCTTGCCAGTGCGGCGCCGAGATTGTTCTGTGTCCGGGCCCAGTCCAGCGGTACGCGCGCGCGGGTGCGCTCTTGCAAGACATCACGGAAAGCCGCAACAGCCTGCTCCAGCCGCGCGCTGTCGCTCTCACGCCTGCCGAGTTGCCACAGCGCCAGGCCCAGATCGTCCTGGGTGCTGACCCACTCGAGCGGGGCGGCATCCCGGCTGGTTTCATCAAGCACCCTCTGCCAGTGGGCGATGCTTGTCTTGAGGGCCTCATTGTCACCCTTGTCGCGCCCGTGCAGGAGCCAGGCATCCGCTGCCTGACGCAGGTGTTCGAGGGCGGCTTGCGCATCGACAGTTCCGACCAGAATCGCGGCCTCGTCATAGAGTGCTGCCGCGGCCGCAAGCGACAGGCGCGCACGTTCGACGTCGCCCTGCTCGGCAATCAGCCGGGCTTCCTCGCGGGTCTGCGAGGTCAGCGCGGTGAGCAGTGCCTCGCGTTTGGATCTGACCACCTGCCGGGCAGCCTCAAGGTTTTCACGAGCCGCGTTGTGGTCGGCGCTCTCCAGGGCGTCCGCCGCTTGGCCGCGCAGCGCTTCGACCTCGGGGTCGTCACTCTGGAAGGCCCGCAGACGCTCGCGCAGCTGCAGGTGTTCCTCGGCAATCCGCGCGAAGGTGTCGGCCAGATTTTCGGCCTCGACACCTTCGCGACCGAGGATTTCGAAGAACTTCGCAATGGCTTCGAGCCGGAACTGGCTGTCGTCCGGAAGCTGCGCCCGCAGAAGGTCCAGGGCCTCCGACTTTGCCGCGGGATCGGGGGAGGTAAGACCCGACACAAGCGCCACCACCTGTTCATGCGGCATGCCGCAAACGACGGTGACACTGCTGTCCGAGACATCTCCACCGATCGCGGCCGCACAGTTCTGCGCCCGCGCGTCGTTGCCGAACTGCAGCGCCGTCGCCGCGCCGGGGCAAACACCGAAGATCAGGACGGCAGTAGCAACAACTGTGAACCGCAGGCTGCTCATGATCGCCTCGGACTCATTGGTTCGTGATGGTCGATCCTTCGACGTTGCCGCCGATACCAATGCCGTTGTTGACGATAACCCGGTTGCCGGCCTGGCTCACGGCGATCAGAATCGCTCCGAGAAAGGCCAGGACCAGCAAGAGGAGGTGCCCGGGGGGCATGCCGGAGCGGGTTTGTATGCTGACGTCCCGGCCCGCGGCAATTCCGCCCTGGCTGGCAGAGACCCGGGATGCCGGCGTTGGCGTGCTGGCCACCGTGCCCGCGCCTTGCTTGCGGCCAAGGACGAACTTGAGAGCTGTCCACAATCCGCCGCAGACGACGATCAGCCCCCCGCCGAGCCATGAGAGCGTTTCCCGATTCTCGGGCGCTGTCAGAAAGGTCCAGATCTCAGACATCAGTCTATCCTCTGAATAGCGAGAGTCTTAGTCCTGCATCGCTTCTGCGCGGGCCTGCGCCAGTCCTGCTTTGGCGATCTCAACCCAGATCGCGGCTTGGATGGCAGCAGGATGATCGTCACTGGCTATCGACGCGCGTCCGATGTCGCATTGTCGAATTCGAGGTGGCCCCAACTGCCTGCGGGTTCCACCTTCAGATGCTTTACGGACGCCCTGAGTGTTTACCATGGCGATCTGAAAAGCGAGTGCGCTCTGCTCCTGTCCTGCTCCACGCGCAGGTAGATTTCGAGGGACTTTGTATGGCCCAGCGGGATATAGAAACGGTAGAAATCCCGGAGTTCTTCGGCTTCAGCGGCACAAGGGCAGGGGGCCCCACTCAGCCTCGCACCTGAACGTTGCAGGTTCAAATCCTGCCCCACAACCAAACAAAGAAGCGCCGCCGACCCAACGAGTGGGCGGCGTTTTGCTTGGCGCAGGAACCAGCTGCGGCTCCCGCCTGGCGGAACTGCGTCAGCCTATTGCGGCTGGCAATGCGGCAGCCTGATGAAGGTCTCGGCCGCCTAAAACAGATCCAGTACGAACGGTACGCGCAGAGTCATGAGGACATCGGGCGCATCGTCCGTGACGCCCAGCTCCAGATTGAGATTGACGCTGGAGTAACTGTTGACCTGAAAGCTGTACCCAAGCAGCAAGGATCCCACGCTCAGGGACGACGATGAAAAGTCGACGCCGTTGACCTCCGTCGTCGTTTCGTCGATGAAATCGTGCTTATAGCCGAGCGTGAAAGAAGATCGCTCGTTGATCGAGTAGGCCATGCCGAAGCTCATGCGAAAGGCATCGCCCGGGTCGACCTCGCCGATAGTCTGATCGTTGAAGGTCTTGTTCACGTCCTCCGGCAGATGAAACAGGTAGCCGAAGTTGCCGAAGAAGACTACCGGGTCGTTCGGATAGAGGATCGTGACGCTCGGCTCGATGGCGTGAAACCCGGAGCCGGTGGCGAGCTCGGTTTCAAGGCCGTTCGCTCCACGATCGACATCGAACGGCCCCTTGCCGGTCGTCGACTTGTAGCGAAGATTGCCGATGAAGATCGGCTAGTCATCAAGGCCGCTGTTGATCTGGTAGTGCAAGCCGAGCTCGATGTCACCAATCCCGTCCCCATCCACATCCTGAGTCAGCTGCGCATCGGGATCGATCTGCGGAATGATGAATGAGATGCGGTCATCCCGGTAGATGTAGGGAACCTTGATCTCTACCTCCAGGCGATTGGTGATGCCGTAGCGTGCGGTAACGGCCGCCTGGTAGAGATTCCGGTCCGCGTCCTGCGCCTCAATCAGCCCGATCAGGAAGGTGTCCAGAATCTCGACCCCCACGAATGTGAAGCGATTGACCTGCGAGTGGGAATATTGGATCGAGGGCTCGAGGACGAGGGTGCCCTGGGGCGTGAGCACACCGCCAAGCTCCGGTATGGCCTGTACCTGCGGCCGAGGCGGCTGTTGTGCCGGCGGCTCGCCGACCGGTTGCTGAGGCGGTTGCTGCTGCTGAGGCTCCTGGGCAGTAGGCGCATCTTGCTGTGCCTGGCGAACACTGGTATCCGCTGGACCGCGACCGCGCTTCAATTCCAACAGCTCTTCACGTAGGGCCTGGATCTCCTGCTGCTGCTGCTCAAGCGTCCGCTGCAGCTCCAGCAGCTTCAACTCAAGATCAATGGACGAGACCTGAGCTAGAGCCGGTGGTACCGCTAACCCGACAAGAGCAACGACGGCAGCGCCACAAAAAAACCGTTCAGTACCACTAAGAAAAACCAACCTCCTACCCCTCGGATCTGATCGCTGCCCTAGGGAGGTCCCCGATATAAGAGTTATCAGTGGGCACAGTGAATTACCTTCAATTGACGTGGCTGAGGCTTCCGAGCAAACGGCCACTGAAGAGTGCGTTCCTGGCCGTATTCTGGAATCGTCCGAAGTTCGAGACGGTCACCTCGACATTGACCTCCTGACGGATCTGTTGGTTGCTCGCTGTCGTGAGGACGACGCCGAGAATCTGCTCACGTGTTACGCTATGAAGCGCGGTGGTGAGGCCGGTGGGATCCGCGACCACAACTCCCGTTTGCCCCGCCAGCCCGGAAAGATTTGCAGGAAGCGCACTGGATTGAGCGCCTCCCTGCCCGCTGACAAAACTCAGCGTCTGGGGATTCACACCCATTGTCGGCATGCTCGACTGCGTGGCCGTCGTTCCGCCAGGTGTCAGGTTCGTCGTGCTTTCCAGGACAAGGGCGCCATTCACGAGTGTTCGCACGTTCGCCGCGAACTCCATATCGAGTCCGCCAACGCGCAATCCGCCGCGCAGCGCTGCGAGGAGGTCCAGGCTGGCCGTGGGAACAGCGTGAAACGCATGAGCATGAGCCGGACCGCTAGCCGCAGTTCCGATGTCCGCGTCAGCCGCAAGGCTGCCACTTTGGCTGGCGCCGGCCGCGCTGGCCATGATTGCCAAAGCCATGGCTTTTCCTGAGCGGAGCATGAGCCTACCTCCCGAACTCGCGCCGGCCGGGCAGCGTCAGGGTAAAGGTGGCAAGCCCGCTCCTGTCGACACCTCGGCCTATCGGCGCCTTTGGGCGGATCTGCCAATCAGGTATGTCGCCGAAGTTCTCCTGCGCTACCTCGATCCCCTCTCTGGCTGCGAGGACAATCCCACCGCCCCATGCATCCTCGAACCGATCGCGGGGCCAGATGGTGGTTCCGAACGCCGAATCCGCTACCAGGATGCGTTCGGCTTCGACCCCCTTGATGACCACAAAGTGCCGGTAGCCGCCGGTATTGATCAGGACGATCGCCGGAACGCCGATATCCGCGAGCTTGTCCAGCGTCATGCGAAAACCGTCGGACTTCAGCCCCCTGCGATCCAGGAACTGCTTTAGGTCGAGCATCGAAAAGCCTTCGGCCTGGATCTTCGGCTGATCGCCGCGCACGAACATCTCTTCGAAGGCCAGTGCCTCGTCTATCGGCGTTTCATAGTGGTAGGTCAGAAGGGTAGCGACGGCTGCCGAGCCGCAACTGAAGTCGTACTGCTGGCGCACGACATTGGTCCAGCGCTTCTCCTTCAAGCTCATGACCGGCACTGAAAAAGAGCCGCCCGCACCCTGAATCACGGCAGGCCCGGCCAAGCTGACCGACATGACGGCCGTATTGAGCGCCATTCCGCTGACGACTGTGCCAAGTGCGATAAGGAACCACCGCATGAGTTGGCCCCGTTCTTCTTGTTCGGCGCTTACCTGGTCGTAGCCGGGTGCCGCTACTCAAGAAGATTGAAGGTTACGCCGATAGCGGCCTGCACCGAATTGTTGTTGCCCGTAACAACGTTGAAGACGCCGATGCCGCCAAAGCCATCGAGCGCACGCTCACCAAACGTGACGCCGCCCGTTGTGACCTGATGGGCCGTGATGGAACCACCGATGACCGTGGAGGTAAGTTCCTGATCTGTCGCGACCGTTACATTCAGACCGCCTTCGCGGCCTCGCAGCCCGTCGAGACCGGCAGCATCGATAACGCTTACTGCCGCAAATGCATCTAGCTCAGTCTGCTCGTCGGCCAGAGCAGAGTTGGCCATGGTCAGCGCCACCAAGGCCGTCGCGATTGTGAGGGTTCTTCCTGCCATTGCTTGCATAACATGGCCCTCCCTGGAGCCGATTCCTTTTCGTTGGGAGGTCGGACGGCGAGGCCTGCAGGCCCCGCCGTCCGACATTCCCGATCGGTCTTAGTTGCCGATACTCACGTTTGAATGAGCAGCCACGGAAACGCCGCCCAGCGACGCATTGTAGAAGCCGGACGAAACGTTGATGTTGGCAATGCCACCAAACGTGCCACCGCCGACGGCTACGTCGACAGCACCGGTCGAAAGAATGCCACCGGCACCCGTTCCACCGTTTCCGCCGGCTCCACCGGCGCCGCCGGCACCGCCATTTGCCGTGGCGTCAGCGGCCGTGGCCACACCACCGGCTCCGCCGGCACCAGCAGCACCACCAGCACCACCGGCGCCACCGTTCCCAGTGGCATCACCCGCCGTGGCGGCACCACCTGTGCCGCCGGCGCCACCGACGCCACCGGCTCCACCAGCACCACCGACACCACCGGTTCCGGAGTCGTCACCCGTGGACGCAGTGCCGCCATTCGCGGTGTTCATGCCGGCATCGGCGTTGCCACCGGTGCCGCCATTGCCGCCGTTACCACCCGTGGTCACCCCTTCGCCACCGTTGGCATTGGCGCTGCCACCGGTTGCGTTGTTGTTGCCGGAGTCGCCTCCGCCTGCAAGGGCCAGGCCGACGCCGACACCAGCGCCGCCGTTGCCGCCGTCGCCACCATCGTCACCGTTGCCGCCGTCGGCTGCGCTGGCGCCGAGCGCGACAGAAGCGCCGATACCGGCGCCGCCGCTATCCCCGTCGCCACCGTCGCCGCCGTCGCCACCGCCACCGGCAAGGCCCACGGAAGCGGCCACGGCGAAACCGCCGTTACCGCCTGCGGCACCATTGCCGCCGGCGCCGCCAATGCCGCCGAAGACGATAATCGGAGCCCCGTTGACGGTCGCCGTCATCTCCTGGACGGAGATGACTTCGATATCGTTATTGAACGACTCGGCATAAGCGGTCGCCGTTCCGCCGGCGCCACCGGCGCCACCGGCGCCGGCCGTGCCAGCCACACCTCCGGGCAGATCGCCGGCATTGGCATTGGCGCCGCCGCCTTCGCCGCCATTGCCACCGTTGGCATTGGCATTAGCCATGGCAGTGGCTTCAGCCGTGTTGTTGTCGCCGAACTTGTTCTTTGGGTTCGCCGACGCACTGGTGGCAAAGGCTATGACCAGGGCGAGAGCCGTGGTCCCGGCGAGTATGTTCTTGAACATGGTATTCCTCCTCGCCGTTATGGAGCACCACCGGCACCACCCGCGTTACCGATGCTGACGTTCGAATGAGCCGCCACGGAAACGCCACCCAACGCGCCGTTGAAGAAGCCCGAAGCGACGTTCATGTTGGCGATGCCACCGAAGGTCCCGGCGCCTGCCGCAACCGTGGTCACACCGGAGCTGAGCGCACCACCATTACCGGCACCGCCGGCTCCGCCGTTGCCGCCGTTACCACCGGCACCGCCGGTTCCCGTGGCTGCACCCGCAGTGGCCATTCCGCCGTTGCCGCCGTTGCCGGCCGTACCGCCGGCTCCACCGGCTCCACCGGTTCCGTTAGCCGGGCCGGCATTCGCGCTGCCGCCGGTGCCACCGGCACCGCCTGCACCGCCTGCACCGGCCGCACCACCGGCACCACCGGTCCCGGTTCCGGCACCGGCCGTGGCCGTACCGCCGGTCGCGCTGTTGCCGCCGGCATTGCCGGCACCGCCAGTGCCGCCATTGCCGCCGGCCCCGGCTGTGTCGCCGTCACCGCCGTTGGCGTTGGCATTGCCGCCATTGCCGGTGTTGTCACCGGAATCGGCACCGCCGGCCAGGGCAGCCGACGCACCGATGCCGAGGCCGCCGTTGCCGCCGTTGCCACCATCATCGCCGTCGCCGCCGTCAGCCGCGCTGCCGGCCAAGGCGACCGACGCGCCAACGCCGAGGCCGCCGTCGTCGCCATCACCGCCGTCACCGCCGTCGCCGCCGCCTTCGGCCAGGGCCACCGACGCGCCGATGCCGAAGTCGCCGTCACCGCCTCGGGCGCCCTCGCCACCGGCACCGCCGATGCCGCCAAACACGGTGATCGCATCACCATTGACAGTCTGCGACAGTTCCTGGACGGAGATGACTTCGAGGTCGGAATTGAACGATTCGGCATAGGCCGTCGCAGTGCCACCGGCGCCACCGGCGCCGCCGGCACCACCCGCGCCGGCGGTTCCGCCAGCCGTATCTGCACCATTGGCGTTTGCGCCGCCTCCTTCACCTCCGTTGCCGCCATTGGCATTTGCGTCCGCCATTGCGTCTGCGGTGGCCGTGTTGCCATCCCCAAATTTGTTCTTTGGGTTCGCAGAAGCATCCATGGCGAACGTAAGGACCAGGGCCAACGCAGAGGTGCTGATCAACAGTCCTCTCAACATAAGCGTTTCTCCCCTCTTGTTCGCTCGACGCCTGCAGCAGAAGCGAACGATCCGACGGCTGGCGTCGATCACTGAGCAATATCGCCCACCTCTCATCTTCGAGGATGAGAGTGCGCCGCGCCTTGAGATACGCGCGGCAAGCTAAACAAAGCAATTAGCGTGCCACTATATTTCTAGTTGGATAATTCAACACGTTGCGTGTTTTTCAGGGCTGCGCGTTAACCAAGTTTGTAAAATCTCGTGACAGCCCAGCAGCAGGTTGCAGAACCGTCGCGCGCAGCAAAAGTATTGAACATCTGAGAAATGTTAAATTTTCCAGAGAGTTGGTCGAAAGTCTATAACGGCCTACGATTGGTAGAAATTCTTACGGTACACAATTCAAGATGGATGCCCGTCAAAGACTGCCTGTCCAAGTAGAAGATTACGAGCCATAGAGCAGAATCAGGACGCAAACTATCGCCTTCAGATAGTACGGCTTGTGAACCCTCCTTGCTGTTCCCCGGAGGGTCAGGGCAATCGCATTAGGCTGTTTCGGCGAAGAGGGATTTGAGGAAGCGGTTATCCCATCCAGCACGGCCTGTTTGTTTGTGCCCTCGCCGGTGAACCCACGCGCGAACCCCGCCAGGGCATGCCTGATCTTCGGCTGGGCCACATAGCTACGCGGCCTATAAACCGCCGGTTTCACGGGTGCTGCCAGGAAAATTAGATCTGCGGCATCAAGCCTTCGCCTTGGTAGGCTCGATCGGGTGGAGGCGTGCGTTAATGCGGCGTTCCGAGCCGTCCGTCGGCAGGATAACGCAATCGCCGTCCACTGGACGGCCGCTCACTGTCAGTTCCACCCGGCCGCTGCCCAGTCGCTCGGGATTCTCGATGCTGATGACCAGGCTCCCGTCCGGCCCTTGGACCCTGACCTCAGCGTGGCCCCAGTCCTTCGGCAGCCGCGGCGAAATCTTCACGGCGCCGCGGTGGAGGCTGACACCGAGGATGCCTTCGACCGCGAGCTGCCATGTCCAGCTTGACGCGCCGGTATACCATGTCCACCCGGCCTCACCGATCCCGGGACCGGCGCCGCGCACGTCGCCGGGCAGGACGTAGGGCTCGGCGCGGTAGAGGTCGGCGTCGGCGGGGCTGCTGGTACGCCGGATCGGATTGATCAGATCGAAGATTTCATAGGCGCGGTCGCCGTCGCCGAGCCGCGCGTGTGCCAGGCCCAGCCACGCCGCCGCATGGGTGTACTGGCCGCCATTTTCGCGCACGCCAGGCGGATAGGCTCGAATGTAGCCTGGATCGCGCGGTGTCCGGTCGAACGGTGGCGTGAGGAGGCGCACCAGCCGCGCCTCGGGATCGACGAGGCGCTCGGTCGCGGAGGCAACAGCCGCCGCGGTCCGCTGGGGCGACAGTCCGCCGGCAAGAGCCGCCCAGGATTGGGAAATGCTGTCGATCTGGCACTCGTCGCTGTCTTTCGAGCCCCAGGGCAGGCCGTCATCCGCGAAGGCCCGCGCGTACCATGCACCGTCCCATCCAGCCGAGTCTGCGGCCCGCCGGAGTTCCTCCGCGCGCAGCCCCCAGAACGCGCCCAGATCCTCGCGGTTGACATCCACGGCCAGCTCGGCGAAGGCGTCAGCGCAGACGGCGGCGAACCAGGCGAGCCAGACGCTTTCGCCACGCCCCTCTCTGCCGACGCGGTCCATGCCGTCGTTCCAGTCGCCGGTTCCGATGAGCGGTAACCCGTGAGCGCCGGTCGTGACGCCCTGCTCCAGTGCCCGCCTGCAATGCTCGAACAGCGTCGCGCGCTCCGGACCAGCTTCAAACTGGGCGTAGCGGTCCTCCTCGTCCTCCGCAAGAAGAGGGGCGGACAGAAACGGCGCCTCCTCGGTCAGGATAGAGACGTCGCCAGTGGCACCGACATAGCGGCCGGTCGCATAGACGAGCCAGAGCAGGTCATCCGAGCAACGTGTCCGCACACCCCGTCCCGACGGCGGATGCCACCAGTGCAGCACGTCACCCTCGGTGAACTGGCGGGTCGCACAGTCGAGAATATGCGCGCGCACCCGCTGAGGCTCGACGAACAGAAGCGCCATCATGTCCTGCAACTGGTCGCGGAAGCCGAAGGCACCGCCGGCCTGATGGAAGCCGGCCCGGGCCAGCACGCGCGAGGAGAAGGTCTGGTTCAGCAGCCAGCGATTGACGAGGAGGTCGAAAGCCGGGTCCGGGGTTGCGACGGTGACGGCACCGAGGCGCTGATTCCAGGCCGCAGCGTTCGCGACCAGCGCCTGCTTCACCCGCTCGACGTTGCTCCAATGCGAGGCGAGAGTCGCGGCCTCCGCGGGATCGCCGCCTTCGCCGAGCACGAACACCACCTCCTCCGTCGCACCGGGCGCGAGATCGATGTGAACCTGGAAGGCCGCACAGGCGTCGGCGATGCCATCCAGCGCGCCGTCGAGGCTCCAGGCGGTGAGCCCGGCGGGCCGGGCGGGATCGCCCTGGCGGCCGAGGAAGGCTGCACGGTCGCAGGTCAGACTATGGGGCGGGCGGCTTGCGGTGAGGAATGCCGTGCGGCCGCCGAACTCGGGGTTCCAATCGTTGCGGGCGATCAGGGCCCGGTTCTCGACATCGTAGCCACAGACCAGATGTGGTCGAGCCATGCTGGCAAGGGCGCCGAGCAGCCATTCGGCATAGTAGGTGGCGGTGAAGCGGCGACCGCGTGTTCCCGCATTGGACAAACTGAGAAGCGCGAGCTTCACTGACCCTTCAGGAGGAACGAAGACGGTGAGACGCTGCTCCAGTCCCTCTGCGTTGCGACGCCATGTCGTCGCGCCGGGACCGTGCCGGATCTGACAGGGCACGTCCCCGCCGGCGGGGAGGGGGGTCAGCGTCCAGATTGCGGCGGTCTCCTCGTCGCGAAGATAGAGCGCTTCGGACTGCGGATCGACCAGCGGATCGTTCGACCATGATGTGAGGCGGTGCTCTCCGCTGTTTATGGACCAGGTGAAGCCGAGCCCGGCCTCCGAAACGATCGTACCGAAAGTTTCGTTCGCCAGCACGTTGCACCAGGGGGCCGGTGTCCGGCGCCCGCCATCGAGATGGATCACATAGTCACCGCCGTCGCAGGTGAACCCGCCGTAGCCGTTATCAAAGGCGCAGTTCAAGGGGCGCAGGAGTGCGGGTGCCGGCGGCGGCTCGGGTGGTGGCGGTCCAACCGGCTGAAACTGGGGCGGCGCAGTGCGTGTCGGATGTCGCGTGGCCAGCGCTTCGACGAGGTTTCCCGCCGCGCCGTCGAGGGACAGGCGCGCCGCTGCCTCGAGAGTCCGTCGCTCTACCTCGCCGATCCGGTCCGCGGCCAGGAGATGAACGTTGGCGGCACCACCGAGGCCCTCGGGGATGCCGGCAGCGCGGAGAGCGGAAACCAGCAGATCACGGATCGGTTCCTGATAGCCGGAGGCGCCTTCGCGCAGGATCACGAGGTCCGTGCGAAGGCCCTGGCGCTGCCACCACTGGTGCGCCCGAACCACGGCAGGGAGCAGCGATGCGCGAAGAAGATCCTTGACCCGGACGAGGATGATCGGCAGGTCGCCGGAGACGCCCAAGGCCCAGAGATGCGGCTGGGCGGGAAGCTCCGCTTCAGTTGCCACCGCGAGCACCTGCGCCGGCGGTCGGGGAAAGACAAGGTCTCGGCTCAGCGCCTGCGCCTGCGCCAGGGCGATCGAGTCTATGCCGAGACGCCGTGCCTCGAGCGCCGCCGAATGCACCGCATCCTCCATCACCCAGTCGAGTGCCGGTGCGCTCGCGTAACGTTGAACGATCTCCAGCACCGACGCTCGCGAGCCGGCGGCCGCCGTCACGAAGGCAAACTGTGCCCGCGCGCCCGGAGCCAGCTTGACGCGGGCGCGCAGCGCCATGATCGGGTCGAGCGTCCATCCGGCTCCGCCTTCCAGCGCGCCGGTGGCTCCGCGCGGCCGCTCAGTATTGCCATGTCGGCCGAGAAACGCCCGACGGTCGGTCTCGAAGCCTGCGGGTATCACGGCAGGATCTGCGGCCAGCAGGCTGTGAACCAGTACCGGCGGTCGATCTGACAGCTGCCTTGGGCGGCGCGTGTAGATGAGCGCCTCCGGCCCGTCGAGCCGTTCGCTATAGACAAACAACTTGCTGAAAGCCGGGTGTCGTTCGTGCGCCGCCGGCGGCGCCAGTACTACCTCGGCATAGCTCGTTACATCGATCTCGCGTGTCTCGCCGCTGTGGTTCAGTAGTGTGATACGGCGGATCTCCACATCGTCGGCCGGCGCGACCACGATCTCGAGACTGGTCGAAAGGCCTTCGGCGCGCTCGTGAAACTCGACCTTGTGCGCGTGAAACCTTGTCTCGATCGAGGGTCCCGGCGCGCTGTCACCGAGCGACCATACCGCGCCGCTTTCGCGGTCGCTGAGATATAGGCGTGCGTCGCCGCGCCGGCTCAGGGCGTCGCCGGTCCACCGCGTCAATGCCTGATCGTGCCACCACAGCGCACCGCCGCCAGCACCGGTGACCCAGGAGGCGAAGCTTCCATTGCCGATGACATGAAACTGCGGGGCCGGCTCCATCGGCGCGGTCCAGCCATGCAGCACCGGGGTCGGGCTGCGGGCAAGGTCGGGGACGACCGTTTCTGCCTCCGTGGCCTGCTCGGGCGGAAACTCCCAGGGTACACGCTCCTGCAGCAGCAGTTCTGTCGAGCGCATGTGAGGCTCGCTGCCGAATCGCTTTATGAGAACCCCGTTGTTCAGTGCATTGTCGATGGCGGCGAGGATCATGCCCTGATGATGCGCCATGTAGGCCCGCACCGCGGTGAAACCGCCCTTCGCCGGACGTCGATCCGGCGTGAAGTCCGCCGCTTCAAAGAAGCCATAGCGGCCGCGCAGTCCGAGCTTTTCCAGCCGTCGAAGGTTGGCTGCGGCCGCTGTCGGCGCGACGGCAAGTGCCAGTGCGCTGGCATAGGGTGCGACCACATAGTCCTCTGCCAGGCCGCGCTTCAGGCCGAGCCCCGGCACCCCGAATGCCTGATACTGATAGCGGTGCGCGGCGTCCCGGGCGGCGTAGCCGGACTCCGAGACGCCCCAGGGCAGGCCCAGTTTCTCGCCATAGCGCCGCTGCGCCGAAACTGCGGCACGCTCGCTCTGTCCCAGCAGCCGCCCGGCATCGCTTGGCAACAGGAGTGCCGGCATGAGATATTCGAACATCGAGCCGTTCCAGGAGAGCGCCGCCAGGGTGCCGCCTACCGCGGTGATCGGGCGCCCGAGGTGGAACCAGTGTTCCGCGGGCACGTCGCGCTTGGCGATGGCGAAATAGCTTGCCAGCCGTGCCTCGCTTGCCAGCAGGTCATAGTGGTGCGGGTCAAGCCTATCCGGGCCGAGGTTGTGGCCGATGAAGAAGGTCCGGGTCTCCGTGTCATAAAGCGGGCGGAAGTCCATCCCGAAGGCGCGCTCGCGCGCGCGCTTGGCGATACTCTCCAAGTTCTCGCATAGCTGCCTGCAGGCGGCTGCCCCGCTGTCGAGCGCCGTCGTCATCTCATCGACCCACCGCCGGCCGCCAGCATCGGCCGGAGCCGCGACCGACAAGGCAGTACGCGCGCGGGTGATCCGCTCTGCAATTCCGTCGAGGGCCGCATCCGGCCGCGGGAGCGCGTCCACATACTGCGCCATGGCGCCAAGGCTCCCTGGCAGCGTGTCGACCAATGCCCACCAAGGCTGCAGCGAGTCGAGGTCGCGGCGCATCGTCGCAAGGTGATGGTCGCTGCGCTCCAGCCACAGGTGGATTTCGTGAGGGTCGGTGAGCTTTGCTTGCTCGAGGACCTGCGGAACCAGCGTCTGAATTGCCGACCAGTCGCCTGCTGTGATTTCCAACAGCGCGCTTCGCCACGTCGCCGGCGCGCTGCGGGTCGCCGGCAGCCGATCGAGGATCGCATCCAGGCGGTCGAGGATTGCCATCCGCTGTGCCGCGGGCAGCGACGATGCCGCGTCGCGCAGCAGGCGGATTGAGTCCTCGAGGCCGCTCCACAGCGCCGGGGTCATCGCCGGCCCACGGGCGGCCTCGCGGCAGCCTTCCAGCAATGTCAGCAGGCTCACCGCCAGATTACCGCTGTCGACCGTGGAGACGTAGCGGGGTTCGAGGGAGCTGAGAGTCTTCGTTTCGAACCAGTTGAGCGTGTGACCCCGGTAGGTCTCCAGGCGATCGAGGGAATCCAGCGTGCAGGTCGTCCGCGCTGCGAGGTCGCGCAGGCCGATATATCCGAGGTCCCTTGCCGCCAGCGCCGACAGGAGCAGCATACCGATATTGGTTGGAGAGGACCGGTGTGCGATCTCCTCATGGGGGCTTTCCTGGAAGTTGTCGGGCGGCAGCCAGTTTTCGTCGGGCCCGGCGAAGCGCTCGAAAAAGAGCCATGTCCGCCGTGCGACCTGCCGCAGATAGATCCGGTCCTCGGACCCCAGTGTCTCCGCCACCTCCCGCGCCGGCCTGCTTATGAAGCGGGCGATCTCAGGCGAAGCAAACCACAGCAGCAGCAGCGGCGCCGCCCCCGGCAAGCCGGCGGGATCGACGACGGCGAGGGCGAGCGCGACTGTCGAGGCGAGGATGGGCGCGGCGATCATCTCCGCCCAGGGTCCGACCCGTCGGTCGGCCAGATGGACCGCCGCATGCGCTGCCGACTGCCACTCCAGCAGCCGCCGCCGCGAGACGAAGACGCGCCACAGGGCTCGCCCGATCGCATCGACTGCGAGCACGGCCTCGTAGGCCATGAAGACGATCGCGAGCAGCCAGCGCCCGGCATGGTCGACCAGTTGGCGCAGCATGCTTCGCGCGGCGCCGCGGCGCCGGCCGCGCGCCAGGTTGGTTACGAGATCGGTGAACAGGTAGGCGCCGGGTGCGGCCACCGTCAATGCTGTCCAGATCTCGGCCGAGCCCGGCAGCACCAGCCATCCGACCGACGCGAAGCCGACCAGTGCCGGGGGGATCAGGCTGCGGCGCAGGTTGTCGAGGATCTTCCAGCGGTCGCGCAAAGAGAGCCGGCTGGGCGCGCGTGCACCGCTGCGCAGGGGTACCGACCCCGCGAGCCAGGGCAGCAGCTGCCAATCGCCACGAATCCAGCGGTGGGCGCGGCGGGCATAGGCGAGGTAGTTCGGGGGAAAGTCTTCATAGAATACTATGTCGCTGGCCAGCGCCGCTCGCCCGTGCAGGCCCTCGAAGAGATCGTGGCTGACGAGCGCGTTCTCCGGAACGCAGTCGTGCAGGCATTGATGGAAGGCCGCGACGTCGTAGGCGCCCTTGCCGGTGAAGATACCTTCGCCGAACAGATCCTGATAGACGTCTGAAACCGCGCGGCTGTAGATGTCGATCGCCGTGTCGCCGGTGTAGAGGCGGGTGAAGAGCGAGCGCCCGCCGGCGCCCGGCGAGATCTCGACCCGCGGCTGGATAAAGGTATAGCCCCTGCGCGGTGTTCCTGTTTTGGTGTCGAACTCGACCCGATTGAGGGGGTGGGCGAGCGCCCCGAGAAGCCGATTGATCGCATCTGGCGGCGCCATAGTGTCGGCATCGAGTGTGACAACGAAGCGGGTCCGGTGGAGCGCGTCGACGGCGCCCTCCCGCAAGGCGAAGGCATCGGGCTTGTAACCAAGGATGAAGGCGGTGAACTCCTCGAGCTTGCCGCGCTTGCGTTCCCACCCCATCCAGCATCCTTCGGCGACATTCCATCGGCGAGCCCGGTGGAGCAGTGCGAATGGCGTCCGGTCCGCGTAGCGCGCGTTGAGCCGCCGGATACCGGCGACCAACGCCGCCTCGATCGGCGCATCTTCGGGCGTCCGCTCGCTGTCGGCATCCGCGAGGTCGCTCAGCAGTGTCATGTGAATCAGCGGATCCGGGTTTGACAGCCAATGGCTCTCCAGCCGCTCGATAAGCGGCCCGATCTCACTTTCCTGCCGGATGATCACCGGCATCACCAGCGCCGCCTCGCAGTCCGAGCCGAGGCCGCGCTCGACGTCCAGTTTCGGCAACACTCGGGGCGGCATCAACTGGGTGACGATCCAGTGAGTCAGCGTGACGCTGATGATCAGGGCTGGTGTGAGCGACAGGAATATCCCGGCTATCCAGGCCCAGGCGCCGGCGTCGAGTGAGGCAAGCAGCAAGGCCGGCACCGCGAGAGCGGCCAGAGTGAAGCTCGCCAGCGCAGCGCCGTAGGCGATGCCGGGGTGGGCGACTGCCCAGCGCGGCAGCGCGCTGCCGGGGCTGACGCGAAAGCCGACGGTCCGCTCGAGTTCCGCCCGGCCTTCGGCGACCAGCCAGCAGCCGACGTGTCCGCGGCGCGGTGCACCTGCATGGGCGCGGGTCAGCTTCAGTACCGTCTCGGCGACGTCCCATTCGTTGACGCGCGCGCCCGCGGCGATTTCCTCGACGACCTTGCGATAGTGGTCCCGGGTGTCGAAATCCATCTGTGGATAGACCCCTGCGGGATCGGCCCGGAGGATGCCCTCCACCCAGCTGACCTCCTCGAAGAAGGCTTTCCAGGAGGTATTCGACACCGCCATCAGCGCGGAGATCGCCCGGGAGACGCCTTCGGTCGGGTCCAGGGATTCGCGAGGAGCCAGCCCGGGGGTCGGTTCGAACGGCGCCTCGAGTTCGGGCAGGAGTTCGGAGAAGGCGAGCACGAGTATCTCTAGGCAGGCGAGGCGCAGCATCGCCGGAAACGCCCAGAGCTCGGCGATCGTCAGCGGACCGTCCTGTTGATAGGCTTTGATGAAGTCCGCGGCCCCCCCGAGGCTCACCTGCATGTGCGCGGTGTCCAGCATGCCGTGTGCCAGAGCCATGACCCGCGGTATTCCCCGGAACTCGGGCGCGGCAAGGCGTGGCAGGCGGTGGTAGAAGGCGGCGGGCATGTCCTCGCGCACCTGCCGGATGGCGCGGCGGACATGAAACTCGTTATCGAGCAACCACTCGCAAGCTTTCGCGGCCTGATGCGGCGCCTCGACACAGCACCCGCGGGCACGGTCCAGCCATGAAACCACTTCGGCGAGTCGACCCCACGCAGGTGCCGGCTCAGGCCAACCCCGAGCGATATCGTGGCGCGCCCTCAGCGCGGCGGCGGCGAGGGCGAGCGCCTGGTTCGGAGCTGCGGCGCTTTCCGACGCGACGGCGAGGGTCACATCTGCGCCCGACTCGGCAGTCTCACGGCCTGCGTGCGCTCCGCATATCGCTGGATCCGTAGCGGCTGCCACTCATAGCTTCGAACGAGAAGAATGGGCTTGTCGACGTGATTGATCAGATAGTCGGCGACACTGCCCACGGACAGGTCGGAATGCCCGCTGAGTCCGGTCGAGGACAGCACGATGATATCCGCATTGTCCTCCTCGACGGCGCGCGCGAGCGCGTGCCGGGGATCGCCGTTCGCCAACACCCGTGTTCGCATGGAAACCTGAGCGCGTGGCAGCCGGGATTTCACCCCCCGCAGGTATTGCTCGGCAATGCGCTCGTTGCGTTGGCGTAGCTGGTCGCGCAGTGCGAGGGCCTCTGCTTCGAGCGGCCCGGTTTCGGTAAGCTCGATGTTCGGTGCCGCGTGGACCAGCACGATCTCGGCGTCGTGAGCGGCCGCGATCCCAGCCGCGATCGGCAGGGCGCATTCAGATCGCGACGAGCCGTCGAGCGGCGTCATTACTCTGCGATACCGTAGGGGCTCGTCACCGGTACCGGCCGATGGGACGAGCAGCACCGACCCTTTGCAAGCTTCCGCGACGCGCCGCGCCGTACTGCCCAACCCGGCGAATTGCCAGTGGCTGTCGCCGCCGACGCCCAACACCGTCAGGTCCGCCCGTTGATCGCAAGCCCAGGCACAAATGCGTTCCGCGGCCAGTCCATCGATCACCACCGCGCCCGTCCGAAGGTCATCGAACTGCGCTGCAAGGTGCCGCACCTCGTTCTCGGCGTCGCGGTGGCGCAGTGTCCATTCGACCGGGTCCGTGGGGGCCTGGTTGCTGGCCGCCGGCTCGAGAACGCGCATCACCGTCAGTCGCGCGTCCATCGCCGAGGCGATCGCGGACGCGTGCGCCAAAGCGGCGTGCGAAAAGGCAGAGGTGTCCACGCATGCCAGAACATGACGAAAGACCCCCTGGCTTTCGATCTTACCAGACAACTTCTGGCCGCCCTTCGGGGCTTCACTGATCTCAATTGTGGGCATGGTGCGCTCCTGTCGAGTGGGCTCCTCGGGTGGCTTTCCGACCTTCCGTGATCAATCCGAAGTTCTGTGGACCGATCTGCGGCCTGGCGATTAACGTAGTTCATCCATCATCGCGCGCATTGCGGTGTGACGGCGACGGCAGGGAGAACCGGCCATGACGCTCCGCGGCAACGCTTTCCGCCAAGGCAGGGATATCCAACACTCCCACCGCCGCGTTGCGAGGCGATAGAGCCACCGTCAGCTGCACCCCAACCGCTGAGCGGACTAAGGGGGTGAGGCTGGACACATTCCAATCCCTACCCAGGAAGAACCAGAACCGTGAGTCAACGCATGAGACGGGGAGCAGTTCCAACGGAACCAATTGTGTAACCGCTCGCAGCCTCGGCTATCGTCTCAACGTCCTGGTGATCAGTCTTGTGGAATCTTAACTCAGGCGCGGGCTTAAGAAGCAAACTGAGCCGCAATTCGTAATGCGACAAATTAGCGCCACCTGCTAACCACTACTTCAATTCTACATCGCTATGGCACGGCCCTACAACACAGAAACAAGGTGAAGTCACAGGCTTGCCGGGAATTGGGGAGGAGGTGCATCCTTTGATGTGCTGAATCTCAAACGATATAGCCTCCGGCGATCCTGGGGCGGTTCGATCCAGCAATTGCAGAACTACTTCGTCTCGATGGATACACCATTCTTGTCGAGGTTGAGTTCTATGCCGCTGGTCTTCTGCTGCTCCTGATAGAGCAAATATCCGGTAACCACTGCGACGGCGGCGAGCGCACCGATGACGAGGTAGAGAACATTGCGATTCATCGTCCTGGTGCCCTTGTCCTGTCTGATCCATGCTCAATACCAGGCCGGATCACCGAAAGCTCATGGCTTGCGGCGACCAAGCGGCCACCCATACTAGTGAGGCACCCGGCGACCGCACATCGTCCTTGGCGAAACCTACCGTCTGAGGTGTGGCTTATGCTCTCGCGCCGCCGAGAAGAGGCGTGATGCCGGTCATTGCGGTACCGGCAAGGTCTGACGCCATTCTCACAGCTGGATTTGCCTGGCTCGCATCCCCACCATAGCGATGGAGCCGCTGCCACGTTGACGGGCGCTCGCGCGTCTTACTTTTTCAGCGCGTCCTTGAAGCCGCCAAAAGCATTCTGGACCTTTCCTTCAATCTTCTCGGCCTCGCCTTCGGACTGCAGCTTGGCATCGCCTGTCACCTTGCCGATGGTCTTCTTGACAGAGCCCTTGATCTCCTTCACCGCTCCCGCGATCCGGTCCTTGTCCATGACGACGTTCCTCTCCGTGGACTTAGGTATCGCTAGCCAAGGCAACCTTATTTGTTCAGGAAGGGCTGCGACAGCCTCGGGAAATACCTATAAGCGGGGCGTGATCTGGCGCCCGGAGCCAGGCCATTGCTTCGCAGCCAACCGCAAGGTGCGGGAACCAGTGGGTGTTCCGGCTGCGGGCCGGGATCCATCATTCAACGCGTCGGTGAAGGCAATCTCGGTCAGCTTCAAGAATTTTCTCTGGTAGTTTATCTTTGCTCTAAAGCCATGCTGAGCTTCAGCACCTGACCTCCTGGGCGGAGACAGGACACCCCATAGTCGACGAACTTCACAAAAGTTGTTTTCCTGAGCGGCCTCGAAAGCACATGAGGAGCATAGTGATGAGCAGGCGCAAACGGGTTGAGCGGACTTCCAGCGGGCTCTTCAGCCGGTGGCTGAGCACCCCGCTACGCATGGCCCTGCGAAGAACCTTCAGCAGATACAAGGACTCACCGATCATCTATGAGGTGGTGTTTTCCGACGGCGGCATCTACCAGAATCGCCCTGGAGAGCCAGAACTCCTCATCCGGTTCAAGACAATCGGGGCCGAAGTGCAAACTGCTTTGTTCACCGACATGGGTTTGCTGGATGCCTATTTCGACCAGACCATCGACATTCATGGCGACATCGCAGCGCTTGTGAAGCTGGATGCACATGTGGCCGAGGACCTAGCGACCAAGAACGCCGGCGGACCACATACCAATCCCCTGAACATTCTGCGAAACTGGTGGCACAAGGTGCGTCACGATGCGCGCACGGCGGCGCAGGCCAAGGCAAATGCCGAAGCGCACTACGATCTGCCGAACGCGTTCTTCGAAGTCGTGCTGGGTCCGACCCTCGGGTACACCTGCGCTTACTGGGGCGAGCACACGATGACCCTGGACCAGGCACAACACGACAAGTACGCCCACATCTGCAAGAAGCTGGCGCTTGAGCCCGGGTGCCGGCTGGTCGAGGTCGGCTCCGGTTGGGGCTACCTGTCCCTGCTCGCCGCAAAGACCTATGGCGCGGTCGTCGACAACTATGGCTTGGTCAAGGCGCAAAACGATTACATGCAGGGCATGATCGATGCGCAAGGGCTCGGCGACCGAGTCAGTATCCTGGAGCGGGATCACCGCGCGCTCGGCGCCGACGGTCGGCAATACGACCGCTACGTCTCGGTCGGCGTCTATGAGCATGCTCAGGAGAAATACCTGGAAGACTGGATCAGGAGCATCGCGCGCGGCTTGAACGAGGGTGGCATCGGCGTCCTTCATTTCATCGGCCACCAGGAAAGGCGGGAAACGAACTACTTCATCCGGCATCACGTATTTCCCGGCTGCTATGTGCCCGGGATCGATAAGACGATCAGGCTGATGTCCAAATACGGCTTGGAAGTGCTTCATATCGAGAACTTGCGGCGTCACTACGCCTTGACCCTCGACTGTTGGGCGGAGAACTTCAACAAGAACTGGCAGAAAATCCAAGCCCTCGATCCAATGCGCTTCGACGAGGGATTCAGGCGGCGCTGGGACGCCTACTTCAGGCTCTGCGCAGAGGGTTTTCGCGCGCCGAACAATCTGCAACGTGTCTACCAAGTTACTTTCAGTAAGGGGGACACGTCGACCTACCCCATGAAGAACGACTTCATCTATCAGCAGGCAGCTGGGGAAGGGACGTAGGCCAGTTCATAGGCTGGGTCATAGGCCAGATCATTGGATGGTGCTGACCGCAGCAGACATCCTTCCCTGACCCATCCGCCGGCGGAGGCGCAAAGCAGTAATTGGCGAGGAGAAGCTGCGCATTGCGGAACGGCAAAATAATTCTTATGAGTATATTCCGACGCTGTCCGAAAACACAAAGAAACCCTATCTTTTCCGGAACTAAACATCAATAAAGCAAAGAATTATGCCTAGAAGAGAAGGGGCAACTCAATGAAAATGTATAAAGTCCTTCCGTGTCTTACTGTTGCCATGCTCGCCGGTGCCTGTTCCGACATCGGGCCCAGTTTCGTCGTCGGTGGCGATCAGGCTACGGCCAGGGCGCTCCCGCCGCTGGCCGATCCCTTTCAGCAGGCGCTGGTTGACGGCTATACGAAGAACGCCGACGACGAATACGAGCAAGGCAACTACCGTACAGCCGATCTGTACTATCTGAAGGCGATTGACACTGCGAACGGCAAGAACTCCGTTATGGAGCAACCCAACTCCTGGACCGTAGCGACCGGTGATCGCGCCCAGGGATTGCACGGGGCCGACAAGCAGTCGGCGGAAAACATGCGCGCCAATCTGGCGCCTTGGATCGCAGACAACAAGCAAAGCAACCCAAGTGCGGCGGCGGTGCAGCAGTTGAAGTACGATTGCTGGATCGAGCAGCTATCCGAGCAGCAGTACAGCCAAGCGGCTGTTTGTGGCCCCACCATGCAAACCGCGGCGGTAACGGTACCGGCGCCGGCGCCTGTCGTAGCGCCGTCGCAAGAGTCGACGGCTTCACTTTGTATGCAGGACCCGAGCGGCTACAACGAGAGCGGCACGCTTTGCAGGGTCAGCGTCATCAATTTCGCCTTCGACCGCTATGATCTGTTGCGGCCAGGGCAGGATAGCGTCGGCGACCAGACGGCTGCGGAACAGGCAGCCTCGCTCGACCAGATCCTGCGCCAGGTGGAGACGATCAAGCCGGCCCGGATCGACGTGATGGGTCGTACCGACTCAAGTGGGACGAGTGCCTACAACTACGGGCTTTCCGACTGCCGGGCGCAGTCAGTGGTCGCGGCGTTGCGTGCCCGTGGCCTACCGGCAAGCGTGGAAACCCGGATCATACCCATGGGTCAGACCGACCTGATCCTGCCGACCGGCGACGGTGTTCGTGAAGAGCAGAACCGAGTGGTCATGGTGGCCTACCAGACCAATCGTAACGCCCCTTCGGCTGCACGGCCTGAGATGGCCCCGACGCAGGATGCCTTTGGGTGCGGCACGTCCCGCAATCCCTTCCCGCCGATCAGTTAAACGGGCTGGCCAGTAGCCACTCCGGGGCGTGCCGGGTCGCCGGGACGCCCCGGCTCCCGGTCTCCCTGCGGTCGGGGACGCTGGCCCCTGAGCGTTGTTCAATGATGCGGCTTCGTCGAGTTGACTGAGATGAAGTCCGGGGCCGGCGAGATTGCGCGCGGCGGACGGCGACAGGAGTTTTCCACATGGCATTAAGTCGGATTATCGGTGTGGTCGTTTTCGCGATCGGGCTGGTTCTGCTGGGGGTTGCGTATAACTCGACGACCGCCCCGCTGGAAGAACTATCCAGCACGATGACCGGCCGCTACAGTGACGAGACGATGTGGTATTTCGTCGTCGGCATCGCAGCGGCCGTCGGGGGTGGATTGCTCGCGGTGTTTGGGAGACGGAAGTGAGACTTCACAAACATTCGGTCGACTTTTGGAGAGTGCAATGAGTCTCGGAACCATCCTGATTATCGTGTTGCTGCTCATCTTGATCGGCGTGTTGCCCTCGTGGCCGCACAGCCGAGGATGGGGCTATTACCCAAGCGGCGGATTGGGGCTGGTTCTCATCATCTTGGTCGTGCTGCTGCTGCTCGGAAGGATCTAGGTCCCGCATTTGCCGCGGACAGCGCGGGCTGACGCAGCGGACTGGTTTCAACTCCGCCATGAAGATGCAGTGACCCACCTGGCCGACCATGCGAGACATCGCGCCGGGATAAGTCGTCGCCAGATGATCGTCCGGGGCACCGCTGCCGCAATGATGCCGTTCCTTGGGCCGGCTCCCTTTGCCTATGCCGCAGCCCGCAGTGAATTGCGCTTTCGCGCCCTGTGGCAGGGTTCTTCGATCGGCGAGCACAGGGTCGTGTTCCGGTCGGACGGCAACCGCCTGACAGTGGAAACCCATATCGACATCACGGCCCGGTTCTTGTTCTTCAACATCTTCCGCCTGAAGCACAATGCGCAGGAGGTGTGGCAATCCGGGCGCCTTGTATCGGTCACCAGCAAGACGGACCACGATGGCGCACTCATGGAGGTGTCGGGGGCCGCAGTCGAAGGCGGGTTTCGCATTGTGGGTGAGGACGGGCCCTTCCTCGCGGCAGCAGACCTGCTGACGTCAAATTCGCTGTGGGATAGCCGGATCGTTCGCGAGACCAGGCTGATCGACATCCAGCATGGCGGCGAGGTCGGGTTGGTCGCCCGACTGCTGGGCGAGGAGCAGGTCGCCACGCCACGAGGACACCTGCGCGCCAGCCGGTATCAGATCATCACTCCTTATTACGCCGGCAGCGTGTTTTACGCCGCCGACCAGCACTGGGTGAAGGCCCTGGTCGAGCTGAAGGGGGAGACCCTCGAATATGAACTCGCAATTTAGGACGAGTCCGGCCGGCCGTATCCTGCCGCGCCTGGCAGTCACGCTATGCAGTCTCGCCGTCGTGGCGGCGATCGCACTGGGATGCGCGCAGGTGACCAGGCGGCCCGACGTGGTGATCGGCACGGCCAATCCCGTAGACATCGACTACCCGCTCGGCGCTTCGATTTGCCGGCTGTTCAATCTCGATACGTCGCGCCATGATTTGCGGTGCGCCGAGGAGATCTCGGCCGGCCCTGCCGCCAACATCGAGGCACTCCGTGGCGGCCGCGTCGACATCGGCATCGTGACCTCCGACGTTCTCGCCGATGCCGTGGCCGGGGAGGGTCGGTTCGCCGCCTCGCAGTCCGCCAAGGATCTGCGTGTCCTCTTCGCCGGACACGCCGATGTACTGACCCTGGTGGCCCACCAGCAATCCGGAATCCACTCGGTGGAGGACCTGCGCGGCAGTCGCATCAATATCGGCAATCCCGGATCGCGGCAAAGGGTCGGCATGGAGCGCGTGATGGCGGCTCTTGGTCTGAAGCGGGAAGATTTTGCAGCGGTGCATGAGCTTTCGCCGGCGGAACAAAACCGGGCATTCTGCGCAAACGAACTCGATGCGATTGTCTACTCGGTCGGTCACCCGAACGGACTCATTCGTGATGCGACGCTTACCTGTCACGGCGCTCTGGTCGATGTCAGCGGGCCGGCCATCGACAGGATGCTGATGGAGTATGGGGAGTACGAGCGCACCGTGATTCCCGGGGGCACCTATCTCGCCAATGCGGCGGATGTCCAAACCTTCGGGGTTCGTGCAGTGGTTGTCGCCACCACCCGCATGTCCGACGCTGTGGCCTACGAGGTCGCCCGGGCGGTCTTCTACAATTTTGATGATTTCCGGAGACTGCACCCCGCCTTCCAGGTGCTGAGCATTGCGGAGATGGTCGACAGGACCGGCGGCGCGCCGGTGCATCCAGGCGCCGAGCGCTACTATCGCGAACATGGCTGGCTGCCGTGAATGGCCCCGACGGCGGTTCTACCTGAGTATAAGCCGGCTCTATCGGGGGCTGGAGTCTGGCGTCAGTGTGGCCGATATCGGTGACGAGGCGCTGCCGCCGACGATGGCGGCAAGGATCGCTTCGCGAATCTGCCATTGGGAGTACAGATCATGAAATCGACTTGCGTGATTGCCTTGCTATCCCTCTCGCTGCTTACCCTGAGCGCCTGCGGCAGCAGCACATCGGACCGCGCCCTCAGCGGGGGTGGAATAGGCGCTGGCGTCGGCCTCGTCGGCGGCGCGCTGGTCGGTGCGCCGCTCACGGGCGCAGCCATCGGTGGCGCAGTTGGCGCTGGGACCGGCGCGCTCACCGATGAGGATGACATTGATCTCGGCAAGCCGTTCTGGCGCGACTAGAGGAGGAAGGTTGCCCCGCCTTCCGGCGAAACTTTCCAGCCCCGCAAGCCGCGCGCCCGGTCGTAATCCGGATGCGGGCCATCCTTCCGCCGGCAGGCCAATCGTCACGGCCGGACAGGTTTTCCGTCGGCCCCTGCGACCATGAAGCGGCAGTGGAGGCCTTCCGCTGTTCTAAGCTAACAGTCGCTGTTCTAAGCAAATCGTGCTACCTTTGGTACTCCTACCCATGCGGGACGATCGTTTCAGGAGAACCGGGGAATGCGGGGCGACCGCGCAAAGAGGTCACAGGCGGCCGAACCGAAAGACAGCCGCGGCGCGACGACGAGACCCTCTCACCCCCGGCGGCCGGGCGACTTTCCAATCGTCGCGGTGGGGGCATCCGCGGGCGGTCTCGACGCTTGCAAGAAGTTCCTGGCTGCGCTGCCGGCGGACAGCGGCATGGCCTTTGTCATCGTTCAGCACCTCGATCCGACACACCAAAGCATGATGGTCGATCTGCTGGGCGCTCACACGTCCTTGCCGGTGCAGCAGGCGACCGACGGTGTGCTGGTTGAGCCCAACTCCGTCTATACGATTCCGCCCGGTGTCTATCTTTCGATCCAGGGCGGCGCGCTTCGCATTTCCACCCCGAGTGAGCGTCACGGCGCGCGCCTGCCCTTCGATTTCCTGCTGCGTTCGTTGGCGGACGACGTCGGCGAGCGCGCGGTCTGTGTCATCCTTTCCGGGATGGGCGCTGACGGCAGCCTTGGCGCAAGGGTCGTCAAGGAAAGAAATGGCTTCGTCATCGCGCAGGATCCGGACGAGGCAGACTTTGACGGTATGCCGCGGAGCGCGATCAAGAGCGGAACGGTCGACCTTGTGCTGCCCGCAGGGGAGATCGCGGGGGCAATCGTCAGATATGACCGGCAGGCCGCCCATATCGGCAAGCAGAACGGCTTGCCTGAAGACGACACGGAACCGCGTTGGTTGCATGAGATCATAGACCTGCTGCGAGCGAAGACCGGCCACGACTTCCGGCTCTACAAAACCGGCACATTGCAACGGCGCATCGAGCGACGCATGGCGATGGTGCCGATCGGGACAGGTGGCATGAATCGCTACATCGAGCTTCTGCGAAGTGATTCCCGCGAGCTCGAGCTTCTGGCCAAGGATCTGCTGATTCATGTCACCAGCTTCTTCCGCGACCCGAAGGTGTTCGACGTCCTGGCGGATAAGATCATTCCCGATCTGATCCGTCGCCACAGCCCCGATCAGCCCGTCCGGATATGGATCGCCGGATGCAGCACCGGCGAGGAGACATACTCCCTTGTCATGCTCTTTCAGGAGCAGATCGAGGCCGCAAATCTGCACATAAGACTGCAGATCTTCGCTTCTGATGTCGATGCGGACGCCGTCGCCACAGCGAGGGAGGGCGTTTATCCGGAGTCCATTGATGTCGAGGTATCGCCCAAGCGCCTGGCCCGGTTCTTCACCAAAGAGGACCGAGGCTACCGGGTGACGCCCGAAATGCGCTCTGCTGTTGTCTTCACGGTGCAGGATGTGCTGGCTGACCCGCCGTTCTCCCGCCTCGACATGGTCTCATGCCGGAACCTGCTCATCTACCTGCAGCCCAAGGCACAGGCGAAGGTGATCTCGCTTTTCCATTTCGCGCTGCGGGAGGGGGGCATTCTCTTGCTTGGCAGCTCGGAGACGGTCGGCGAAGGAGACGACCGCTTCGAAGTGGTCTCCAAGCCCGCGCGCGTCTATCGGCATGGCGCCCCCGGCCGGCCGGGACAGGGCGGCTTTGCCATGCACACCGGCGAAAGCTTTCGTGAGCCCGGACGGGCGTTGGCCGGCTCGGTTCCCGCGCGCCAGTCCGCGCTGGCCGAACTCTGCAGAAAGGCGGTTCTGGAGAACTATGCGCCGGCTGCGGTCCTGATCAACAGCAAGTGCGAATGCCTCTATTCCCTGGGTCCGACTGACCGCTACCTGCGGGTCGCCCCGGGACATCCGACGACCGATCTGCTTGCGATGGTGCGCGACCGAATGCGGATCAAGGTCCGCTCGGCGATCCAGCGGGCAAGCCAGGAGAAGGAGCGTGTCGTCGTCCCCGGCGGGCGGGCCGACCGCGACGGTGTGTCGGGCTTCTTCAGCATCGCCGTGCAACCGATTCGCAGTGAGGGCGATGAACTGCTTCTGGTCTGCTTCATCGACGATCCGAAGCAGGCGGGCGGGACGGAGAAGCCGGCCTCCGCACGCCACCGCCCGCGCATCGCGACACTGGAGCAGGAGCTCGAAGCGACGAGGAGCGAGCTGGAAGACGCCATTCGCAGCCTGGAGATTTCGGGCGACGAGCAGAGGTCGGTCAACGAAGAGCTGCTCTCCGTCAACGAAGAATACCAGTCGACCAACGAGGAACTGCTGACGTCGAAGGAGGAGCTGCAGTCGCTCAACGAGGAGCTCACGGCGCTCAACAGCCAGCTCCAGGAGACCCTCGAGCAACAGCGCAGCACGTCCAACGACCTGGAAAATGTACTTTACAGCACTGATATCGCGACGCTCTTCCTCGATATCCACCTCAATATCCGCTTCTTCACGCCGGCGACGAAATCACTCATCAACATCATTTCCAGCGATATCGGGCGGCCGCTCTCTGACCTCAGCTCCCAGGCGTTTGACGGATCCGTCGTTGCCGATGCCCAATCGGTGCTGCGGAACCTGGAGTCGATCGAACACGAGGTCGCAATCCTGGATGGCTGGTTCAGCCGCCGCATCCTCCCATACCGCACCCATGACGACAGCGTCGAAGGTGTGGTCATCACCTTTACCGATGTGACGGAACGCAAGCGCGTTGCTATGGCGCTGGAGGCGGCCAAGAAGGAGGCCGAGCGGGCTAACGTCGCGAAGTCGCGCTTTCTCGCCGCCGCGAGCCATGACCTCCGCCAGCCGCTCCAATCGCTTGCCCTGCTTCAGGGCATCTTGGCCAAGATTGTCGTGGGCGACAAGGGTCAGAGGCTCGTGACCCTCATGGGGCAGACCCTGTCGGCCATGACGGGCATGAGCGTCGAAGGTGTGGTCATCACCTTTACCGATGTGACGGAACGCAAGCGCGTTG